>NZ_CP064703.1:7582000-8277500 GCF_023101085.1 Bradyrhizobium sp. 170 | reverse complement strand
CCCAGATCCAGGCTGACAAGAAGATGCCGGCCAAGGACAAGAAGGAGGCGCTCGCCGATCTCAACGAGGCGCTGAAGTCGCCGCCGCCGGCAATCGAGAACAAGGGCAACATCGATCTCGTGGCGAAGTATTACGACAAGCTCGCCGAGGCGCTTGGCGAGGGCGAGGAATAGCGCGAAGCGTTTTCAAGCGAAGTGGACACCGTTCGCGTGAAGAAAACGCGTCAGAAATAGATAGCTACCCGTTCAACGAAGAAGCCCCGGAGAAATCTCCGGGGCTTCTTTTTTGTCTTCGATCATCCGCCTCAGGTGCGGGTGCGCATCCGCATCATGAAGCTGTCGTAGCTCAGTTCAGCCACCTGATTCCAGGCCAGCGATTCGTTACGGAACGCCGCCAGGCTCGTATACATCTTGTTGAAGTGCGGGTTGCTCTTGGAGAGATCTGCGTAGATGCCGTTGGCGGCATTGTAGCAGGCCTCCAGAACTTCCTGCGGGAACGGCCGCAGGATCGCGCCCGCCGCCAGCAGCCGCTTCAACGCCGGCGGATTGACGTAGTCGTATTTGCCGGTGACCCAGGTGAACGTGTCGTAGGAAGCGGTCTCGATCGCGGCCTGATAGTGCTTCGGCAGGGCGTTGAACTTCTCGAGGTTCATGATGTTGTGGCCCTGGCCGGTGCCTTCCCACCAACCCGGATAGTAGTAGTACTTCGCGACCTTCACGAAGCCGAGTTTTTCGTCGTCATACGGTCCGACCCACTCGGCTGCGTCGATGGTGCCTTTTTCCAGCGCCGGATAGATGTCGCCGCCCGCGATCTGCTGTGGCACGCCGCCGACCTTGGCGATGATGGTGCCCGCGAAACCGCCGACGCGGAATTTCAAGCCCCTGAAATCCTCCATCGACTTGATCTCTTTCCGGAACCAGCCGCCCATCTGGGCGCCGGTGGAGCCGGTCGGCACGCCGACGCAGTTATATTCCTTCAGCAGGTCGTTGAGCATGTCCATGCCGCCGCCGAAACGCAGCCAGGAAATATGCGAGCGCGTGTTGAGACCGAACGGCAGCGACGTGCCGAAGGTGAAGGCCGGGTTCTTGCCCCAGTAGTAATAGAGCGCGGTGTTGCCCATCTCGACGGTGCCGTTCGAGACGGCGTCAAGCACCTGCAGGCCGGGCACGATTTCACCGGCGGCGAAGGCCTGAATCTGGAATTTGTTGTCGGTGATTTCAGCGACGCGCTTGGCGAAAAATTCGCAGCCGCCGTACAGCGTATCGAGCGCCTTCGGCCAGCTTGCCGTGTATCGCCACTTTATCTCAGGGTTCGATTGCGCAATGGCAGGTGCTGCAACCGCAGTCGCGGCAAGACCGACACCGCCCACTTTCAAGAAATCACGACGTTTCACTTTTGCTTCCCCTCTGCTTTTTGCCGATACCCGACCAAGGGACGACGGTCTCATGCCGTCTTCTCTGATTACCGATGGCGGGTGCTGGACTGTTGTTTAAGGATGTGGGCCCTGAAACCTAGGCTCTTGGTGATGCAATCAATTTTCCCGGCTTTATGGACCTGCAGGCAGGATGACGAATTGGTGATCGATAATCAAGGGTTCTGGTTTCCGTCGCAGTTGCGAACAGCTGCCTGAATACTGTGCGGCCAGGCTGCTTCACCCGACGAAAGACTAAGATTGCCGCTGACGCGGCTTGCGGCCGCCTGCTAGTGAAAGCTGCAATTCCCTCGCTGGAGTTCGTCAATGGCCGACAAGAAAGTAGTGGTTGCGGGCGCGACAGGGCTGGTGGGAAATGCCGCACTGCGGCACTTCGGCCGGACCGGCGGCTGCGACGTTGTAGCGCTATCGCGCCGCAAGCCGCGCGAGCTTCATGGTGCCCGCCATGTTCAGGTCGACCTGACGGATGCCGCACGATGCACGCAGACAGCGTCTGAATTGCAAGGTGCAACCCATCTTGTCTACGCAGCGCTCTATGAAGCACCGAATTTGATCGACGGTTGGCGCGATCCGAACCAGATCCGCACCAACGATCTGATGTTACGCAACCTGATGGCGGCGCTCGAGCCGGTCGCACCGCAGCTCCGCCACGTAGCGCTGCTGCAGGGCACCAAGGCCTATGGCGTTCACGTTCGTCCGCTTACCGTGCCGGCCCGCGAAGGCCGCTCGGAAATGTACGAGCAGCCGAACTTCTACTGGGCGCAGGAGAACTTTCTGCGCGAATTGCAGCAGGGCAAGCTGTGGCACTGGAGCATTCTTCGCCCGGTCCTGATCGTTGGCGAAGCCATGGGCGGCGCCATGGATTTGATCCCGCCGCTCGGCGTCTATGCGGCGTTACTGCGCGAGCAGGGTGGCCCGCTCCATTATCCGGGTGGAGCGGCGCGGGTAGCGCAGGCGGTCGACGTCGATTTGCTTGCGCGTGCGATCGCGTGGTCGGGAGAAGCAATCGCGGCGCACAACGAAGCCTTCAACGTCACCAACGGCGATGTATTCACCTGGGAGAATGTCTGGCCGGCAATTGCCGATGCGCTTGAAATGAAGCCGGGGAGTGCCGTGTCGCTGTCGTTGGCACAGGAGTGTTCGAAATGGATCGCGCCGTGGGACGACCTGCGCCGCAGATACAATCTGGTTTCACCCGGGCTCGAAGAGTTCGTCGGCCTGTCATTCCAATATGCCGATTACAGCATGCGCTATGGCCAGACGCAGCCAGGGCCGCCGTCGATTGTCTCGACGGTGAAGATCAACCAGGCCGGCTTCACCGAGATGATGGATACCGAGGCGATGTTCCGCAAATGGTTCACCCATGCGCGGGCGAGTCGGTTGCTTCCGTAACCAGGTTCCGGTGGAGGGAAAATGAAAGAGATTGCTCTGGACGCTTCGGCATGGCGGGATCGGAATGATTTCTATGATGCATTGCTTCCGGCGCTCGGCGCACCAGGCTGGCATGGCCGAAATCTCGACGCTTTGAACGACAGCATCGGTGCGGATGACATTTCAGCGATACGACTGCCCTTCCGCATCAAGATCACAAATGCGGCGTCGGCGCCTGCCGATCTTCAACAGTATCTATTTAAGTTTGCCGATTTGCTGACGGATCTCAGGGTTCACCGCGGCTGCGAAGTGTATTTGATGCTGGATTAGCGGAATATAATGCACCCGCGATGAAGCTTGTTATCGTGCGCCGCCGAACGCCGCTTCCATCGCCCGGCGGGTCTTGATGGTGTCGTTGTTTTCGTCGACCTCGACATCGCTCCAGCGCACCACCGCGCCATGGGCAACGTCGCTCTTAAGCTTGACGCGATGGGCAAGTCCGATCGGCAGCGCGCCGGCTGCGAGGCTCTTCGATGCCGGCATCAGTCTGCCCCACACCGTGTAGCCGCCTTCGCCATCGAGCATCTCGCCGGCGCGCAGGTCGCGCTTTGCCACCGCGGCCACGTCGCCGCGAAAATCATGCGGCTGCCCGGTCGGCTCGTTGCGCAGCGCCGCCGACAGGATTGAAATGTTCAACTCGAGCCCGATCAGATGATACGGCTTGTACATCGCCGCATATCGGCCTGAGGCGTCGGTCTTCAGCCCATATTGCTTGAAGCAATCGGCGGCGTAGTCGTTCGGCGCTTCCAGCACGACATAGACGCCCCAGCGCAGGTCGCGGAAGACAGGGCGGCCGTCGCGCTCCAGCGACGACACGACCTCTGCGAGGCCGGCCTTCTCCAGCACACCGCCCGCATCGCGCGGCCGCATCACATGCGGCAAATCGTCGACGCCGCAGGGTGGAAACAGCAGCCCATCCGACGGCACGTCAAGTCCGCATGCGTTCGCGATTGCCGCCATTTCGATCGCGGATTTGGTGCCGTCCAAAAACGAGTTGAACATCTGCGGGTTCATGCCGGCCGATTGCGCTTCGCCGGCCGTCAGTCCGTAATGGCCCCAGACGCCATCCGGCGTCACGTCGTGATAGGCCGGCAGATATTTGGTGCCCTTGCCGGCGGCGACGACGCGAAAACCGGTCGCGCGCGCCCAGTCCACCATCTCGGCGGTCAGCGCCGGCTGGTCGCCATAGGCCAGTGAATAGACCACGCCGGCCTTGCGTGCTTCATCGGCCAACAGCGGGCCGGCCAGCACGTCGGCCTCGACATTGACCATGACGACATGCTTGCCCGCCGCAATCGCCGCGCGGGCATGTCTGATGCCGACGGTGGGATTGCCGGTCGCTTCCACCACGACGTCCATCGCGCCGCCGGCAATTGCGCGCACGGCGTCATCGGTGAAAGCGGTTCGAGCGATCCGCTCTGCGTCCCAGCCGACGGTGCGGCACGCTTCCCGGGCGCGGTCGCGATCGATGTCGATGATGACGGACACTTCGAGTCCCGGCGTATGTGGCACCTGCGACAGGAACATCGAGCCGAACTTGCCGGCGCCGATCAGCGCGACGCGAACCGGCTTGCCGGCCGCGAGGCGGGCGTTGAGGAGGCGATGAAGGTTCATGAGGAATGTCCGATCGGAGTGAGGCATGTCCCGGACGCGGTGCAGCCTAGGCGATGCGTAGCATCGTCCGTAACGCTGCTCCGCAGGGCCGGGACCTATGATAGCAATAAACGAGAGCAGGTCCCGGTTCAGCAGCGCATCATTTCATGCTGCACTGCGCCCGGGACACGATCGCTCCTACTCCGCGGCCTGCTGGTGGGCACGCGCCAGCCGCAGCAGCGCGTCATCCTCCACCGTCTGGATCGGCGTAAAATCGCGGTGCGCGATATATTCCGGCCGGGTGGGGGTGCGGATGTAGTTCGAAACCGCATTCAGCGTCAGGTAGACGATCTTGCGTGGATAGGGCGTGATGTTGCCGCTTGATCCGTGCACCAGATTGCCGTGGAACATCAGCATGCCGCCGGCCTTGCCGGTGGGGGCTACGATGCCGCCTTCCTTCACCAGCCGGGTGACGGTGGCCTCATCCAGCGTCCACAGCGGATAGGAGGTGGTCTCCAGGTCATGCGAGGCCTTGAGGTCGCCGGCGTGCTGGCTCTTCGGCACCAGCATCAGGGGGCCGTTGATCGGCATCACCTCGTCGAGGAAGATCGCGATGTTCATCGCGCGCGGCTCGGGCATGCCGTCGTCGCGTTTCCAGGTGCCGTAATCCTGGTGCCATTGCCAGACATCGCCGGTGAAGGCGGCTTTGGCGTTGATCTTGAACTGATGCATGTAGAGTTTTTCGCCGAAGAGCTGCTCGATCGGCTCGATCATGCGGGGATGAGCGCCGAGAGCGCCGAAGGCTTCGTTATAGAGATGCGCGGCAAAGGCGGTGCGCGGCGCGCCGCTCTTCTCGCGCCACACCTCGGGCCGGTTGGCGTCGTAGATGCCTTCGGCCTCGCGCGCGAGATAGGCTGCTTCCTCGGGGCTGAACAGCTCGGGCAGGAACAGCCAGCCTTCGCGGTTGAAGAATTCGATCTGCTGCGGTGTCAGTTTCATGGCGTTCTCTCCTGTGATTTTAATTGTCGGCGGTTATGCCGCCTTGTCGTCAGTCGCCCTCAGTCTCTCCTCCGTCATTCGTCCGGCGGTCTGCGCATGCGCCAGCGCCGCGGCTTCCGCGACCTTCGCATTGCCGGCGAAAATCTCCGAAGCGATCGCCTCGTGCTCAGTCCAGGCACTCTCGCGGTAATCGAGTTCGGCCAGCACGGTCGCCATCGAGCGGCGCATGTGCGGCCATTGCGGCGCGATCATTTCCTCGATCGCGGGATTGCCCGCGAGGCGATAGATCGCGCTGTGAAAATCGACGTCGAGTGCGATCAGCCGCGCCAGCGGCGTGTTTTTATCGATGGTCCGCCCTGCCTGCAGCGCGGCTTCAAGCCGCGCGCGACCCGCAGCGTCGACCTTGGTTTGCGCGGCGGCCAGCCGTGCTGCCAGCGCGTCGATGGCGCCGCGCACCTCGTAGAGCTGGCGGATGCGCGCCGGGTCGAGCCGGGTGACTTCAAAGCCGCGGCGGCCGCTTTCGGCGACGAGCCCCTGCCGGTGCAGCAAATGCAGCGCATGGGACACCGGCTGGCGCGATACGCCGAGTTTTTCGGCGAGCTCGTTCTGCCGGATGCGATGCCCCGGCGGCAGCGAACGGTCGGTGATCGCCTCAAGGATCCGGGCATAGACCTGGTCGATCAGGTTGGGGAGCGGATCCAAAGGGATCATGCTGGCTGTCCAGTTTGGAATACGGAATTCCGAATTCAAAAGCTAGCGCCTCGCCCGGGCTCAGTCAAGGGGGACTGGGACCGGGGTGTGGGGATATG
The DNA here is from genome assembly GCF_023101085.1 of Bradyrhizobium sp. 170. Classification (NCBI taxonomy): domain Bacteria; kingdom Pseudomonadati; phylum Pseudomonadota; class Alphaproteobacteria; order Hyphomicrobiales; family Nitrobacteraceae; genus Bradyrhizobium; species Bradyrhizobium sp. 170. The sequence goes on along the minus strand of NZ_CP064703.1, from coordinate 8,271,236 downwards.
CTTCGTCGGGGGCGATCGGAGGTCTGCAATGAGCAGCGACGCAGCCGGTTTCATTGGCAATATCCCGCAGCATTACGATCACGGTCTCGGCCCGATCATCTTCGCCGAATATGCCGCTGATATCGCAAGACGCGCCGCCGCCGGGCGTCCGGCGCGGGTGCTCGAAACCGCCGCCGGCACGGGTATCGTCACACGGAAATTGCGTGACGCATTGCCTGCCGACACGCAGTTGATCGCGACCGATCTCAACCCGCCGATGCTCGATATCGCGCGCGCCAAGTTTCGTCCCGGCGAGCAGGTCGGCTTCCAGCCCGCCGATGCGGTCGCGCTTCCCTTTGCCGACCAAAGCTTCGACGCCATCGTCTGTCAGTTCGGCGTGATGTTCTTTCCCGACAAGGCAAAATCCTTTTCCGAGGCCTCCCGTGTTCTCGCCCCGGGCGGCCGCTATGTGCTCAGCGTCTGGGACTCCCATCGCTACAATTCGTTTGGCCGCATCGCGCACGAGGTGGCCGCGCGTTTCTTCCCGACCGATCCGCCGCAGTTTTACAATGTGCCGTTCTCCTGCCACCAGATCGATCCGATCAAGGAGTCGCTGATAACAGCAGGCTTCGGTGACATCGGCATTGCTGTGATCAGGCAGGAAAGGGAGCTGCCTGACGTCGCGAATTTCGCGCGCGCGGCGGTCCATGGTAACCCGCTGATCGATCAGATCCAGGCGCGTGGCGGCGTCGATCCGGCACGCGTCGTCGACGCGCTGACGCGGGAATTTCGCCGCGAATTCGGCGATCCCGGCCGGATATCGCTACAGGCCATCGTGTTCTCGGCCGTGAAGGGATGACCCCGCTCACGTGAGCATGGTTACGTCGGACGAACCGAGCCGCTCGGCGTCTGCCACCGCCTCGACCGCCGATATCCGCTCCCCGCTGAGGGTAAGGTGCAGCACGATACGCAACTGCCCGCCGATGCTGACGGCGACCGCCAGCGTACCATCGACCAGCGCCGGCTTGGCGGCTTGCGCGCGTCCCTTGAAGGTTTCGGCCACGGCCGTGGCGCCGCGAATTTCGGCGAGCGAGCCGAGCCGTTGGGCGGCAGCATCGGCGCGAAACACCACGTCGGGATCCAGCACCGCGAGCAGCCCTTCGAAGTCGCCCTCGCGGGAAGCCTTGAGGAAGGCGTCGACGATGTTCTTCTGCCGGCCGAAATCAGCGTCCGGCGGTGGCGTGCCCTGCACACGACGACGCGCGCGGCTGGCCAACTGCCGTGCTGCGGCAGGCGTGCGGCCGACGATCGGGGCGATCTCCTCAAAGGGGACGGCGAACATGTCGTGCAGCACGAAGGCCAGCCGTTCGGCCGGCGCCAGCGTCTCCAGCACTACCAGTAGTGCCGCACCCACCGAGTCGGCCATCTCGGCGTCGCGCCCATGCGCATCGTCAACGACAGGTTCCGGCACATGCGGCCCCATCGGTTCCTCGCGCTGCGATTTGCGCGAGCGTAGTATGTCGAGGCAGATGCGGGCGACAACGGTGGTCAACCAGCCGCCGAGGTTCTCGACCGCGCTGGTATCGGAACGGCTCAGCCGCAGCCAGGTCTCCTGCACGGCATCGTCGACCTCGCTGGTCGAGCCCAGCATGCGGTAGGCCACCGCCCTCAGGCGGGCCCGGTTGGCCTCGAATTGTTCCGTCAGAAATTTTTTCTCGTCCATTCGGTCACATTCCCATGTCGCGTTCCGTCTTGGCTATGACGAACGAAACCGCGCCGATGTGACAGCAAATCGGCGCGGCGGCGTCAGAACGGAACAACTCATGGAGAGTAGAAATGATGCACGCCCGTATGAATCACCCGGTCATGGTCGTTCCCGATGCCATGAAGGCGCTGCAGGCGCTGGGTGAATTGACCAAAAACAGCCTGCCGGAAAAACTGCTTGAGCTGGTGCATCTGCGCGCCAGCCAGATCAATGGCTGCAGCGCCTGCGTCGACATGCACCCCAAAATCGCCAAGCGGGCCGGCGAGACCGACGAGCGCCTGTTCTGCGTGGCGGCGTGGCGCGACACCCCCTATTTCACGGAAGGCGAGCGTGCGGCGCTGGCGTTGACGGAGGCCCTGACCAGGATCAGCGACCGGCCCGATCCGGTACCGGATGAGGTCTGGAGCGAGGCCGACAAGCATTTCGACGAGGCGGAGCTCGCGGCGCTGATCCTGGCGATCGCCAATATCAACGTCTGGAACAGGCTCAATATCGCGGTGCGCCAGCCGGCCGGCGTTTGGAAGGGGTAGCTGCGACAGTTTCTCCCGAAACTACGGTCAATTTTAACGCGCCGGATCGTGCTAAATTCACCAGCGCGCGATAAGAAACGCGCCCGGCCAGATGTCGATCGGCCGGGCTTTCGCTTTGCTGCTTGGATCCCGTTTCCGGTCATGTCCATCACCTTAGAACGCCAGTCCATGCTGCGACCAACCATCCGAAAGCGGATCCTTGGCATTGCCATAGGACTGATCGTCCTGATGGCGATCACGTCGGCGTTGTCGACGGTGATGACGCGCAAGATCGCCCATCAGCTCGACGAGTTCAGCAGCAAATATGTCGAAGCGTATGGGCATCTGGCGCGGATGAATGTCCGCTCGCTGGAGCAGGCTTTGGCGCTGCGCCGGATCGTGATCGGCAGGATGCAGTCGCCGCCCGACATGGCATTCTCCGCAGAGCAGCGAAAAATCTATGAGGCGAAGGGAGCGGAAATCGAACAGGAGGCGCAAGCGGCGCGCGCCCTGATCAACGCGATCATCGACGATGTCTCCACCGGATCCGATAACGCCCGGCTCGGCCGGATCGACGATCGAATCGAGCACGTGACCAGCGATCTCCGTCGCTATCTCGGTGAGGAATACAAGCGATTGTTGTCCTTGCTCGACGCCGGCAATTTCGTGGAGGCCAGAGCCAGCCTGGTCCGAACCGATACGCTGCGCGACGAACTCAACCAAAGAATCGAAGGCATCCGCACGGACATGCTGGGGCAGGTCCGCAGCGACGCCGTGATGACGATGCGCGACCAGAAGACCGCCATTGTCATCTCCGTTGTCCTGACCTTGCTTGCGGGCATCCTCGGACTGATGTTTTCACTTTTCATCAGCACCGGCATTACCGGACCAGTCCGGCGTTTGCTGGAAGGCACCCGCGCCGTCGAAGCCGGCCGGCTCGACGGGTCGATCGACGTCACCACGCGCGACGAAATCGGCCAGCTCACGACGGCCTTCAACAACATGGTCGAGCAATTGCGCCACAAGGAGCGCTTGCGCGAAACCTTCGGCCGCTATGTCGACCCGCGCGTCGTCGAAGGCCTGATCGACCCGCAATCGCTGGCCGCAAGCAATGGTGAGCGGCGGGTGATGACGGTGCTGTTCTGCGACATGAAGGGCTTTACCAGCCTCAGCGAAGGCACGACACCGCAGGGCCTCGTCAAGGTGATGAACCATTATCTGTCGACAATGTCGGGACCGATCCGCGGCCATCGCGGCATCATCGACAAATATATCGGCGATGCCATCATGGCCTATTGGGGGCCTCCGTTTACCGAGCATAGCGAACAGGCGCGGCTGGCATGCCTTGCCGCCGTCGAGATGGCGGACCGCGGCAAGGCGCTGCGCACCGAACTGCCCGAATTGCTTGGCGTGCGCACCGTGCCGAGCGACTGCGAAGTGCGCATCGGCATCGCGACCGGCGAGGTGCTGGTCGGCAGCATCGGCTCGGAATTCATGATGAGCTACACCGTCATGGGTGATGCTGTGAATCTGGCCTCGCGCCTGGAGAACGCCAACAAGTTCTACGGCAGTCATTCGCTGGCTTCGGAAGCTGCGATCATGGCGGCCGGCGATGCCGTGGAATCGCGCGAGGTCGATCGGCTGACCGTCGTTGGCCAGACCCGTCCCGAAGCGGTGTTCGAGATCATCGGGCGCGCGGGCGAGTTGACGGAGAAGCAACTTGAACTGCTGGCGCGGTACGCCGAGGGGCTGGCTGCCTATCGGGCGCGCCGCTGGGATGATGCGCGCCGGGCTTTCCAGGCGGCGCTCGAGGCCGTCCCCGGCGACGGACCGTCCAAAGCGATGGCGCAACGTGTCGAGAACTTTCAGGCTAATCCGCCGGCCGCCGATTGGGATGGCGCGTGGCGGCTGGATCAGAAGTAAACGGGGCGACGCATTTACGCCGCGAGAAACTCCAGCACCACGTCGCAAAATTCCTGCGGCGCCTGTTCGAACATCCAGTGGCGCGTGCCGGGGATGACCGCCGTCGTTGCACCTGGAATATGCTTGGCCAGCACGCGCCAGATCACCGCCAATGCGCCCTTGGTGTCGCCGCCGCCGATCAACAAGGTTGGCGTCTTGATCGATTCCGCTTCGCTCTTCAGAAACGGCTTGCGGTTTTCGCCGACCTGGCCGAGCAGCGTATAGATGTTGTCGCGCAATTGCTGTCGTGGCGCCGCAGGCCACCGCGCCCACGCGCCTTCACCGTCGATCCCATCGACAAAGAGGGCGAGCGCACCGTCGATGTCGCCGTTTCGTACCATCTCGGCAGCCATCGGAACGCGCGGACCCAGCGGCACGGGGCCGGGAGGCGGGCTTGTCGGTTGCAGCGCCGGTTCGAGATCGCCCCCCGGCTCGGCAAGAATGGCCCTGCGCAACAGATCCGGCCGCGCCTGCGCCACCCGGAATCCGATATGGCCGCCGCGGGAATGGCCGATCAAATCGACCGGCCCCACATTCAGCTCCTCGATGAAGCCGATGACGTCGGCGGTGTGCTGCGCCATCAGATAGTCGTTGCCTACCCCGTTCCAGTGCTCCGGAAAGAACCGCCGCAGGCTCAGCGCAATCACGCGGTGCTTCTTCGACAGCGGCCCGAGCACGGCGTTCCAGGTGCGGAAGTCGCCGAGTGTGCCGTGCACGAGAACCAGTGGCGGGCTGTTGTCGGCACCTCGGCCAACATCGAGATAGGCCATGTCGTAGCCGTTGACGGTCAGTGTCTGCATGGCGATCAACCCTCCGCGAGATATGTCAAAACGATCTCGCAATATTTCTGCGGCGCCTGCTCGAACATCGGGTGCGTGGTGCCCGGGATCATCTCGGTGCGCGCGCCTTTCACGTTGGTGGCCAGCGCATGCAGCACCTTCGGCAGCGTGCCCTTGGTCTTGGCGCCGCCGATGAACAAGGTCGGGGTCTTGATCGCCTCCGCATCCGCCTTGGAGAACGGCGGACGCTGGTCGCGCATCTGGCCAATCAGCGTCGTGGCGTTGTCGCGCAGCAGTTGTTTCGGCGTTGCCGGCAGGCGCTTCCAGGCGCCGGGGCCTTCCAGCGCATCCATGAAGATCTGCAAGCCGCCGTCGATGTCACCCTTGGCGATCACCTCAGCGGAAGCTGCTATCATTCCCGCCAGCGGCGAGGGGCCGGGCTTGTAGGCGGGATCAAGGGTAGCGTCGAGCTCGCCCCCCGGCTCGGCCAGGATCAGCTTGCGCAACAGGTCAGGCCGGCGCTGCGCGACGCGAAAGCAAATGTGTCCGCCGCGGGAATGGCCCATCAGGTCGACCGGCCTGGCATCGAGCCTTTCGATGAAGCCGATCACGTCGTCGACATGCTGCGCGATCGAATAGGTTTCACCGACGCCGTCCCAATGGTCGGGGAAGAAATGCCGCAACGACGGTGCGATCACGCGGTGTTTGCGCGTCAGCGGCCCCAGCACCGACGACCAGATCCGGAAATCGCACAGCGAGCCGTGCACGCACACCAGCGTGGGCCCCCGGCCGATCTCGAGATAGGCCATGTCATATCCGTTGACGTTTATCGTTTGCATGGGCTCGTGAGGTGGGGATGGGTCAAAAGCCATTGAATGGCGCTGGCGAGAACCTCAGATCATCGGAAGTTGTTCATGCCGTCAAGTTCCCTCAGGTTTCGGGTGGATAGCAATAATCTCCAAGCCTAGATTTGAGCTCAAGAGGAAGCTGGGTGGCATTGAACAGGAGACTATGGAGCCAGCCATGACCGGGCACCATTTTACGATATTCGACACCGCGATCGGCCGCTGCGGCATCGTTTGGGGCGAGCGCGGCATCATTTCGGTGCAGTTGCCGATGGGCGACGAGAAGAAGACCCGCGCCCGCCTGCAGCAGCGCCATAACGACCTTGTCGAGGCAGAGCCGCCCGAGAACGTGCAGGCCGCGATCGACGGGATTGTAGAACTGCTCGAGGGCAAGCCGAACGACCTCGCCGGCGTCGTGCTCGATCTCGACGGCGTTCCTGAATTCAATCGCGGCGTCTACGACATCGCGCGCACCATTCCGCCGGGCAAGACCATGACCTATGGCGATATCGCCAAGAAACTCGGCGGCGTCGAGCTGTCGCGCGATGTCGGCCAGGCGCTGGGCCGCAACCCCTGTCCGATCGTGGTGCCGTGCCACCGCGTGCTGGCGGCCGGCAACAAGCCCGGCGGCTTCTCCGCCAATGGCGGGGTGGTGACGAAATTGAAGATGCTGACGATCGAAGGCGCGGTCGTGAACCACACGCCGAGCCTGTTCGATTGAGCGGCTTCGGTTCTGATTGAATCAGAACCGAAGCCTGGGTTCTTGTTTGACGCGTTTTCTACCGCAGATAAGTCTACGCAATCTGCGTAAACTTGATTGCTATGCGAACCGGTATCCACCCCCGGATCAAGTCCGAGGGCATGCTTCGCTCGAAAACGCTATCGGTTCACCGCCCCTTGAAATTCGGCGGCCGCTTCTCGTTGAAGGCCAGCACGCCCTCGCGGCGGTCTTCGGTCGGGACCATGCGGTTGTAGGCCTCGATCTCTAGCGCGAGGCCGTCCCGCAGCGATAGTTGCAGGCCGCGATGGATCGACAGCTTTGCCTGGCGGACGGAGATCGGCGCGTTGCGGGCAATGCGCGAGGCGGTCGCCAGTGCCGCCGGCAATAGTTCGGATATCGGAAAGACTTCGTTCACAAGACCCCAGGCGTGGGCTTCCGCTGCCGTGAACGGCTTGCCCGTCAGGATCAATTCCTTGGCGCGGCGCTCGCCGACGGCCCGCGGCAGGGTTTGCGTTCCGCCGCCACCCGGCATGATTCCGAGCGTGACTTCGGTCAGGGCAAAACGCGCGCCCTCTGCCGCATAGAGGAAATCGCAGCAGCCCGCGATCTCGCAGCCGCCGCCATAGGCCGCGCCGTTGACGGCGCCGATAATCGGGACCGGGCAGTCGATCAGCGCCCGCACCATTCGCTCGAAGATGACGTGCTGGCGAGTCCATGCCTCGTCGGTCATGCCGCGGCGCTCCTTCAAATCGCCACCGGCGCAGAACGCCTTGTCGCCGGTGCCGGTCAGGACGATGCAGCGCAGGCTCTTCGGATCAAGCGCCGCATCCTCGAAATAGCGCACGAGGTCGCGTCCCATCCGGGTGTTGAGCGCGTTGGACGCGTCCGGCCGGTTGAGCCGGATGATCGCCACATGCTCGTCGACCGGCTCGATCGAAAGCGTCTCGAACGTCGGCGTGCCCGCGCTCATGTCGCCTCGCAGGAAAATCCATTGCCCTTGCGCCGGATTTTTCCGACCGAAGGCGAGGGGAAATGCGCGGTGCAGCACAGCGTATCGGTGTCGCAGTAACGTTCCAAGAAATTGCGCCGCGTCGTGGCCGCCTGCACCTGATCGACATCGAACTTCACGGACAGTTCTGGATAGCGCGTCTGCAGCGGCGAATGCATCAGGTCGCCGGAGAACACCGCGTCGTCCTTGCCGCGGCCGAAGGTGAAGGCGGCATGGCCGGGCGTGTGGCCCGGCGTCGGCAGGATGCGCGCGTGGTCGCCGATCTGGTAGTCGCTGCGCACGATCTCCGCCTGTTTCGCCTCGACGACCGGCAGCACACTGTCGCCAAACGCCGGCACCGGCGTTTTCGCGTGGGTCTCGGTCCAGTAGTCGAACTCGGTCTTGTCGAACACGTAGCGCGCCTTGGGGAAGGTCGGCACCCAGCGGCCATTGTCGAGCCGCGTGTTCCAGCCGACGTGGTCGACATGCAGATGCGTGCACATGACGTAGTCGATGTCACCGACGGAAAACCCTGCGGCAGCCAGCCCGCGCGCGTAGGTGTCGTCGGTCTTCATGTTCCATTTCGGCCGCTGCGGCCGCGGCTTGTCGTTGCCGATGCAGCTATCGATCAGGATGGTGTGATGCGGCGTCTTCACCACATAGGACTGGAAGCACAGGATCAGCACGTCCTTGTCGTCGAGCGCACCGGCATCTCGCATCCACGCCCGGTTCTCCGCCAACAGTTCCGGCGTCAGGCCCGGCAGCATTTCCAATGCCGGCAGGAAGGTGGTTTCCTGTTCGATGATGCGGTGAATGGTGAGATCGCCGACGGTAAATTTCAGGCTCATGATTTTCCCGGCTAGATTATCGCGCGTTGTCCCTGATGTAGGGAATGATGAAGTTGGCGAGGATGTCGAGCGCGGCCTGACCTTGCCGGCCGCTGCCATAAAGCCCGGATGTGGTCATGACCACAAGATCGAGTTCGGGGACGATGAAGATCCGCTGGCCGCCGAGGCCCTGGGCCGCAATCCACTTCACATCCTTGTCGCCGGACAAGGTGCGACCCATCCACCATTGCTGGCCGTAATAGAACAGGCCGCCGAAATAGCCGATCGCCTGAAAGCGCGGCGTGACCGATTGCTCGATCCATTTCGACGACACAATCTGCTTGCCGTTCCAGGCACCCTTGTTGAGCACGAGCTGGCCGATTTTTGCGGCGTCGCGCGGGCGCAAGCGAAGACCCGCGGCCGCGGCAATATGCTCATTCCGGTACTTCATCCATTCCCAGTCCGAGATGCCAAGGGGCGTGAACAGGGCCTCGCGCGCAAAAGCGTCCAGCGATTTACCCGATACACGCTCGATGATGTTGCCGAGCAGGTCCGTTCCACCGCCATTGTAATTCCATACGGTGTCCGGCGGTGCCGCGATCGGCTTCGACAGGACGTAGCGGAACGGGTCGGCTTCATTGCCGAGATGCGGTTCGTCGTTCTCAGGATCTTTCCAGGCGCGGTTCTCGTCCCACTGAATGCCCGACGACATGGTGAGGAGATGGCGGAGGGTGATGTTGTCCCAACCCGCCGTTTTCAGCGCCGAATAGTCCGGAAAGAATTTGACGACAGGCTCGTCGGCGCTCTTGATCAGCTCGCGATCGATTGCGATCCCCACCAGCAAGGAGATCACGCTCTTCGAAACCGAGCGCATGTCGTGCTTGGTCGTCGCATCGAAATCGTGCTGCCGCCCTTCGCCCATTCCCCAGGGCTCGTCATAGCCCGGGAAGTACTGCTCGAACACGAGCGTCCCGCGACGGACCACGATCACGGCATGAACGTTGGCATTGGTGGACTGTAGCCGCGCGGCGATGCCGCACAGGCGCGCACCGTCAAGGCCGACGCTTTCCGGCGTCGCGGTGGGCCAGCCATCGCCGATGGAGGCCGGGCTGCCGCAGGCGAGGTTGCGCTGGCCGGTGGAGAATTCCTGTAGCTGGGCAGATGCGGCGGATGCGCCGAGCATGAAAACGGCAGCGAAGCCGAGGTGTCGCAATCGTTTGCCACCCTCGCGCATGCTGCCGTCTCCCTTGTTGTGGTTACGCCGGCGGCGGTGCCGAGATTTTCACCGACGGCCGCTCCATCATCTTCTGATGGAAAGCGTCGAGTTTTGGATAGGCCTTGCGCCAGCCGCAATCGGCAAAGCGGAAATCGGCATAGCCGAGCACACAAACAAGGCCGATCTGCGCGATGTTGAACGGGCCAGACAGAACGTCGGCCTTGTTCTCGAAGCGCGCCATGCCGGTCCACGCGCGGTTCCAGTGATCGTCGGACCACGCCTTCCACCGCAGCGGCTCCGGCCGCACCATGCCTTCGTAGCGGCACAGCAGCATGGAATCGAGCATGCCCTGCAGCAGCGAATGGTCGCTCTTGACCTTCCATCGCTCGGGGCCGGAGGCGGGGATCAGTTTGCCGCCGCCGGCGAGTTCGTCGAGATATTCGACGATCACATACGAATCGAGAATGACATCGCCATTGTCGAGGATCAGCACCGGCAACTTCTTCAGCGGCGTGATCTTCGAATATTCTTCGTTGGCCTGACCCGGCGCGACCGTGGCCGCGATGAATTCGATCTTGTCGATCAGGCCGGTCTCGATCGCGACGATGCGCACTTTTCGGGCGAACGGCGAGGCGGGGGAGAAGGTGAGTTTCATGCTGGGAGTTCCCTTGGAAGTTTTCTTCTTTGTTTTGCCCGGTCATGACGACCACGCGATGTCATCATCCGCGAAGGCGGATGATCCAGTACGCCGCGGCTGTTCGGTTCTTTCACCAAAGCCGCGGCGTACTGGATACCCCGCTTTCGCGGGGTATGACGTCTAGGCCGCGATGATCTCCTGCCGCTGCTCGCCGAGGCCTTCGATGCCGAGGGTTACGACGTCGCCGACGTTGAGGAAGGTCGGCGGCTTCATGCCGAGACCGACGCCGGGCGGGGTGCCTGTCGTGACGATGTCGCCGGGCAACAGCGTCATGAACTGCGAGACATAGGAAATGCATTTCGCCATCGAGAAGATCATGGTCGAGGTGTTGCCGGTTTGGCGGCGCTGGCCGTTGACGTCGAGCCACATGCCGAGCTTCTGCACGTCAGGGATTTCGTCCTTGGTCACCAGCCACGGGCCAAGCGGGCCGAAGGTGTCGTGCGACTTGCCCTTGGTCCACTGGCCGCCGCGCTCCTGCTGGAAATTGCGCTCGGAGACGTCGTTGCAGACGCAATAGCCGGCGACGTGGTTCAACGCGTCGGCTTCCGAGACGTACTTGGCGCGGGTGCCGATGATGGCGGCGATCTCGACTTCCCAGTCAAGCTTGGTGGAGCCGCGCGGCTTTTCGACCGCGTCGTTCGGACCCGACAGCGAGGTGTTGGCTTTGATGAAGAAGATCGGTTCGGTCGGGATCGGCGATCCCGTTTCCTTGGCGTGGTCGCTGTAGTTCAACCCGATCGCGACGAATTTCGAGATGCCGGTAACCGGCGCGCCGAAGCGCTGTTTGCCGTCGACGGCGGGAAGTTTTGAGGTATCCAGGGCGGCGAACTTGGCGAGCCCGGCCGGCGAATAGGCCTCGCCGTCGAGGTCCTTCACGTGGGCCGAAAGATCGCGCAACTGGCCGGATTTATCGATCAGGCCGGGCTTTTCCGCGCCCTTGGCGCCGTAACGTACAAGCTTCATTTTGTCACTCCCTGCAGGGTTTATCAGGCTTATCGGTGGTATACCTCGGTACGCTTCATGGAACAGCGGGGCAGGAAATTCAACTGCCGAAAGCGCAGGGTAGGGTGGGCAAAGGCGCCCTTGCGCCGTGCCCACCATCCCGCGTGTCGGGCGCTAGTCGCCTAGCGCGATGTACTTGAACGCATCGCCGTCACGCCTGATGTGACCGGCGCTGAAATGCCCGCCGATCACGAGCGTCGGCGTGTCGGTAAAGCGCGAGAACAGCTCGCGGCGGGTTTCGGCCGACTGCCGGGGATCGGAATCCGCCGTCGAAGACCAGTCGAGATGGGCCATCTGGCACGGATGGTGGGCAACGTCCCCCGTCAGCAGGGCTTCCTCGCCGTCCGACTTGATGTGGACGCTCATATGGCCGGGGCTGTGGCCGGGTGTCGGGATCAGGGTGATTTCATCCGCAAGCTGGGCGTCGCTGGCGACGAGATCGGCCTTGCCGGCATCGGCAATCGGCTGCACGGAATCACTGAACACGGCCGCCTTGTCCGGCGCATCGCTGTGGTCGCGCCAGTGCTCGTATTCGGCCTTGCCGAACACGTATCGGGCATTGGTGAAGGTCGGCGCCCATTTGCCATCGACGAGCCTCGTATTCCATCCGACATGATCGACATGAAGATGCGTGCATAGCACGGTATCGACGCTATCAGGGGGAAAGCCCGCCGCCGTCAGTCTGTCGAGGAACGGATCCGTTCGGTTGTTCCAGGTCGGAACGTTGCGGCCCTGCTTGTCGTTGCCGAGCCCGGTATCGACGATGATCCGGCGCGTGGGCGTTTCGATCAGGAACGAATGGATCGACATTTTCAGCCGGCCTTCCCCGGTCGCAAAATGCGGAATGAGCCAGGGCAGTTTCTGGATTTCCTCGTTGGTCGCGAGCGGAAGGATGAAACGGGTGCTGCCGACCGTTTCAACTTCAACGACCTTCGTGATTTTGACCCTGCCCACGGTCCAGTGCATTGGCGCTTCCTTATTGATGTAATTGGCCGCGAAGATGCGGGTTTCTGCAGGTCGGCGCAATGGATCGGATGGGGCGATGGAACGTTATCGCGGCATCACACCAGGAGCGCGCCATGCCGGAACTCGCGATTTCGACGGAAAAAGTCGGGTTTTTGATTGAGAAGGCCCGGCAATTCGACGTCAAGGAGGCCACGTCTGATCCGGACTCCGGGTCGAACGCAGCCGATGACGACATGATCGATGTGCTGCAGGACAATGGGCAGGATCCGGTGATCCGTGAGATCACCGGCTTCATCAACGCGCTCTCCGAAGAGGAGAAGGTCGATCTGGTCGCCCTGATGCGGCTCGGCCGTGGCGACGCCTCCATTGATGAATGGGAGGATTTGCGTAGGGAAGCCGCCGGCCAGCGTGAGCGTCACACCGCGCGTTATCTCCTGGGCGAGCCAATGCTCGGAGATTTGCTGGCGCAAGGCCTCGACGAGTTCGGCCTGACTTGGGATCAGGAGCGAACCGCGGCGGATTCCTCCAGTGTCAGCCAACGGGAAGAAGACGAGCGCAATCGACGATAACGGTGCCGAGTTTGTCGCCTTTCTCCACCGCAAGGTGTGCCTGCGCAGTGTCCGAGAGCGCGAACTGCGCCGCGACGTTGTGAATGCGCGGACCCGCCGACAGCCACTTCGTGATGTCCGCCTGCGCTGCAGCCAATAACGGCTGTGGCAGTGCGAACAGCACCAGCGCGCGAAGCGCGATGCATTTTTCCATCAACTCGCGCATCGGCACGACGGGCGTGCGGTTGCCGTTGCTGGCGTAGACCGCGATCGTCGAATTCATGCCCATCAGTTTCAGCGTGGTCTCGATATTGCCGCCGAAATCGACATCGACGACACGGTCGACGCCAAGCTGCCCGGTGAAGGCCATCGTCTTGGCGACGACATCCTCGCTTTTATAATTGATAACGAGGTCCGCGCCGGCAAGCCGCGCCTGCTCGGCCTTAACAGCCGAACTCACGGTCGCGATCACCTTGGCGCCGCCCCATTTGGCGAGTTGCACGGCATAGTGACCGACGGCGCCCGCGCCGCCGGTGACCAGCACTGTCTGTCCCACGATCGGGCCGTCGCAGTAGAGGCAGGTCCACGCCGTCATGGCGGGGATGCCGAGCGTGGCGCCTTCCGCAAACGACAAATTGTCCGGCAGCGGCGTCACCAGATGTTCGGCGAGCGCAATATACTCGGCCGCCGTGCCGAACGCGCGGCCGTTGCGCTGGCCGTTGAACAGCCAGACGCGCTGGCCGGCCTTGAGCCGCGTGACGCCGTCGCCGACCTGATCGATGATCCCAGCACCATCGCTGTTCGGAACGACGCGCGGATATTCCATCGGCCGGTAGCCGCCGCCGCGGCGGCCGACATCGGCGGGATTGACGCCGGATGCTTCCAGCCGCACGCGCACCTCGCCCGGGCCGGCCACCGGCGTCGGCATCTCGCCATAGGTCAGCACCTCGGGCGCTGGCCCCGCTCGCTCGTACCAGACAGCCTTCATAGCGTGCCCGGGAACGCGCCGCCGTCGAGCAGGATATTCTGGCCGGTGATGAATCCGGCCTTGTCGCCGCACAGGAATGCACAGGCATAGCCGAACTCATCGGGCTCGCCGAACCGTCCGGCCGGATTTTGCTTGGCGCGCTCGGCAAACACCTGGTCCGGCGTGATGCCGCGCTTTTCGGCTTCCGCTTTCCCCACACCGCGCAGCCGGTCGGTGTCGAACGGTCCAGGCAGCAGCGCATTGATGGTGACGTTGCTGATCACGGTCTTGCGCGACAGCCCGGCAATGAAGCCGGTGAGGCCGGCGCGCGCGCCGTTGGAGAGCCCCAATATATCGATCGGCGCCTTCACCGCGGCCGAGGTGATGTTGACGATGCGGCCGAATTTCCGCGCCATCATGCCGTCCACCGTCGCCTTGATCAGTTCGATCGGCGTCAGCATGTTGGCGTCGATCGCCTTGATCCAGTCGTCGCGGGTCCAGTTGCGGAAATCGCCGGGCGGCGGGCCGCCGGCATTGTTAATCAGAATATCGGGATCGGGACAGGCCTTCAGCACCGCCTCGCGCCCGGCCGGCGTGGTGATATCGCCGGCGATCTCGGTGACGGTGACGCCGGGGTTGGCTTTGCGGATTTCGTCGGCGGTCTTCTTCAGCGCCTCCGCGCCACGTGCAGTCAGCGTGACATGTACGCCTTCATTGGCCAGCGCCATGGCGCAGGCGCGCCCCAGGCCCTTGCTCGATGCGCAGACGATGGCGCGGCGGCCTTTGATCCCAAGATCCATTGTTTCTCTCCCGTTGTGTCAGGTGATTGTTGAAGTTGATGGAACTACTGTAACCAAGTCGCGCGCGCCTGATAAGTCACCGAGGCCCGCTGATAATGCATATTGCGATCCCGGAAATCGGTTGTGTCGCACGTCATTGCGAGACAACGTAGGGTGGGCAAAGGCGCTCTTGCGCCGTGCCCGCCATCTATCCGGATCATCAGCTGGTGGGCACGCTTCGCTTTGCCCACCCTACAATCCCGCGCTCCTCGCAATAACGGGAATCAACCCGCCCGCATCTCCGCTCTTATCATGTCGGCGGCCTTCTCGCCGATCATGATGGTCGGTGCGTTGGTATTGCCGCCGATCAGCGTCGGCATGATCGAGGCGTCGACCACGCGCAATCCTTCGACGCCGTATACTTTCAGCTTTGGATCGACCACGGCCATCGGATCGTTGACGCCCATCTTGGCGGTGCCGACCGGGTGATAGACGGTGTCGACGCGGGCGCGCAGGAGGTTACGGATGTCATCATCGCTATGCACGCCTTCCGTGAACATCTCCTTCTTCTGCAACGCGCGCAGCGCCGGTGTCTCCATCAGCCGCCGCGTGGTCTTGAAGCCCGCGACCATGGTTTCCAGATCGTCCGGCTCGCCGAAGAAGTTCGGGTCGATCACCGGCGCGGCAAGCGGATCGGCGCTGCCGATCGTGACCTCGCCGCGGCTCTTCGGCCGCAGCAGGCAGACGTGGCAGGTAAAGCCGGTGCCGCGATGGCGCTTGCGGCCATGGTCGTCCGCCAGCGCCATGCCGAAATGGAGCTGGATGTCGGGGATGTCGAGGTCGGGCCTTGTTTTCAGGAAGCCGCCGCACTCGGCGAAATTCGACGTCATCGGTCCGGTGCGTTCGCGCCGGTATTGGCCGATGGCCCGCAGCAGCCTCGGCAGCGCTTTAAGCGAAATACCGTTGAAGTTGGGGTTGTCGGACATGTAGCCGAACACGAAGTCCGGGTGATCCTGCAGGTTCTGTCCGACGCCGGGCAAATGATGGACGGTGGCGACGCCGTGCTTGCCAAGCGCCGCGCTGTCGCCGACGCCGGAGAGCATCAGGAGTTGCGGGGTCTGGAACGCGCCGGAGGACACGATCACCTCGCGCCGGGCACGGATTTGTTTGAGCTCCTTGCCCTGCCGGTATTCGACGCCGACCGCGCGCTTGCCTTCGAACAGGATGCGGGTGGCGTGGGCATGCGTCTCGACGCGCAGATTGGCGCGGTTTCCCATATGCGGGTGGATATAGGCGCGCGCGGCGCTGCAACGTTCGCCGTTCTTCTGCGTCAGTTGATAGATGCCGAGGCCCTCATGCTCGTCGGCGTTGAAGTCCTCGCGCAGGCGGAACTGCGCTTCCTGTGCGGCCTGCAGGAATATCTGCTGCACCGGATTGCCGCTGCGCGACTTGTTGACGGAAAGCGGCCCACCCTTGCCGTGATACTCGCCTTCGAAATCGGAATTGTTTTCCGCGCGTTTGAAGTAGGGCAGCACGTCGGCGAACGACCAGCCGGCATTGCCGAGCGAGGCCCATTGATCGTAGTCGGCGCGGTGGCCGCGGATATAGACCATCGCGTTGATCGCCGATGAGCCGCCGAGCCCCCTGCCGCGAGGCTGATAGCCGATGCGGCCGTTGAGGCCCTTCTGCGGGACGGTGTTGAAGGCCCAGTTGTTGACGTTGCCCGCGACCATCAGCACGAGTGCGAAAGGTGTCGTGACCACCCAATTGTCGTTCTTGCCTCCGGCGTCCAGCACCGCCACCGAAATGTTCGGATCCTCCGACAGCCGCCCCGCCACCGTGCAGCCGCCCGAGCCGCCGCCCACCACCACGAAGTCGAATGTATCCGTCACGCGCATCCCCCCGTATTTTTTGTTCTGGCGGCCTTCCTGGGCCGCATCTTGGGGCGCAAAGCTCCGCTTTTGCAGCGTTTATGGCAAGTGCGGTTCCAGGAGGCGGTTTTTGCGCTCCAACCCCTCGTTTTTGCTGTCATAAAATCTGCAAAAGGGGGTTCTTGCCCCTTTCCAAAGCAGGGCGACGTTGATACATACCCCTCGCACCCGATGGCTTTGCCCGGGTTGCCTTCTCAGGAAGCCTCCGGACGGGATCGATCGGCGCCGAACACGCGTTGGCCGGTTCACTTCCGGTCCGGTTTTTCGAAGGCAGTGCAACGGTTTAACGCGGGGTGGAGCAGCCCGGTAGCTCGTCAGGCTCATAACCTGAAGGTCATAGGTTCAAATCCTATCCCCGCAACCAAATATGCTGCTGATTAAACAGCAGTAATTCGAAAAGCCGCCCCTCGGGGCGGCTTTTTGTATTTCAAGGACCGCTTGCTTGATTTGCCTCAAGCTGCCTGCCCAACGGTCGGGCTGGTTTGTTTGCGGCGCCGACGATGCTGCTCTTGAAAAGGAGGCGCCGGGCCAAGCCGACGGAATGCAGGCGCCCCGCTGCTTCCGAGTTGACCTCATGAATCCATTGCTCAAGGAAATCCGGCACAATCCCCTGCTATGGCTGCTGGCGTTCGTGCCGGTGCTGTTCGTCGCGCAACACGTCAAGCCGGACGCGCACACGCTGCTCTTCGTGCTGTCGGTCCTGGCCATCGTGCCGCTTGCCGGCCTGCTAAGTCACGCCACGGAATCTGTCGCGGCCAAGACGGGCGACACCGTTGGCGGCCTGCTCAATGCCACGCTCGGGAACCTGACAGAACTCGTCATTGCGCTAACTGCGCTGCACGCCGGGCAATATACCTTGGTGAAGGCATCGATCGCAGGCGCAATCGTCACCAACACGTTGTTCATGCTCGGCATGTCATTTCTGCTCGGCGGACTAAGGCACCATGTGCAGGAATACGACCGGGGAAGCGCCCGGCTGCAGGCGAGCCTGCTTTTCCTGGCGACGATCGGCATATTGATCCCTTCGGCGGTCTCCGAAGCCGATTCTGCGGCCGGATTGGAGTTCACGGCGAAGTTGAGCGTGGGCCTGTCCGTGTTGCTCATCGCGGCCTATGGCCTGGGCCTGCTGTTCTCGCTCAAAACCCATCGCGAATTGTTTGGCGGCGCGGGGCACGCGGAGGCCGGCGAAGCGCCGTGGCCCATGGGACTGGCCCTGGCCACGCTGGCCGGCGTCACCATACTGGTCGCACTGGTCAGCGAGGTTTTCGTCGAGTCGGTGCAGCAGGCCGCGGTGGCTTTCGGGATGAGCCCGGCCTTTGTCGGCTTCATTGTCGTTGCGCTGGTAGGGGGAGCCGCAGAAATGGCCTCGGCCTTTTCCGGCGCGCGCAAGAACCGGCTGGACCTGAGCGTTGGGATTGCGCTCGGGAGTGCATCCCAGATCGCGCTCTTTGTCGCGCCGGTGCTGGTGCTGCTGAGCTACGTCATCGGGCCGGAGCCGATGAGCCTGCAATTCTGGCCGGGCGCGGTAGTCATGATGCTGATCGCGACCATGACCGCGTCGCTGGTGACCAACAGTGGCCGCTCGGCATGGTTTGTCGGCGTGCTCGTACTGATGGTGTACTTGATCTTTGCCATGACGCTTTACCTGTTGCCACCCCGGACACAAGGCGAAAGCAGACATGCGTCGATCACAGCCACGACTCCGATCGAACATCGGCTGCGATATCCGAGCGTTTGACGGGTCCGACCAGCTGAACGAAAACAGCGCCGCAAACGCAAATGCGGAAGCAGCGAGAGTAATGTTTTTCGTACTCTGTTTCATGGTCTTCTCCGTTGTGCGTAGAATACGGTAGCGATGCATGTCGTTGCGCTTCGGAGCGCCTGGTCTTGACTCGGGTCAAGGGTACCGGAACGGCGATCACTTCGGGTCTGCTGCTCATTCAACGTCACCTGCCCGTTGGGACAATGACCGTTGGGGCAATAGTCCGGGCAGCGCGTTTGTCGTTAACTGGTGCCAATGAATTTCTCCCTCAGGCAGGGGGTGCCAATGGCGGGTCAGTGGGAGTTTGACTTACGCGCTACGCTGTGCAGACAGCTCGCCCAGCGTGAACCGGCAAACCGGGCTCTTTGGATGGCCGAGGCGGAGAACTGGTCGCGCCTCTCGAAAGAGGGCAGCCGCAGCGGTCGAGTTTCTTTCGGCACTGGCCGTCGGGCGAGAGGTCAAATTGAGCAGCATGATCTCGCCTGTTGCGCTTCCAATTGTCGGCGATCGCATCCAGCTCCAACAGGTTATTCTTAACCTGGTCGTCAATGCGATCGACGCGATGGCGGACACGCCCAGTGACGGCCGCGTAATCAGTCTTCTGACGCTTTTCCGAGCGTTTCATTTTGTCGGTCACAATGCAGGCAATTTGTCGATGCGAAGCTTCCGACTGCGGGCTGCAAGCATGCTAACAGCTTCGATCATTGCCTATGGTGCCGACAGCGCCTTTGCGAATCCGCTGACGCCGTTCCGATATGAAGCGCAGGCGCAACGACATTGCCGCGCCGATGTGGTCGTCTGGCTCGATCTCGGCAAAGGGATCTATTACTCGAAGCGGCAAGGACGATATGGCCGCGGCTCTACCGGAAGTTTTGTGTGCCGGGAGGAAGCCCGTAGCAGCGGCTATCGTCGCTCGCTGCTGGGGCTGCGGTAACGCCGGGCGAACTCCGCCACGATCCTTCTCAGAGCAGTTGCAGCGTCAGGTGGACCACCTGAGGCGATCCTTTGGAGCCGCGCTGGAAGCCGAACTTCTTGAACAGTTTCAGCATGGCGGTGTTCTCGGGCAACACTTCCGCGACCAGTTCCTTGAGGCCTGCATCGCGTGCCAGGGCCGCGAGATGCCGCATCAGGATCGTTCCCATACCCTGGCCCTGATAGGCGTCCACCACGATGAAAGCGATCTCCGCCTGGCCCGGCTGGACAACGATATAGCGTCCGCCACCGACGATGACCGGGCGGCCATCCTCAGCGATTTCCGCGACGATTGCGACGTGCGATTCAAAGTCGATGTTGAGAAAGAAGGCCATTTCCTGCTCGGAGAAGCCCTTCTTTGGCACGAAGAACCGCCGCTGCAGCGATTGCATGCTGGTCCGTCCGATCGCCGCCAGCATCCCGGCGCGGTCATCAGGACGGAGCGCACGGATCGTGATTGGACGGTCGTCGCGAAGATGCTCGCGGACCGAATATTCGGCGGCGTCAGGCATGGCAGAAGCTCTCCGGCTCCGACAGTGCGCTTGATCAGCCAGAGCGACCTTTGCGTGCTGCCGCTTGATCTGGATCAAGCGCGGGCTTGGGCGAGCGCCGATAGGCTCTGAATGTCAGGTGAAGTTCTATCGGCCCGCATCCGGTCCGCGGCTGGGCCGTTGCGTGCGTCAACGAGGGCGAAGCAATGGCCCAGAGGGTAGTTCGACAGACGGCATCCGGAGGAGAAATCATTCAGCTGGCGCTCCGCCTGGGTGTGCTGGCCTTCCTGGTTTACTGGTCGTTCGTTCTTGTCCGCCCATTCATTCCCATTCTCGTCTGGAGCATGGTTCTGACCGTGGCCCTGTACCCGCCGTACAATTGGCTTTCGGCTGGGCTCGGCGATCGGCCGAAGCTGGCGGCCGCGATCATCACGATCATCAGTCTGGCGATCGTCATTGGACCGGTGACGTGGCTCGGCTACGGCGTGGTCGACGGCTTGCAAGAGCTTGCTCGCCAGCTTGGCGCCGGCGCCCTGGTCATTCCGTCGCCTCCGGAAGGCGTCAAGGCATGGCCCGTCGTCGGCACCCAGATTTTCGAACTCTGGGATCATGCTTCAACAAATCTGAGGGTCGCGCTCAAGGAGGTCGCTCCGCATCTCAAGCCATTGGCTGGTCCGGTGCTTGTCTTTGCCGGCAGCGCGGGGTTGGGGACGCTCAAGTTCGTCGCGTCGGTGGTGCTGGCGGGCTTCCTGTTCCATTACGGTCCCGGCCTCGTGGCGGCAATCAAGAGGATTCAGGCGCGTCTGGTTACCCAGCGAAGCCAGGATTTCGTCGCCCTCGCCGGGTTGACGATACGCACAATCGCGCAGGGAGTTATCGGCGTAGCCATCCTGCAATCACTGCTGGCCGGTATCGGACTGAAGCTTGCAGGCGTGCCTCATGCGGGCGTGCTGGCTTTCCTTGTGCTGGTTCTTGCGATCCTGCAGATCGGGTCGGCAATCGTCCTTATTCCCGTCATCATATGGATCTGGGCCACCAAGGACTTTGCCCTGGCTCTTCCGCTGACGGTCTATCTCCTGGTCGTGGGGCTGGCCGACAACGTCTTGAAGCCGATACTGATGGGGCGTGGGCTGAATACGCCCACGCTTGTCATCTTCATCGGTGTCCTGGGCGGGATGCTGGCGCATGGCATTCTCGGGCTGTTTGTCGGGCCGATCATCCTGGCGGTGACCTGGGAACTGATGATGGCGTGGATCCGCGAAGAGCGGGTCGACGCTGCCGCAACTGTTGCCGAACAATGCACCGAAAAAGTTGCCGCGATGCCCAGCGTCTAGGCGCATCTCGATGTGATCGCGCGCGGCAAACGAGAGTTATTCCCCTTGACCTATGTCAATGGTCCCGACCACCCGAGCGCAATCCTGACGCAGGGCTGCAAGCAGTGAGAGATTTGAGCATGTCTACCGACAAGCCGGCCATCTCTGGCGAAGTGCTTCCGGGACTCTTTGCATCCGGCCTCGAATATCTGGTCGATACCGGGCAACGGAGTGTCCTGTTTCTCGATGTCATGCGCCAGCGCGGGCTGCAATACCGCGAACACATCGCTGAAACGGCGCCGCATGTCCTCAACTATGAGGTTGAATTGATCGTCGACGGCAGAACCCTTCCGCAGCCGGTCAACTACGCGCTGGTCAGCGTCGCTCCGCCGAGTGGCGTGGCGATCGATAACAAGCGCCGTCCGTTCGTGGTGATCGACCCTCGCGCCGGGCACGGGCCGGGAATCGGCGGCTTCAAGGCCGACAGCGAGATCGGCGTGGCGATGAAGGCGGGGCACCCCTGCTACTTCATCGGCTTCCTGCCCGAGCCGATGCCCGGCCAAACCATCGAGGACGTCGCGAGAGCTGAGGCTGTCTTCATCGAGAGGGTCATCGCCCTGCATCCGGAAGCCGACGGCAAGCCGTGCGTGATCGGCAATTGCCAGGCCGGCTGGGCGGTCATGATCCTGGCCTCGCTGCGGCCGGAGCTGTTCGGCCCGCTGATCATCGCCGGCGCGCCTTTGTCCTACTGGGCTGGCGTTCGCGGCAAGAATCCGATGCGCTACTCGGGCGGCCTATTGGGCGGAAGCTGGCTGACCGCACTCACCAGCGACCTGGGCGGCGGCAAGTTCGACGGGGCGTGGCTTGTCCAGAACTTCGAGAACATGAATCCCTCGAACACGCTCTGGACCAAGCAATACAACGTCTATTCGAAAGTCGACAGCGAGGCGGATCGCTATCTCGAATTCGAGCGCTGGTGGGGCGGCCACGTCAACTTGAACGCCGAGGAGATCCAGTTCATTGTCGATGAGCTGTTCGTCGGCAACAACCTGGCCGCCGGACGCATCAAGACGTCGGACGGCCAGACCGTCGACCTCAGAAAAATATCATCTCCGATCGTCGTGTTCTGTTCAAAGGGCGACAACATCACGCCGCCGCAGCAGGCGCTCGGCTGGATTCTCGATCTCTACAGCGATGTCGACGATATCAGGGCTTACGGACAAACCATCGTCTACACCGTTCACGAGACCGTCGGGCACCTCGGCATCTTTGTCTCCGGAGGCGTCGCCAAGAAGGAGCACAGCGAGTTCTCCAGCAACATCGACCTGATCGATGTGCTGCCGCCCGGGCTTTATGAGGCAACGTTCGAAGCCAAATCCGCCGAGACGGCCAATTCCGATCTTGCCGGTGGAAAGTGGATCATGCGGTGCGAACGGCGCACGCTGGACGATATCAGGGCCATGGGCGGCAACACGGCCGAAGATGAACGCCGGTTTGCGACGGCCGCACGTGTGTCCGAAATCAATCTCTCTAATTACCGGAAATTCGTGCAGCCGTGGGTTCGTACGGCAGTTGCGCCCCAAATGGCGGAGTTGATGCGCCAATGGCATCCGCTACGCGTTTCCTACGAGGCCTTTGGAGGCGATACCGTTGCCATGAAGGGCGTCGCGAGAGCTGCTGACAAAATTCGCGAGCAGCGCAAGCCGGCAGCAGAAGACAATCCGTTCGTCGCGTTCCAGGAGACCGTCTCGAAGAATATCGTCGACGTCCTCGATAAATGGCGCGACACGCAGGAATCACTCAGTGAGGCGCTCTTTCTCGGCATCTATGGATCGCCCGTGGTACAGGCCGCGGTCGGCATCACGCCGAATGCCGACGTTTCGCCAAAGCCGCAGATGTCGTCGGAACACCGCGAGCGTCTGGAGGCGCGCATCGCCGAGCTCAAGTCGCAGGTCGGCAGCGGCGGTCTTAGGGAATGTGTCATTCGCGGTCTCCTGTATGTCGGAATGTCGCGGGGAATGGTCGACGAGCGCAGCCTGGAGGCTTTGCGAAGGGCTCGCGCCAACGACGCAGGATCGCGTCTGACGCTGGCGCAGTTCAAGAAGATCGTGCGCGAGCAATTCTTCATGCTGCTGCTCGAGCCGGCGGCGAGCCTCGCCGCCATACCCAAATTGCTTCCGCCTGACGAAGGCGAGCGGCGTGCCGGCCTGGAGGCAATCCGCGGCGTGCTGTCCGCGAGTGCGGAAATATCCGGCGAAGCCGCCAAGCGGCTCGATCGCGTGACTGAATTGTTCGGTCTTGCCGGAAAATCGCGGGCGAAGGCGTCATAGGCGTTGGTGGGTTGATCGGAGAGTTGGATATGGGCATTGCATCCATCGAGGCGGGCGAAGCGAGAGCCGGCGCGAAATACGATCGTCTCATTGCGGCAGCCAAAGCGATCCCGCCGGCGACAACCATCGTCGTGCATCCATGCGATGAAAGTTCGCTGCGCGGCGCAGCCGATGCCGCCGAGGCGGGCATCATCAAGCCCGTACTTGTCGGACCGTCGGCGAAGATCAAGGCGGTCGCGTCCAGGCACGGTATCGACATCAGCGCATTTGAACTGGTCGATGCGCCTCACAGCGAGGCTGCAGCAACAAAGGCCGTCGAGTTGGTCCATGCGGCCAAGGGCGAGATGCTGATGAAAGGCAGCCTGCACACCGACGAACTGATGCGAAGCGTGACCGCAAAGGCAGGCGGATTGCGTACGGAACGGCGGATCAGCCACGTCTTCGTGATGGATGTTCCGGCCTATAGCGAAACCATCTTCGTCACCGATGCTGCGATCAACATCTTCCCGGATCTCGATGGCAAGCGCGACATCGTGCAGAATGCGATCGATCTCTATACGCAGATGGGACTTGGCACATCTCCCCGGGTCGCCATCCTCTCGGCGGTCGAAACCGTCACGTCGAAGATTCCGTCCACCATCGAGGCCGCTGCGCTTTGCAAGATGGCGGACCGCGGGCAGATCACGGGCGGGCTGCTCGATGGGCCGCTTGCCTTCGACAATGCGATCGACCGGGAGGCGGCGCGAATCAAGGGCATCAAGTCGGAAGTCGCGGGACGCGCCCAGATCCTTGTGGTGCCGGACCTTGAGGCAGGCAACATGCTGGCCAAGAACCTGGCGTACTTCGCCAAGGCGGACGGCGCCGGCATTGTGCTCGGCGCCCGTGTTCCCATTGTGCTGACGTCGCGGGCGGACTCCCCGCGATCCCGAATGGCATCCTGCGCCGTTGCGACGCTCTATGCCGACGGGCGGCGACGCCGCGCCCAGACAGCCGCAGCGTGACGGCCATGGATACCATGCTCGTCGTCAATGGAGGCTCCTCAAGCGTCAAGTTCCAGGTGTTTGCCGTGGATGGCAACGGCGGGCTGCGCCGGCTGATCAAGGGGCAGATGGACGGGATCGGCAGCCGTCCCCGGCTGCGCGCAACCGGCGCGGCAGGCGAAGCATTGGCGGATCGATGCTATCCGATCGAGGCTGTACCAGATGTTCCGACAGCCTTGATGCTCGCCAGCGCCTGGCTGCGCGACGAACATCAATTGAACCCGCTCGCGGTGGGCCATCGGGTCGTCCATGGCGGTCCCGACTACGATCGCCCTGTGCTGATCGACCATGGAGTAGTCGCGCGTTTGGAGCGCCTCACGACACTTGCGCCGTTGCATCAGCCCCACAATCTGGCGCCGATCCGAATCCTGCTTGCCAAATTTCCAGCTCTGCCCCAGGTCGCCTGCTTCGACACGGCCTTTCACCGCGACCACGACGAGGTCGCCGACCATTACGCCATACCCCGCCGGCTGCACGAGGAGGGAGTCCGCCGTTACGGATTTCATGGTCTTTCCTATGAATACATCGCAAAGACCCTGCCGAACGTTGCACCCGAAATCGCCAGAGGCCGGGTGATCGTGGCGCATCTCGGAAGCGGCGCATCCATGTGCGCCATACACGGCGGACGCAGCGTGGAGAGCACCATGGGGTTCACCGCGCTCGATGGGCTTCCGATGGGAACGCGCACCGGCCAGATCGATCCCGGCGTCATACTGTATCTGATGACGGTAAAGGGCATGTCGCCCGCCGAGGTGCAGGACTTTCTCTACCGCGATTGCGGGCTGAAAGGGCTTTCCGGCGTCAGCAACGACATGCGGGAGCTCCAGAACAGCAGCGATCCCCACGCGGCGTTTGCCGTCGACTATTTCGTCTACAGGGTTGCACTGCAGGCCGGAATGCTGGCTGCTGCCCTGCAAGGTCTCGATGGCTTCGTTTTCACCGCAGGGATCGGTGAAAATTCCGTCGGCATTCGGGCACGGATTGCGGAGCGGCTCGAATGGCTCGGGATATCTCTCGACCCGGTCGAGAATGCTCGCCACAGCCTTCGGATATCGCGCGGAGGCAGTCAAATTCCGGCCTATATCGTGCCGACCGATGAAGAGCTCATGATCGCACAGCACACCTTGTCGCTGCTGTGGAATCGGCATTCATCCTCCAGCCTGAAACGGGAGAGAGCGTCATGACAATTCCCGTATTTCCAGAAACCAAGATTGCGCTGAAGGGCCGGAAGGGGCTGGTCGTCGGTATCGCCAACGATCAGTCGATCGCATGGGGATGCGCCAAGGCGTTTCGGGCCCTGGGCGCGGAACTCGCTGTCACCTATCTGAACGAGCGGGCAAAGAAGCACGTCGAGCCGCTGGCAAAGGCGCTTGAGGCTTCGATCTTCATGCCGCTCGATGTGAATACCGAAGGACAGACCGAGCAGGTGTTCGAACGGATTGAGAAAGAGTGGGGACAGCTCGATTTTATGCTGCACTCGATTGCCTTCTCTCCGAAGGAAGCCCTGCATGGGCGCGTCGTCGATGTCGAGCGCGACGGTTTTCTCAAGACGATGGACGTTTCCTGCTGGTCGTTCATGCGGATGGCGCATCTGGCGGAGCCGCTGATGAAGAACGGCGGCACGCTGTTCACCATGACCTATTACGGCAGCCAGATGGTCGTCAAAAACTACAACATCATGGGCGTTGCGAAGGCGGGCCTGGAGGCCGCCGTCCGCTATATCGCAGCCGAGCTCGGTCCCAAGGGGATCCGGGTGCACGCGATTTCGCCGGGGCCGCTGGCGACGCGCGCAGCTTCGGGAATTCCCGAATTCGACGAGCTGATGGATAAGGCACAAACCACCGCACCGACGCGGAGTCTCGTCAGCATCGACGATGTCGGCGCGGCGACGGCGTTCCTGGCACTCGATGGCGCGAAGCTGATCACGGGCGGCGTCATGTATATCGACGGTGGATATCACATCATCGATTGAGACGCGGACTCATGGCGCAATCATATCCCGGCGCCGTGACTGCCGGCCCCGGCGGGGCGGTCCATCTCCGGAGGCATGTCGATGTTGCGTCAGTTTCTCGTTGGCGCGGCCGCAAGCGGTTGCAACATCGCGATCCATGCGTTGGTGATGGTGGCTGTCATAAGGGCGGCGCGCTTCGCCGACGAATTGGCGATGGCATATCAGACGTTTCGATTGATCGCGATCATGATTGCCGCCGTGACGGTCCTGATGATCGCGCATCTCGCCGAGGTACTGGTCTGGTCATTGATTTACGCGACAGCCGATGTGGCGCCGGAAGGCACCGATCTCGTGTATTTCGCCTTTGTAAACTACACGACGCTCGGCTACGGCGACGTGACCCCGGTCAAGCGTTGGTCTCTGCTTGGGCCGATGACCGCGATGAACGGGGTCCTGTTGTTCGGCTGGTCGACGGCGGTGATCTTCGAGGTGTTGCGCATGACGTTGCTGGCGAGCGGCGAAGAGGGAGCGCACGAGAAGCGGGGATGGCCCAAGTAGCAATTATGCGGCAACTCGCGCCCCTTGATCTGTATCAAGCCCGCAGAGGGGACCGTGGTCAGCCTCCCAGTGGCACTCTGGATTGGCCTTGAGAGGCTGCGTCGAAGTTGCCGCGTTCCGGGATCATCTGGAGCCTCTGACTCAGGGAGACCAACATGAAACTCTCGATCACATTGTCGGCATTGCTGATTGCCGGTTTGATGGCCGCAACGACGGAGCCGGCCAGCGCCGTCGTGTACTGCCAGTATGTCTCCTATCCCGCAGGCTGCACCGTAAGGGCAGGCGTCGTGCTGCGTCCGCGGCCGGTCGCCCGCGCGGTGGCGACGCCCGGCGTCGGCCGTGTCGGCACACCCACGAATCGCGGCGGCCTGGTAGCGCGTCGGCCGGCGCTGACATGGCTCTTCTTGCCGCATTAGCACCTCGTGATGTCGCAAATTACCGACGTCGAGGTTAAGGCGGCTTCTGCCAAAAAATACGGCCGTACCCGAGTTCGACTTCGAAGCGGGTGCGGCGCCGCGGCGGAGTAGCGTATGCCCCTGGCGCGATATTTCCTTTATGTCGGCGGAATACTGCTCACTCTGGTGTTCATTCTGGACGCTTGCCTGACAAAACTGCCGGTCATGGAGAGATCGCACGTCAATTCGCCCGTCATCCGCATTCATTCCGATCGCAAATGGCCGGAGCGCATCGTTCTCGATACCGCCCTTCCGACGATCGTTCCCGCGCAAACCGCGATCGTGGAAGACCGCGTCGTCAATCCTGCAACGGTCACCCCAAGGGAGAGGGAACGCGAAGCATTTGCGTTGATGCAATCATCCGATGCGAAGCGGCTGGAACCGTCCAGCCCGGGAAGACGAGAACTGAAGCCGCAGCGGCAACGCAAAATTGTGAAGCGGCACGTGCCGCCGCGTTCGCTCCTCGTTGCGAGGCAGCCGCAGTTTGGCTGGTTTGGCAACATCTGGTGATGGCATCGGCAATCTTGCTCGTTGTGAGTGGGTAAACTCCGGAAGCAAGCTACTTCTCGATCCGAAATCGAACCGTCCTGGCCTTCTTGTCCGCGGATTCTTCGACTGTCTCAAAAATCCCTGCGGACGCTCGCCGTAGAAGCGCCGCACGGGGAGGTGCAATCGATGACGAAACGTACCGATAGGTTCCGGAAAATGACCCGCCACTCGCTTTGATTTCCCGTAACGGCACGTGTTGAAAAGACTTTCGCACTGTTTCATGAATAGAGGCGTTACGATCTCGATACCCACTGCAACTGCTCGTCAAGCAGATGAGCCGATCCGTCGCTCTTCCTGCGCGCTCATCAGGTATTATGTCGCAAAGTACAGCGCGCCTGCCGCTGAAGCATGGGCTCGCAGTCAGGGCGCGACCGAAGCGGAAATTCAGACTGCTCGGCGTTGTATCAAGCCTCAACAGACCGTCCGTTTTGGTCAAACAGCCGCATAGCAAACAATGACGAAGGTCCGATAACCTCCTCGTCGGGCATGTCGTCAGTTTCGGGCCAGATGCATTGCGTGCGGACGCCACAAATAATGCAAATCAGTCTTTCAAAGTAACAGCAGTGCGGCGATGCAGAGGATGAGAACTGCCTGCCAACCGGCCTTGACGGTTCTCCTTGACTCACGAGAAGACCTGATACCGATTCCTGCCGGTAGGCGATTGTCGTTGGCGGGAAGCCTGCCTGCTTGAAGCAGAGCATCAGAAATCCGGGGCGACTGACACATCGGCATGACGATGTCCTCCGGCGAACACTCCCATTTGGAGTACTTGCCGTCATCCAGCTCCACGACGATCCAGGTCAGATGATGCAAATCAATTGGTAAGCAGCACTGATCAAACTGGATTGTAGGTCATGGCCGTCGGCCAAGATCACTGAGCCATCAGCGGATTGTACTGCGGCAACTGGCCTCTTTCACTTTTGGACACAGAGTGGTCTCAGCGTCTCGTCAGAGCTTCGGGCCTTCGCGTACTCAATCAGTGTCTGCCGGGCCGCGTCGCACCGTTCTGCGCTGGTAAATTCCTGTGTCGCAATCACGGCGCCATTTGCAACGCCAAGCCAACTAACGATGATTAGAACGTGGGTCACAATTTCCTCCTCACCGGGACAATGCCTGTCGACGACCGACAGCGGATGGATTATCCCGGCCAGGACGCTCGTTGATGCGCCCGCGCGTTGATCTGGGTCAAGCGCCGCCGACTACCCTTTATGGTCCTCGCCAAGCAGCGCAACACCCAATACTCGCACTTAACGAAAAGCCCCGGCACTGTGCCGGGGCCAAGCTTTGCTTGCTGGAGACAAGCGGTTGATCAGTAGCGAGCCGCGACTGGCGCCCCGTAACCGCCGAAGCGGTAGTTGATGCGCAAGGTGACCATATCCACGTCCTGGCTGACCCGGTTGTTGATCGCTAAGGCAGTGAACGAATTATCGGCATCGCCCATGAACAGGTGGTCGTACTCAACGCCGAACGACCAGTTCGGTGCAAAGCCGTACTCAAATCCAACACCCACGACGCCGCCCCAGCGGGTCGAGCTTGCCGAGGCCAGTTCAATGCCGGTGGGGGTATCGAGGATGCTAAAGCGGTTGCTTGTCACCGCCGCGCCGCCCTTTACGTATAGCAGCGCTTGATTCCAGGCGTAACCGATCTGGCCGGTAAAGAGGCCAATGCCATCGGTTTTGGTGCGAATGGAGAGTATCCCAGGAAAGAGCAGACTATCGCGCGTGTGGCTGAGATCCGCCCAATCGCCCTGAGCTTCCAGGCCGAACACCCACTGATTGGCTTGCCAGCGATAACCGATCTGGCCGCCGACGACGCCTCCGGAACGCTCGTGGCAGCCCTCAGCGAAGGTTACGCCAAGCACCGGGTCAACGAAATCCCAACAATTGCGGCTCTGAGCCCAGCCGCCGTTGGCGCCGATATAAAAGCCGGTCCAGTCGTAAATCGGGGCCAGCACCGGAGCGGGCGGCCGCGCCTTGACTGCCATATCGGCAGCGGATGCGGGGGCGGCGATGCCGACCAATGCTACGAGACCAACGGTAGCCAGCAGAAAACTTTTCATTTGTTCCTCTCCATTTCCGTTGGCTTTAAATTGTCCCCACCAACGGGAGCTCAGGCGTTGCATTGATTCCAACTTGCAACTAATCCTACGTACTTTAAACAAAATGCTCGTGCCAAAATGGCAACACTCAAGAGCAATTGGTGAGCGCTCATTATTGCTTTGTTGATTATCGTGCACATGGCGGGAGGCACGGCCGTGCGCCGCGAGAGTTCCGCGCGCTCTTTGAAGCTGCGGTTTATTCGCTCTTCCTTGACTGCGGGTCAGCACTTTCCGCCGCGTCGCCACTGTCTTGTTCCCGTCCTTCGTCAAGCCATGGCGGAATGTTTGCCGATGCGATTGCGCGTCTCGGCAAATGAGGAATGATTGTTCCGGCGGTCACGACCAATCCCTCGTCGAATCTGGCACGTGCAAAATTCCTGGCCTCCATTTCGGTTTCAAACGTTTGAGTCGACCGAGAGCGCCGGCTCCGGACCGCTGTGCCTTTCCATGGGAGTTCGAAGGTCACATACCAGGTGTGCTTCTTCATCCGATGCTTCCGATGGATCTGCCAGCCGCGTCCCCGGCAACACGATCAGCGGTAGTGCAATGCGATTAGTTCGGCGACGCAGGCAGGACGCTGACCGCCTTCGATTTCGATCACCATGTGATAGTTGACCCTCAAGCCATCGGGCGGGAGGTCCTCTACCTCCGCGATGCTGGTGCGACCCCTGATACGTGAGCCGGCCGGGACGGGCGAGAGATAACGTATCCGGTCCGCGCCATAGTTCAAGGTGTTGCGCAGGCCTTTGAGGCCCATCACGGAACGAATGAACATCGGCGCCAGGCTGAGCGACAAGAGTCCGTGGGCAATGGTGATACCACCCGGAAGTTCTTTCTTCGCCCGCTCCTGATCGACATGGATCCATTGATCGTCACAGGTCGCCCGCGCAAAGAGGTTGATGCGTTCCTGGGTCACTTCAATCCATTCGCTGGCGCCGACCTCGGAGCCGACCGCTGCCTTGAACTCACTGAAGTTGCTGAAGATGCGCATGTCAGGTCCTCGATCGTGCACGTTGCGGGGTCAGATCCTCATCTCTGGAACGCTGGCTGGAATGAACAAATCCGCTTCCGTCACCGCCATGACCTCGGCGACGGTGACGCCTGGCGCGGTCTCCTGCAGCGTTATCCTTCCGCCGGAAAAGCCGATCACCGCCATGTCGGTGACGACGAGGTCGACCGGCCGGGAAGAGGTCAGCGGCAGCGCGCATTTCTGGACGATCTTCGATTTCCCTTTGGCGGCATGCTGCATGGCGACGATGACGCGCTTTGCTCCGGTCACCAGGTCCATCGCGCCACCCATCCCCGGCACCATCTTGCCGGGGATCATCCAGTTCGCGAGGTGTCCTTCGGCGTCGACCTGAAGGCCGCCGAGGACCGTTATGTCCACGTGACCGCCGCGGATCAATCCGAACGACATCGCGCTGTCGAAGACGCATGCGCCGGGCAGGGCGCTGATCGGCCGTCCGCCCGCATCGGTGAGCAGGGGGTGGGCCATGCCTTGCTCCGGCATCGGTCCCGTGCCGATCAATCCGTTCTCCGACTGAAAAAACACCTTGAGATCGGACGGAACGAAGTTCGCGACCAGCGTCGGAATTCCGATGCCGAGATTAACGAGGTTGCCGGCGCGAAGTTCGCGTGCCACCCGTCGCGCGATGAGCGATTGAGCGTCCATGGGTCACCCGTTGGCGATGAGGTAGTCGACGAGCGGCGCGGGCGTTATGACATGGTCGGGCGCAATGACGCCGACGGGAACGATGTTTTCTGCGGTGACGATGACGGTATCGGCCGCCATTGCCATGACGGGATTGAAGTTGCGCGCGGTCAGCGCGTAGGCGAGATTGCCGAGGTAATCGGCCAGAAATGCATGGATCAGCGCGAAATCCGATCGAAGTGCCGTCTCGATCAGGAAGCTCTTGCCGTCGACCTCGATCTTTAGTTTGCCCTCCTCGACCACGGTGCCGACGCCTGTCGGCGTCAGCACGCCTCCCAGGCCGCAGCCGCCGGCCCGAATGCGCTCGACGAAGGTGCCCTGAGGCACCAGGTGGACCGCGACCTGGTTGGCCATCATCTGCTTTTGTACGTGCGGATTTAATCCGATGTGGCTTGTGGTCAGTGTCGAGACAAGCGCCGCGTCGAACAGCTTGCCGACGCCCTTGCCGGGGACTGCGACGTCATTGCTGATGATGGAGAGCTCGGATTTCCTTTGCCTGACCAGTTCGTCCAGCAGCCGTTCCGGCGTTCCCACCCCCATGAACCCACCGACCATCACCGTTGCGCCGTTGGGGATCATGGCGACCGCTTCTTCCACGGAGACGGCTTTCATCGGAGACCCCGAAATCGCTTGCGCTTGCAGGCGCGTGCCCGAAGGTGGAGCGAAGCCGGCATGAAGCTTTGATCTGTATCAAGGCTTCCGCTTCTGGAATCGATGCCATTACCGGGATCGCCGTCTATCGGTCCTTGCGGCGTTCTATGCCAATCGAGGACAGCATATCGTCCCATAGCTTGCGTACCTGCTCGTGGCGGCTCTCGATGGCCGTGCTCACTTCGTTGCGAAGCGGCAGCAGGTCTGAGTCAATTCACCGACCGCGATCGGTGTTGCGCCAACGCCGACCAGCGCAGCGCCGACCGCCGGCTTGAACAAGTAGGAACCTTATGGTGGCACGGGTGCGAGCGGGCGAGGTCCAACTCGGCTGGCGACAGTGGGGCGAGGGCGATGTCACCGTCGTCTTCATCCACGGTAATCTCGCCAGCAAGGACTGGATCGAACTCGCCGCCCCGCTGTTTCCCAGCGGCGTCCGTATGATCGGCATCGACTGGCGCGGCTGCGGCGATAGCGACCGGCCGCGCCACCAGCGGCCGATTTCTCCAACTATTCCATGCGCCAGCACGCGCTCGACATGCTGGCCGCACTCGATGAGTTGCAGATTCCCTTCTGCCACCTCGCCACCCACTCCACCGGCGGCATCATTGCCGCGCGCATGCTGCTCAAGCAGCCCGAACGCTTTGGCAGGGTGTTCGCGCTGGATCCGGTTACGCCGCTGGGCATGGCCTTCAATGCCGAGCAGACCGATCTGTTTCGCAAGATGATGACGAGCCGGGACCTGACGCGCGCGGTCATGGCCACCGCCGCGGCCTCGCTGTTCGTCCCCGAGAGCCTTGCGCCAAATACCATGCCGCGGTTTCGCGAGGGCCTTGGCGAACTCCAGGCGTTCTACGAACGCGTCCTGGAGCAGACATTCGGTGTGGCCGAGGGCATCTGGCTCGGTACGCCCTTTAACCTCAACCTTGAGCGGGAGAGCGGCGAGCTGGAGCGGTACATGGCCGAGATCTGGCATCCGCATCTGGTGTTGGGGGGGGAGAAGGATGGCTGGATTGCTCTTGCCGATCTCAAGACTATGGCAGCAGTCATGCCGGATTGCCGGCTAATCACGGTGCCGGGCATTGGGCATTCGATGAATCTGGAATCGCCGGCGCTCTACGCCGGATATTTCGGCGCATGGTTCGGCGGCTTGTCCGGAAGTGAGGTGGCGATCTAGCTTCGCCCTAAAGGTCCAGCTCCGCCAATCGTCCCCGGTCCAGCAACACGATTTGCCGCTGAGTCTGGCCGAGGAAGCCAAGGATGCCCATGCCGTGAAGATGTGACAACGCCCGGGAGACCGTTTCGAGCGTCAGGCCGAGATAGTCGGCGATATCGCGGCGAGACATCGGAAGGGCCATCACGCCGGCGGCCGTCAGGCGGGGTTCCATCTCGATCAGGAATGCGGCGACCCGCTCGAGCGACGTCTTGCGCCCCAGCAGCAGCATGTGTTCCTCGGCATGCCGGAGGTTGCTCGTCGTCATGCTGAGAAGATCGAGCGCTACCATCGCGTCGGTTTCTGCTACGTGCTCCAGGCTGCACCGTTTCATCAGCCGTACTGTCGTATCGACGATCGCTTCCGCGGTGAATCGGTGGGTTGCGCCGTTCTCCAGTCCAAAAATGTCGCCAGCCAGATGGAACGCGCCGATCTGGCGGCGGCCATCGGAGAGAAGCTTGTGGGTGCGAACCGCACCGTCGCCGACCTGATAGACATAGTCAGCAGGTTCCGCCTCGCCAAAGATTTCCGTGCCCTTGCTGTACTTGAACTCGCTCAGGATCACCCTTGCGCGCGAAAGCTCACCGAGCTGTCCCAGGGCCTTCGGTCTGCTGCCGGGATGGGCGTTGACGTTGACAAACATGGTCTCCCCCTGTTTGAGACAATTTGTCTGCATTCCTGGAGCTCGCGACCAAAGGCCTTAAAAATGCATGGCTGGTAGCTCCCGCGAATGTGTTAAACCGGACGCTGTAGCATGGGCTATTGTATCGAGGGTCATTGTCCTCTGGGACAATGACCGGAAGGGCGAAGTCTAACAGATCACCAGGAAGAATTTTCGAGGATGTAGGCGACACCTCGGCGAGCATCCCAGATTTTATTTTTCATTTCGGCGAAGATGGGGGCAAGCTTCATCGAGCCTAACGGCGGTTCTGATGCAATGATCGCGCGGATCAGTGCGTTGTTGATTGGCGTAGCCGTGTTCCTCACCCCGCTCGAGGTGATGGCGCAAGAGAAGCGCTCGCGATCGATACTCCTGCTTGACCAATCCCAATCCACGGGGATGTTTTTCCTTCAGATATTCTCTGGGCTCCGTGCTGCAATCGACGCCGATGCCAGCGCTCACACCACACTTTTTTCCGAAAGTCTCGATCTCAGCCGTTTTGACGGCGAGGTCTATGACGAAAGTCTGCGCCGTCATTTCAGCGAGAAATATCGAGACAAGAATATCGGCGTTATTGTCGCGATCGGCTCCGGGACGCTCGAGCTCGTACAGCGCTGGAGGAATGAACTATGGCCGGGAATTCCTGTCGTGTTCGGAATGGTCGATGCGGCCGATTACGCCCGGCTGAAATTGCCGAACGATGTGACGGGCAGCATTCTCAAGACGGTGCTCGCCGATTCGATCGGGGTCGCGCGCGCGGTGGTGCCTGATTTGGAAACCGTCGTCTTCGTTGGCGATCATTGGGAGCGCCAGAACGTATTCGGGAGTTGGGGCCTTGAGATACCCAGCGCTACGGCAGGACTGAATGTCATTGATCTCGTGGGCGCGACGATGGTGGAAGTGCGGAAGCGAGTTGAAGCGCTCCCCGCGCGCAGCGTCATCATCTATTCCGCAATATACTCCGATGGAGAGGGCACCTACTTTTCGCCTGCCAAAGGGTTTGAACTGGTCGCGGAGAAGGCGAATCGACCAATCATTGTTGCGGCGGAACCGCTTGTTGCGCTGGGTAGCATCGGCGGCCCTGTGATCGTTCCCGGTCTGATTGGCGCTGACGCTGCAAAGCTGGCGCTGCGGATTTTGCACGGCGAACCGGCGTCGAGTATTCCCGTAGCGATGTCCGATGCGGTGAAGCCCATCTTCAATCGGCTGCAGATGCAGCGATGGGGAATCAGCGAGTCTGATCTGCCTCCCGGCAGCGAAGTTCGCTTTCGCGAGCCAAGCATATGGGAGAAATACCGTTGGCAGACCCTTTCGATCGCGGCCGTGCTGTTGATACAGGCCGGGTTGATTTCGATTCTGCTGCACGAACGGCACGGACGAACCACTGCCGAACGCGAATCCCGGAATCGCCTGACCGAGCTGGCGCACGCGAATCGTCAGGCGACGGCAGGGGAACTGACTTCCACGATCGCGCACGAGCTGAATCAGCCGCTCGGTACAATTCTTACCAATGCCGAGACGGCAGAATTAATATTGAGCTCACCAGCGCCGAACTTGAGCGAGGTCAAGGAAATTCTTGCCGACATCAAGCGAGATGATATTCGCGCGAGCGAAGTCATCGATCGTGTGCGTGGCTTTTTGAGAAGGGCGCCGTTTGAGGACAAGGCTATCGACCTCAACGATACCGTGCGCAAGGTATTCGATTTCCTGTCGGTCCAGGCGTCGGTGCGAAAAGTTGCGCTGCACTTCGAGCCCTCGGGAGAGTCGCTTCGGGTGAAAGGTGATCAGGTTCAGCTTCAGCAGGTCATCCTGAACCTGGTCGTTAACAGCATGGATGCAATGGCCGCGATACCAAACGGACGGGCCGTGATTGGGCGAACCGAGATGAATGGCGGGTCGTCCGCAGTGGTTTCGATTTTGGATTCCGGTCCCGGAATTCCCACCGAAAAGTTGAACGAGGTCTTTGATCCATTCTTCACCACCAAGAAGCAAGGAATGGGAATTGGCCTGTCGATCTCGCGCACCATCGTTCAGGCGCACAAGGGACGGATCTGGGCGGAAAATCAAAAGGACGGTGGCGCGGTGTTCCGTTTATCTCTGCCGTTGGCCTTATCGTAGGGGGATCAATTGCCGGGGGTAGTTCATATTGTTGACGACGATGCTTCCTTCCGGACGGCTATCGAACGTCGTTTGAAGAAGGCTGGTTACGAGGTCGCGACTTATTCGTCGGCCCAGCATTTGCTGGACCATCTGCCGAATGAGAGCGAATCTGGGTGCATTCTACTCGACGTGCGAATACCGGGATTGAGCGGGCCGGAGCTGCAGGGACGCTTGAGCGAGATCGGCTCGATCTTGCCGATCGTGTTTCTCACCGGCTATGCGGATGTCCAGACCACAGTGCGGGCCATCAAGGCAGGCGCAGAAGATGTCCTCATCAAGCCGGTATCGTCGGAAGAGCTTCTTGGTGCGGTGGAGCGGGCGCTGGCTCACCATCAGGCAGCGCGCAGCCAGAGAAGCAAGCTCGACGTCGTGCTCGCCCATATTGCGAAGCTGACGCCGCGCGAACGCCAGGTTTTCGATCTTGTCATTCGTGGAAACACCAACAAGCAGGTTGCCAATGTATTGGGCGCGACCGAACGCACGATCAAGGCGCATCGCCGCAGAGTGATGGAGAAGTTGCAGGTCCAGTCGCTCGCGGAGTTGGTCTCCCTTGCCGAGCGTGCCGGGATTTTGAGAGACCTGTCGGGTACCGGACAGTCGAATTGAGCAGTCGTCAACTGAATTTGGGCTCGCATTGTCCCATGGGACAATAGAAAATGCGGGACTCAGAGCTTACCAAAATTGAGTGGTGAGTCGGGGAGCCACGACCTGATCAGCTTCGGCGGACGCTGACAGGTTGCAGATCGTCTCTCGAAAAGACGTTCAAGGCGCGGTGGACAGGATAGCGATCTTGCGCAAGCGAAATGTCGTCTTTGTCGTCGATGATGACCTCGGGACGCTCAAAGGGCTCAAGCGGCTGCTACGCGAACACGGTTACGACAGCGTCGTGTTTTCGTCTGCCGACGAGTTCCAGAAACACGACGATTTCGAGTCGGCGTGTTGCGTGGTTCTCGACATCGATCTGAACAACGAATCTGGAATCGAACTGAGGCATCGCCTCAAGGCGGCGGGCATTTCACTGCCGGTTATTTACATCACTGCCAACGACAATCCCGCTGTCCGCACGGCCGCAATCGAATCCGGGTGCATTGCCTATCTTACAAAGCCGTTCCGGGCGAAGTCTCTGATTGAGCCGATCGAAAAAGCAGCCTCCGAGGCGGCGTAGGTTGTCGCCGCCGCGAACGCTACGCATCATTCATCGATATTTTGCTCGAACGTTTGCGTCGGAATTCCCTGCCTGACCGCAGCGAACTGGTTGACCGGCAATGCCGTGGTCACCGCCAGGACGCTGGAATCCACGACCTCGAGCTGAAGCTTCTGGCCTGTTTCCATTTCCTTGATCAAGGCGGGGTCAGCCAGATCGGCGGCGATGCAGGTGTTGATGAGGCACCAGACGTAGGGAATTCGGTAGACGGCGCCCTGGTCGATCGTGATATTTACCCCGGCCTGCAGGTAGAGGCCGACGGGAAGGAACATCTGCAGCCGCGCGGCCTTGTCGCCCTCGCGTTCGACCAGGTCGATGCG
This sequence comes from Bradyrhizobium sp. 170, assembly GCF_023101085.1. Taxonomy (NCBI): domain Bacteria; kingdom Pseudomonadati; phylum Pseudomonadota; class Alphaproteobacteria; order Hyphomicrobiales; family Nitrobacteraceae; genus Bradyrhizobium; species Bradyrhizobium sp. 170. Next base: position 8,233,319 of record NZ_CP064703.1, on the reverse strand, counting down.
GACAGCGGACTGGCCGGTCTCAAACGTGCGGCTGATCGATGTCCGGCACACCGTGATTGTGCCAGGAACCTTGAAGCAGACCTTGTGCCAATCCGAATACTTGATGTCGCGCGCCGCGCGCTGGCCGCGCAAGGCGAACTCCAGACCGGCCGGCTTCTCGCTTGCCGGGCTGCCTTCCGGCTTCGCGGCCTGTTGCGCGGATGCAGTTCCAATGCCGATATCCAGCAGCATCAGGACCGACAGTGCTGTCACCAGGCTGGATTGGCCGTGGTATTGGTGGGGCCGCTGCCTTGTCATCTTCGTCTCCATCGCTCCGCCGGCGTCAACCTCATCTGTGCTTGTCCAGGAACGCCCCGACCAGCGGCGTCCACAACGGGAGGCTGTCGCGCGAACTGACCAGAAAATGTCCGCCGGCATCGGCGGAAATCGGGACGGTGAGGGTCGTCTTCACCAAAGGTGGGTTCATCGTTGGCGTCGGAGGTGGCGAGGGTGTGCTGACATTCCGCGGCAAAAACTATCCATTTACGGTTTCGGGAGCCAGCATCGGCTTTACCGTTGGCGCGTCGACCACCAAGCTGGTCGGCAGGGCATTGAACCTGAGGGGTCCCGGTGACATTGCCGGGTCATACGCTGTGGTCGGCGCCGGTGGCGCTCTTGCGGCCGGAGCCGGCGGCGTGCAGTTGCAGAATGCCAAGGGCGTCATCCTGCAGCTCAGCGGTCCAAAGGTTGGCGTGGAATTGTCGGCCGCCATGGGCGGGGTTACGATCGCCATGCGATGAGTTTGCGGAAATGAGTTTGCGTCGAGGCGCCCGTCGGGGCGCCTCGGCTCGCCGGATCGTGATTACTCGCCCCAGGCGATCACGATGCTGATGTCGCCCGGCACACCTCCGGAAAAATCGACGATCTGATAGCGAATGCGGTAGCCGCGCGGTTTGAGGTAGTCGGACCAGAGCTGAAAGATTTCCTGCGCTATTCCCGTTAGCGTCTTTTCCCAGCCCGGCTCCTGTTGATTGATGGCGCGGCCGTTGTCGGTGCATAGCGTGTGGGGGAACCGATAGACCTGAACCTCGCTCAGCCCATTCCGTACCGCGCGCTGGATGACGGTTGACGCAAGCTTGACCTTTTCGTCTTCGGTCAGGCCCGACGGCTTGCTCAGTCTTTCGATCAGCTTGTGCTTTTCAGATTCGGCCGCGGCCGTTCGGCGGGCATATTGTTCGGCCCTTTCAGCCTCCTGGAGGGCGGCTTGCTTCTGGATATCCCTTGCCGTGGGTAGCAGATCGTCGATTTTCTCGGGCATGGCTGATCCCTCCTCAATGAACCGTCGCGCCTCAAGCGATAGCTAGCGTCAGCGCCGAGACCACTCCTTTGATCCAAATCAAGCGTTCGCGACGCCGCGCGATTTCAATTTTCGGCAGTGCCCGGCTGAGCGAGGAGATGGCATGAAGCGGTTACTTCAGTTCGCGGTCGCCGCCGCAATGGTTGCGGGTCTGCATGGTCCGAGGCCGGTGGGCGCCGTCGATCTCTCCGGGGCGTGGGCCAGCAGTGCGGACGAATGCTCCAACGTGTTCGTCAGGAGGGGGCGCGCAAAGCAGATTGAGTTTACCGCTGTCGGATCAGCACGGAGGCGGCTTCATCGTGGAAGCCGATCGTCTCAGGGGCAAATTTGCCGGCGGCAAGATCAAGAGCAGGAAGGAGGACGGGGACACCGTTAACATCATCGCAGGCTGCGCGACCGACATCATTGCTTTCCAACGTCCAGTTCAGCCTCAAGATGCTCGAGCCGAACAGGATATCGCGGATATTTCCGGGCATCGAGGACATGGCGATCAGCTACCACCGTTGTCCGATCTGATCATTGTTGCCGTCGACGCGCAGGGCCGGGCACCGGGGCGGGTTGATTCATATCAAGGGTCGGGCGCGGCTGCCGATCAGTGTTGGTGGGATTATAGGGGCGCCGGGTTCTGGGACCTATGTTGGCTTAAGACGTGGAGGAACATTTGAGCGATCAGCTTCATCCACTGGCTCCGCACCATTTGCCCGGTTTCATCACGGCGCCTGGCGAGACGGACGTCTGGATGGTCGTGATGGGTGTCTTCCTGATTGTCGGCGTCCTGGCGGTCGGCAACTTGTATCTGAAACTGCACTCGTTACCCGAGCGGATGGCTCACAAGTCGCAGAAATTGCAGTTCGAGATCGTCGCTGTGCTGGGGCTCCTGGCGCTGTTCACCCATATCCACCTGTTCTGGATCGGAGCGCTGTTGCTTGCGATGATCGACCTTCCGGACTTCAGCACGCCATTGCGCAGCATCGCAGGCTCGGTCGAGAAGATCGCGGGCACTTCGCCGGACGATGTTGTCGCTGGCGAGGCGGGCAACGCTCCAGCCCTCGCGGTGACGGAAGAGCCGAAGCCGCGCGCGTCAAAGCGGGAGGTGCACGGTCATGCTTGAGCTGATCATCTGCTCCATGCTCACGATCCTGCCGGATTACCTGTACCGCCGCTATATCCAGGGCAAGCGTATCGGCAAGGAAATTACCTTCTTTTCGGTCTGGTTCGAACTGAGATACGGCATCGTCGCCTGCCTGATGCTCACGGTTTCACTCATTACCCTGATTTTCTATTTCCACCCGTCGACCAGCAACGCGACCCTGTTCTTCAGGACGGTACCAATCCTCCCCGAAACCAACGGACGTGTCGCCGAGGTCCTTCACGATTACAGCGCCCCCGTCGCCAAGGACGCTGTGATTTTCAGGCTGGACAACTCGAAGCAGGAGGCTGCGCTGGAGACGGCCCGGCGGAAAATCGCCGAAGTCGACGCTTCGCTGATCGCTGCAAAAGCGGACGTGCTGAAAACGGAAGGCCAGATTCAGGAGGCGAAGAGCGCCGTTCAGCAGGCTCAGGATGAATTGGATGTGAAGAGCGAACTGCAACGGCGCAACCCGGGGATCGTACCGCAGCGGGACATCGAAAAGCTGCAGGTCATGGTCGATGGGCGCAAGGGATCGCTCGATGCGGCTAACGCCTCAAAACAATCCGCCGAGTTGCGCGTCTCGACCCTTCTGCCGGCCGAGAGGGAAAGTGCGGAAGCCGCATTGGCGCAGGCGCAGGTCGATTATGACAAGACCTTCGTCCGGGCCGGCGTGGCGGGGCGCGTGGAGCAGTTCTTCCTTCGCGTCGGTGACATCGTCAATCCGTTGATGCGGCCAGCCGGAATCCTGATTCCGGAGGGAGCAGGGCAGCGTTCGCTGCAGGCGGGCTTCGGACAGATCGAAGCCCAGGTCATGAAGGTCGGCATGGTGGCCGAGGCGGCGTGCATCTCCAAGCCATGGACCATTATCCCGATGGTCGTCACCGGCGTTCAGGATTATATCGCAGCGGGTCAGTTCCGTGGCGGAGAGCAGCTCATTGAAGCGCAGAATATCGCAAGACCGGGCACGATTCTCGTGTTCCTGGAGCCGCTCTACAAGGGCGGGCTCGAGGGCGTGACGGCGGGAAGCAGTTGCATCGTCAACGCCTACACCAGCAATCACGAGCTGATCTCGTCCGGCAAGCTGAGCACGGCTAAGAGTTTCGGCTTGCACGCGGTCGATGCGGTTGGCCTCGTTCACGCGCTGTTACTGCGAATCCAGGCTCTGCTGCTGCCGATCAAGACGCTGGTGCTGAGCGGGCATTGATAGAGGCCGTGAACAGTGAGGCCGTATGGATTCGATCAGAATGCCGTCATGGCTTCGGATGGTCCTTGTCGCAGGCGTCGTCGTCCTGGTGACGGGAGCAGGTCTGTTCGGCTATCGCTGGTATTCACGGCCGACGACATTGACCATTGCGGTCGGATCGCTCGACGGCGAGGCCACGAAACTAATGTCGGCGCTGGCAAGCCGGCTCGCTGCCGCGAATGCCCCGGTACGTCTCAAACTGGTGGAGACGACAAGCGCGCTTGAGGCGGCCGACATGTTTTCGTCGAACAAGACCGATCTTGCCGTCGTGCGCGGCGATGTCGGTGACCTGTCGCAGGCGCAGGCCATTATTGTCCTCGCACGCGCCGTCGTACTGCTGGTTGCACCCCCGGGATCCCAAATAACATACATCGCCGGCTTGAAACGCGTCACCGTCGGCGTGGTTGGCGGTGAAATGAACCGGAAGGTCGTCAGCGCCCTGACGGAGGAGTACGATCTCGGCCGTGCCAATGTATCGTTCCGCAACCTCACGCCCGCGGAGACGCGGCGCGCGCTCGAAGCCAAAGAGGTGCGCGCACTTCTGATCGTCGTTCCCCTGGCTGAGAAATATCTGGCACTGCTGCGTGGCTTCTTTCTGCAGAACCCGAAGGCCGCGCCGGTCCTTATTCCTGTCGATGCGGCCGGCGCCATTGCCGAGAAACAGCGCGCCTACGAAAGCTTCGATATCCCGAAAGGAACGCTGCGCGGTTCGCCTCCAGTTCCCGGCGACGATCTAACCACGCTCAGAGTTTCGTTCTACGTGGTTGCCAGCAAGCAACTCGACAACGATCAGGCCGGCGCATTGGCGGAAGCGTTGATGAAGGCGCGCAGAGACCTGCTCGGCGAATTGCCAATGCTGGCGCAGATCACCGCGCCCAGCACCGATTCCGATGCTTATCTGCCGGTCCATCCCGGTGCTGCCGCCTTCTACAACGGCACGCAGGAAAGTTTTCTGGACCAATGGGGAAACGCCATCTTTCTGGCCCCGATGATATTCGGCGCACTGATCTCGGTGGCGGCGGCGGCGTGGAAATTTCTTCGCGACGGCGAACCCCGCAAGAGCGAACATGCGCTGGATTCACTCTACGCCCTCGGTCGCCGCATAAGATCGGCAGAGGGCGAGCCGGAGCTGTCGGAAATCGAGCGTGAGATCGACAAAGTCCTTCAGATGCAGCGCGTGAAGGCAGCGGAAGGGGACGAAAACGCGCTTGATGTTACCACTCTTAACGTGGCTGCGCATCGCCTTCAGAACCTCGTCCATGACCGACGAACGTTGCTGGCTGCACGGCCCGGCGACAAGGCGATGGCTTGATCACAAGTACAGGCGGCCCGAACCTGTTCGCACAGTTCGCGTCGAAGTTGGACCTTTGATCTTGATCAAGGGTCCGCTGCCGTTTCGGCGATTGGCTTGTCTCGTTTGGCAATGGAGAAGGCCATGTTGCGTTGCAGGAACTTGCTGCTGGCACTCGCCATCATGATAGCGTCGCCGGGCCTTGCGGCGGCGCAGGCGACCGATGGCAAACCGCCGGAGCCTGAGCAGACCTTACTGAAACCCGAACAACTCGATGCGCTGGTCGCGCCGATCGCGCTTTACCCCGATGAACTGCTCGCCAATGTGCTGGCGGCTTCGACCTATCCCCTGGAGGCGGTGCAGGCCGACCGCTGGGTAAAAACCAACAAGAATCTGAAAGGCGATGCGCTCAAGGCCGCGGTCGACAAGCAGGCATGGGACGACAGCGTCAAGGCGCTGGCCGCTACACCCGATGTCCTCGCGACGATGAGCGACAAGATCGACTGGACCAAGAATCTTGGCGATGCCGTGTTGGCGCAGCAGCCCGACGTGATGGACGCGGTACAGCGGCTGCGCGCAAAGGCGCAGGCGCGCAACAAGCTCGTCACCAACAAGCAGCAGAACGTCAGCGTTCAGCAACAGGAGAACAAGGAGGTGATCGTCATCGAGCAGGCACAGTCCGATACGGTCTACGTTCCCTACTACGATCCGGCGACGGTCTATGGTGACTGGCCCTATGCGGAATATCCGCCGTATTATTTCGGCTATCCATCCTACATCGGTGCCGGCGTGATTGCCGCGGGCCTGGCATTCGGCGCCGGCTGGGCGATCGGGCGCTGGGGCAATTACTGGGGCGGCGGCTTCAACTGGGGTAACCGCAACCTCTACGTCAATCACTACAACAGGACGACCAACATCGGGAACACCTGGCAGCACAATCCGGCGCACCGCCAGGGGGTCCGATACAACAACGCCGGCGTTGCGCAGAAATTCGGCAACAACAACCTGCGGGCCGGCGCTGCCGACCGGATGGATTATCGCGGCCGCGACGGCCAGAAGGTGCTCGACACGGGAAAGGACCGCGCCGGCGCGGGTGATCGTGCCGGCGATCGCGCAGGCGCCGATCGGCCGGGGGCCGGTGACCGCGCCAAAGGAGGCGACCGCGCCAAGGCAGGTGGTGGTGGTGCGAAAGGCGGCGATCGCGCCACGACAGCCGACCGCAGCCGTTCCAGTGGCGCGGGCAACAAGGGCGGGCGCGATACGGCGATCAGGAACGTGTCGTCGGGCAGGGCAGTCAATGCTCATTCCGCCCGTGGCCAGGCAAGTTTTGCCAGTGCCGGCGTGTCACGCGCAAGCATGGCTGGCGGCGGCTTCCGCGGTGGAGGCGGCGGTGCAGCGTTTGCCGGCGGTGGACGCGGCGGCGGAGGGTTTGGCGGCGGTGGAGGTCGCGGCGGCGGTGGCGGCCGGCGTTCCGATATTGCGCTGAAGCACGACGTCGTCCTGCTCGGACATCTGGACAACGGCCTCGGCTATTACCGCTTCAGCTATCTCGGCAGCGACAAGGCCCATGTCGGGGTCATGGCGCAGGAAGTGCAGGCGGTCATGCCAGGTGCAGTGACGCGCGGCGGCGATGGTTATCTGCGGGTTCACTACGACAGGCTCGGGCTCAAGTTCCTCACCTACAAGGATTGGCTCGCAGCCGGCGCGCAGATCCCCTTACGCGCGAGGATGTGACGATGACCAGGCTTCGGTTGACGCAAAGCTGTCGGAAACACGCCGTCGCGCTCTCGGCGGCAGCCATTCTGTTGCTTGGATTATCTTTCGCCAATGCTCAGCAAGTCTTCAAGACACCGGAGGAGGCCGCCACAGCGCTCGCCGTCGCCATCAGATCTGGTGCGCCGAGAGATATCCTCAAGGTGCTCGGCCGCGATGGCGTGGAGATCGTGTTCTCCGGCGATGAAGTCGCGGACCGCGAAGCGCGGGAACGGTTCGTGGGAGCCTTCGATGCCAAGCACAATGTGACCGTCGAAGGCGACAAGGCGTTTCTGGTCGTGGGAGCCGACGACTTCCCGCTCCCGATTCCGCTCATCCGTCAGGAATCCAGCTGGAAGTTCGATACAGCCGCCGGCCGGCTTGAAGTCCTGTACCGGCGCATCGGACGCAACGAACTCGACGCGATTCAGACCTGCCTGGCCTATGTCGATGCGCAGAACGAATATGCGGAAAAAGACCGCACCGGTGCCGGGCCCGGCGTCTATGCGCGGCGCATTGTCAGTTCCTCCGGCAAGAAGGACGGCCTCTATTGGCCGGCGTCGGATGGTGATGCGAGCCCACTTGGCGAGTTCGTCGCGCAGGCCTCCGCGGAAGGATACAAGGCCGGGACAGGACGTACGCCGTACCACGGCTACTACTATCGCATTCTGACGCGGCAAGGACCGAACGCTCCCGGCGGAGTGCTCAACTACGTCGTCAAGGGAAAGATGATCGGAGGATTTGCGCTGCTCGCCTATCCCGCGGAGTATGGCAATTCAGGCGTGATGACCTTCCTCGTGAATCATTCCGGCACCGTCTACCAGAAGGATCTGGGTGACTACACGATGTCGCTGGCCGAGCGTATGACGTGGTTCGATCCCGACCAGACCTGGAAGAAAGTCGAAGCATCCCGTCCTTGACGCATTCCGATTCCGATCAACCTGATCCACGAGATCGATTTCTTGCGTTTCGCGATTGAACGACAAGGTTCCCGTGCTGGAACCGGCGAGGCGATTCTTCAGCGCGAGAATCCGCGCTGAAAAAAATCGTCGGCCACCACGTACAAACCCGCAGCGATCTTAAGCTGAACGTTAATCCCTCGCGCTATCCGTCGCACAAAGACGGAGTGCGGTGATGGCAGGTATCTTCGACATTCAGGGTTTTGGCGCGTTGTCCGAATGGAACGGGCAGTTCTCGAGCGCCTCGGCCAAGCAGGCATTTCAAAAGATTGCGTCGCTCGGATCGAACTCGATCGAGCTCACGGCGCGGATCTGGACGCAAACAGGAACCGCCAATTCGGTCTTTGCCGATCCGGCCAAGACCGAAAGCGACGCCAGCCTGCTGACCAGCTTCCAGGCCGCGCATGACGCCGGCCTGTCGGTACTCTTCAAGGCGGCGCTTTCGACGTTGAATGGAACCAGGGTATCCAGCCTGGCGCCGGCGGATGTGGCGGGCTTCTTCGCGTCCTACAAGGCCGAGATCGTCCATCTCGCCACCATCGCGCAGGCCGGCGGCGTCGAGATGTTCGCCATCGGTAACGAGATGAGCAGCCTGTCCGGCCAGCAATATCGCGGCTACTGGACCGATCTTATTGCGGCGGTCCGCGACGTCTATCACGGCGAACTGACCTATGCGGCCGCGACCGACGAGGCTTCCCATGTTAGTTTTTGGGATCAGCTCGACACGATCGGCGTCAATACCTATCCGCCGTTGACGGCCAGCCACGCGCCGACCGTGCAGGAGCTGGTCGACGCGTGGACCTCCGTTCCGGTCAATCCTTATTACGCTGCCGCCTTCGACTACAAGTCGCCGGTCGACTTTCTCCATTCGCTTGCGACGACATACGACAAGCCGCTGCTCATGACGGAGGTCGGCTATCGCAGTATCGACGGCACCGCCATCGCGCCGGGATCATGGACCAGCAACGGCACGCCTGACGTGATGGAGCAGGCGGACGCCTACAACGCCTTCTTCCAGGTCTGGTCCACCCATGGCGGCAGTTGGTTCAAGGGGGCCGAACTCTGGCAATGGGATCTCAACAACCAATATTCGAGCACCGGCTATTCCGTCATGGGAAAGCCGGCCGAAGCCATCGTCTCGCAGTATTTTCACGGCGACGGGGCCGTGCCTGGCCTCACTGCGCCGGGATCGGCGGTTGCCGACATCATCGATCTCGGCCGCGGTAACGACGTGATCAACGCCGGCCTGGGCGATGACGTCATTCGCGGCGGAGCCGGGGATGACGTCATTGTCGGTGGGCCCGGCGGGCCCGGTAGATTGGCCGTCACCACCGTTACCCTGGTGGGCTACGGCTCGGTGGTCGAGGGTGTCGGCGCCCAGGCCCAGATCCTGGTCAACGGCAAGCCGGTATCCGGATTGCTGGAATTCAAGCCGGCGGTGGACCCTGCGGGTTACCAGACTTTTACCGTGAGCTTCGAGAACCCCGGCGCGATCAGCAGCATCGATATCTCGCTGGCGAATGCCACGCCGGGACGCGCGCTGCACATCAAGGATTTTCTGATCAACGGCGTTGCCGTCACCCCCGCCGACGCCACCAATGCGAGTTCGCCCGGCTCGTTCGACCTTTACGTCCGCAACATCCATGTCGACGCGTCCAGTCACCAGGACTGGTTCCTTGGCGCATCGACGGACAACGACGTGATCAATGGCGGCGCCGGCGACGATCTCATCGCAGGTGCCACTGGCACTGACGACATCGACGGTGGAGATGGAAGCGATACGGCGGTATTCGCCGGCAGCGCCCGTGACTACGACATCACCATCGTCGGCGGCCAGCTCGTGGTGCGCGACCGGATTGCCGACCGCGACGGCAGCGACCATCTCGTGAACGTCGAATTTCTGGAGTTCGCCGACGGCACCGTCGAAACCGGAAATCTGCTGGCGAGTCTGTCGGGCCATTCCAGTGATGCGCTTCAGGTGCTGGCGACCGACGGCGCCGGAAACATCACCAGCCAGACGGTTCGCCATGCCGACGGTTCGCGCGACGTCTATATGTCGGGGATCACCGGCAAGGATTATGCGTCCGAGCATGACGTCATCGGCGCGAACGGCCATACGGTTCTTGTCGAGCGCTTCTTTTCCGACGGCGATCTTGCCTTTCGGCAAATCGTCAGTGGCGATAGCTCGGTCGACAGCGCCACCTATGACACAGAGGGTCACCTCCGCAATTTCCTGAGGCGTTTTGCCGACGGTTCCTTCGATCAGTTCACCTACGATGCATCGGGATCGCAGACCGGCGAAACGATCCGGCATGCCGACGGCTCGCGCGACGTCTATAGCTATGGCATCGCCGGCAAGGCGTACGCTTCACAGCACGTGATCAGCGATCCCTCCGGCCACAGTGTGCTGATCGAGCAGTTCCATGCCGACGGCACGCTGGCCCTGAAGCAAACGGTCGACGCCAGCGGCGTCCGCACACTCGTTCAATATGACCAATCCGGGCACATCGCCCAGCAGACGGTCACGCAGATGGATGGCTCCTACGTCCAGTCCAGTTACGCGGCGGATGGCGCCTTGATCGGCGAAACAACGCGGCACGCCGACGGGTCCCGCGACATCTACAGCTACGGCATCGTCGGCAAAGACTATTCTTCGCAGCATGTGGTCAACGATTCCGCCGGACATAGCGTGCTGATCGAACGTTTTCATTCCGACGGAACGTTGGCGCTGAAGCAGACCGTCGACGCCGACGGGACCAGGACGCTCGACAAGGATGACCAGGCCGGTCACCTCGTGCAGGAGACGGTGACACAAGGCAACGGGTCCTATCTTCAATCCAACTACGCGCCAGATGGCGCCCTGATCTCGCAAACGACGCGGCATGCCGACGGCAGCCGGGACGTCGATACTTTTGGCATCGCGGGCCAGGCCTATTCGGCACGCCACGATGTTTTCGATGCGGCAGGGCACAGGCTTGCGACCACCTTCGACAACCAAGACGGCTCGCATACCATGACGGCCCATGCGTCCGGCGTCACGCTGACCTCAACGGCCGCAAGCGACATCATGAACAGCGCGGGCGGCGATACGTTTGTCTTCAAGGAGGCGGCCGGACACGACGTGATCCACGATTTCAAGGCCGGGGATTCGCCAGGTCACGACGTCATCCAGATCGAATCGACGATCGCCGCCGACATCGCGCATCTTTCCGTTCACGTCGTCGGACACGACACGGTCATCGATCTCGGTCATGATGCATCCATCACGCTCATCGGCGTGACGTCCCTGACGGCGGATAACCTGCTCTTCATCTGATAACGTGGGCGCGTCGGTTCAGCCCCGTTCGGGACCGACGGTTACGACCATGACACCGTCGATCTTGATCAGGAACGTCATGGTGGGCTGGTCGGACGCCGGAGCCCGTTCGACCGCATGCCGGAACGCCGCGATCTCCTCTTGTGCTGCCGCCCGCAGGCTGAGCGCTGAATTTGGTCCGCAGACCGGGACGCCGTCCGATGTGAACGCGGTCAGATCGGCCTGCAGATCGGCGTCGCGACAGATTTCCTGCGCGGCAGCAAGGTCGTCTGCTTCAAAGGCGAGCGTCGGCTTCCGGTCGATGTCGAGGACAAAAACCTGACGCGAACCGGATCCGTCCGGTCGCTGCGATGGTTCGCGGGCTGACACGCCAAACAACTCCTCGATCGCTCAAGTGGCAAGCCGGGCCGACAGATCAGGATTTGCCCAGGGGCGGAAATTGTCAAACCCCCAATCGGTCGTGTCGTGAATGCCGGGTTACTCCGGCTGAGGCCGATTTCGCCCGGTCGGTGGCGCAAGGCAGGCCCGGTTGGAAAGCGTTTCGACAAATCCTGAAATTTTGTCCGAAACAACAGGGCGGGTTCGTGCGTTGCCTTCCAGCATGCCCTCCCGGTAACCCCGTGCTGCGGCTTCCTGCGACATCCAGATTGCGACCATCCGAATTGTTCCCGGTCCCCGCATTGTTGCGCTGTCTGTGCATTCGAAATAGCATCGATCGCGAACCAGGTGCGGGCAGGGCAGAAGAAATGACATACGAGGCCTTCTTTGCAGCTTTCTGCCGTCGACCGCTCGGTAGCGAATACGGAACCCACGCACTGGAAAAAGCGTCTTCGCTGCCCTCGCTGTTCGTCGGCGCTGCGGAACGCGTGGTCACAGCCGTCCTGTTCGAACCGGGCCTGCGATTATAGCAAGGCCGGGTTTCCCATGGTCGGCGCGCAACCGGTGCTGATCGATTTTGCAGCCAGCATTTTTGAGCGCCGAATGTACGATGCCGAGAATGGCTCGGTGCTGCAGCGGGACGTCAGCCGCCGTTCCATCGGTTCGCGGCTGCATCGTCTTACCTTCGGGGGCAACCCGGTGGCGGTTTCCAACAGCACGAAGTTCATCGATTTGTTGAAGCGGGAGTCGCGGCGGCCTGTGGTGCTGGTGGTCGGCGGCGGGACGATCGGTTTGGGCGCCGACGAACTTTATCGGGATGATTCCATCGAACTCGTCGGCACCGATGTCTATGCCTCGCCGCACACCGTACTGGTGGCCGACGCCCACAGACTGCCGTTCGACGACGGCGTGTTCGACGGTGTCTGGGTGCAGGCGGTGCTGGAACACGTGCTGGAGCCCGCAACCGTCGTTGCCGAACTGCATCGCGTGCTTCGGCTGGAAGGCCTGGTCTATGCCGAGACGCCGTTCATGCAGCAGGTGCATGAGCGGGCCTACGATTTCTCGCGTTTCACGCAGAGCGGTCACCGCTGGTTGTTCAGGCGATTTTCCGAGATCAGCGCCGGGCCGGTCGGCGGCGCCGGCGTGGCGCTGGCATGGTCGATCCGCTATTTCTCGCGCGCGCTCGGCGCGGGCAACAAGCTGTCACGCCTGATCGTGCTGCCGTTCTTCTGGATCAGGTATCTCGATGCGTTCGGCCGCGGCCGGGCCGCAGCAGACGCCGCCAGCGGCTTCTTCTTTCTCGGCCGCAGGGCCGAACAGGCGATGGATCCGCACGCCATGCCGGAATACTACAATCGGCAAAAGTGAGGTTTCGACAAGCGGCGTGCGGGCCTCAAGAAAGGCCCTTGATCTTCTTGCATGGCGTCGACGCGGTCGACGACATCCGCGCGACGTCGGTGACGGAGCGAATGACAAGCTTCTCCTTGCGGGTGATGAAGCGCAGCACGCCGTGCGGATGGGCGTCGCAGAACTGCGCAAGCGTGGCGGCCGTTGCCGGCACGCTGTCCTGCTTGGGGACGACGGCGATCCCGCCATCTCTCAGCATGTACGCATCCTTCACGTTGGGCATGGATGATGTCGCGATGCAGACCTTGAACAGGTCGTTGTAGGCCTGCGGCGTCTGGGCGAGGTCGCCGCCGGGCGTGCCCAGCAGATACTCGCGGCTCTTGCGGCAGTTCTCGCTATCCGCCCGCGCCGCACCGGTCGCGAGCACCAGCAGCATCGCGGTCGCGATCAACAGCCTCATGCCACTGTTCCGATAGCGCGGGCCGCGGATGTCCGCTTGCCGGCATAGGCCAGGCCATAGGTCGTCGCCGCGCAGCGTTCCCATGAAAGGGCGCGGGCATGGGCGGAGGCGCCGGCTGCGAGAATGGCGCGCAGGCCTCGATCCGAGGCCAGCTCTGCGATCGCCTGCGATATGCACTCCACCGACGGCGGCACGAGAATTCCGGTCTCGTCGGCGAGCACGGCGTCAGGTACCCCGCCGACCTCAGTCGCGACGCTCGGCAGGCCGGCGGCTCCGGCCTCGAGATAGACCAATCCAAATCCCTCCACCCGGCCGGTCGTGTCAGGCAGTCCGGTGAGGCAGAAGAAATCCGAAGCCGCGTAGAGATCGCGGATTGCCTCGTCCGGCTGTGGGCCGAGGAAGCGAATGTCGCAGGCCATCTGACCGGCGGCCTTTCGGAGTTCGCCGACATAATCGGCTTCCCCATCCGGTCCGATCACGAGCCACGCGATGCGACGGCGCAGATCGTCCGGAAGCCGCGACAATGCGGCGAGCGCCAGATGATGCCCCTTGCGGCGCGTGATCCGCGCGACCGTGATCATCACCAGCCGGTCTTCCGGCAGACGATAGGCCAGGCGGACCTCGCGGCGTTTCCGTTGCGCGCCGAACCAGAATTCCGATACGCCCAGATTGATCGCGCTGATCCTGGCGGGATCGACGGCAAACCGCTCGCGGAACAGCGTCTCGGTGAAGCGGCTGTTGGCGACGACCTCCGTGCGCGGCCCGAACACACCGGCGCCGCGGATAGCCATGCGCTTCAGCCGCGTCTGCGTTTCGTTGATCTCAGTGCCATGCACCGTCATCAGTACCCGCGCCGGCGTTCGCCATCTGGAAAGCGCGAGTGGAATGAAGAACGGCCAATCGGCGGCATGGACCACATCGTATCGATCGCCGCGGACGCCGCGGCGCGCCAGCATGATCTTGGCCGGCATGTCGCGCATCGAGTGGAGACCGCCGCGAAACCGAACGACCTCAAAGGGCAGGGACCGGTCGTCGTCGTCCGTCTGCCGCGCGTAATCGGGCGCCATCACCGTGACCTTTGCGCCGAGCCGGCTGGCGGCCGCCGCGATTTCGCGGGCGTAGGTCCCAATGCCTCCCATCGCGGGAGCGAACTCGCTGGTCAACAGAAGGATGTTCAACCCGGCGCCCTCAATAGGTCGGCGCCGCGGCGGCAAGTCCCCGCGCATCCTGAATTTCCTGATGATAGCGGAACACCCGCGCGAGCTGGGTGCTCGGGGTGAACGACCTGATGCTGTCGGCGATCTGTACCGGATTCATCACGCCCGCCTCGATGGCGGTTCTGATATCGACGAACCGCTGGACGAGCGCATCCGCCATGTCGTCGGGACTGCCGTCCCGCGCCACCAGATAGCCGCTGATGCCAGGGCGGATCACGGGTTCGAGCTGCGGCAAGTGCATGGCGACGACGGGACGGCCGACCGCCAGGGTCTCCAGCACGCAACGCGGCATGCCTTCGAACTCCGACGTCAGGATGCCGGCATGGGCGCCGGCCAGCGTCTCTGCCATGCCTGCGGCATCCTTGAAGCCGTGGCGCACGGTGATGTCCTCAATGGCGGCGAATTCCTCGAACCGGTGCGGGTCGCTGGTGCCGATGTAGTGAAACCTGACGTCGCCATTCAATCGCCGCTGCAGGCGATCGATCGTGCGAAACATCAGCGGCGGATCCTTGAACTCATCGAGCCGGCCCGCGAACACGATCTGGAACGGTGACGAGTCCAACGGCCAGAGCTGCGGCTTGAAGATATCCGTATTGACCCATGTCCAGAGCGTGTCGATCTTGTCCTTGCGGCGTGGATAGGTCTGTTGCAGCCGCTCGGTGATGAACGGATTGACGCAAAGAAACTTCTCGCTCATGGCGACGGCAAACCGCTCGCCGGTGTTGTGGACGAAGGCGTATTTCCGCAGCAGCGAGTCCATCTGCAATTTCGGTGCGCCCTCGCCGTGAAGCATCTGCACGAATGGCAGCCGCAGGATCGCCGGCAGCCACGAGAATTCAACCCGCCGCAGATCGACCGAGCATCGCCTGGCGCGGATCAGCCTTGCGATCGGGCCGAAGTAGCGCAGCAGCGCCATGAAGAACTGTCCGGTCAGCGACGTGCGGATGGTGCGGGCCGCTTCGCGCGCCTGCTGGTCCGAATAATGCAGGATGGGCAGGAAGTCGAAGCCGCGGCCGCGAAATGTCAGCCGGTGAAGCTTTCCCAGCTCCAGCTCGCCCGTCGAGTCCACGCCGATAAAGAGGATGTCGGTGTCAACAGGATGAAACGTGATGAAGTCGCGGATGTAGGTTTCGAGGCCGCCGACCTTTTGGCCGCGCGGGTCGAACGGATGGATCAGGCAGATCTGATAGCGCGGCTTGATGCGGCTGGTGTTTCGCGCCCGCAGCGCCAGGGTCAATGTTGAAGTCATGCAGCTTTCCTCATGCGTGCCTGGACAATTTGCGGAATGGTTCGTGCAACGAGACGCGGAACCACGCTCATGCATCTGACATAGCGGGGACCGAGCCGCCGTGGCTCGCGCAGCATGCGCCACGCCCATTCCAGCCCGGTTCTGCGCGCGATGGATGGCGCGCGGCTCTGCGTGCCGGCGATGAAATCGAGCGCGGCCCCGATACATAACACGCCGGTGCCGTTCAGCTCGTCGAGGCATCGCGCCGCGAACAGTTCCTGCCGTGGTGCGCCCAGCGCGACGAAGCAGAGCCTGGCGCCCGAGGCACGAATGGTTTCGATCGCCACATCAGCTTCGCTGGAATAGGGATCGAACCCCGGTCCCGGTGCAAGGCATCCCGCGATCTGCAATCCCATGAATCGTTCCGACAAACGCTGCGCCGTCATGTTCAGCGTGGAATCGTTCGAGCCCAACAAAAAGACCGAGAGGCCTTTCTTTCGCGCCTCCGCGCACACCGGTTCGACGAGATCGGCGCCGGTGGTCCGCTCGATTCGTGTTCCCATGAGACGGCTCAGCACGACGATCGGGAACCCGTCGGCTGTGACAAATCGGGCACGGCGATAGGCGGCGCGAAAGTTGGCGTGTTGCTGCAATTGAACAACGTGATCGAGATTCAGTGTACAGACGCTGAAGTTGTCGCCGCGTTGCGCGGCCGACACGATCGACGACACCGCTTCCGGAAGCGATGGAACATTGATGGAGATACCGTCGACCGTGAGACTCGGCTGCAACGATATTGGCGGTTCCGCCATGTCGACCTCCTGACGATGATTTGATTGAGAGACGCATTCACGCTGGACGATCGACATGCCCGTTGCTTCGCAGTGGGAACTGTCAGCCGAAAAATCTTGATCGGCATCGTCACGAAATCGAACTAATGCGACGCAACGATGGCGATGTCGCAGCGCGAACGACAACACGTGGCGACGAAGCATTCACATGATGGAGATCAGCTATGCAGGAGTGGTCGAGGCGAAATGCGCTCGCTCTCATCGCAGGTGCAGGCGTTGCGTCGTACGGGAAGAGAGCATTCGCCGCGCAGCCTGCGCAGAGTCTAGGTGCCATCGCGGCGCGCAACGGAATCGTGTTCGGCGCGGCCGCAGGTCCGGTGATCGACAAGGATCATGCCTATCGCGAGCTCTATCAGACGCAGACGCGTATCGTTACGACAGATATTGCGATGAAGATGGGAACCATCGCGCCACAACCAGGCCCTAAGCGATTCGAGAGCGCGGACCGTCTGCTGCAATTCTGTGCAAGCAACAACATTCCGATGCGGGGCCACTGCCTGATCTGGAACGAATGGGTTCCGCAATGGGTCAGGAACATGAGCGGCGCCGAGCGCGAAAAGTTCTTCGATTCCTATATCGAGGAGGTCGCTGCCCGCTATGTCGGCAAGCTGCACTCCTGGGATGTCGTCAACGAGCCGTTCTGGCCCGGGCACAAGGCGCCCGGCGGTTACAGGCTCGGTCCCTGGTACGACACGTTCGGCACGGGCTACGTTCGCCGGGCCTTCGAGCGTGTGGCGATGGTCGACCGCAAGACCAAACTGGTTCTCAACGAAGCGCAGAGCGAACGCGACGATGACGTCGGCCTCGCGGTTCGCCGCGGCTTGCTGCAACTGGTCGACGAACTGAAGCAGGCCGGCGTGCCGCTGCATGCCGTCGGACTGCAAAGCCACCTGCAGCCGCGATACCCGCACGACCCTGGACGTTTTTCCGAATTCCTTCACGCGCTCGCCGATCGTGGCGTCGATATCTATCTGACTGAGTTCGACGTGCGCGACGACACGTTTCCCGATGACATCGTCGCGCGCGATGCCATGATCGCCGAGACGGCCGAGAAGTACCTGAACAACGTACTGCGCGTTCCGGCGGTCAAGGTGGTGATTGCCTGGGAGCTTGCCGACAACTACTCGTTCTATACCGACGCGGCGAAGAAGAAGGATCCTCTCGCGCAGCGGCTGCCCCGGCCGCTGCCGTTCGATTCGTCGATGCAGAAGAAGCCGCTCTGGTTCGCGATGGCGCGCGCGTTCGAGAATACCAGGAAGTCGTAGGCGCCGATCGTAATGGGCTCATGCCCCCGAATGTTGGGGGCGTGGGCGGAGCATCCGCACCAGCGACGGCGCGTAGAGCAGGGCGAGCGTTCCGAAGTAGGCGGCGGCGCCTGCCGCAACATGTGCCGCCAACACAGCAATAGTGCGGGCTTCCGGGAAGATCCGCAACAGTGCCGCCATCGCAATCGTGGCCAGTGCGATGCGCACGAGATGGCCGACCGGAAGGCGCAGGCCAAACCGGGTAAACCCGATCGAGAAACTGACGCTTGCCGCGGCCAGCGCAGCCAGCACGGTGGCGCCGGCAACGCCGGTGAGGCCCCAACGCGGCAGGAACAGGGCGCTCAGCACCACGGTCGTCGACGCATCGATCGCTGCAATGGACATCATCCAGCGTGTGCGGTTCTGCAGCAGAAATACCTGGTCGCCGAAATGGGCACGCAGGTTGCGGATCGCGCCGGCAAGCGTGGAGAGCGGCAGGACGGCGAGCGTCACCGCCTGGAACGGCACTGCGATCAACAGGTGCACGATCTCCGCTCTCAGCATGAATATGCCGGCGAGGCTCGGCGCCAGGATCGCGACCAGGAGCGCGCTGTTGGCGGCAAGCTGGCGCATGCCGGCCTGGCTGCCCTCCTGTTCCATGCTCTTGACCGCAAGCGGGAACGCGGCGGCCGTCACCAGCATGGCCGCGACCGCCGCGGCGCGTTGGCCGAGGCCGTAACCCACCGCGAACAGTCCGGCTGCGGCAACACCGGACATTTCGTTGACGATGAAGCGCGACGCATTGAGGCCGACCCAGCCGAGCGCGCCGCCGACGATCAGTGGAATGCCGTAGCGCAGCGCGTGCACGACGATCTCCCGGTCGATCGGCCAAAGGCGGTAGCCACGGCGGAGTGTGGGCATCACGATCAGCGCCGCGGTCAGTTGCGCCGCGGCGTATCCCGCAAGCGGCCACTCCGCCGATTGGCCGAACAATCTGATCAATACCAGGCCGGCGATAAATCCGACCGACGGCCCGAATACCTGCTGGATCGTGTAGACCCGGATCTGCTGCTGCGCGCGGGCGCGCTCGCCGATGTAGACGTTGAGGGATCGGGTTATCACATAGGCCACGGCGGCCAGGAGAAGGCCCGTTCTGGCGCCGGGCGCAATGACCAGAAGCAGAATTCCGACGACGGCCGCGCTCTGCAAGGCAATGGATACCAGCAGGACCGCATTTTCGGTGCGATAGAAGCGCGGCGCGTCGTTGGCGTCTTGATACCGTCCTAGGAAGCGCAGCGCATACTGCGACCACCAGGCGAGAAAGCCGATCTGCAGCAGTTCGTGCGTGGCGGTGATCAGCGTGATGACGCCGAGCGTGTGTTCGTCGACGACATGCGTCCATACGATCATCGCCAGAAGCTGGAACAGCGGTCCGACGAATTGCGCGGGCAGATAGAGCAAGGTGTGTTTCAGGAGCATTTGTTCAGGCCCCCAGCCAGCGGCAGAGTCGGGGGGAGGCGATCTGCCGGACGGCCAGCAGCGCTGCAGTAGAGAGGAGGACGGTCAAGCCGCAGCAAACGGCAAAGCCGGCGACGCCGCCGAGCTGGCGCACCGGGGTGTGATCGCGCAGCGCCATGATGATGAAGATGTGCCAGAGATAGATGAAGTAGCTACCCGAGCCGAACCAGCCAAGCAGCGGCGAGCCCGGCTGGATGGCGAACAGCCCAACGCAGAACAGGGCTGCATAGAGGAAGAAGGCGATCGAATCGTAGGTGGCGGCGTCGCCAAGATTGAGAATGCGCACGGCGGCATAGAGCATGTAGGCCGCCAGCATGGCGCCTAGCAGCGAACGGCGCATGCCCTGGTCGCTCAGGTCCGCGAACATCGCGGTCAGCGCGCCGAGCGCGACAAAGGAGAACCAGAAGGGAATGTCGCGCATGCGGACTTCGTCGAGCAATGTGTCCGAGGCGCCGAGCCTGGACATGGCCGGATCGAGATAAGCACCGGCAAGCAGGCCGCAGCCGATCGAGAGGATCAGCAGAGCCGCAATCCGCTTTCTCGAATCCGGCTGTCCGGTCTCGACAACCGCAAAGACGAGCCACAGGCCGAGTGTGCAGCAGACATAGACGAAGACGTAATAGTAGACGAACACGTATCCGAGCGCGAACCGGGCGAGTGTCGTGGCGATGCGGTGGTCCATCGCCGGATTGTGCAGCGCCATGTAGGCGTAGGCGGCGGCGAACGCAATCGCGTAAGGGATCAGAGCGGCCTTCAACCGCTTCGCCAGCGGCACACGGCCGGAAAGCGCGGTCAGATATCCAGATGCAAACAGGAAGACCGGCACGCAGGGCCGCAGCGCCGCGTCGAGGGATTTCGCCCAGATAGCATCGAGCGGCTGCGGCAGCGAGTGGATTCCGATCACCATCAGGATGGCGATGCCGCGCATGGCGTCGATGACGCCATCGCGGCTTCTTGCCGACGCCTGCGCGACGCTCAGGGATCGCGGATGTTCCGATAAGCGCTCCACGACCGTCATCACGTGCTCTCCTGCCGCGAGATCGCGGGAGACGGCGCGGGTCTGATGGCGCGGCGGTCGTAGGCCTCGGTCAGATATCGCCGCAGCGGCGTTTCGAACGTGCGCAGCGAGACGACACTCGAGAAGGCAAGGACGATGATCGCCACCGGCGCAAGAATCAGCCGCTCATGCGGCGACAGCGAAAGCAGGCGGGACCCGAAGGTGATGATGACGGTCGCCACCGGAATATGCAGCATGTAACAGGAGTAGGTCAGCGGCGACCAGCGATCGAAGCGGAGCCGCGACAGCAGCGTCTCGCGTCCCGCGCAATCCACCTGAACGGCAAGCATTGCGATGGCGTAGATCGCGATCAAGGCGATCGTCGTCGGCAGCCACGAACCGAGCACGATGAACGCCATGAGCGATGCGGCCAGCGCGCCGGGAATCACGGGCCAACACGCGATCCGGTCGCGTAACAGATAGCAGGCCATGCCGAGGTTGAAGGCAGGCAGCGCCCTGAAGGCGCCGCCCTGGTTGATCCAGTCGGCCCACGGCGTCGTTCCTGCTGCCGATGTCCAAAGGGAATTGGCGAGCGCGGCGACGATCACGAGCGCAATGACCGCCTCCTTGCGCCGTTGCGCGATCAGCGCGACGACCGGGAAAAGCAGATAGCAGAACATCTCGGCCGAGAGCGACCAGCTCGGGAAGTTGAACGTCAGGCGCTCGCCGATGAAGGCGTGAAGCAGCAAAAATTGCGCGGGCAGGTCGGAAAGCGGGTAGCGGGCGGGGTTGTCGGTCCGGGCGGCGCCGAAATGAAGCGCGCCGGCAAGCGCCACATAGAAGGCCAGCGTGGCAAGATGGAGCGGATAGATGCGGGCGAGGCGACGCCAGAGGAAGCGGCCGATCGATGCGGCATCGTTGACGCGGCCGAAATACTGACGGGCGATGACAAAGCCGGAGACCACAAAGAACAGATCGACGAACAGATTGAAATGCCAGGTGTGCGCGACCATGAAACGGCCGGCGGGTACGTCCTTGAAGTAATCGGAATAGTGAAGGATCACCACGGCGCCGGCCGCAATGATCCGCAACCCATCCTGATGCCTTGTGGTGCTGGTGTCATGCAAGGCTGCGGTACTCCGGACCCGAATTTCCTGGAACGCAAGTGTCAGTTGGCAAGACGGGCGATCAGGCTGATGACAGCCTCGCGGTCGCTGCGGGCCAGATCGTTCCAGCGCGCCAGATTCCGCACCGCCAGTGCCACGTACCGGGCGCGCCAATCCTCGTTCGACAGCGCAGCCGCGATCCGCGTGGTGGCGGAGGCAGGATCCGCGGTATCGATATAGATTCCGGACTCGCCGAGCACCTCGCGAAAGATGGCGGCATCGGGGGCGATGATTGGAAGGCCGGCATACTGAGCTTCCAGCAGGGGCAACCCCAGACCTTCGTCATGCGAGGTGCAGACGAACAGATCGGCGGCTTCGAGCAACTGATTGACCCGCTCGGTGGACTGATATCCGTGCAGCGTAACGCCGGGTTGCCACTCAAGCGTTTGCCAGTCGTTACCCCAGCCCGGCCTTCCGACGATATCCAGTGTTGCATCCGGAAATCCCTGCGAGCGCAATGCGTCGAGGATTTTCGCCGCCGCTGTGAAATTCTTGCGCGGCTCCACGGTGCCCAGCGCGATCAGCCGAAGCGGTTGGGGCCGCGCGCTGCGTTCGCCGCGTTGTCCGGGGGCGAGGCCAAACACGTTGCGGACCGAAGGCCGATAGAGCGTCACTTCCGCGTCGGACCGGCAATGCGCGGCAAGCTTGCGCCTGGTATCGCCGGAATTTGCCAGAAAGCGCGGATAGTGGCGCAACGCGAGCTTGAAGGGCCCGGCCATGTAGAGCCGCGCCCGCATATTGAGTTCGGCGCGCCGCGTGATCAGAAAGTCGTCGTGGATATAGGGCAGCACCCGCGATGCGAACGGCCGCAGCAGCGGGCTGGGCGGAAAGCCCGGGCACAGCAGGATCGAGGACGAAGCGGCGAG
Source organism: Bradyrhizobium sp. 170 (assembly GCF_023101085.1). Classification (NCBI taxonomy): domain Bacteria; kingdom Pseudomonadati; phylum Pseudomonadota; class Alphaproteobacteria; order Hyphomicrobiales; family Nitrobacteraceae; genus Bradyrhizobium; species Bradyrhizobium sp. 170. The sequence goes on along the minus strand of NZ_CP064703.1, from coordinate 8,211,018 downwards.
CCGCATCGGCAATCCCAGGGTCTGCGTCGTCACCATCTGGCGAAGACCCTGCGCCTTCACCGGCACGACATCGAGCGGCGCCAGCGCGGCCTCGGAGAACAGCTCGAGCGTGATGCGTTCGAGACCGGTGACGTGACGTCCGAGATGGGTGTTGTCGACATAGATGGTCATGCGAAAGGGGATCCCGTGTTATGCCGGAACGGACCGGTAGCTGATGGGTGGGCGAACTTGCGCGGGCGCGGCGACGCGCCGCGGCTCGCGCGGCAGCAAGACCGAAATGAGGATCACGAACTGCGCGAGTTGAATGTTCTTCGACGAGAAGCTCACCGAACTGGCGGCGATGATGACGATCAGCAGCACGATCGCCCACGCCGCCCGATCTGAGCGGCGCAGCAATTCGACGAAGAAGCAGACCAGTCCGACCGTCAGCACGATGGTGTGGACGAGGCCGAACTGAACGACGGAGGAGATCCAGAAGTTTTCGATGCCGTAGTTGAGGCCGAGCTGCGACTGCAGCGCATTCACCCGAACCGGGTTGGGGCCGAGGATCAGTTCATGCCAGTCGAAATGCGAGAGCAGGCTGAAGGTGGCGTAACGCGCCAGCGTGCTGCCTTTGTCTGAGGAGAAGCGCAGCAGCATCTTGTCGAAAATGCCGAGGTCGAGCGCGGCGAATACGATGGCGCCTGCAGCAAACAGCACACAGATGGCGAGAATTGCCGCGGGAAGCGGCATTCGCCTTCCCCGCATCAGGCGGAACGCCTCAAAGCCCCCGAGCAGCCCGATCATCGCCAGCACTGTGACCAGCGACGTTCGGCCGCCGAAGGCCATCAGCGATCCCAGGCTGAATGCGATCAGCGGCAACCGCACCAGCAGCGGCGGACAGATCGCCGGACGGAGCACCAGCGCCAGCACGTAGGCGCCCACGATGCCGGATGCCGTGAGCGGGTGGCCCAGCAGCGCTGCGGAGCGCCATTCTCCCAACACCACGACGTCGCCGAGCGTCAACGGGATCAGCCGATGGCCGGAGAAATACTCATAATAGCCGAGCACGACGTTCAGCAGGATCGTGAAATGAATGGCCCAGGCCAGCGGGCGTTTTTGCGACGGCGACAACTGCCACATCACCATCGCAATCAGGATCGGCAGCAGAAACGTGTCGATGATGACCGTGAACGGGCGTTCGAGCACGATCACCTGGATCAAGAGGAACAGCCAGCAGAGCAGATACGCCAGCAGCAGCTTCGATTCGGAGAACATCCGATTGAGCTCGCCGACCGGGCCGCGGCTGCGTATCAGCAAAAGAGAGAATGCGAGCAACGTGAAATAGGTTGCCGGATGCAGCTTTTCGTAAAAATTACCGCCTGCCGTCATATAATGGATTTTAAAGTTGGTCAGTACGGACGACGAGGCCGTGAACGTTGCCATCACGGCCAGCAGCATCAAGCCGGCCGCGATCCGTTCGATGACGGCGTCGGCATTCGAAGCGCGCCCATGCGCGTAGGAAGCTGGCCGCGGCGCCGATGATGCAAGGGGGAGACGATGCACCCGTGCCACGCCGGCTGGTCCGTTAAACGGTCCGCGCATTCTCACCGCGCCGCTCCGGCATGCAGGCGCGCGGCGCCGTATGGCTTGAGATAGGCCGAGCTGCGGTAATAGTCATAGAACTGCAGGCGGCTGAGATCGACGCGGGTCAACACCGTGCCCATGACCCGGTTGCGGACCGGGGACAGCAGGTCCATGGCATGGGACAACACTTCACCCGGAGTCTGGTCCCAGGCCAGCGCCAGAATGATGCGATCGGCCAGTTCGGCGAGCGCGCGGCCATCGACCAGGGGCACCAGCGGCGGCGAGTCGATCACGATCAGTTCGTAGCGGTGGCGGAAGTAATCGAGAACGTCGACGATCCGGTCGGAGAACATCAGCTCCGTGATGAACTCGACTTCCTTGATCGGCGTGGACGGCAGAATCGAAAGCCCCGTGCTGGGATCGACCAGAATGGCGCGTTCCGGCGCTGCCTGGCCGATCGCGACTTCCAGCAGCCCGGCGTCGGCGCGTGGACAGAGTGCGCGGGTCACTTGCGGGTTGCGGAGGTCGCCATCGATGAGGAGCGTTCGGATGCCGAGCATGGCCAGCGACTGTGCCAGGTTGATCGCAAGCGTGGTCTTGCCCTCGCTGTCGAGCGCGGAGGTAACCTGCACGACCTTCACCGGCTGCGACCGCATCGTCCGTTGCAGCGCAAGGCGAACGGCGCGGATCGCTTCCGCGAAAAACGTGCCGGGCTCGTCGATCGCGTAGCGCGTCAAGGGCGGCTGCAGCGCCGGCGGCAACAGCCCTGTCGCCTTCGGATCATAGCGGCCGAGTTCGCGGCGTCCGCGCCGGGCGAGACCGGCCAGCTCGCGCGCGCCGATCAGCGGCACCGCGGCCAGCGCGGGCACGCCCGCAATGGCTTCGGCCTGCTCAAGCGTCTTGACGCGGCCGTCGAGATAGTCGGTGAGGAACGCCAGCACGCTGCCCGCGCCGAGACCGAGCATCACGGCAAGGCCCAGAATCAGCATGGTCTTGGGAGAGGACGGCCTGATCGGAATGCTGGCCTTGGTCACGATTCGGGAATCCGGCATCTCCAGGCTCTCTTGCGCCGTCGTTTCCTTGGAGCGTGCCAGATAGGATTCATACTGCGTGCGGTTGGCCTCGGCCTCGCGCTGCAGTTCGCGTAAGCGCACCTGCGCCTGGCCTGAGGACGTGGACACGCCCTGGAGCTGATCGAGGCTTTGCGTCAGCGACGCTTCGCGTGAGCGCGCGACGTCGTAATCGTGCTTCGTGCTCTCCAGGATTCGCCGGATTTCCTCGTTGATCAGCCGCTGGGTATCACGCCGCTGCGCCCGGACATTGGCGACGAGGGGGTGACGCGCGCCGTATTTGCTCGACAGGTCGGCTTCGTTCTTGGCGATGTCGGCATACTGGGTGCGCAGCTTCGTGATCATTTCCGAGGAAATGGCCGCGTTGATGCCGCCGGGATCGCCGCCTGATTTCGCGATGTCCTGGACCTGTTCATACTTCGCCCGCGCCTCCGCGGTTTGCGCGCGCGCGGCGATCAGCTTGCCGTTGAGGTCGGTGATCTGCTGGTCGTTGAGCGTGACGCCCTGCGACACCATCAGATTATTGGCGGAACGATAATCCTCGACTGCCTTTTCGGAGGCGACAACCCTCGACTTCAACTCGTCGATCTGGCCGTTGAGCCAGTTCGCGGCAATGCGCGTCGCATCGTATTTGGCGCGTACCTGCTCGTTGAAATACGCATCCGCAATCGCGTTGGCGATGGTCGCGGCCTTCTGCGGCGATTGAGAACTGACGGCGACGTCGACGAGGAAAGTGGTGCCCTGCCGCGTCACTTTCATCCGCTTCTGAAGGATATCGACCGATCGCGACCTGGCGGCGTCCTCCGGGCTGGCTCCGTCGCTCGGCCCGCTGCTGCGGAATAGCCCCTTGATCGGATCGAGCAGGCCGGGCTTCGGCGTGAATTCCTCGTCTTCGGTTAGCTTCAGCTTGTCAACGACGCGCGTCAGAATCGCGACCGACTGGATCAGCAGCGTCTGGCTTTCGATGGTCGCATCATCCGTGCCGAAGTTTGACAGCACGGACTGGTTGGTCTCGACGACGTTGGCGCGGCGCGGATCGACCAGCACGGTCGATGTCGCTGTATAGAGAGTGGTGGCGAACATCAAATAGGTCAGCGCCAGCCCGAGCAGCGCCAAGGCCGGCAGCGCCAACAGCCGGTAGCGGCGGCGCAGGATGCGGCCCATCTCGCGCAAATCGACGGTCGGATACTGCCAGCTTTCCGCGGGGGGGCGGGTGACGGGCTCGTCGGGGATTACATAGGGCAGGTCAGAATTGCGCTGTAACATTCATTCCTACCAGATGTTTGTCGAAGCTGAAGACGGGAATGTCGCTGTCGCGCTTGGTGTAGCGGTAGTAGGCGGAAACCGCCCCGAAGCGGTTGACGAGGTATTTGACGCGCGTGTCCGACGTCAGCACGTTGTCCTTGCGGAGTTGACCGAAGAACTTGTCGTTCTCGTAACCGCCCGCGAGCGACACGATGATGTTGCGCCGAAGTTCGTAGTCGACGCCGAGTTGAACCGCGTTGGCGAGCACGCCGGTGGCGCTGGTGTCGGTGGTCTGCGTCACGAGCTGCTCGGCATTGAAGTGTACATCGAGCAGGCGCGTCGGCCGCCATGTCAGCCGCGCGCGGTAGGAGGGGCCTTCTATGTTGCCGATCGACGGATCGTCGAAGCGCTGCTGAACATAGCCGGCGCCGAATTCGCCGGTCACCAGATTGCTTAAGCCGACCGTGATGCCGGTCAGCGCGCGATAGCCTTGCGAGTCCAGCGTATGGCCCGGCGTTCCCCTGATGTCGCGCTGATTGCCTTCCACGCCGCCGAACCAGCCGAGGGTGGAAGAGATCGCATAGTCGATCCGGCTGTGCAGTGCGTAGATCTGCCCGTCGCGGGCGTCCTGGTTGATGACGGTGCCGTCCTGCGCGCGCGTCGATCCGTAGTCGTAGGAATCGGTACGGAAGCCGACCGATGTTGTCAGCCGGTTGAACTCCTTGCGCAGCGTGACGTCGCCGGACATCAGGTTGTATGGCGTCGGCGATATGGCGTTGGCAGGAGAAGTGAGCGTGCCGACGCCTTCGTTCAGATGCGCGATCTGAAAGCTGCCCAGCAGCATCGTGTCGTTTGTGATGTCCAGCCAGCCATTGCCCTTCAGGCTGGCGTTGGTCTGGTTCAGGCTCGAAAACTGATTATAGGTCGTCGACTGCGCATCCAGCTTCAGATCGACGCCATGCCGCCCCCATAGTGAATGCGCGCGCAGCGTCGGCTCAATCACCGCTGCGACATCGGAACGCGGCGCGGTGTTCGAAGCAAAGACGTTGCTGTCGTAGAAAGTTCCGGCGGTCAGCGACGGGTTGAACATCCAGGAACCGGAGCGAATGCCGACGGGTTCGTAGCCAGGCTGTTGTCGCTTCTTCACCGGCATGTCCTCGGGCGGAACCTCTTCGCGGTTGTCCGGGTCGGTCCGGTCCGGCAGCGATGACGGTTCAAAGATCTTCTGTGAGCTCCAGGGTGATGCGAATTCTCCGCTGGTCCATGGAATGGCCTGTGCATTCGCCGACGATCCAAGACCCAGCAGGATTGCTATCGCCGGCGCGGGCAACAGGTTGAAGCGGCATCGGCCGGGCACGCGTACGAAGCGGGATTGCTCGCCGCTTCCTTCGGATGCATTCCACCATGCAAGTGCAAACTCGGATCCCATCACCCATCCCTTGCGGGAACTTGAAGGCGGCGAACACTTAACGGGCGAAGCCCATCGCTCAGAAAATGATCGTCGACTGCGCATAAGAAAGGCATGCCTCATACTCGGTACGCGGGCGCAAGGTTTTTGAGTTGTGAGATTGAAGTGATGCGCTCGCTTGCAACGCGCCTTGCCGGAAAAAGTTTTCCTCGCGTCGCAAAAATATTTCGCATTGCAAAACGCTTGATGTGACGACAACGCAACACACACGTCGTCATTCCGCGCGCGAGCGGCGTGCACCTCATCTGCGGTTCCGCGACGCTAGAAGTAGCGCTCCGGAATCCGAATGTTGTCGCCCGGGAAAACCGGAACCGGCGCATCGAGAGGCAGGATCTCTTCCGCGCCGGCACCTGCCCGGCGCAGATAAACCTTGTTCTCATTGGCGCGATACGTGAATCCACCGGCGCTTGCGACCGCGTCCAGGACCGTCAGCCCATTGCGGTACGGGTATTCGCCGCTCTTCTTGACCTCGCCGAGAATGTAGTACGGGCGATACTGCGCGATCTCGACGTTCACGCGGGGATCGCGCACGATTCCCTTGGCAAGCGCGGATGCGATCGCTTTTTCGAGCTGCCGCGTCGTAGTGCCGGCAGCCTTTATATGGCCCGCGAGTGGAATCGAAACCTTACCGCCATTGTCGATTTCATATTCGCCGGTGATATCGGCCTCGCCGTAGACCTTCAGCCTGATTCGATCGTTCGGGCCAAGGATGTAACCCTCCGCGGACGATGTGGATGGCGGCGTTTGTGCTGAAGCTTGAACTGAAAGACCGGCACTGATGCCGGCAATCGCAAGGACGACGAAAAGAAGGAAGGGAAGCGTCGGGCCGGCGCTGGACGACCGTTGCTGCATGGCTGCATCTCCGTGAATGCACGTACAGCCTCCGATCATAGAAAGGAAAACAAGGCGAAAGAATGTGATGCGCGAGTTCCATCGAATTCGCAATCGCGTGCGCGCATCACAAAACGCGTGTGCGCACATCACAAAAAGAGGATCGTCGATCCTTCGATCGCGATGCAGGTCAGGGTTCCCGTTCGCCACGCGCAGGTATCGATGTTGATTCGGTTGTGGCGGATATCCGGACGCGGCACCGGCGTGTGACCGTGCACGATGAATCTTTCGTGATCCAGCGTGGAGTCGAGGAACTCGTTCCGAATCCAGATCAGGTCGTTAACATCCTGCTGCGCGATCGGGATGTCCGGGCGAATGCCGGCGTGAACGAACAGGAAGTCGCCGCAACTGAACTGATTGCGCAAACACTGCATGAACAATTCGTGGGCACGGGGGAACGCATCGAGAAGGCGGCGATGCAGGTCGAGAGCTGTCTCGGTGTCGTCGTGCAGCTCGATGCCGTAGGATGCAAGCGTCTGCATGCCGCCCAATGGCAGCCAGTGCTGCAGGATGGCCGGATCCTGAAGGAACCCTTCCATCACAGCTTCGTGGTTGCCGCGCAGACACACGGCGCTATTGGCAACCAGACGAACCGCGAGCAAATCAATCACCGTCCTGGAGTGCGGTCCGCGATCGATGTAGTCGCCGAGATAGATTTCGACCGTATGCGCAATCGGTCTGCGCCGGATGTCGTCGTCGATGCGCGCAGTGATTTCGCTCAGAAGGTCGGCCCGGCCGTGGATGTCACCGACCGCATAGATGCGTGTATCGGCTGGCGCTGAAGCGTTAACGGAGCGCGAAGGTGCTGCGGACATCTGTTGCATGGTGTGCGATGTCGATCATGGAACCGGGTGGCGGTCAATCCATCACGCAGTACGCCGAGGCGAGGTGTCTAGAAAAAGAGCAGAGCGATCAAGATAACGATCGCCACCCACGCTATCACATTCCCGATGATGATTCGGTTCCTGAGCTTGCGGTCAGGCAGCACTCTGTCGTGCGGCACCAGCGCGCGGCTGTGCAGACGTTCGGCCATCATGGGCGCCTCCCCGGAAGCGTTCCGCGAGGTGGACGGCTCGCGAATCGCTGCCGTCTCTGTTTTTTCTTCGAAGCCTGGCGATCATCGCACCAGCTCGTGCGCTTCAGTCTCCGTCTGTCGTCAGGCTGTGGTGGATCGCTAGCTTTCGATGAACGATCTCGTTCAAGACAACGGCGTGACGGCCATTTGTTGCCCTTATAGCGACGCTGAATTTGTTCAATTGAACGTCGAGAATCGAATAATGGATTTTGTTCCGCGGTTTTCGAATATGCATAGCAGCGTCGAGTCACACGCATCCCGTTAACCGGGCAAATCGAAACTAAGCGCCTCCGAACAAACCAGAATATCGCGTCGCACAATCGCGCGCGCGATTCAGTTCCGGCGTCATGCGAGACCTATTTCACTTTCGTGCCAAATTTCGCTCAAGATTTTGGAAAGTCTTTGCGACTTCGAAAGTGCTGACATTCGCTGCTGCGAAATCGTCACGCGCGGTGCCGGGCAATTCGACGTGCTCGGCCACAGTCCGGTTCCAGCAGAGAGGAGAGTCATGGCCTCGATCGTGACAGCCAACTTCGATCGGAACAACGTCACGCCGATTCGGAGAGAGCGGACTCAGATTTCGGTCCGTCCTGTCGAGTTTGCCGGCGGCGGTACGCATCGTGCGTATCGAGGCCGCCGGCGTTCGCGCCGTGCCGCGCGGACTGAGCCGTCGTCGTCGATCGCAAAGCGCGTCTTCGACATCGCCGCGGCAGGCGGCGCATTGCTGTTTTTCGCGCCTCTCCTGATTGCGATTGCCGTGGCGATCAAGACGACGTCGCCGGGCCCGGTGCTGTTCTTTCAATACCGCTACGGCTATCGAAACCGCCGCTTCAAGATCTACAAGTTCCGCACCATGCGTAACGATGCCGGTGATGTGCGCGGCGTAAGGCAGACGGTCCAGGGCGATGCGCGCGTGACGCCGGTGGGGCGAATTCTGCGCAAGACCAGCCTCGATGAGATTCCGCAACTGATCAACGTGATCAAGGGCGACATGTCGCTGGTCGGGCCGCGGCCGCACGTTCCGGGAATGCTGGCCGCGGATCTGCCCTACGAAGACCTCGTGCCATATTATTTTCAGCGCCATACGGCGCGGCCCGGTATTACCGGGCTCGCGCAGGTCAGCGGCTGCAGGGGCAGCACGGCCGAGTTCGGGCCTGCGGTCTCGCGGATTGATTACGACCTGCATTACATCGAGCAGTGGTCACTGCGCATGGACGTCATGATCATCATCCGCACGATCCGCAAGGAATTCCTGTCGGGAAGCGGATTCTGACCAACGTCAAGACATCGAAGGACCATGCCATGGCGATGATCGAGCCGCACGGCCGAATCGTACCCGTTCTCCTGTCAGGCGGCGCCGGCTCGCGGCTGTGGCCGCTGTCGCGCGAGACCTACCCCAAGCAGCTGCTCTCGCTGCTCGGCGAAAACACCCTGCTGCAGCAGACGGCGTTGCGCGTCGACGACCGTTCGCTGTTTACTGAGCCGATGGTGATCGCAAACGGTGAGCATCGTTTCGCGATCGGCGAGCAGTTGCGCGCGGTGGGCGTCGATCGTCCAACCATCGTGCTCGAGCCGTTCGGAAGGAATACCGCGCCTGCGGTTGCGGTTGCAGCGTTGCTCGCCAGCGAAAGCGATCCGGACGCCGTGATCCTGGCGATGCCGGTCGATCACTGGGTGCGCGATCACGCCGCGTTTCGCGCCGCGATATCGACGGGCGTCACGGCCGCGCGGTACGGCCGCTTCGTTCTGTTCGGCGTTCGGCCTTCATCGGCGGCGACCGGGTTCGGCTATATCCGGATGGGCGACGAACTGGACGCTGCTTCCTCCATTCGCAACGTGGCCGGCTTCGTCGAGAAGCCGGATCTGGTGACGGTCGAGCGCCTGCTGGCCTGCGACGAGCATGTCTGGAACAGCGGCATATTCCTGCTGCCAGCGCGCCAGTTCATCGACGAATTGGCGCATCGGGCGCCGGAGGTTCTCGCCGCCTGCCGCAAGGCGCTGACGGGCGCGACCCGCGATCTCGATTTTCTTCGCCTCGAGGAGCAGGCGTTCGAGGCCTGCCCGACCATCTCGATGGACTACGCGATCATGGAAAAGACCGACAATGCGGTCGTCGTTCCCGCGACCTTCGACTGGAGCGATGTCGGAAGCTGGTCGGCGTTGTGGTCGATGGCGGAAAAGGATCCGTCGGGCAATGTGGTGATTGGCGATGCGGTGATGGAAGACACCTCCGGCTGCTATGTCCGCGGCGACGGCCAACTGGTCGCAGCGCTCGGCGTCGAGGATCTCGTCATCGCTACCTCGCCTGATGTGGTGCTGGTGACCAGCCGGAAGCGCGACCAGGATGTCGGAAAGCTGGTCGAGCGTCTGAAGGCAAACGGCCATCGGTCGGCGACCCAGACCCACAGCGTCCATCGGCCCTGGGGCTATTATCAGTCGATCCATGCCGGGGAGCGGTTTCAGGTCAAGCGGATTACCGTCAATCCCGGCGCCAAGCTGTCGCTGCAGAAACATTATCACCGCGCCGAACACTGGGTCGTGGTGAACGGCACCGCGATTGTCACGCGCGACGACGAAGAAATCCTGCTGCGCGAGAACGAATCGATCTTCGTTCCCCTGGGATGCATGCATCGCCTGGAGAATCCCGGAAAGGTTCCGCTCAATCTGATCGAGGTCCAGTCCGGCAGCTATCTCGGGGAGGACGACATCGTTCGCGTACAGGACATCTATGACCGCGTCTGAGGTGCGGCCGGGTGGGGGGCGGCATCCGCATCGAGGACGACGCACGTCGCAGCGAATTCTGTGCGTGCGACACCAAGGGAGGCGGCGATGAACGCAAAGCAACAGGTCAAGGAGCTGGTGAAGGACGCGTTTCCTTCGGTCTGGCTGCAATGGCATTTCATGAAGCGCCCCAAATCGGCGGAGCGGGAACTGTCTTATCTCGAAAAGGTGATTCCCGATGATGCGGTGACGGTCGACGTCGGCGCCAATTGTGGCCTGTACACGCGGCGGCTGGCGCGCCTTTCCCGGCAAGTACATGCCTTCGAGCCTTCGCAGCAGATGGCAAGGCTGCTGCGCCGAACCTCGGCGCGGAATGTGAGTATCCACGAGATCGCGCTGTCGGACCATGACGGCGATGCCGAGCTGTTCATCCCGCAGGGCGATGACGGCCTGGTGTATGGGCTTGCTTCGCTGGAGGCGCGAAACGATTCATCGGCCAAAATAGTCTCTGCCCATGTGCCGATTGCGCGGCTTGATGCTGTGATCGATCAGGATGTGGCGTTCGTAAAGATCGACGTCGAAGGCCACGAGCTGAATGTCCTGAACGGCGCCGTCGAACTTCTGGAGCGTTGCCAGCCGGTATTTTTGGTGGAGGCGGAAGACCGCCATCGCGCCGAGGCGACACGCCTGGTGTTCGAATTCTTCCGGAGTAAATCCTATCGCGGGTTCTTCCTGAAGGACAACGACGTGATCGGCGTGGAGCAGTTCGATTCCCACAGGTTCCAGGATGCCGGCGCGCTGCGGCCGGATGGCGGCCGCAAGGATGGACGGTTCTACGTCAACAACTTCTTTTTCTTTCCTCGTCATCTCGACGGTGAATCGATATTGAGCAGCTAGCTAGCTCGTCGCTTCACCGGCCATCCGTCGGCGCGGCCAAGGCCGCGCGCGGCTTTTCAGACAGGAACCGTAATGCATATAGCGATGATTGGCGCCGGCTATGTCGGGCTGGTGTCAGGGGCGTGTTTTTCCGATTTTGGGCATCAGGTCGTCTGTATCGACAGCAACGCGGAGAAGGTCGCCAGCCTCAACAACGGAGAGATGCCGATTCACGAGCCGGGACTTGCCGAGCTGGTAGCACGAAATGTCGGGCAGGGCCGCCTGTCATTTGCGAGCGACCTGAAGTCGGCGGTCAGCGAAGCGGAGGTGGTGTTCATCGCGGTCGGCACGCCGTCGCGTCGCGGTGACGGCCATGCCGATCTGTCCTATGTATATGCGGCGGCGCGCGAGATCGCGGGCGTGCTTCCGGAGCGAGCGGTGGTGGTCACCAAGTCGACGGTTCCGGTCGGCACCGGCGACGAGGTCGAGCGCATCATCCGCGAAGAGAATCCGGAAGCCACGGTGGCCGTCGTCTCGAATCCCGAGTTCTTGCGCGAGGGGGCGGCGATCCGCGACTTCAAGCATCCAGACCGGATCGTGATCGGAACGGATGACGCGCGCGCCCGCGGCGTGATGGCCGAGGTGTACCGGCCGCTTCATCTCAATGCATCGCCGATCCTCTATACCGACCGCCGCACCGCCGAACTGACGAAATATGCCGCCAACTCCTTCCTTGCCACCAAGATTGCTTTCATCAACGAGATTGCGGACCTTGCCGAAAAGGTCGGCGCCAACGTGCAGGAAGTCGCGCGCGGGATCGGCCTCGACAACCGGATCGGTCAGAAATTCCTGCACGCAGGCCCGGGCTTCGGCGGCTCCTGTTTTCCAAAGGATGCGATGGCGCTGATCAAGACCGGCCAGGATAATGAATCGCCGGTACGAATCGTGGAAACGGTGGTTGCCGTCAATGACCAGCGCAAGCGGGCGATGGCGCGCAAGGTCGCCAACGCGTTTGGCGGCAATCTGCGGGGAAAATCCATTGCGGTGCTCGGCGTAACCTTCAAGCCCGATACCGACGATATGCGTGACGCGCCGTCGATTCCGCTGGTCACCGCGCTGCAGGACATGGGAGCCGAGGTTCGGATCTTCGATCCCGTCGGCATGGAGCAGGCGAAGAAGGTGTTCGAGAACGTCACCTTCTGCGAGAGCGCCTACCGTTGCGCGAGGGGATGCCACGCGCTCGTCATCGTCACGGAATGGGAGCAGTTCCGCGCGCTCGATCTGAAGGAATTGTCCACCATCATGGCCTGCCCCGTCATCGTCGATCTGCGCAACATCTACTCCCCGGAGGAGGTGGAGCGGAACGGCTTTCTGTACTGCGGCGTTGGTCGGCCGAAATCGGTGGCGTACTGACCCTGATGCGCCGCCATGACATCGGCTGGTTGAGGATGCACGGATGATAATGCCGGATCAGGCAATTCTGGTAACGGGAGCCGCGGGCTTCATCGGATTCCACGTGGCGCAGCGGCTGCTGCAGTCCGGCCACCGCGTCGTCGGGGTCGACAATCTCAATTCCTATTATGATCCGCGGCTGAAGGCGGCCCGGCTCGATATCCTCAGAGCCGACCCGCGCTTTCAGTTCGAAAAATTGGACGTGGCAGACCGCGTGGCGATGCCGGCGCTGTTCGCGCGCTATCGATTTCCCGTCGTCATCCATCTGGCCGCGCAGGCGGGCGTGCGATATTCGCTGAGAGATCCACACGCCTATGTCGACGCCAATCTGGTCGGCTTCACCAATATTCTGGAGGGATGCCGGCACAATGGCTGCCGTCATTTGCTGTTCGCGTCCTCGTCGTCTGTCTACGGGGCCAACCGGAAGCTGCCGTTCTCGGTACACGACAACGTGGACCATCCGATCAGCCTCTATGCCGCGAGCAAGAAGGCCAACGAGTTGATGGCGCATTCGTACAGCCATCTCTACGGGATACCCTGCACCGGCTTGCGGTTCTTCACGGTGTACGGCCCCTGGTATCGCCCCGACATGGCGCTGTTCGTGTTTGCGGACGCGATCGTCCGCGGCGATCCGGTCAAGTTGTTCAACGGCGGCCGGATGCTTCGCGACTTCACGTATGTGGACGACGTGACGGAAGCTTTGGTCCGCCTGATCGACCGTGCGCCGCAGGTCGGGCAGGCCGGGCTGGGCGGAATTCCAGACCCGGGATCGAGCATCGCCCCCTGGCGCATCTACAATGTCGGCAACAACAAGCCGCAGGAATTGCTGCGTGTGCTCGATATCCTCGAACAGGAGCTCGGGCGCAAGGCCAACAAGGAACTGCTGCCGATGCAGCCGGGCGACGTGCCGACGACCTATGCCGATGTCGATGACCTCGTACGTGACGTGGATTTTCGCCCGGCGACCCCGATCGAGGACGGCATCCACAGGTTTGCGGCCTGGTATCGCAGTTATTGTGAGGCTTGACCGGATAGAACGGTAAGCTCACGCCACTTCCAGGGCGTGCGCGTAGGCGTGGCCGGAATTGGTGATGTGCACCGTCATCAGTTTCGTAAAGCCTTCGAACTTCCCGCGCTCGAACAGATCAAGCAACTCGCGGTGCTGATCGAATGACGCCGGCGTCTGGACGTCGATCGGCGAACTCAAATTGGTGCGCAGCGCGGCGGTCCGCCCTGCGATGAGTTGATAGGACTGCATCAAATAATGATTGCCGCAATGGACAAACAGGGCGTCGTGGAATGCGGTGTCCGCCGAGCCGTAGGCGAGCGTATCCTTTGCCGCCACCGCCTGCTTCATGTCCGCGACTGCCGCCGTCAGCGCTTTCAGCGCGCCGTCGCGGTCATGCCGATAGGCGAGTTCGGCCGCCTTGGGCTCGATCAGGATACGGAAGGTGCAGAGCTCGTCGATGTCGGCGGCGCTCGGTGTGAAGACGAAGCTGCCGACCTGCGGCTTCACCACGACGAGCCCCTGCGCCTGCAGCAGGCTCATGGCTTCGCGAACCGGCGTGCGGCTGACGCCAAAGGATTGCGCGAGCATCTCCTCGGCGATGATGGAGCCGAGTTCCAATTCGCCTTCGATGATCGCCTGACGCAACCGCAGCATCACCTTCTGCGACAGCGATTTTGGCGTATCGAGCTTGAATGATTTCATGGCGTCACCGCCCCGTTTCCTTTGCTGCGCCGCCTGCGACCTGCGGATCGATCAGATCACTTTTCCCGGATTGAGGAGGCGATCGGGATCAAGCGCAGCCTTCAGCGTGCGCATCAGCGCAATCTCGGCTTCACTGCGGGCATGCCCGAGCCACTTCTTCTTTAGCGTTCCGATGCCGTGCTCGGCCGAGACGCTGCCGCCCATCTCGCGGACCAGGCCGTAGACGATCTGGTCCATTTCTTCCTTCGGCTGTTGGTCGACGGAGAGTCCCGGCACCCACGACACCAGGTGCAGATTGCCGTCGCCGATATGCCCGTAATAGACGCTGTCGCAACCGGGAATGCCGGATGCAAGCGCTGCCTTGCAGCGCCGGACGAATTCGTCCATGCCCGCGACGGCGAGGCCGATATCGTAGGGGATGTGCGGGCCGAGCACCTGGCCGAATTCCGAACAGATGTCACGCACCGCCCAGAAACCTTGCGTCTGCGCGACCGATTGCGACACCGCCGCATCGCTCAGCATCCCGCGTTCCAGGAGGTCCGCAAGCCAGGCCTCGAACCGCGGCGCATCGGTTGCCTCGTCGGTGCCCTGCGCCTCGACCAGTACATAGAGGCCGTGACCGGTGCCGACCGGCGAGCGGACGCCCGCGCGCGTCGTGATCACGTCCCAGTAGTCGGGCCACATCACTTCGAAAGCGGATAGCAGCGGACCGAGCCCGCTGCGCGCTTCGTTCAGGAGCGCGAGCACCGCCGCATAATCCGGAACGGCGCAGAGCGCGGCCATCGTCGAACGCGGTTTTGGAAACAGCTTGAGCACCACGCGGGTGATGATACCGAGCGTGCCCTCCGACCCGATGAAGAGATGCTTCAGGTCGTAGCCGGCGTTGTTCTTGATGAGCTTGTTGAGGCTGGTCATGATGGTGCCGTCGGGCAGTACCACCTCGAGACCGAGCACCAGTTCGCGCGTCATGCCGTATCGAATGACGCGATTGCCGCCGGCATTGGTGGAAAGATTGCCACCGATCGCACAAGAACCTCGCGAACCGAGATCGAGCGGAAAAAACATGCCGCGTTCGTCGGCCGCCTTCTGAATGGTCTCGAGCGACGTCCCGGCCCGCACCGTCATGGTGGCACTCGCCGGATCGATTTCCTCGATGCCGACCATGCGTTCCAGCGAGATCGCGACCCAGCCGGCCTCCGGCGAAGCGCCGCGGCACAGACCGGTCAGTCCACCCTGTGGCACGTAACACAGTCCGGCCTTTCGGCAGGCGAGAACCGCGTCAGATACGCCGGCGGCATCGACCGGGCGCACGACGGCGAGCGGAGTCTGCGGCAGGCTTGCGCTCCAGTCGTTGCCATTGCGTGCCGGCACGTCGGCGCCGAGCAGAACGGCCTGGGCGCCGAGCTTCCGCTGCAACTGGCTGAGCGCTTCCCGGCCTTCGTCGCGTTTCATGGCGTGCATGGCGTGCCCGTTTCTTCGCGGTACGTGCCGCGCCGTGGACCGGAAAGCGGTGTTTCCGCTCCCGAAATCCCCCTTGAGGCTATCTTGTATGTAAGATACAAGAAGTGTCAACACCGACGGATGGCGGGGCACCGGTTCCGGCGACAAGGGAGCGAATAATGACCGATGCGATCCGTGGCTTTTGGGTAGCGACGCCGACGCCGCTGTCGGCCGACGACTCGGTGGATCATCTCCGGCTGGCGCGACATGTGTTCCAATTGTTCGCGAAGAAGGTCGACGGCGTGGTGCTGTTTGGTACTACCGGCGAGGGGACGTCGTTCAGCGCGGCGGAACGGCTTGCAACCGTCGAAGCGCTTTTGAAGGCAGGCATCCCGGCGTCACGCATGGGTCTAGGCAGCGGCTTTCCGGCCTTGACCGATAGCGTCGCGCTCACCCGCTCGGCGCTGGGTCTGGGATTGAGACATATGTTGTTGTTGCCGCCTTATTTCTATCGTGACGCGAGTGCGGAAGGCATCGAGGACGCGTTCGCCGCCATATTGGATGACGTCGCCGACGATCGGCTGCGAGCCACGCTCTATCATATTCCGCAGACCTCGGGCGTCGGCGTGCCGGCGTCGGTGGCGGCCAGTCTCCGTGCGCATTACGGAGAGATCGTCGCGGGCCTCAAGGACAGCAGCGCCGATTTCAAACAGTTTCAGGCGTTTCGCGCCGCTGCGCCGGATCTGGCGATCACCGTGGGCAACGAGGTCGATATCGCCCGCGCGATGGCGCAGGGCGGCGCCGGCACGATCTGTGGCCTTGGCAACATCGTCCCCCATCTGGTCCGGGCCATGCTGGATGGCGGAGACGCGGAGCCGCAGATGCGCGCCGTGCTCTCGGTCATCGCCGACCTGCCGTTTACGCCAGCGCTCAAGGCTATCCTCGCCGAGCAGACCGGCGATGCCGGCTGGCTGCGGGTCCGCGCGCCACTGCGCGCAGCACCCGACGGCGCCGCGCTTACGGCAAAGCTGGATTCGCTGTCGCGGGCCGTTGCCGCTTGAGCGAGCAGTGGACTAAGGCCCGGCCGGCGCCCCTTCGCGAAAGTCTCGCGGCGTGGCGCCAAATCTGTTCTTGAATGTGCGGGTCGCGTGGGCGGCATCGGCGAAGCCGCACTGATGCGCAAGTCTCGCGATCGAAGTCCCGGTCAGTGATTTCTGCCGCAGCAGATTTCGAAACAGCTCGACGCGCAGATGAAGAACATGCCGTTCGAATGTGGTTTCGCGGTCGGCAAAGATGCGATGAAACGTCCGCTCGGAGATGCCGAATTGGGCGGCAAGCGCCGGCGCAGGCCGGGCGCTGGCGATATTTGCCCTTAGATGGATGTCGATCAGACCAAACAGACCCGGGCGGGTGAGTTGATGGCTGGCGCCGACGGCAAGGTGCAGCAGGGCCGATAGATAGGCCGCGATATCAGGCGCGTCCTGTTTGGCCGGCGCGGATGAACTGGAGATTGCGTCGCGGACCAGGGCGGCAATCGAGCGGGCCACCGTTCCGGACAAGGGGATGGGTTTTGCACAAAGCCGCTCCGCCTCGGGAATGGATCGCAACAGGGACGCGGCGGGCACCGTCGCGATCAGCAATTCCGCGCGTTGCTCGGGACCGAACAGCCGGTCCTCGAACGGGCGTCGTGCATCGTAGAGCACGCCGTATCCCGGATCGATCGTACCTTCGTTGCCGGCTTGCACCATCGCGCTTCGCCCGCGGCGCTGGAAATCGAACATGAATTCGTCGGAGCCGGCCCGGCTCACGAGCCTGGCGTCGCGGGTGTAGCATTGCGGGCTGCTATCGAAGCGGACAAGCTTGGCGTCGCCGATCTCGACGAACTCGAAGTGGCCACTGACGATCGCAGAGCCGAGCGGCCTGGTCTCGACATTGGCGAATGACCGGCAGATCGCCTCGGTCCAATAGGCGGTCCGCTCGGTCGGACGGATCGGGTCGGTGGAGACGCTGATGGGCATCGTGCGAACGAGATCCGGTTTGTGGTCCTCCAGCGTCGCCCAGGATTGGTGGCTCTGGCAAGGGCCGAACCGGCCGGACGTGGCAGGTTCATTCAAGACGCGGCGCCTCGGGCCGCCGTAGGCTGTGGCCAGAAACCCTAGGGGGAATTCGGTCCGATATGGTACGTACAAAGCCATCCGCCGGCGTAGATGCCGGTCATCCGCTCGACCCGCTCAGCGAGACCGAAGTCGCGCTGGCGTCCGAAATATTGAGGACGGAAAAGCGGCTCGGCCCGCACGCGCGATTTACGCACGTGCAGCTCGAAGAGCCGGCCAAATCCGACGTGCTCGGATGGAAGCCGGCTGGCGCACGTCCACGGCGGGCCGCCGTCACCTTGTTCGACAGCAAGACCGGTGCAACGCATGTCGCGACGGTAGATCTCGATTCGAGGCGCGTGACGGAATGGCTGGAGTATTCGACCAAGGCCCATCCTTACGGCCAGCCGCCGATCACGATCGAGGAAGTCTTCAAGGTCGGCGACATCGTCAAGGCCGACGCGGACTGGCGGCGTGCGATGAAGCGACGCGGCCTGAAGGATGAGGATATCGAGCTGGTTCAGGTCGATCCGTTTTCAGCCGGCTATTTCGACCGCCAGGTGGAAAAGGGCCGCAGGCTGGTCAGCGCCGTGTCCTACTGGCGCAGGGATCTCAAGGACAATGGCTACGCGCACCCGATCGAAGGCGTGGTCGCGCTCGTTGACCTGATCGAGAACAGGATCGTCCATCTGGTCGACGAGCCCGAAATCATTCCGATCCCGAAAAAATCGCGCAACTACGACCGCGCCTCGATCCCGCAAACGCGCAACGACGTCAAGCCGCTGGATGTCGTGCAGAAGGACGGCCCGAGCTTTATGGTCGAGGGATGGAAGGTTTCTTGGCAGAACTGGTCGTTCCGCGTCGGCTGGACCGCGCGCGAGGGCCTCGTGCTTCACCAGATATCGTTTCGCGACGGTGCGCGCGAGCGGCCGATCATCTATCGGGCCAGTGTCACCGACATGATCGTGCCCTACGCCGATCCGACCGCGAACCATTTCTGGAAATGCGCGTTTGACGCCGGGGAGTATGGACTGGGCAAGCTCGCCAACGCGCTCGAACTCGGCTGCGACTGCCTCGGTCACATCCATTATTTCGACGTGCCGGTCGCCGACGATTACGGCAAGCCCGCGATCATGAAGAATGCGATCTGCCTGCACGAAGAGGATTACGGCATCCTCTGGAAGCATTACGAATTCCGCAACGAGACCTTCGAGGTGCGGCGCTCGCGGCGGCTCGTCATCTCGTTCTTCACGACGGTTGGAAACTACGACTACGGCTTCTTCTGGTACTTTTACCAGGACGGCACCATTCAGCTCGAAGTCAAGCTCACCGGTATCATCCAGACGGCGGCGATCGCGCCGGGCAAGCCCTATCCGTGGGGCGGCATGGTGGACGAAAACCTCGGCGGGCCCACCCACCAGCATTTCTTCAACGCGCGACTGCACATGATGCTGGACGGCGAGGGCAATACTGTCACCGAGCACGAGTTCCGGCCGCGGCCGTGGGGAACGGACAACCCGTACGGCAACGTGTTCGATACTACGTCGCGCCTTCTCTCTCGCGAGCGCGACGCGGTCCGCGAGGCCGACGGTCGGACAGGGCGGTACTGGAAGATCAACAATCCCAATCAAAAGAACAGCGTCGGCGGCCCGACGGCCTACAAGCTGCTGGCGCACAGCGCGCCGGTCATGCTTGCGCAGGAGGGCTGCTACATGACCTCGCGCGGCGGCTTTGCGACCAAGCACATCTGGGTGACGCGCTATGCACCCGACGAGCGCTACGCCAGCGGCGAGTTTCCGAACCAGCATGCCGGCGGCGACGGCCTGCCGAAATATGTTGCGAAAAATCGTTCGATCGAAAACCAGGATATCGTAGTCTGGCACAGTTTCGGGGCGACGCATGTCTGCCGCCCCGAAGACTTTCCGGTGATGCCGGTCGAATATGTCGGCTTCACGCTGAAGCCGAACGGCTTCTTTGCCGAGAATCCGGCGATGGATCTGCCGCCTGATCGCAACAGCGCGAGCCGCGACAACAGGGATAAGGATTCGTGCTGCGGCTGAAGGCCCGCCGTCAGCTTTTCATTTCATCGAACGAGACTGACCATGAATCGCAGGAAGCTCCTCAAAGTTGCTGGCGCCGCGGTCGCCTCTACCGCCGTCGCGGTGCCCGCCATCGCCCAGTCCACGCCCGCCTTGCGCTGGCGTCTCACCACATCATTTCCGAAGACGCTCGATACGCTCTACGGTGCCTGCGAGATGTTTGCGAAGGCGATCGCCGATCTGTCGGACCAGAAATTCCAGATCAGCGTATACGGTCCGGGCGAGATCGTGCCGGCATTTCAGGTGTTCGATGCGGTGGCGAACAACACCGTCGAGATGGGGAACAGCGCCTCCTATTACTACATCGGCAAGGACCTTGCGTTTGCGTTCGGCACCGCCGTTCCGTTCGGCCTCAACACGCGACAGATGAATGCCTGGCTCGCCTATGGCGGCGGTCTCGACATGCTCAACGAGCTCTACGGCACGTTCGGCATTCTGGGCATCCCGTTCGGCAACACGACCGCGCAGATGGGCGGATGGTTCCGCAAGGAGATCAAGACGCTCGATGATCTCAAGGGCCTCAAATTCCGCGTCGGCGGCGTGGCGGGGCAGGTGTTGAGCCGGCTCGGCGTTGTGCCGCAGCAGATTCCTCCGGGCGACATCTATCCGGCGCTCGAAAAGGGCACGATCGACGCCGCCGAGTGGATTGGTCCCTACGATGACGAGAAGCTCGGCTTCCTCAAGGTCGCGCCCTATTACTACTATCCCGGCTGGTGGGAAGGATACGCCAACGGCTTCCTTTACATCAACAGCGCGAAATGGGCCGAGCTGCCGAAGCTCTACCAGAACATGGTGACAATTGCTGCAGGCCAGGTCGCAGCCGACCTCACCGCCAAATACGACGCTCGCAACGCGTCTGCCATCAAGCGCCTGGTTGCGGCCGGTGCGCAATTGCGGCCGTTGTCGGCCGACATCCTGGATGCATCGTTCAAGGCGACGAACGAGCTGTTTGCCGAGGTCTCCGCAAAGAACGCGAAGTTCAAGGCGCTCTACGATTCGACGATCGCATTCCGGAACGAACAGTACCAATGGCATCAGGTCTGCGAGGCCACCTACGACAATTACATGATCAAACGGATCCGCGCCTGACGGCTTGCATATCGGGGGCTTGAATTGGACATTCGTACCGGCCGGCCCGCCACGCTTGCCTCAAACGGCATGGTGACGTCGCCGCATTCGCTCGCCTCCGCGGCCGGCCTTGACGTGCTTCGCGCCGGCGGCTCCGCGATCGATGCTGCGATTGCGACCAGCGCGGTGCTCGCGGTCGTCTATCCGCACATGACCGGTCTCGGCGGCGACGCGTTCTGGCTGATTCATGACGGCGCGAGCGGCGAGATCCGCTACCTCAATGGCGGCGGCAAGGCGGCGGAGGGCGCCACGCTCTCTTCGCTCGAAGCGCGCGGGCTGAATGAGATCCCGCTTCGGGGTATCGTGCCGGCGACCCTGACGGTGCCGGGCGCGGTGGCGAGCTGGATCGAAGCGCACAGCGTCCATGGGCGGCTGCCGCTCCGGCGTGTGCTGGAAAGCGCCATCGGCTACGCGCGCGACGGCTTTCCGGTCACCGGCCGCCTTGCCAGCTTCATCGAGATGACGCGCGACGATCTGGTGCGGGATCAAGAGGCCGCAGCGCTTTTCTTTCCCGATGGGACGGCAGTGCGGTCGGGCACGAAGCTTGCCAACGCAAATCTAGCGCGCACGCTGCAATCGATCGCGGATGACGGGTGGTCTGGATTTTATGAAGGGCCAGTCGCCGCCGAGATGGCGCGCTTCTCGGAAGCCGCGGGTGGCCTGTTTCGCATTACCGATTTCAGCCGGCAAAAGGCCGTCTGGGGCGAGCCTCTTGTTGGCCGCTACCGCGACGTCACGGTCTTCAACACGCCGCCGCCGACGCAGGGTTTTACCGTGCTCGAAATGCTCAACCTCGTCGCGCCGCATGAACTACATCGAAAGGATTTCCTCGGGCCCGACCATGTCCATCTCCTGGTACAGGCCAAGCAGATCGCCTATCACGACCGCGATCAGGTGCTCGCCGATCCCTCGTTTGCCGATGTGCCGGTCGAGCGGCTGATATCGAAAGAATACGCGGCCGAGCGCGGCCGGCTGATCGACGCAAGGTCGGCATTGAAATGGGACATGGTGCCGTCATTCGGCAGCCTGTCCGGCGATACGGTCTATGTCGCCGCCGCCGATCGCGACGGCAATGCGGCGTCGCTGATTCAAAGCCTGTATGGCGCCTTCGGCTCCTGCGTGGTTGCGGGAAACACCGGCGTCATCCTGCAAAACCGCGGCGCCTATTTCTCGCTCGATCGCAACCACCCCAATCGGCTCGAGCCGGGCAAGATCCCGCTGCATACGCTGATTGCCTCAATGGCCAAACGCGACGGCAAGCTTTGGAGCGTGCTTGGCTGCATGGGCGCGGACGGCCAGCCGCAGATCCAGATGCAGCTCTACTCGGCGATGATCGATTTCGGTCTCGACATCCAGGAAGCGATCGAGACGCCGCGGTTCCTGTCCGGCCGCTTCGCGCTCGGCGAGGCGCGCGACACGCTGCATATCGAGAGCCGCTTTCCCGGAAGCACGATCGATGCGCTCGCACAACGCGGCCACGCGATCAACCGCTGGGGCGCCTGGAACGAAATGGCCGGTCACGCGCACGGCATCACGATCGGCCGGCAGAACGGCATGTTGAGCGGCGGTTCCGACCCGCGCAGCGATGGGGCGGCGATCGGGTATTAGGTCACTGCTCAGTCGCGGTCGAACTCGGGCACCGGAACGCGAAGGCAGGAGTCGATCTCAATCAAGATCGCCTTTCATGCATGCGGTGATAAAGGCTGTCTTTCCGAGCGATTCATTGCCACCCCAACCGCGTTGGGTCGCAAGATCCTTGCAGGATTGAAAGGAACGCTTTGTAACCTCCGCTTCGTTTTTAGCCGAACTGGTGCGACGGATGGCTGGGGCGGGCGTTGACGTTGCCGGAGGTGGTGACGATGTAGCAGCCGATGACGATGTCGGAGGTGGGGTCGTTGACACTGGCGGCAATGCTGCGGCAGCAGTTGGGCTCAACGAAGCCTTGCCATCGGGCCTCTGGGTTGCAGACAAGAAAGCGAAAGCCGCAGTGCATAGCGCGACGGCACCGATGAGTGCGACCGAAAGCCACGATTTAGCGCTTGCCGGAGTGGCAGTCGCTTGCGGCGCCCCATAAGATCGGCCATCGTCCCACGTCGCCACGATATAGGCATGGACCGGCGCCGGAATATTCTTCACATTCCGCGCGCCGATGTCGATAAATCGCGCGGACAGCTTGCCGGTCACCTGCTCATGCACCGCGCGTGAAATACAGATGCCGCCAACTTCGGCCAGGCCTTCGAGGCGCGCGGCGATATTGACGCCATCGCCGAGCAGATCGCCCTCGCGCTCGACTACGTCGCCGATGCCAATGCCGATGCGGTAGCTCATCTGCCGGCTGGCCGGATAAGCGAGGTTCCGCGTGCGCAGGCTTTCCTGGATGTCGATGGCGCAGCGCACCGCTTCGACCGCGCTGGGGAATTCTGCAAGAAGTGCATCGCCCGCGGTATTGAAAATGCGGCCGCCAGCTATCGCAATGAAGTCGTCAATGGTGGTTCGACACGACGCCATTCGCCGCAGCGTCTCTTCTTCGTCATCGGCGACCAACCTGCCGTAGTCGGCGATGTGGGCTACCAGAATTGCGGCGATCTTGCGCCTCATGAAGATGGTATCCCGCACAAATCGGTCGCAGCAAAATGCTCCCAGGTTAGGACAACCAGGACGATCACGGCGGGGTACCCGCGCGACTTCGCGGAACCCGGTCCATCCGGTCGGCGTCAAGCGAAGCCTATCCGCCGTCCCTCCAGGCCGCAATACCCAAACTTCCCGTAACGTGCCAGAATCCTTGGCATTTGGACCGATTGGTCGTGCGGCCGCGAGTTCTGTCGCAGCCCGACCACGCCTCGAACAGGAGCAACGCTATGCCGCTATGGACCTGCGAACAATGCGGCGCCCAGTTTCCCGAAAGCGCTGCGCCGCCGCGGGCCTGCCCGGTCTGCGAGGACGAGCGGCAATATGTGAACTGGAAGGGGCAGGCGTGGCTCACGCGCGAGGAACTGGCGACGCACCACAAGCTCGTCTGGCGCGACGATCTCGGCATTTCCGGACTGGCCGTGGAACCATCTTTCGCGATCGGACAACGCGCGCTCCTGGTGCGGGAGGCAGATGGCTGCGTGATGTGGGATTGCCTGCCGCTGGTCACCCGCGAAGCCATCGACTACGTCCGCTCGCTCGGCGGCCTGAAGGCGATTGCCGTCTCGCACCCGCATTACTATGGCGCGGTCGCCGATTGGAGTGAGGCGTTCGGCGGCGCACCGGTCTATCTGCATGGCGACGATCGCGCTCTTGTCACGCGGCCTCACCCGGCCATCGTGCCATGGACCGGCGACAGCCACAGGCTCTCCGACGACATTGTTCTGGTGCGGACCGGCGGACATTTCGCCGGCGGCACCGTGATGCACTGGCGCGCAGGCGCGGAGGGCAGGGGTGCATTGCTCACCGGTGACGTCGCGATGGTGGCGATGGATCGCCGCTCGCTCAGCTTCATGTATAGTTTTCCGAACTACATTCCGCTCAACGCCGCGGCGGTGCGGCGGATCTGGGCTGCGGTCGGGCCGCTGGCCTTCGACCGCATCTACGGCGCATGGTGGGGCCGCAACATCGCCGACAATGCAAAGGCGGCGTTCGAGATGTCCGTCCAGCGCTATATCGCGGCGATCTCCGGCTGAGGAATACGGCAAGCTCGACGGCGCCGCGCGGCAAGCGGTGTCGTCGATCATCACTGGCACCGGATGCGAGAAATTGCTGGCTCCCGCAGCATGACCGCCACGGCTAACCTGTCGCCGGCTAGCGGTTGCCGGCGCCAACCGCAGCTACGCCTCGCGGCATCGGCGCCGCCTCTCGCGCCGGTTGTGGCGGGATAGTCCCGCTTTTGGGCTCGTTGAGCCAGCCGGTGAGGCGCGACATCAACCCTGATTGTTCGGCCGTCCGGGGCTCCTGCACGAACGGGTCGGTGTAGCACCGTGCGCCTGCGGCCTTTGCAATCCGCGCCACGGCGTCGGTCATCGCCGGCGCGCCCGCGGTATAGACCACGTCGTCCGGCGTGAGCTTCGGCAGATGATCGGTCGGCCTGCCGCTCTGAATGGCGTGCGAGATCTGTTGCGGCTCCGACACCATCGGGATCAGCCTGACGTTGGGAAACAGCGCCAGCCGGCACAGCGCGGCATGCATGTAGAGCGAGCGGATGCTGCGGGCCTGCACGATGAAGACCATTTCGCGCTGCGGCTGCTCCATGATCGCGGCGACCGCGACCGACCACATCGGGGCGAAACCGGTGCCGCTGGCGACGAGAACGATGCGGCCGGCATGGCCTTTCCTGAAAAAGGCGCGGCCGTACGGTCCCGTCAGTCTGACGCGATGCCCGGCGCGGATTTCCTGGCCGAGCGCCGAGGATACCAGCCCGTCCGTAACCTTTCGGATGTGAAAGTGCAGCATGTGATCGTTGGGAGCGCCTTCCAGCGGAAAAGTCGGGCTGTAGGACCTCGCCGGAAAGCCCTGAAACTGCAGCTTGCAATACTGGCCGGGAAGATAGTCGAGCGGCTTCGGCAGTTCGATGTCGACGCCAACCACGTCGGGCGCGAGCTGAACGGTTTGCGCCACTTCCGCCGACAGCGCCACCGGCTCGGGCGCGGCCTCGATCGCGATCTCGAGATCGGAGACGATCCGGGCCTGGCAGGCATGGATCATGTCGTCGCCCCGGCTGTGGCCGCCGAACACCTGGCCGTCGACCAGGCGCACGCGGCAGGCGCCGCAGATTCCGGCGCGGCAATCGTGCGGAAGATCGACGCCGTTCATCAACGCCCAATCGAGCAGAAGCTCGCCGCGATTCGCCAGAAACGGCTCGTCATTGATCGTGACCTTGCAAATCTTTGACATTTATTCCACCTCGATACGAATCGGCCGAACGTGCCGTGTATGTCTGATCTGGCTGTGATCGAAGGCGGCGACCCGCATAAAGACGCCGCTTCTGATCGGCACGTCGAACTTGCTTGTTGTGTCGAGCCGACGTTTCACCTCGAGCGCCCAATGGCCGGAAGCCCAGCGGGCTGCACTTCGAACGTCTGCGCGATCGCCTGAAAATTCGCCGCTCAGGATGACGCCCGGGATCACAGTCCCGGTCGGGATGCGGGCGTCGACGTCGGTCGAATAGGGAACTGAATCCTTCTCGGTCATGAACCAGCGCGCGCCGTCGCTTTCGCCGTGGTTGGGATCGAGGTCGATATCCCCCAGCGCGTCCGTCGTGGCGGCGACGACTTTGGGCAGGCGCAGCGGGGCGACCAGGCGGCTGCGGCGCGGACCGCCTGACGTGTCGGCCTCGACGGTGAAATTGTCCCGGTAGTTTGCCGTTCCCGGGTCGGGCGCGAAGCCGCCTTTGTACGGAACGACGTTGGCCGCCTGCATCGGGGTCGGATTCAACGGAGGCCCGAAATGGGCGTCGTCCATCCATCCGGTCGCGCCGCTCGTCGCCTTCCACTGCCAGACGTCGGCATAGCCGGTCTCCGTGTAGTGCAGTCCGCGGCCGCTCATGGTGGCCGGCGCGCCGGCGACCGGCTGCGGCCCTGGATGAAAGGTTCGGCCGCCGGCCAACGTGACATCCGAGGTGGTCAGCAGCACCGAAAACTTGTCTTCGTTGTATCGATGCTCGTCGCCGAGCTGAAAGCCGGAATGAAGCAGGTGCCATCCGTCGGCTTCCTTGACGAGCGGCAGGTGCTTCAGCGAGCGTGTCGAATCCTGCCAGGTGAAGAGGAAGTACGCATAGGTGCCGTCGTGCACCGCGCGGACCTCGATTCTGGCTTCTCCTTTGCCGTCGAAATTTCCGCCTTCGCCGGTCAGCAGCGAAAACGGCTTGACGCCACGCCAGGCCCGATCGGACGTGTCGCCGTCGAGGATCGGCGCGTCGGCGGCGTTGATGCGGCGAATCTGCACACTATCCACCGCCAGCCGATCGGTAGCTACGATGAGCGAGGCGCCAGTGATCGCGGCGGCGGTCGCGACCACGAACGCATTGGCCTGCAGGGTCGGGTTTCGCGATCGTGCGGGGCCGGCGTTGGGTCGCGGCGCCGGGTCTGTTTCAGGCGTCCGATCGCGGCGCACCTCGGCGCGGGGCTGCAGCGGGTGGGACGAAACCTTGGGCGGCACATCGACGTTTTCGGATTCCTTCGAACGCGCCGACTGCTCGGCCAGGAGGCCCAATAGTTCGACGGCATCGAGCCGTGGCGGCGGCGCAGGCAGCGGGGCGGGACGAAAGATGCGCAGCAGTTGCGCAGCGCCGCCGCTCTTGAACTGGGTCAGGACATGCAGGACGACGAAGGCGAGGATCACCCAAGTCCCCACCCAGTGCAGCATCGCGACGTCGTAGCCGGAGTAGAAGCCGAAATAGAGTGCGCCGCCGCTGATCATTAGCCCCGACATCGTGACAAAGAAAATCCAGTACATCAGGGCGATCACGGCGCTCAACCTCGCCTGCCCGCGGCCGAACAACCCGCGCAGGCGAACCTTGTCGAGCTGGACGCGGCGCCCGAGGCCGGAGCGGAGCATATAGACGATGTAGCCGATCGCGACTGCGACCAGGACGATCGCGGCCTGCATATGGGCGAGCCATACGCCGTCACGCGGCAGCACGGCATCGAACCAGTTGATCCAGGTTCGGTCGGGCGTTTCAGTCGCAATGCGTAAGCCGGTAACGAGCGCAACGGCGAAGGCTGCCACGAACGTCCAGTGTAGAATGATGGTCCCATAATCCGTCTTACGCTGCCTCACGCATACGCCCCGCTACTTCACTTCCGAGGCAGCAACCGCGCCGATTTCCTCCAACCGCCGATGTCGCTGCCGTACCAATGATGGTCCCCAAAGCCGTCGTTGAGGCCATCGTCTAAAGATCGTCCTTTGCGGCGCAGGCCGGCTAAAACCTGTTCTCTGCGCGCCCGCTGCGTGCGCCGGATCGGCGAACGCGTTCTTTGCTCGATGTATCGGCCTCCAGCATCCCCGGGACATGGGGACGGCTGGAGGCCGCGCCGCGCGCCGCTATCCCCACGTGTGATGTAAATGATGCGTCAGTTCGGACATGTCCGAATGGCCGTGATCGACGACGACCGTGGGGGCTTCCGTCGTTACGATCGTGACCGGCACATCGCCGGTCGCGATGGTGGCAATTTGCGGCGAGACCTGGGTTTCGCTGGCGCCGGCGATGTTGACGGCATGCTGTCCAGGCGAGTTCGGCGGGCCTTGCACCGTCATGCTTGCCAGATTGATATCGCCCGTAACGATATTGGTGATATCGCCACTGCCGTCCTGTACCGCACCAGGGGGGACGTTCCCCTGGTTGATATGGCTGAGTTCGAGCTGGATCTGCTGCACGATCTCGTCGGCATCCTCGACGGTCAACCCAACGAACAGTTCAGGGTTTGCAGCTATCAACGCTTCCATCTCTGCTATCGCAGCAGCGAGGTTCTCGTCGGTCTGCGCCGTGTTCTCGGCGTCGCCGGCCTCCGCCAGATTGGTGGTTTCCGCCGAATTGGCGTCAGGCGCGGTGGCCGCCGTCTTGTCAGCGGGAACAGCCTCGCGCGCCGCGATTGGTTCGGTTACCGGCGCCGCCGGATTCGCCAGCACGGGATCGGTATTGACGGTGTTGAGAATACTGAGATGGCTGGCGCGGAGCGCTTGTTCTGCGCCGGGCATGCCTCCACCGCTCGCCGAGGCGTTGGCTGCCGAGATGGCGGCGGTGATGTCGGACAGGATCGCCTGAACATGACCCAGCGCGGCGCCGGAAAACTGGCCTGTATTGAGTTCGGCCAGCACATTGTTTTGCACCGTCGCGAGATCGTTGGTGTGGTTTGCCATGCTGCCGGTTCGCTGGCCGCCTTGGTCGAGGGCGCTTTGCGACGAAGCATCCATCGGCGGCCGCGCCATGCCGATGAAGGTGGCGCCGAGGTCGGAGAAACTCGAGCCGATCGGTCGGGTTGTCGTTTGGCTGGCCGGCAGCGTTTCGTCGGGAGGGGGCACGACGGACGGCGATTCCGGGGCGGCATGCGGACTCGCGACCTCATCGATCGGCAAATCGGCGTCGCGAAGATACTCCTTGTCAGCGAAGCCCGCCATCATTCGTCCCCTGCTATTCACTCTGTTACATGACGTATGGGCGCAATCCTCCGCGAGGGAGCAGGATGTGCGCACGACGAAGGATCGCGGAGCTTCGTGGCGTCATTCGGCCGACACAGCGACTATTGAGCGCCGAAGCAAGGTTATAGACGGACGAATCCATGACGGGCGCCGCGCCGAAAAACGGCGAGTTAGACGCGCTCCAAAGAAGGGTATCGCAGCCCGTGTCGGCGCCCGTCGCGCGAATCCAGGACGCTGTCCCCCGTGCCGAAATTTTGCCCGGCCGCACGCACACTGGATAAGCGACAACGAGGCCTTTGCCACCGTTCTACCCACGAGCGAACTTGAACAATCGGCATTCGTCGCATTCTCGCCGAAAAATGGTCTGCATCGCGCGTCAAGGAGACTTGCAGGGAGACCCGGTCGATGGGTCGAAGGGCAGTTCAATGAGTATCGCTCAGGGGCAGGCACACGGCCGAGCGCGGGCAGCGCCGACGCCCCGCGCAATTTCCGGCCTGTTGTCGACGCTGGCTGCCGACGATCCCGTCGCGACCGCGATGCGCGCGAGCGCGCGCCGCTTGATCGGCGTTGCCGTCTTCAGCGGCGTCATCAACATCCTGATGCTGTCGGGGTCCCTTTATATGTTGCAGGTGTACGATCGGGTGATTCCGAGCCGTAACCTCGCGACCCTGTTCGGCCTGTCCCTGATGGTGCTGATCGCCTACCTGGTGCAGGGATATTTCGATGCGATGCGGTCGCGGATGCTTTGCCGCATCGCAACGCTGTTCGATGGCGCGCTGCAGGGGTCGATCCATTCGGCGCTCGCCACCTTGCCGCTGCGCGGGGTGAAGCCGGTCCTGATGCAGCAGCCGCTGCGCGATCTCGATCAGGTGCGCACCTTCATGTCGGGCATGGGGCCGACGGCGTTCCTGGACATGCCGTGGATCCCGGTCTTTCTGATCGGGCTGTTTCTGTTTCACCCGCTGATCGGCTTCACGGCGCTGCTTGGCACCGCGGCGATCGTTGCCATGACATTGGTGACCGAGCGGATCTCGCGCGGCGCGACCAAGGCGGCGATGGACTTGAACGCGCAGCGGCAGGTGCTGGCGGATGCGACGCAGCGCAACGCGGAAATCGTGCGCGCCCTCGGCATGACGGATCGGTTGACGGCGCGCTGGTCGCAAGCCAACGAGCGCTACCTGCAGGAAAACATCCGCGCGACCGACGTCTATGCCAATCTCGGCTCGGCCGCGAAGGTGCTGCGCTACATCCTGCAATCGGGAATGCTGGCCATAGGCGCCTATCTCGTCATCGCCGACAAGGCGTCGGGCGGCATCATGATCGCGTCCTCGATCCTGATGGGGCGCGCGCTCGCGCCCGTCGAAATCGCGCTCGGCACCTGGAAGCAACTGGCCGCCGCCCGCCAGGGCCTCACGCGTCTGCGCGACATCTGCAAGGCGACCGCGCCGCCGCCGGCGCCGCCGGTCATGTTGCCGCGCCCCTGCCGCGAATTGTCCGTGCAGAATCTCGCGGTGGCAGCACCCGGATTCGACATGCCGATCGTGTCGGGTGTCACGTTTTCGCTCAAGGCCGGCGCGGGACTGGCGCTATTGGGCGCGAGCGCGTCGGGCAAGACCTCGCTCTCGAAGGCGCTGGTTGGAATCTGGCCGGCGCATCGGGGTGCCGTGCGGCTCGACGGCGCGGCGCTCGATCAATGGCGCAACGAGGATCTCGGCCGGCATATCGGCTATCTCCCGCAGGATGTCGGCCTGTTCGACGGCACCGTGGCGGAGAACATCTGCCGCTTCGACGAACACGCGACCTCCGACGCCATCCTGAAGGCCGCGCAGATCGCGGGTGTCCACGACATCATCCTGCGGCTGCCGGAGGGCTACGCGACGCGAATAGGGCAGGGCGGCATGTCGCTGTCGGCTGGCCAGAAGCAGCGGGTTGGCCTGGCGCGGGCGGTGTTCGGTGATCCGTTCCTGCTCGTGCTCGATGAGCCCAACGCCAATCTGGATGCCGACGGCGAGAACGCCTTGACGCGCGCCATCGGGATCATGCGCCAGAACAAATCCATCGTCGTCGTCATCTCGCATCGCCCGAGCGCGCTCTCCGCGCTTGATATGACGATGGTGCTCTACGAAGGCAAGGCGATCGCGTTCGGCCCGAGCGCAGAAGTGTTCGCGCGCGTCCGAAACGCTGGCGGCAAGGCGCCGCCGGGATCGCCGCAGCCGCCGCCGCAGGCCAAGGCAGAACAGCGCGCATCACTTGCCGAGAGTGTTTCATCATGAAGAGTTTTGATCACGTGCATGCCGATGAAAGAGTTGCGCGCCACCGGATCGGCGGGACGGATGAGGACGTCGCGGCGCCGCAAGGCCAGGCGCTGATCCTCGAACTGCAGCGATTGCGGCAGGCTTTCGAGCACGACAATCTGCAGGACCAGCGGCCGCCGCTTCGCCGCCCGGCGAATGACGAATCAGGTCCGGGCGCGCGGCGTTCGCGCCAGGCCCGGCCGAAGCGGTCGAAAAAGAAAGGCAAGATGGGACGGGTGCTGGATTGGCTCGGCCCCTTTGGATCCCAGTCCGACGGCTTTGATGCCGAGCCTCCGGCGCCACGTCGCGGACGCGTCACGCGTGAGCCGCAGTTCATGACCCCGCCACCGGCGGGCAGCGCGCGTGGCCCGGCGGGTAATGCTCCGGCAAACAATGCTCCCTCAAGCAATTCCTGGCGGAATGAACGGCAGGCACGCGGTCCGATGATCGCGCCCGACGATCCGTCGCTCATGAACATGCCGAGGTCGCGGCCGGAGGTTTTGTCGATCGAGGACACACGGCTGCCGCCGCGCATCGAGGCTCCCCAATTGGCGCCGCCGAGCCCGGCGGGCCCGGTGCCGCGCGATCGTTCCGTGACCGGGGTCGTCCGCAACAGCCTGACCGCTGGCGTCGCCTTTCTTGCCAATCGCGATGGATCGACGGATGTGGCGGGCGCGCCCGGCGAAAGCATCGTCGTCCGGGCGGCGCGCGCCTTTGAGGGCGAACTGCGCACCGGCTTGCGGGCGCTGCTCGTCGTCGGCGGGCTGGCAGGCGGCTGGATGACGCTGGTGCCGTTGTCGGGCGCCGTCGTGGTGCCGGGCAATCTGGTGGTGCAGTCCAACGTCAAGACCATCCAGCATCCGACCGGCGGCGTGGTCGCGCAGATCCCGGTCCATAACGGCATGCGGATCAACGCCGGCGATCTGCTGCTGCGGCTGGACGCGACGCAGGCGCAGGCCAGCCTTCAGGTGGTCAGCAAGCAACTCGACGAATTCCGGGCGAAGATCGCGCGGCTGGTCGCCGAGCGCGACGGTCTGCCCCGGCCGGCGATCCCGCCGGAAATGTCGGCCCGGCTGGAAGACAACAATGTCAAGACGCTGCTTGCTTCGGAGGCGTCGCTGTTCAGGGCGCGGGTGACGGCCCGAGAGAGTCAAAAGGAGCTGCTCAAGAGCAAGGTATCGCAGCTTGGCGAGGAGATCGTGGGCCTGGAGGCGCAGGTCGCGTCCAAGGTCAAGCAACTGGACCTGATCACGGGCGAGCTCACGGGAGTGCAGGAGCTCTTCGACAAGCGTCTCGTGCCGATCGCGCGGCTCACGGCCTTGCAGCGCGAGAGCGCCAGAATCGAAGGTGAACGTGGCCAGTTGATCTCAACCATCGCCGAGACCAGAACCAAGGTCGACGAGGCGAAGCTTCAGATGGTCAGGCTCGACCAGGATGTGCGGACGGAAGTCGTCAAGGAGCTCGGCGAGGCGCAGGGCAAGGAAGCCGAACTCAGCGAACGAAGTGTCGCAGCGCGCGACGTCCTCGAGCGGATCGAGATGCGCGCGCCGACGTCGGGTGTGATCCATCAGCTGACCGCGCACACCATCGGTGGCGTCATTCGCGCCGGCGACGCCGTCATGGAGGTGGTGCCGGATTCCGACGATCTGCAGATCGAGGCGCGGTTGCAGCCGAATGACATCGACCAGGTGCGGAAAGGCCAGCAGGCTTTTGTCCGCTTCTCGGCCTTCAACCAGCGGGTGACGCCGCAGTTGATCGGTCAGGTGTCGTATGTCTCGCCCGACACCACCCGCGACCAGCAGACCAACACGTCCTATTTCACGGTCCGGATCATGCTGCCGGAAGAAGAGCGCCGGCGGCTGGCCGGGCTGCAACTCTCCTCGGGCATGCCCGCGGAAGTGTTCATGCAGACCGGCAGCCGGACCATGCTCAGCTATCTGTTCAAGCCGATCCTGGATCAGTTCCAGCGCGCTTTTGTCGAGCGGTGAGGGGGGCAATACCGGGTTGCAGCGAGGCTAAATCTTGCCACTCCAGATGGTATCGCTATATCAGGGCTTTGCTTTGGCCCTGTTCCCTGCGAGCCCCTGATGACCACTACCACTGCCCCCGAATCCCAGCCGTTCCAGGCCGAGGTTGCCGAACTTCTGAACCTGATGGTGCACTCGGTCTATTCGGAGACCGACATCTTCCTGCGCGAGCTGATTTCGAACGCGTCCGACGCCTGCGACAAGCTGCGCTATGAGGCGATATCGGCGCCCGAGCTGATCGCCGACGGTGCGCCGCCCAGGATCCGCATCGTGCCGAACAAGGCGGCCGATACGCTTTCCGTTGTCGACAGCGGCATCGGCATGGACCGGCAGGAGCTGATCGACAATCTCGGCACCATCGCACGATCAGGCACGAAATCCTTTCTCTCCCGCCTGACCGAGGCCAAGGACGGCACCAATCTGATCGGCCAGTTCGGAGTCGGCTTCTATGCGGCGTTCATGGTTGCCGATCGCATCGTCGTCACCAGCCGCCGCGCCGGTTCGGATGAGGTTTTTGTCTGGTCGTCCTCGGGGGGGAGCGGGTTTGAAATTGCGCCGGCCAGCGAGGAGGATGCGGCTCGCGTCACGCGCGGCACCGAGATCGTCCTGCACCTGAAGAAGGACGCAGCGAAATATGTCGAAGCTCACGAGATCGAGCGCATCGTCCGCGCCTGGTCCGACAACATTCAGTTTCCGATCGAACTCGTGCCGGAGGAGGGCGAGCCGCGCCAGATCAATTCGGCCAGCGCGCTGTGGCAGCGGCCGAAATCGGAGCTCTCGCCGGAGGACTACAAGCAGGCCTACCAGCAGATCGCCGGCGCGTTCGACGATCCGGCGATGACGCTGCATTATCGCGCCGAAGGTCGGCAGTCCTATGCGGTGCTGCTGTTCGCACCATCGACGAAGCCGTTCGATCTGTTCGACCAGGCGCGCAAGGGCAAGGTCAAGCTCTATGTCCGCCGCGTCTTCATCGCCGACGACGCCGATGTCCTGCCGGCTTATTTGCGCTTCATCCGCGGCGTGATCGACAGCGAGGATTTGCCGCTCAACATCTCCAGAGAGATGCTGCAGAACAATCCGCAACTCGCGCAGATCCGCAAAGCCGTCACCGGCCGCGTGATATCGGAGCTGGAAAACCTCGGCGAAAAGGAGCCGGAAGCGTTCGCCAAAATCTGGGACGCGTTCGGCCCCGTGATCAAGGAAGGCATCTGGGAGGACTTTGAGCGCCGCGAGAAATTGTTGGGCTTGTCGCGCTTCACCACGACCACGGGCGAGAAGCGCTCGCTCAAGCAATATGTCGAGGACCTCAAGCCGAACCAGACCGACATCTATTACCTGACCGGCGACAGCATCGAACGGCTGAAGGCGAACCCGAAACTGGAGTCCGCGACCGCGCGCGGCATCGAGGTATTGCTGCTCACCGATCCGGTCGATGCATTCTGGACCTCGGCGCCGCTCGATTTCGGCGGCAAGCCGCTGAAGTCGCTGAGCCAGGGCGATATCGATTTCGTCCTGATCCCGCTGCTGGATGACAAGGCGGAGGACAAGAAGGACGAGGCTGGCGCCGACGAGGCCACGACGATCGCGCTGATCAAGGACGCGCTCGGCGAGCGCGTCTCCGACGTTCGCGCCTCGCAGCGGCTGACCTCGAGCGCGTCATGCCTGGTCGCCGGCGGCGACGCGCATGACCGCATGCTCGAGCGGCTCTTGGCGATGCAGAACAAGGCGCCCGCCACCAAGCCGATCCTGGAGATCAACATGCGCCATCCCGTGGTCGCGGCGATCGCCGGCGACAAGGAGGCGGGCAAGGACCTGTCGTTCCTGCTGCTGGAGCAGGCGCAGATCCTCGACGGCGAGTTGCCGGAAGACCCGGCGGCGTTCGCCAACCGGCTCAATGCGCTGGTGCTGCGGGGGCTGGCAAAGGGGTAGGACGATCTGTCGCGAACCGGATTTTAAAATCGACCGTATCTGCTGGAAAGCTGAAACCCCGGGGGGCCTTCATCGCCATGACGACGCCTGACGGCACCGACATTTTCTACGGCGCGATCCCGGTCTTTCGCGGCTTTGGCAGCCTGATGGACCCGGCGATGTATTCGCCGCTGCCGGATGACTGGACCGTCGGCGTCGCCGACATCGTGGAATCGACCAGGGCGATCGCGAACCAGCGCTACAAGGCGGTCAACATGGCGGGTGCCGCCGTGATTGCCGCCGTCACCAACGCGCTTGACGGGCGCGAATTTCCGTTCGTGTTCGGCGGCGATGGCGCCAGCTTCGCGGTGTCGCCCGGCGACCTCGCGCGCGCCCGCGAGGCGCTCGCGGCGACGGCGGCATGGGTCAGCCAAGATCTCGATCTGCTGATGCGGGTGGCGCTGGTGCCGGTCAGGGACATCCGCGCGCAGGGTCTCGATATCAAGGTGGCCCGCTTCGGCCCGTCGGCCAATCTGTCCTATGCGATGTTTTCCGGCGGCGGGCTTGGCTGGGCGGATGCCGCGATGAAGCGGGGCGAGTTTGCGGTGCCGGCGGCAGCGCCGGGTACGCAGCCCGATCTGTCTGGATTGTCTTGCCGGTTCGAGGAAATTCCTTCCACGCGCGGGCTCATTCTGTCGGTGCTGGTGGTGCCGGCCAGGGGCGCCGATCCGCTCGCCTTCCGCAAGGTGATCGAGGACATCATCAGGCTGGTCGAACAGTCTCCGGATGCCGGGCGGCCGGTGCCGCCGGGCGGGCCGCCGCTGCGCTGGCCGCCGGCCGGCGTGGAGTATGAAGCGCGCGCCGCGCGTGGCGGGCCGCTGTTGAAGCGGCGCACCGTCGTGCTCGCGGTGACGCTGTGGGCCTATGTCGTGATGCGGTTCGGCATCAAGGTCGGCAATTTCGTGCCGAAGAATTACGTGCAGCAGGTGGTGGAGAATTCCGACTTCCGCAAATATGACGACGGCCTGCGGATGATCCTCGATTGCACGGAGGAACTGGAGCGCGCGCTGGCGGAGATTCTGGCCAACGCGGCTTCAGCAAGGGTGGTGCGCTACGGCCTGCACCGGCAGGACGCGGCGATGATGACCTGCTTCACGCCATCGGTGATGCGCAGCGATCACGTCCACTTCATCGACGGCGCCCGCGGCGGCTATGCCTCGGCGGCGTCAGCGCTGAAGGCGATGGCGGCGTGATTTGCGGTGATTCGTAGATTCCATGGGGCGGTGAGCGTGGCCTTTCCGGTAGGTTTGGGTTTCCACACTCGAACCATCGGAGAGTCAGATGCAAGCATCGACCGTAGCCACGCCCACCGTTGAGCATTGTGGCACAATTTTCGTTGCAATCGAACTGAGTCAGAAGAGCTGGCTGGTGACGCTGCACAGCCCGGACAAAGGTAAGATGTCCCGCCATAGGCTGGAGGGGGGCGATCATGCCGAGCTGTTGGCGTTGGTCGGTCGGGAGCGCGACCGGGCGGCTCGGGCGCTGGGAGCCATTCCGGCGGTGGTGAGCTGCTACGAAGCGGGCTACGATGGGTTCTGGCTGCACCGGCTTCTGATGGCGGCCGGGATCACGAACTACGTGTTTGACCCTGCGAGCATTGCGGTTGATCAACGGGCGCGACGGGTGAAGACCGACCGGATCGATGGCGAGAAGATGCTGCGGACGCTGATGGCGTATCTGCGCGGTGAGCCGCGGGTGGTACGGATCGTTCAGGTACCAGCGCCGGAGCAAGAGGACGCCCGCCGCGCCAGCCGCGAACGCGGCCGGCTGATCAAGGAACAGACCGCTCACACCAGCCGGATCAAGGCGCTGCTGCGGCTGTTGGGCATGGCGGTCGGGAACCCGCGCCGGCGCGACTGGCTGAACTGGCTGGCGGCGCAGCGGGATTGGCAGGGCCAGGCGGTGCCACGGCAGATGCTGGCGGAGATCAAGTACGAGCACGCGCGGCTGATGCTGGTACGCGAACAGCTCGAGGCGCTCGCACAGGCGTCGGCTCAAGCGGATCCGGCACCTGCGGCGGTTCAGATGGCAGAGCGCAGCGAACTATTGCTCCGGCTCAAATGCCTCGGCCCGGCGTTCGCGACGACGCTGGCCAGCGAGGTGTTCTACAAGGATTTCCGCAACCGGCGTGAGGTCGCGAGCTATTTCGGGCTGACGCCCAGCCCATGGCAGAGCGGCGGAATCGACCGCGACCAGGGCATCAGCAAGGCAGGCAATCCGCGCGCCCGCTGCGCCGCGATCGAACTTTCCTGGCTGTGGCTGCGGCATCAGCCGGAGAGTGCGCTCACCCGATGGTTCCGCAGCCGCACCCACAACAATGCCAGCAAGCGCAACAAGCGCATCGCCATCGTGGCCCTGGCGCGCAAGCTGATGGTGGCGCTCTGGCGCTACCTCACAACTGGCCTGGTCCCCGAAGGAGCCCTGCTCAAGGCCGCGAAGCCGTAAACGTTTCAAGCAACGCGTCAGCGTCGCGGCATCGGCCGCGGTCAGCGCGGAATGGATGATGACCGTGCCACCCTTGGGCCAAATCAACAGGCCGCTTCGTAGATGGGTCTCATCCCTGTGGCTTCCTCGCCGCAAGCATGCGGAATGTGGGTACCGGGCTGCAACCGCCCGACCGGATATGAGGTGATGCAGTGAGCTGCTGCATAAATCGCCGGAAGCCAGTTCCTGAGCGCACCGACCGCGGCGGCACGCTGCGCTACGCATGGCTCCGCGCGCCGCCGCTCCACCGAATGCAAAAAATTACATCCAAGCCTCGGTTGGGATGCTTGACTCAAAAGGCCTCATATGAGGGTGGGCAAAGGCGCACTTGC
The DNA here is from genome assembly GCF_023101085.1 of Bradyrhizobium sp. 170. NCBI lineage: Bacteria > Pseudomonadati > Pseudomonadota > Alphaproteobacteria > Hyphomicrobiales > Nitrobacteraceae > Bradyrhizobium > Bradyrhizobium sp. 170. The sequence continues at coordinate 8,172,963 of NZ_CP064703.1, read as the reverse complement.
GCCGTGCCCACCATCTATCCGACACCACCCGAATGAATGGTGGGCACGCTTCGCTTTGCCCACCCTACGGCCATCGAGATCGCTACTACCGTCCCACCCGCGTCCAGTTTTCGCCGCCGCAGAGTGCGCCGACGCAGCCTTCGACTTTCAGCGTATCGGTCCCCGTCACCGAGACGCTGCTCGCGTAGGTGCCGCCGTCATCGGCGTTGTAGATCTGGCCCGACCATTTGTTGGGCGCTACCGGCTGCATGCCGCTGAACAGCGGCAGGCCGATCATCGGCCGCTTCTTCAGCGCCGGGTTCGGATTCTTGTCATCGACCTGGGGGTTGCCGGTAGCGGGATCGACCGGCTCTTTGAGGCCGACGATCACGCCGCAGATGCCGCCGCCGCATTTGCTGACTTTCACCCGCGCGTCGCCGGCCTGGGTCAGCCAGACGCCGGTCGGCTCGCCGGCGCCTTGCGCGTAGGCGGACGGCGCGGCCAGCAGTGCCGCCGAGATCGCGATGATGAAAGCCGGTCTGCAAGCCATGAATCATTTCCCCAAAAAAGCAGGCCTGCATAGCAACAAATCAGATTTGTGCAACGTCGGATTGCGCGAAGGCGATCATTTGCTCCAGCGGGTGAGGCGGATCGACAACGCCGTACCGAGGCCGTACACGACCATCGCCGCGCCGACCAGCGCGAACAATGTCCATGCCGGCGCGCCCATTGAGGCCAGCCACCAGCCGCCGATGCCGACGATCAGCAATCGCGCGGTGCCGGCAATCACGGGACCGCCGACCTTTGCTGCCCCCTGCGAAGAGAAATAGAGGCAGACGCCCATCCCGAAAAAGGCGAACGCCGGGCCGGCCCAGACGAGATAGGAAGAAGCCGCGGCGGTGACGCCGGGATCGCTGGTGAACAGCGAAATCCAGAGCGACGGCATCGCTGCGACGATCAGCCCGATGGCGCCCACGGTGATGCCGGCTGCGGCTCCCGCGATCCACGCCACCTGCCGCGCGCGCGTCACCAGCCCCGCGCCCATCGCCATGCCGACCATCGGCACCGAGGCGACGCCGAAGGCGAACGCGATCGGCGTCAGCAGAAATTCCAGCCGCGAGCCCATGCCATAGCCGGCCAGCGTCTCGGTGCCATAGCCGGCCAGGATTTTGGTGAAGATCAGCACCGTCAGCACGGTTTGCAGCGGCGACAGGCAGGACACCGCGCCGACCTTGAGAATGTCGAAGAACATGTCGCGCTGGAATTTGAAGCCTGCGAAGTTCAGCGTCAGCCGGCTGCGGCCGCTGATGAGGTAGCAGGCCAGGAACACCGCCCCCAGCGTGAAAGCTGCAAGCTGGCCCGCGGCGACGCCGCTCATGCCGAATTTCGGCAGGCCGAACAGCCCAAGGCCCAGCGCGCCGCCAACGGTGATCTGGACCAGCGCGGTGCCGATCAGGGTCACCGATGGAATCCGCATGTCGCCGGTGCCGCGCACCACCGAGGCCAGCGTGTTCACCAGCCAGATCGCGATCGCGCCGGAGAACAGCACGTGCGAATATTGCATGGCCTGATCGATCACGCCGCCGCGCCCGCCGAGCAGCGTGTAAAATGCGCGGCCGAAAATCAGCATCATCGCGGTGAAAAAGATTCCGGCGCAGGCGCCGATCATCGCAGCATGCAGCGCCAGATCAGCTGCGCGGTCGCGATCGCCCGCGCCGATGGCACGGCTGATCGCCGAGGACACGCCGCCGCCCATCGCGCCCGCCGACATCATTTGCGTCAGCATGACGAAGGGAAATACCAGCGCGATGCCGGCGAGCGGCTCGGTGCCGAGCCGGCCGATATAGGAGGTCTCGGCCACCGCAACCAGCGTCGTGCCGGCCATGGCGATCGCATTGGGCAGCGTGAGCTTTAGCAGCGTCGGCAGGATCGGCGAGGTGAGCAGGCCGTTGGCCGACGCTGATGGAGCCGCGGCGGTGGGGCGCATGTCGAGCTGGGCGTCCATGGTCATGCGTCACCGGTCATCCAAATGAATAGATTATGGATGACATATTATCCGGCCGGCTCCGTGCAAGCCACCCGCGCCCGGTGCAGGGGTCACCACGGCAGGCCGCATAGGTCGATGACGCCGTCGCGCGGCTTGCGGGTGAAATCGAACACGAACGGCGCCATCGCCTCGAAACGCACCCGCCCCTCCGGCTGTTCGGCATAGACCTCGCCCTGGAAGCGATGCCAGCCGCGCGCTTCATAGAATGCTTCATTGTGCGGCTCGCAGAACAGCATCGCAAACCGCACCGCCTCGTGATCGCGTAGGGTCCTGATGGCGGCGTTCAGCGCCAGCGAGGCGTAGCCGCGTCCCCGGCAATCCGCCCGCGTCGAAACGCCGCCGATGCCGCCGATATGAACCTTGCGCCCGTCCCAGGTCGCGTCACGGAAGAAAATGCCGACATGGCAGGCGAGACCCGGCTTAAGCCCGTCCTCCGGTGCGTCGATCAGTACGCGCAGGTCGGCGTGGGCCCATTTGACGTGACCCCACGACAACTTTTCGACCACATGCGCCGGCCAGACCGCCTGCATCAGCGGTTCGGCCCGTGGCCATGATGCGTCCCCGTTCAGGACGTCGATCTCGATGCTCATTTCGTTCCCTCATCGGCGCCAAATCCGCATGGGCGCCATATCCGTCATACGCTGGACGCGGAGGGGCGTTACCCAGAACCTTGCGCGTTCTTGCCAAATTGCGGTGTTTATGCGCAATGGAACCTTCTATAACGGTTCCCGTTAGACCAGACCACGTCTCCCATCAGTTCGGACATCACCCCATGACCTTCACGCTGCCCAATCTTCCCTATTCCCACGACGCCCTTGCGCCCCACATGTCCAAGGAAACGCTGGAATACCACCACGACAAGCATCACCAGGCTTACGTGACCAACGGAAACAACGCGATCAAGGGGACCGAATTCGAAGGCAAGTCCCTGGAGGAGATCGTCAAGGGTTCGTTTGGCAAGAATCCGGCCGTGTTCAACAATGCCGGCCAGCACTACAACCATCTGCATTTTTGGAACTGGATGAAGCCGAATGGCGGCGGCAGCAAGCTGCCCGGCCGTCTGGAAAAGAAGATCACCGAGGACCTCGGCGGTCTTGACAAGTTCAAGGCCGATTTCGCCGCCGCCGGCGTCGGTCAGTTCGGCTCCGGCTGGTGCTGGCTGTCGGTCAAGAACGGCAAGCTCGAAATCTCCAAGACCGCGAACGGCGAAAGCCCGCTGGTCCATGGCGCAACGCCCATTCTCGGCTGCGACGTCTGGGAGCACTCCTACTACATCGACTATCGCAACCGCCGTCCCGACTATCTGAAGGCGTTCTGCGATAGTCTGATCAACTGGGACTATGTCGACGAGCTGTTCGGCAAGGTGTGACACTCCGTCATTCCGGGGCGCGCGTAGCGCGAGCTACGATGTGCAATTGCACATCGTAGAATCGATCGGGCCGCGTGCCTGCCGTGAAATGGATTCCGGGCTCAGCCCTGCGGGGCTGCCCCGGAATGACAGCGGATAAGAGTTCGAAGGGCGGTGGTCGTGCGGCTGCCGCCCTTATTCGTTCGCCGGCGCCGTCCCGATCCTTGCAGGGATCGCTGCCATCCGGCACAAGCGGCATGCCGGGTGCCTTTGCTACGTGGAAAAATGCTGCGATGAGCTATCTGCTGGTCTTTGTCGGTGGCGGCCTTGGCGCGACGCTGCGCCATCTCATCAACCTCACCTGCGCCCGCATTCTCGGCACCGGATTTCCCTGGGGCACCTTCATCATCAACGTCACGGGCTCGACCGTGATGGGGCTGATCGCGGGCTATCTCGCCTTCAAGGGCGAGGCGTCGCAGCCCTGGCGGCTGTTTTTGATGACCGGCATCCTCGGCGGCTACACGACGTTTTCGGCCTACTCGCTCGATGCAGCGCTGCTCTACGAGCGCGGCGAACTTGGCCTTGCGGCGCTTTATGTCGTTGGCTCGGTCGTGCTCTCGATTGCCGGGCTGTTTGCCGGCCTTGCGCTGGTCCGCCAGTTCACCTGAACGAATGGCCCGCGGGCGGGCAGGGCCGCGTGACGCCCTCGCATGGGCATGCCTGAGATGCGCATGGCTATCGTTGCGTCGCCACCATGGCGGGACTAAGCAGGGACGAAATAGCATCACCCGCCGAACCCATCGCCCTTGTCAGAACATCAGATAAAAGACCCGGCGCCTGCCGATGACGCCGAGCCGAAGCCCCGGCGCGCCCGCAAGCCGGTGGGCTGGTCGATGATCGTGATCGGCGCGCTGGTCGTGGTCTGCGCCGCGCTGGTCTGGCGGCGCGACGGCGTTGATGGCGTGCTAAAAATCCTCACGCATGATCTCTGGCTGTTCGGGGAAATCATGCCGCGCGTGCTGGCCGGCTGCCTGCTCGGCGGCTTCATCGCGGAAATTCTGCCGCACGACAAAGTATCGCGAGCGCTGGGGCCGAACTCGGGCCTGAAGGGACTTTTGATCGGAACGGCGTTCGGCGCGATCCTGCCCGGCGGTCCCTTCACCGCCTATCCGGTGGCGGCGGCGCTTTTGACCGTCGGCGCCGATTTCGGCGCCACCATCGCCATGGTCGTGAGCTGGACGCTGATCGGCTACGGCCGCGCGGTCGCCTGGGAATTGCCGATTCTCGGCACGGAGTTCACGCTGTGGCGGATCGTGATCTCGCTGCCGATCCCGGTGCTGGCCGGCGCGCTCGGCCGCTTCGTCTTCGTGCGGATGTACCCGAAGGGCGAGCCGGAGCCGCCGTCATGACCCTCTCCGCGCTGATCATCGACATCACCCTGTGGGGCTCGGTCGCCGTGCTCGGCTTCATGGCCTGGCAGCGCGGGCGCGTCGTGCTGGTGTCGTCGGTGCGCGAAGGCAGCATGGACTTCATCAACATCGTGCCGCGCATCGCGCTCGGCGTGATCGGCTCGGGCTACATCGCCGCCGTCATCCCGCCGGAAGTCATCACCGGCTGGCTCGGGCCGGACAGCGGCTGGTTCGGCGTGTTGACCGCAGTGATCGCCGGCGCCGCAACCCCCGGCGGCCCCGTGGTCGGTTTCTCGATCGGCGCGGTGGCGCTGAAAGTCGGCGGCGGCCCGCCGCAGGTGATCGCCTATGTCGTCGCTTGGGCGCTGTTCGCCTTCCAGCGCATGATCTTGTGGGAAATCCCGTTCATGCCGGCCCGGTTCGTCTGGTTTCGCGCGGCGGTCTCGGTGCCGTTTCCGTTCCTGGCAGCGGCGATCGCGATGGTGATCGGGAAGCCGTGAGCTGAGAGACGGACCACAAGGCTTCCTAAGAGATGCTGGGAGCACTATGTTTGCAGCATGACCCGCTTGCTCGAACCCTATGAGCTCACGCCTGAGGAAGCCGCCGACCTCGATGCTTCGCTCGCCGAAGCCGCGAAGGGTGAGTTCGCGACGGATGAAGAGGTCCGCGCCGTCTGGGCAAAGCATGGGTTGTGAATTTGGGGTGTCCTAGTTCAGTCTGAGGCCATGCAGCTTGAATCGACACTGACCTGTCCCGCGTGTGGGCACCAGGCCACCGAGACCATGCCGACAGACGCCTGCCAGTTCTTCTACGACTGTCGGAACTGCGGCACCCGGCTCAAGCCCAGGCCGGGCGATTGCTGCGTTTACTGCTCTTACGGAACCATACCGTGCCCGCCGGTCCAGATCGACGGCAAGGGAGCGTGTTGCAGCGTGATTGTGTAACGTTGCTGCCTGCGACTATCTTCCAGTCATGGCGGATCACTGCTGCGCACCACCACCCCTGAACCTCGGCCCGCGCCAGGACGTGAGCGCCTTTCGTCGCGTCCTGTGGGCCGTGCTCGGCATCAATGCTGCGATGTTCCTGGTTGAAATCGGCGCGGGCCTGGCTGCGGGGTCTGCCTCCCTCCAAGCCGACGCGCTCGACTTTCTGGGCGACGCCGCGAACTACGCGATCAGCTTGTTCGTGGTCGGCATGGCCTTGCGCTATCGGGCCGGCGCCGCGCTTGCCAAGGGCGTCACGATGGGCGTTTTCGGGCTATGGGTTATCGGCGTCGCCGGCTGGCATGCCCTGCATGGGACGCTGCCGCAGGCGATCACCATGGGCAGTGTCGGCTTTGCCGCGCTGGCCGCCAACGCGCTGTCCTTTTACCTGTTGTGGCGGCACCGCACGGGCGACGCCAACATGCGGTCGGCCTGGATTTGCACGCGCAATGACGTGTTGGGCAATCTGGCTGTGTTGCTGGCTGCGCTTGGCGTGTTCGGTACCGGCACCGGCTGGCCCGACATTATCGTCGCCGCGATTATGGCCGTGCTTGCGCTGCAAGGCTCGGTGGCCGTCGTGCGGCACGCCCTGGCCGAACTGAAGCAGCCGGCCGCAGCGACGGCTTAGGCCGCGGCCTCACATCGTGCCGCGAATTGCGCAACGCTACCGCCCAGCACCCGCGGCTAGAGCCCCAACCGAACGGTCAGGGCGCTTGATCTATGTCAAAGGGCGCGCCACCGGCAAAAGCACGGTTTAAGCCGCGGGGATTAGCAATGGAGTAGAGCATGAAAATGACTTTGAGAGCGGTGGCCATCGCTGCGTCGACGTTCGCATGTGCGGCGTTGTTTTCGCCTGGCTGGTCCGATCAAGGCGGGATATCGCTGTCGATCAATAAAGCCGAGGCGCAGAAGCGGGTCTATATCACCCGTGGTTACGCCGCGAGGGCGGCCTACGTCGAGCCGGGCTCCTGGTACGCCGTGAGGGCCTACTACTTCGGTGGCCCCTGGAGTGGTCGTGGGTACAGCTACACCGGCTGGCCTGACTACGCAGCGCGCAATGGCATTGGCTGCACGCCCGGTACTGCCATCAAGGGCGGCGACAGCATCATGTACGTCTGTCAGTAGGGTTTATTTTTACGTGGGGCCAGGTTGCGATGATGGCGACCTGGCCCAACACCTGTGTTGTTCAGCCGCCGCCAAAGCACTGGTGACCGCGGTGATGTCTGCTGCAAGGGTAACCCGCACGACTGATCCGTCTCACCGTCTCATCTCGACCTGTCGAGACCTGACCCGTCTCGGTGACGACCACGCTATCGCAACGTAGGACGAGGATCGTGAGAAACCTGTCGACGATTGCCGCGCTATTGCTTTTGGTCGGATGTTCTCGTTTTGACGAGGCAAAGGAACGTGAGGGATGCCAAAAAGCACACCCGAACGATCAGGTCGCGGCGGATAAATGTCTCGAAACCTCTCTCCTTGAATGGGAAAAAGCCAATGCGTGGGTTGCTCGGATCACTCATCGGCGATCCCCGATGCCCTAGGGGCCGGGAGCATCCCCGCAGGTGATCGCGGCCGCGGAACGCATGCCGTACCCCAATCGTTAACAGTTTATGAAAGCTGTTGCCGCCGCATTTGTTGCTCTGTTCGTTTTGTGGGTCGTTGACGTCAACTTCAACGGCGCCCGTTACACCGACGCTGGCATGCGGATGATCCGGTCTACGGTCTCATCGATTGGCGTTCGAAATTAAGGCCGCCTCCGTGCTCCAGATGCGGACCCAGCCTCGACAGTCTCTCAGTTTGATTGCTGGGGAAGCCAGTCGGTGAAGATGGTCCGCGTAAGAAACCAGAGACCAAGCAGGATTAGCCATGCCGCACACAACAGGGGCAGGGCGTGAAACAGGGTGCCCGTATCCGCCCCCTGGACCCAAATCCAATAGGCTTGGGCAACCACCGGAAGGAACATCGCAGCGACCATTGCCGGGATTCCGGATTGAGATGCCAGGGAGATGGTGTGCAGAACGATGACAGCCCCGAGCAAGCTGAGAAGGGTGGGCAATAGTGCCCAGAATATCGGATGCAGGAAATCCGTGACGAAGTAAGCAACGCCGAAAATGATTATCCCGGCAACCATGCCTTCCGGCTTGCACCAGTAAACGGCCAAGACACCCATGGCCAGAGACAGGGTTTCGACCAGGAATTCACCGGTCCTGTCGCGAAATCGATCGCTCAGACATTTCTCTGGTTTGCAGTTCTGGGTCATCGGGGAATTGGTCGCCTCAATTGGCCGCCGCGTTCATGCGATGACTCGGCTTCTGTCCCGGCCGGCCTACCAAAGCCTGTGTTGCCCGTCGGGCAAATCACGCCAGCGCTTGGTCCAGTACCCGGTGCAAAGATATTCCCCTTTTGTTCCCTCGCAAATCAGTTCATCCATGCACCTGTCCCACCCGGCAAGAGGGGCGGCTCGCGATCGTCACGAAACGCGCGGTGGGATGCGGTGGACGCGGAAGCCATGACTGACGAGGCTGGCATGACGCGTACGGCGAAGTCGTGTGGTTCTGACGCCGCGGTGCTGGCGTCAAGTCGGCGGGAAGTGTCCCGCCGATGACGGTGGCAAGAAAGCCGTTCGCCGGGAAGAGCACGAAGTAAGCCGTAAAACCACTGCGCAGGGAAGGCCGGATGCCTCCGCTGAACCTGTATGCTCGTGTGCGTCTTCTTGTGCGCAAATTGCACACGAGACCGCGGGTGCAGCGTGCACCCGGTCTTCCCTGCACCCTCTGTTTTTCAGGGGGGCATGAATTCGAGCAAACCTCGGGCGAACGCGTCGCGAGATCGCGAAGGCGTGTCGTAGGATGGGTAGAGCGAAGCGAAACCCATCGTCACGCGCGCCAGCATTGATGGGTTTCGCTCCGCTCTACCCATCCTATGGCAGCCAACGCGTAGACTCCCGTAATGTTATAATGTAACATTTACCCATGCCTCACAAACATTCCCACGACCACGGGCACCATCACCATAGCCACGCCCATTCCCATGGCCCGGCGACGCCGCATCCGGCGCAACCGGCTCCCTGGTCGATCCTGCGCATGACCGTGACCGCGCGCCTTGCCGCGGCGCTCGCGGTCAGCGCCGGCCTGTGGGCCGTCGTCCTGGTGGCGATGAGGTGAGCATGGCGGCGCGGCTCAAATTCCACAACGTCACGCTCGGCTACGATCGTCACCCGGCCGTGCATCACCTCAACGGCGAGGTTGCCGCCGGCGCGCTGGTGGCGGTGATCGGGCCGAACGGCGCCGGCAAGTCGACGCTGTTTCGCGGGCTCGCCGGCATTTTGAAGCCGCTCTCGGGATCGATCGATCTCGGCGGCCTCGATATCCGCGACATCGCCTATCTGCCGCAGAGCGTCGACATCGACCGCAGCTTTCCGATCTCGGTGTTCGATCTGGTCGGCACCGGCCTGTGGCGCTCCACCGGATTTTTCGGCGGCATGGGCAAGGCGGAGCGGGACAAGATCACGCACGCGCTCGCCGCCGTCGGCCTCAACGGTTTTGAGAACCGCAGCATAGGCACGCTGTCCGGCGGCCAGATGCAGCGCATGCTGTTCGCGCGCGTGCTGCTGCAGAATGCACGACTGATCGTGCTGGACGAGCCGTTCAACGCCATCGACACGAAGACATCGGCCGATCTGCTGGCGCTGGTCAAGCGCTGGCACGGCGAGGGCCGTACCGTGCTGGCGGCGCTGCACGACATGGAACTGGTGCGCGACCATTTCCCGGAAACCCTGCTGCTGGCGCGCGGACCGGTGGCCTGGGGCGCGACCGCAGAGGTGCTGACCGCCGAAAACCTGATGGTCGCCTTGCGGATGTGCGAGGCGTTCGACGACACCGCCGCCGCCTGCGCGGACGATTTGCCGTCACAGGCCGCCTGATGCTCTACGACGCGCTGATCGCACCCTTCACCGAATTCGAGTTCATGCGCCGCGCGCTTGCCGCCGTGATCGCGCTTGCGCTGGGCGCCGCGCCGATCGGCGTGTTCCTGATGCTGCGGCGGATGAGCCTCGTCGGCGACGCCATGGCGCACGCGATCCTGCCGGGAGCGGCGATCGGCTTCCTCGTGTCCGGGCTCAATCTGTTCGCGATGACGACGGGCGGGCTGATCGCGGGCTTTACGGTCGCGCTGCTCGCGGGCCTCGTCGCGCGCAATACCGAGCTGAAGGAAGACGCCTCGCTCGCGACCTTCTATCTGGTGTCATTGGCGCTCGGCGTTACCATCGTTTCCGTCAAAGGCACCAATATCGATCTGCTGCATGTGCTGTTCGGCAACATTCTGGCGATGGACGACCAGACGCTGCTGGTGATCGCGTTCAATGCCACCATCACGCTGCTGGTAATGGCGGTGATCTACCGGCCGCTGGTGATCGAATGCGTCGATCCGGTGTTCCTGCGCACCGTCTCTCGCGCCGGCGCGCCCGCGCATCTGGCGTTTTTGGCACTGGTCGTGATCAATCTCGTCAACGGCTTTCACGCGCTCGGTACGCTGCTCGGCGTCGGGTTGATGATCCTGCCCGCCGGCATCGCGCGGTTCTGGTCGCGCGACATCACCGGCATGATCTGCATCGCAGTCGCCAGCGCCATTGTCTGCGGCTATGCCGGGCTGGTGCTATCGTTCCAGACCCGGATTCCCTCGGGGCCGGCGATCATCCTTGTGGCGGCAGGGCTCTATCTGGCGTCGCTGTTGTTCGGCAATGTCAGCGGACTGGTGCGGCAGTTGTTTCCCCGCCGTCATCTCGAGGCGTGAAGATGCGACGACTGTGTTGGCTGATATGTCTGGGATTGATCGCGGTCAGCGGTCCGGCGTGGGCGCAGGCTCGCCTCAACGTCGTTGCCAGCTTCTCGATCCTCGGCGATTTCGTCCGCAATGTCGGCGGCGATCGCGTCAATGTCACCACGCTGGTCGGCCCCAACAGCGATGCACATGTCTACGTGCCGACGCCGGCGGATGCGAAAAAGGTGGCGGACGCGAAACTCGTCTTCGTCAACGGCCTTGGGTTCGAGGGCTGGATGCAGCGGCTGGTGCAATCATCTGGCAGCAAGGCAACGGTTGTTGTGGCAAGCACCAACATTACGCCGCTCAAGCTCGGCTCCAGTACCGACCCGCATGCATGGCAAACAGTCACCAATGCCAAAACATACGTCTACAATATTCGTAATGCGCTCAGCGCGGCAGCTCCCGCAGATGCGGCGCTTTTCGAGGCCAATGCCGAAGCCTATCGGGTGAAGCTCGAGGCCCTTGAGGGCGAGATAAGCCCGTGGGTCGGGTCAATTCCGCCGGAGCATCGCAAGGTGATCTCGACCCATACTGCCTTTGGCTATTTCGCAAAAGCGTACGGTATCGAGTTCATCGCGCCACGCGGCGTCTCAACCGAGTCCGAGCCGAGTGCCCGGGATATTGCCGGGATCATCACCCAGATCAAAACCAAGAAAATTCCGGCGGTTTTTCTGGAAAATATCAGCGATCCGCGCCTGATCGAGCGGATCTCCGCGGAGACCGGCGCCAGGGTCGGCGGCACCCTTTACTCGGACAGCTTGACGGACGAAAAGGGCGACGCCCCCACTTACATTGATATGGTAAGGCACAATATAAGGACCCTGAGGAACGGGATTGGGTATGGTCCTGGCCCAATACGCTGAATATCTCCGGAGCCGTTATGTCTGAACCTTCGTCCCAGAAAATTCCAGTGACCGTGCTGACGGGCTATCTCGGCGCCGGCAAAACCACGCTGCTCAACCGCATCCTGTCGGAAAACCACGGCAAGAAATACGCCGTCATTGTCAACGAATTCGGCGAGATCGGCATCGACAACGACCTCATCATCGGCGCCGATGAAGAAGTGTTCGAGATGAACAATGGCTGCGTCTGCTGCACCGTGCGCGGCGACCTCGTGCGCATTCTCGACGGGCTGATGAAGCGCAAGGGCAAGTTCGACGCCATCATCGTGGAGACCACGGGCCTCGCCGATCCGGCCCCGGTGGCGCAGACCTTCTTCGTTGACGAGGACGTGCAGAAGAACGCGCGCCTCGATGCGGTCGTGACGGTGGCCGACGCCAAATGGCTGAGCGATCGCCTAAAGGATGCGCCGGAGGCCAAGAACCAGATCGCATTCGCCGACGTGATCGTGCTGAACAAGACCGACCTTGTTTCAAAGCCCGAACTCGCCGAGGTCGAGGCCCGCATCCGCGGCATCAACCCTTACGCAAAGCTGCACCGCACCGAGCGCTGCAAGGTGGCGCTGTCGGATGTGCTGGAGCGTGGCGCGTTCGATCTGGATCGCATCCTCGAGATCGAGCCGGAATTCCTCGATGCCGGCGATGGCCATGATCATCACCACGACCACGATCATCATCACGGCCATGGCCATCACCACGATCACGGCCACAGCCATGGCGGGCTAAAGCATTACCACGACGAGGAGATGCAATCGCTGTCGCTGCGGTCCGACAAGCCGCTCGACCCGACCCTATTCATGCCGTGGCTGCAGAACCTCGTCGCCACCGAGGGCCAGAAGATTTTGCGCTCGAAGGGCATCCTCGCCTTCACCGACGACGATGACCGCTACGTGTTCCAGGGCGTGCACATGATGCTGGAAGGCGATCACCAGCGAAAGTGGAAGGACGGCGAGGCGCGCGAAAGCCGCGTCGTCTTCATCGGCCGCGAATTGCCGGAGCAGATGATCCGCGACGGTTTTGAAAGCTGTATCACGACGTGATGACACAGTTCGATCCGGGCGAAATGCCCTCCATCGCTTCCATCACCGACCAGGTGCGGACGTTGCCGGTCGGCATGCCCGTCACCTCGATCTATTTCCTCGGCGATACCGCGGTGTTCGTCGGCGCCGAGGAGTACGCGGCAATGGTGAACCAGGCGGGCGAAGTCTCGAAAGTCGCAATCCATGGCGGCGCCGTCCTGTGTGCGGCGTCTGACGGCAAGCGCATCGTCACCGGCGGCGACGATGGCAAGGTCGTCGCGCTCGACACCAAGGGCGAGGTCACGGTGCTCGCGACCGACGCAAAACGGCGCTGGATCGATAACGTCGCGCTGCATCCCGATGGCGCGTTTGCCTGGTCGGCCGGCAAGACCGCGTTCGTCCGCAGCGGCAAGGGCGATGAGAAAAGCTTCGATGCGCCGTCGACCGTCGGCGGGCTCGCCTTCGCGCCCAAGGGATTGCGCGTGGCGGTCGCCCATTACAACGGCGTGACGCTGTGGTTTCCCAACATGGCGGCGAAGCCGGAGTTTCTGGAATGGGCTGGATCGCATCTCGCCGTCACCTTCAGCCCCGACAACAAATTCCTGGTCACCGCCATGCACGAGCCGGCGCTGCACGGCTGGCGGCTTGCCGATAACAGGCACATGCGGATGAGCGGCTACCCGGGCCGTGTCCGTTCGATGTCGTGGAGCACGGGTGGCAAGGGCCTCGCCACCTCGGGCGCCGATACCGTGATCATCTGGCCGTTCGCCAGCAAGGACGGTCCGATGGGCAAGGAGCCCGCGATGCTGGCGCCGCTGCAGGCGCGCGTCTCCATGGTCGCCTGTCATCCGAAGCAGGACATCATGGCGGCCGGCTACAGCGACGGTACCGTGCTGATCGTGCGGCTCGAGGACGGCGCGGAAATCCTGGTGCGCCGCAATGGCAGCGAGCCGGTCTCGGCACTGGCCTGGAACGCCAAAGGCACGCTGCTGGCGTTCGGCACCGAGGATGGCGACGCCGGAATCCTCGAATTTTAGGTGTTTCGGACAGGCACTGGTTCCCCGCGGAACCATGCGCCCCGCCGGCCGTTGATCTCGCGACCAATTTCGTGGGGTTGAACGATGTCTGCCGATGACGACAAGCGCGAATACCGACGGGAAATGCTGCTCGCGTCCGCGCTGATCGCGGCCGGGCTGGCCGTTTCAGCGCTCGCGCTGACCGCGCTCAGCGCGCGCGATCCTCAACAGATCGCGCAGGCGACGCAGCCGACGCAGCCGACGCAATCGACGCCGGGCGCGGAAACGAAACCGCCCGCGCCAGCCGAACCGGGCACGACCGGCCAAAGGCCGTCAGACATTCCGCCGCAGCCGGCCCGTCCCGACCCGGACGCGCAGAAGGCGGGCGCTCAGCCCGCGCTGCCGCCGGCGCCGGCGGAGAAGGTTGCGCCGCCGATCCGCGAGAAATGATCCCACTTTCGCTGCTCCGATTGTGCAATCGCAAAATTCGTGGGCTGGCAGAGGCCTGCGGCGCGCGCTCTGACGCGCCATTGTGCAGCCATGCGAGCTATATCCGCTCGTATCAATTCGTAGGACGGGGCGCAGGCGTCGCCTCCGAACGCCTTGTGTTGATCCCCAACAAGCGGTTAGGCTTGCTGCAATAACGGCCGGCAGCTCGAACAAACAGCCGGCAGGTCAGGGAGTGACGCATGCGTGAGTTAACGCCTGAAACGATCACGGACGCCGTGCTCGACCAGATGGCGACAACGCCGGACCCGCGCCTGAAGACGATCATGGCGTCGGCGGTCAAGCACCTCCATGCCTTCGCCCGTGAGGTCAATCTGACGCCGGCGGAATGGATCAAGGGCATCGAATTCATGACCGCCGCCGGCAAGATGTGTTCGCCGGAACGGCAGGAATTCATCCTGCTGTCCGACACCCTCGGCCTCTCGGCGCTCGTCAACGGCCTGCACGACGCCACCGCCCTCGAGGAGGCCACGCATACCAGCCTGCTCGGCCCGTTTTACCGCGAGGCCACGCCGACGCTCGCGGCCGGCAGTTCGATCGCCAAGAATCCGAAGCCGGGCAGCGAATGCGTGCTTTATGGCCGCGTCACCGATGCCACCGGCAAGCCGGTCGCCAACGCCACCGTCTCGATCTGGCAGACCGGCGCCGACGGCCTCTATGACATTCAGGCCAGCGCGACGTCGGTCGATTATCGCGGCGTATTCGCAACCGATGCCGATGGGCTCTATGTGCTGCGCACCGTCAAGCCGCTCGGATATTCGATCCCGATGGACGGGCCGGTCGGCGCCATGGTGAAGGCGCAGGCACGGCATGGGATGCGGCCAGCGCATATTCATTTCCTGGTCGGCGCGCCGGGCTATCGCGAGCTGGTTACCGCGCTCTACCTGCGCGACGATCCGCATCTCGCAGATGACGTTGTGTTCGGTTCGTCGGGCGATCTCGCCGTCGACGTGGCGGCAAACGATCCGGACTGCCCGATCAAGGGCATGCCGAGCATCCGTTTCGACATGCGGGTCTCGCGCGAAAGCGAGGCCGACAAGACCAGCGGGCGCGTCGGCGCCGATCCGTCGGCGATCATGAAAAAATCGGCCAAAAATGAACCCGCGCCGGTGGGAGCCAAATAGCCTCGATCTGACCTAACCATTCGCAGCGACCGGACGGAGATCCGGCGGAGCCGTAATGACTGACAACAACGACAAATGAGGGGGATTCAATGAAACGCAGGACATTCCTTGGCGGCGCGATGGCCGTCGCGGTGGTTGGGCAGGGCTCGCGCGCGCTGGCGCAGCAGCCGCCGATCAAGATCGGCATGTCGATGCCGCAAACCGGCGGTCTCGCCGGCGGCGGCAAGGCTTCGCTGCTCGGCATCGAAATCTGGCGCGACGATATCAACGCCAAGGGCGGCCTGCTCGGCCGCAAGGTCGAGCTGGTCGTCTATGACGACAAGTCGAGCGCATCCGAGACGCCGGCGATCTACGCCAAGCTGGTCGATGTCGACAAGGTCGATCTCCTGTTCGCGCCTTATGCGACCGTGCCGACCGCGCCGATCATGCCGTTCGTCAAGCAGCGCGGCCTGCTGCTGATGGGCAATTTCTCGTTCCAGGTGAACAGCAAGGTCGGCCACGACATGTGGTTCAACAATGCGCCCTGGGGCCCGGCCGATAGTTGGGCGGCCTCGTTCCTCGATCTGGCGCAGAAGGCCGGCGGCAAGAGCATGGCGCTGCTCACGGCGGATCAGGAATTCGCCCAGAACCTCGCGCTGACCGCACGCGACGTCGCCAAGAAGCGCAACATCCCGGTTGTCTTCGACCAGTCCTATCCGCCGAACACGGTGGAATTCGCCTCCATCATCCGCGCGCTCAAGGCCGCCAAGCCCGATATCGTCTATGTCGCGTCCTATCCACCGGATTCAGCCGGCATTCTGCGTGCCGTGAACGAGATCGGGATCGGCGACGACGTCAAGATTTTCGGCGGCGGCATGGTCGGCCTGCAGTTCGCGGCCGTGATGTCCAATCTGGGTTCGTTGCTCAACGGTGTCGTCAACTACAACACCTGGCTGCCGGAACCGAGCATGTATTTCGACGGCACCAAGGACTTTTTCGAGAAATACACCAAGCGCGCGGTGGAGGCCAAGGTCGATCCGCTCGGCTATTACCTGGCCCCGTTCGGCTATGCGATGGGCCAGATGATCGACGCGGCGGTCAATTCAACCAAGTCGCTCGACCAGAAGGGCATCGCCAAATATCTGCGCGAGAACGAGCACAAGACCATCGTCGGGCCGATCGCGTTTTCGGCGGATGGCGAGCGCAAGGAAACCGCGACGCTGCAGGCGCAATTCCGGGGCGTGAAGGACAAGGACATCGAACAGTTCCGCTCCTCTGGCAAGCAGGTGATCCTGTTCCCGGACAAACTGAAGACTGGAAATCTCATCAGTCCCTTCGAGGCTGCCCGCAAATAGGCTAGCGGCCTTTTTTTCCGGTCCAGAACGGGCCAAGGGGGATCTGAATTGTTTTCGATGGACCTGCTGCTAGGTGCTGTCGTGCTTGGGGTACTGCTCGGCTGCTTCTATGCAGCCGTCAGCGTCGGGCTGTCCGTCTCGTTCGGATTGCTCGACGTTCCCCATGTCGCGCATCCGGCCTTCCTGGTGCTCGCGTCCTACGGCGTGTACCAGCTCAACGAGAGCTACGACATCGACCCGTTGCTGGCCGGGCTCGCCATCACGCCGCTGTTTTTCCTGTTCGGCCTGCTCGCCTACCGCGTTTATTACGAGACCTTCGAGCGGCGCGGCAGCGACGCCGGCGTGCGCGGCATCGCGTTTTTCTTCGGCATCGCCTTCATCATCGAGGTGCTGATCATTATGCAATTCGGCGTCGACCAGCGCTCGGTCTCCGCGACCTATATCGGCAAGTCCTGGCGGTTCGGCGAGTTTCGGATCCCGATCCGGCAGCTCGTCGCGTTCGCGGTCGCGCTGGGGCTGACGGTGCTGCTCGCCGTGTATCTGTCGAAAACCTTCATGGGCCGCGCGATCCGTGCCGTCGCGCAGGACGAGGAGGCGCTGCGGCTGATGGGCGCCAATCCGGTCCGCATCAAGCAATTTGCCTTCGGCATCGCCACCGCCGTGCTCGGGATCGCGGGCGCGCTGTTGATTATCGTGGCGCCGGTCGAACCGACACTCGACCGTGCCTATATCGGGCGGACCTTCTGCGTCGTGGTCATGGCCGGCCTCGGCAGCATCAGCGGCACGCTGATCGCCGCCATCATCCTCGGCGTCGCCGAGTCCATCGTGCTGACGATGTTCGGCGCCTCCTGGGCTCCGGCGATCTCGTTCGCGATGCTGCTCGGCGTGCTCGCCGTCCGGCCGCAAGGTCTGCTCGGCCGATGATGAAGCATCGCAACACCATCGCATTCTGGGCCGGCGTAGCCATCTTCCTCGCCGCCGTGCTGTCGATGACGCAAATCGTCCGCAACGAATATCCATTTTTTGCCGGCTACGTCATCCTGCAATTCATCGCGCTCGCTGTCGCCTGGAGCATCCTCGGCGGCTATGCCGGTTACGTCAATTTCGGCACCAACGCCTTTTTCGGCGTCGGCGTCTACACGGCGGTGGCCCTGTTCAAGGCGACGGGGGCGCCACTCGTGGTGCAGATCGGAGCTGCCGCCCTCGTCGGCATGGCGCTCGGTTTTGGCGTTGGCCTGTTGACCTTACGGATGCGTGGTATCTTTTTCTCGATCGCGACGATCGCGCTGGCGATCATCATCGAGACCTTCGTGATGAACTGGCGGTTCGTCGGTGGTGCGGCCGGCATCCAGTTGCAACGGCCGCCGGTGATGGCGCCGTTCGACAGTTACGTGAAGATGCTGTTTTTCGTGCAGGCGCTCCTGGTCGTCATTGCCGTCTCGATTGCGCGCTACATCCAGAATTCCCGGATCGGCCGCGGCCTGCAGGCGCTCAGGGACGACGAACTCGCCGCCGAATGCACGGGGGTGCCGACCCTGAAGCTGAAACTGGTCGCCTGCATGATCTCGGGCGCGCTGATTTCCGCGGCCGGGGCGCCCGCCGCCATGTACCTGCAATATGCCGATCCCTCCTCGGCATTCAATTTGAGCTACTCGGTGTCGGCGCTGGCGATGGCGCTGATCGGCGGAACTGCGCACTGGATCGGCCCGGTGCTCGGTGCCATCCTGCTCGGCTCGACGCAACAGCTTCTCGCCGTGACCATCTCTTCGGAAGTCAACGTGCTGGTGCTCGGCATCATGCTGGTGCTGTTCGTGGTCGCCGCCCCCAAGGGCATTATCGGGCTGTTGCGGCCGCGCTATCGTCTGCGTGCGGGAGGCAAGCCATGACGGTAACAGCCGCGCCGGACGCACCCCTGCTGCAAGTCGGAACCCTTACCAAGACTTTCGGCGGCTTCACCGCGCTCGACAATATCAGCGTCGATATCAGGAAAGGCGAACGGTTCGGCCTGATCGGCCCGAACGGCTCGGGCAAGACCACGCTGATCAACTGCATTTCCGGTGCGCTGCGTCCGCAAACCGGCAGCGTGGTGTTCTGCGGCGAGGACATTACCCAACTGCCGCCGCACCTGCGTGCGCGCCGCGGTATCGCCCGCAGCTTCCAGATTCCACGGCCGTTCAAGAGCATGACGGTGCTCGAGAACCTCATGGTCGGGCTCGATTTTGCCACCGTCGGTTCGAGCCTGCCCGAGGAAGATGTCGCGATGTCGATCCTGACGCGGATGGGCCTTGCCTCGAAGGCCGGCGCGCCGACCGGTACGCTGAGCCAGGTGGAATTGCGCAAGATGGAGCTTGCGCGCGCGATGGCGGTGCGGCCGAAACTCCTGATTTCGGACGAGGCCATGGCGGGGCTTTCCAGTTCCGAAGTCGACGAGGTGCTGGATCTCCTGATCAGCCTCGGCGAGGAGGACATCACCATCATCATGATCGAGCACATCATGCAGGCCGTGATGCGCTTTTCGGAGCGGGTGATGTGCCTCGACGCCGGAAAGATCATCGCGATCGGCGCGCCGGCCGAGGTGATGGCCAACAAGCGGGTGCAGGAGGCCTATCTTGGCACTTAGCCTTGCCATCGAGGGCCTCGATGCCGGCTACGGCGCCGTCAAGGCGCTGCGCGGTGTGACGCTCCATGTCGAAGCCGGCGAGACCGTTGCCTTGCTCGGCACCAACGGCAACGGCAAGAGCACGCTGATGAAATGCGTCATGGGCCTGGTTCGCCCGGACCGTGGCCGTCTGTCGCTGACGATCGACGGGCAGGTGCACGATCTGACTAAGCTCTCGCCCGAAATGATCGTCGATCTCGGCGTGGCGCTGGTGCCGGAGGGACGGCGGCTGTTTCCCAAGCTGACGGTGACGGAAAACCTGATGCTGGGTGCTTTCCGGAAATCGGCCCGCAGCGCCATCCGGCAAAATCTCGCGCTGGCGTTCGAGACCTTTCCGGCCCTGAAGGAGCGCCGCAACCAGCTCGCCGGCACCATGTCCGGCGGACAGCAGCAGATGCTCGCGATTGCGCGCGCGCTGATGTCCTCGCCGCGCCTGTTGCTGATCGACGAGCCATCGGTCGGGCTGTCGCCGCTATTGGTATCGCAGACGATCACCAAGATCGGCGAACTCAAGGAGCGGGTTGGCCTGACGGTGCTGATGGCGGAGCAGAATTTCAACCAGGCGATCCGGATCGCCGACCGCGGCTACATCATCGTCCATGGCGAGATCGCGGTCGCCGCGCAGTCGGTTGACGAGTTGAAGGCCAACGACATCGTCAAGCGGCTCTATCTCGGCGGCGTCGCCTAACGGATATAACGGCATCGTGACGGTGTCTGCGCCGTTCTGCCGGTTTTACAGCCTCGCCTGTTGTCGCCGGCTGTCCCATAATCTCTCATCGCGTCAGTGCAGACGACAGATGGGGCAAGCGATGAAGATCGACGATGTCAGGCGAACCGCCTATTCGATGCCGCTGACCAACCCGTCATTCCCGCCGGGACCCTATCGCTTTTTCAACCGCGAATATTTCATCATCACCTATCGCACCGACCCCGAAGCGCTTGCCGCCGTGGTGCCCGAGCCGCTCGAAGTCACTGAGGCGGTCGTCAAATACGAATTCATCCGCATGCCTGATTCAACCGGCTTTGGCGATTACACCGAAACCGGCCAGGTGATCCCGGTCCGGTTCAAGGGCGAGGAGGGCGTCTACGTTCATTCGATGTATCTGGACGACGAGGGACCCATCGCCGGCGGCCGCGAGCTCTGGGGCTTTCCCAAAAAGCTGGCGAAGCCGAAAATCGCCGTCGAGAGCGACGTGCTGGTCGGCACGTTGCACTACGGCTCGGTGCTGTGCGCCTCCGCCACCATGGGCTACAAGCACCGCCCGGTCGATCACGATGCGGTGCTGAAGGGGATGAAGGCGCCGAACTTCATGCTCAAGATCATCCCGCATGTCGACGGCACCCCGCGCATCTGCGAACTGGTGCGTTATTATCTGGAAGACATCACGCTGAAGGAAGCATGGACCGGCCCAGCGGCGCTGGGGCTGTTTCCGCACGCGCTCGCGGACGTGGCGCGGCTGCCGGTGCGCGAGGTGGTCTCCGCGCTGCATTTCAAGGCGGACCTGACGCTGGGGCTCGGGACGGTGGCGTTCGATTACATGGCGAAGTGATGGGCGAGCCGTTTGTTCGCCGTTACTGCGCGCCCCTCAACGTACAGGCGGTCGAGCAGGTCGTGGTCACGCCGCGCTCGCAGGCGATGCACACCGCGACGCACTGTTTCTTGTCCTTGGGATTGTACTGGCTGTAAAGCTTGCGGGCGCAGTTGTCGATCGAGCCCGTGACGTCGTTGCTGCTCTCAGGCGTGCACGCGGCCAGGGCCGCGGCCGACAGGACGATGGCAATGATGGCGCGCATGTTGGTCGCTCCAACCGGGAGCCCTCGCTCTTAAAGCTGTGGCGACGGCCCTAGGCCCTCGCAGAAAATGACCCCTCAGGGTCGCGCGATTGAATTAATCGAGTGTTACAAGGGATCGGGTTTCCTGCTGCGTAGTTCTACGCCCGGGATAGAGCCGCACGCTGTGCACTGCAGCGGGAACCGACCGGGCGGCGAAGTGGCGCTACGTGGATTTCGGCAATGGCCGCGCCGTCCCCCGGCTGTACCGTGCCGTCGCGGCTACCGCACCAGAACGTTCCTGAACTGCCAGGGGTCCGAGGTGTCGATGTCTTCCGGGAAAAGTCCCGGCCGGTCGGTGAGCGGCGTCCAGTCGGTGTAAAAGCCTTTCACCGGGCCGAGATACGGCATCTGGATATCCAGCAGACGATCGAAATCCATCTCGTCGGCTTCGACGATGCCTTCGTTCGGGTTTTCCAGCGCCCACACCATGCCGCCGAGCACGGCGGAGGTCACTTGCAGGCCGGTGGCGTTCTGATAGGGCGCGAGTTTGCGGGTCTCTTCGATTGAGAGCTGCGAGCCGTACCAGTAGGCATTGTTGTCATGGCCGAACAGCAGCACGCCGAGTTCGTCGATGCCATCGACGATTTCGTTCTCATCAAGGATGTGGTGCTTTTCCTGCATCTTCGCTGCGCGGCCGAACATTTCATGCAGCGACAGCACGGCATCGTCAGCCGGATGATAGGCATAGTGGCAGGTCGGCCGATAGATTGCCGTGCCCGATGCGTCACGCACCGTGAAGTAATCGGAGATCGAGATCGACTCGTTGTGGGTGACGAGGAAGCCATACTGTGCGCCGCGGGTCGGGCACCAGGTGCGCACGCGCGTGTTGGCGCCGGGCTGCATCAGATAGATGGCGGCGCCGCAGCCGGCTTCGTGGGTACGCGCATTCTCGGGCATCCATTTTTCATGGGTGCCCCAACCGAGTTCGGACGGCTGTACGCCTTCCGACAGGAAACCTTCCACCGACCAGGTGTTGACGAAGACGTCGGGCTCTTTCGGCGACTTGGAGCGCTGGGTGTCGCGTTCGGCGATGTGGATGCCCTTGACACCAGCCTGCCGCATCAAGTCCGCCCATTCGGCTTTGGTCTTCGGCTTGGGGGCATTGAGCTTCAGGTCAGCGGAGACATTGAGTAGCGCCTGCTTGACGAAAAAGGAGACCATGCCGGGATTGGCGCCACAGCAGGAGACGGCCGTCGTCGAGCCTGCGGGGCGCGCCTTCTTGGCGGCCAGTGTCGCTTCGCGCAGGGCGTAGTTGGAGCGGGCTTCCGGGCCCTTCGAAGAATCGAAATAGAAGCCGAGCCAAGGCTCGTTGACGGTGTCGATATAAAGAGCGCCAAGTTCGTTGCAGAGTTCCATGATGTCGGTAGAGCCGGTATCGACTGAGAGATTGACGCAAAAACCCTGGCCGCCGCCATCAGCGAGCAGCGGGGTCAGCAATTCGCGATAATTGTCCTTGGTCACGCCCTGTTGGATGAATCTTACATTGTGCTTCTCGCAATGCGCCTTGCGGCCCTCGTCCTTGGGATCGATCACGGTGATGCGCGACTTGTCATAATCGAGGTGCCGCTCGATCAGCGGCAGCGTGCCTTTGCCAATGGAGCCGAAGCCAACCATGACGATGGGGCCGGTAATCTTCGCGTAGATCTGCGAGGCGGGGCTCATGAGCGGCTCTCCGAAAAAATGCGGTCTGTCTTGAACGGGGATCAGGCGGTGCGGCGCTTCGCGGTGACTTCGATCTCGACCTTCATCTCGGGTCTTGCGAGGCCAACGACGATCAGCAACGTCGCCGCGGGGCGAATGTCGCCGAGGACTTCGCCGCAGACGGCGAAGTGGGCATCCACGTCCTTTGCGTCGGTGACGTAATAGGTCGCGCGGACGATATCGGCCATCGCAAAGCCGCCCTCTTTCAGGGCAGCCTCGATGGTCTTGAAGCAGTTCCGTGACTGGCTCGTGACATCCGCCGGCATCGTCATGGTGGCGTAGTCGTAGCCGGTGGTCCCGGCGACGAAGGCGAAGTCGCCGTCGACGACAGCGCGGCTGTAGCCGACGGTCTTCTCAAGGGGCGAGCCAGTGGAAATCAGGCGGCGGGGCATAGGTACCTCGGTCCAAGCTTGATTGGGGAGTGGGTTTGGCGCGGTTTAAGGGCTTTTCGGCTGCGCGCGCAACCCCTCGCGGGGCTACCGGGATGGCCTGGCGACGTCGGAGGCCGGGGGCTCGGTGCCGCCCCAGCGGCGCAGGAGGATGTCCCGCGCGATCATGACCGAGATCATGATCAGGAGCACCGTGGTGACGGCGCTGCGGAAGCGTGGGCGCGCGCCGGCACCTGGCTCGGGAAGGCTCTCCGGCATGGCATCAAGCCACGCGCGGCACGAGCAGCGCCTTCCTGGCGCGGCCTGCCTTGGGTCTAGGCAGCGGCGTGCCAGTCGGCGCGATGATGCCCCAGGCATCGTCGAGCGCGCCCGCACGGAGTTCGAGGCCGAGCAGCCGGTCGCGCTCGAACGCGCCCGGGAGCGACAGCCCGCCGGTCTTGGCGGCCGAGAAGCCGAAGCGGGCGTAATAGGGCGCGTCGCCCAGCAAATTACCGCGCGATGGCCACGCGCCTTCGCCGCCGCGAGCGCGTGGTCCATCAGCGCAGCCCCGACGCCGAGCTGGCGGGAGGAAGCCTCCACCGCCAGCGGGCCGAGTATGAGCGCAGGGCAACCCCCTGCGCTGACGTGCCACAACCGCACGGTGCCCACCAGACGGCCCTGCGTCACCGCCGACAGGCTGAGGCCCTCGGCGGGCGCACGTCCGTCGCGCAGGCGCTGGCAGGTGCGCGTATGGCGATTGTCGCCAAAGCAGGCATCCAGCAGCGCCTCGCGCGCAGCGACGTCCGAGGCCCGCTCGCTGCGGATCGCAAACGGAGCGGCGTCAGATTTGAGGGCAATCGTGGTCTTCCGCAAAGCAGTCATGGCACGTCAGTCCCCGCTTCCACGGCAGGCAAGCCGCGCGAGGCGTTGTCTTCAAATTCGCAAATGACGGGGAGGGAGCCGGCGCACCGGCTCCCGTTATTCAAGCCTCAAACGAGGCGTCAGATGTGGTAGGTCCGCAGCGGCGGGATGCCGTTGAACGCCACCGACGAGTAGGTCGACGTATAGGCTCCGGTACCTTCGATCAGCAGCTTGTCGCCGATCTCGAGCGTCACCGGAAGCGGATACGGCAGCTTCTCGTACAGCACGTCGGCGCTGTCGCAGGTGGGCCCAGCGAGCACGCACGGCGTCATCTCCGCGCCGTCATGCGGCGTGCGGATGGCGTAGCGGATCGACTCGTCCATCGTCTCGGCGAGACCGCCGAACTTGCCGATGTCGAGATACACCCAGCGCACCTCGTCCTCGTCGCTCTTCTTGGAAATCAGAACGACTTCGGTCTCGATGATCCCGGCATTTCCGACCATGCCGCGACCCGGCTCGATGATGGTTTCCGGGATCTGGTTGCCGAAATGCTTGCGCAGCGCACGGAAGATCGACCGGCCGTATTGCACGACCGGAGGAACGTCCTTGAGGTACCTGGTCGGGAAGCCGCCGCCCATGTTGACCATGGACAGGCTGATCCCGCGCTCCGCGCAGTCCCGGAACACCGTCGAGGCCATCGCCAGCGCGCGGTCCCACGCCTTCACCTTGCGCTGCTGCGAGCCGACATGGAACGAGATGCCGCACGGCTCCAACCCTAAGCGCTTGGCGAGGTCGAGCACCTCGACCGCCATCTCCGGGTCGCAGCCGAACTTGCGCGACAGCGGCCACTCGGCGCCTGCGCAGTCATAGAGAATGCGGCAGAACACTTTGGCGCCGGGGGCGGCACGCGCGATCTTCTCGACCTCTGCGGCGCAGTCGACCGCGAACAGGCGAATGCCGAGCGCGAAGGCGCGCGCGATGTCGCGCTCCTTCTTGATCGTATTGCCATAGGAGATGCGGTCCGGGGTCGCACCGGCAGCCAGCGCCATTTCGATCTCGGCGACAGTCGCGGTGTCAAAGCAGGAGCCCATGGAGGCCAAAAGCTGCAGCACTTCGGGCGCAGGATTCGCCTTCACCGCGTAGAACACGCGGCTGTCCGGCAAGGCCTTCGCGAAGGTCTGGTAATTGTCGCGCACGACTTCGAGGTCGACCACGAGGCACGGCTCGGTGTCCTGGCCCTCGCTGCGGCGGTTACGCAGGAATTCCTGAATACGTTCGGTCATAGCACCCTCCAAACGGCCCAGCGACGGGACCCGTTCAAATTTTGATCTCGGACATGAGTGCTTCGGCGTTGTCGCACGATGGAGACGCGACAAGGCCTTGAACTCAGACCGAATTGTGCTGCCGTGGATTGGTTGGGAATTTCCCGCCCGCACACCTGGCAATGAAGGACAAGCCTTTTCAGTAGCCCGCGCCGGCGTTGGAATGCCGGTAGAGACCAAAAAAGCCCGATCCGTCGTTGCTTTAAGTCGCGTCCCCCGTTGAGAGCGGGGTGCGCCGGTTCGCCTCCGGCTGCCAGTCACGGTTGCAAAGGATGCAGAGACCTTCAACGGCATCTCTTGAGAGAGATGCTGGCCACTCGAACAGGAGCGACCCTCGGTTCTTCATCCCTTGGCGGCTGTCCGGCCTCTTGTCCGGATACCTACCGACTGACACACGACCACAGGCACGTGCGAAATTGGGCAAGGCTGGAAATAAGACTTTTGATTCTGCTTCGCAACAATTTTTTTAGGCTGGGGACAAATTTCCCCAACGTGTGCTTACAAATTGGTTCGCGGCGCGCGGGGCCGATGAACAAACAT
This sequence comes from Bradyrhizobium sp. 170, assembly GCF_023101085.1. Lineage (NCBI taxonomy): Bacteria > Pseudomonadati > Pseudomonadota > Alphaproteobacteria > Hyphomicrobiales > Nitrobacteraceae > Bradyrhizobium > Bradyrhizobium sp. 170. Next base: position 8,147,193 of record NZ_CP064703.1, on the reverse strand, counting down.
GAACGGACGTTAAGATTTCTGAAAGATGCGCGAGCGCTTCAACGCCTGTGCCGCAGCGCTTTCTTGTACGCGCGCGTCAGGCGCGCTTGAAGAACGGCTCGATGCGTTGCGCAGCGCGGATGAACGCCACCATGATCAGCACGCCGATCCCGAACAGCACCGCCTGGAGGATATGTGCGGCGGTGTCGTCGAGGCCGAACAGGATCGCGAGCGCCCAGCCGCCGGCAAACGCCGCGCCGAACACTTCGGCGCCGATCAGGATCGCCGCCGAGATGACGGTGACGACGCTCGGCCAGACGATCGCGCGGGAGGAGGTGGAAGAGGGCTGTGGGCTCATGGAAAAGGTCCTGTTCAAGGGGCGCAATCTCTCCGAAAAGGCCCGATCTATCAAGCTTAAAAGGCCCAAAAATGCCGCATCGCGTGATATAGATTGCCGCATGTTCCAGAGCGTTTTCGAGCGAAGTGGTGACCGGTTCGCGCTAAAGAAAACGCGTCAAACCAAAGTTGGAGCCCGGCCCTGATCAATCAGGGCCGAGAGGGCTCCAGAGGAAAAGACGGGATTTGTCATGTCAGAAACCCTGCAGACGGCAGCCGCTCCGGAAGCCGGAGCAAATCCACTGCTCAAGCCGTGGCAGACGCCGTTCGAGACGCCGCCTTTCGCCGAGATCGAGCCGGAGCACTTCCTGCCCGCCTTCGAGCAGGCCTTTGCCGACCATGCCGCCGAGATCGCGGCGATCACCCATGATCCCACCCTGCCGGACTTCGCCAACACCATCACGGCGCTGGAGCGCTCCGGCAAGCTGCTCTCCAAGGTCGCAGCCGTGTTCTACGACCTGGTTTCGGCGCACTCCAATCCGGCGATTCTCGAGATCGACAAGGAAGTCTCCTTGCGGATGGCGCGGCACTGGAACCCGATCATGATGAACGCGGTGCTGTTCGGCCGCATCGCGATGCTGCACGAGAAGCGCGCCGCGCTCGCCCTGACGGCTGAGCAGACGCGGCTCCTGGAGCGCACCTACACCAACTTCTACCGCGCTGGCGCCGGCCTCGACGAGGTTGCCAAGAAGCGGCGGGCCGAGATCAACGAGCGGCTGGCCCAGCTCGGCACCTCGTTCAGCCACCATCTGCTTGGCGACGAGCAGGACTGGTTCATGGAGCTCGGTGACGACGACACCGCCGGCCTTCCCGAGGCCTTTGTCGCCGCGGCCAGGGCGACTGCGGAAGAGCGGGGCATGGCCGGCAAGGCGATCGTGACGCTGTCGCGCTCCTCGGTCGAGCCGTTCCTGAAGGGCTCGTCGCGCCGCGACCTGCGCGAGAAGCTCTTCAAGGCCTTCACCGCGCGTGGCGACAATGGCAACGCCAACGACAACAACGCCACCGTGGTGGAGATCCTCGCGCTGCGCGAGGAGGCCGCCAAGATCATGGGCTTTCCGACCTACGCCGCCTACCGGCTGGAGGATTCCATGGCCAAGACGCCGGAGGCGGTGCGCGGCCTGCTGGAGCGGGTCTGGAAGCCGGCCCGGACGCGAGCGCTTGCCGACCGCGACGCCCTGCAGGAGCTGATCACAGAGGAGGGCGGCAATTTCAGTCTCGCCCCCTGGGACTGGCGCTACTACGCCGAGAAGCTTCGCCAGCGCCGCGCCGATTTCGACGACGCTGCCATAAAGCCCTATCTCGTCCTCGACCACATGATCGAGGCCGCCTTCGACTGCGCCACCCGGCTGTTCGGGATTACCTTCTCCGAGCGCAAGGATATCCCGGTCTGGCATCCGGACGTCCGGGTCTGGGAGGTCAGGGATGCCGACGGCAAGCACAAGGCGCTGTTCTACGGCGATTACTTTGCCAGGCCCTCGAAGCGCTCGGGCGCCTGGATGACCTCGCTGCGCGACCAGCAGAAGCTCGATGGCGAGATCGCCCCGCTGATCATCAATGTCTGCAACTTCGCCAAAGGCGCGGGTGGCGAGCCGTCGCTGCTGTCGCCGGACGATGCGCGCACGCTGTTCCATGAGTTCGGCCATGGCCTGCACGGCATGCTGTCCAACGTGACCTATCCCTCGCTGTCGGGGACGTCGGTGTTCACCGACTTCGTAGAGCTGCCCTCGCAGCTCTACGAGCACTGGCAGGAGCAGCCGCAGGTGCTGCGGCAGTTCGCAAAGCACTACCAGACCGGCGAGCCGCTGCCGGACGACCTGCTGGCCCGCTTCCTCGCCGCCCGCAAGTTCAACCAGGGCTTTGCCACCGTGGAGTTCGTCTCCTCGGCGCTGATCGACCTCGAGTTCCATACCCAGCCGGCCGAGGCCAGCCGGGATGTCTCGGCGTTCGAGAAGGCGGAGCTCGAGAAGATCGGCATGCCCGCGGAAATCGCGCTGCGGCACCGGCCCACGCAGTTCGGCCATATCTTTTCCGGCGATCATTATGCGTCCGGCTATTACAGCTACATGTGGTCGGAAGTGATGGACGCTGATGCGTTCGGCGCCTTCGAGGAGGCTGGCGACATCTTCGATCCCGCCACGGCAAAACGCCTGCATGACGACATCTATTCGTCGGGCGGCTCGCGCGAGCCGGAAGAGGCCTATGTCGCGTTCCGAGGCCGCGAGCCGGAAGCCGACGCGCTGTTGCGCCGGCGGGGACTGCTCGAAGCAACACCGGCGGCCTGAGGTGACAGCAACGATGCACAGGTTACTCGGTTTGCTTCTCCTGACTGCCGGCATCGTGCTCGGCACGGCCACGGCCGAGGCGCATCCGCATGTCTGGATCACCGCCAAGAGCGAGGTGGTCTACGCGTCCGACGGCTCGATCACGGGCGTCCGCCACGCCTGGACGTTTGACGAAATGTTCACCACCTACGCGCTGCAGGGGCTCGCGACCAAGACCAAGGGGGTCTACACCCGCGAAGAGCTGGCGCCGCTGGCCCAGACCAATGTCGAGTCGCTGAAGGAGTTTAACTTCTTCACCTTCGCCAAGGCCGACGGCAAGAAGGAGAAGTTTGTCGAGCCGGTCGATTACTTCCTCGAATACAAGGACAACGAACTGACGCTGCATTTCATGCTGCCGCTCAAGACGCCGTTCAAGGCGAAGCAGACGGCGCTTGAAGTCTTCGACCCGTCCTACTTCATCGACTTCAAATTCGACGACAAGGATCCGATCAAGCTCAACGGTGCGCCCGCCGCCTGCAAGATGCAGTTCCAGCGACCGAACGACGGCACCGCCAATGCGCAGCGCCTCAACGAAAACAATTTCATGAACGGCGACAATTCCAACTATGGCGCGATGTTCGCCAACAAGATCATGGTTGATTGCCCGTGAGGCGGACGCCTGCAGGCCTCGCGCAAGGCATAACGGTCGCACTTGCCGCGCTTGCGGCCGTCATGGTGTTCGACGCGGCCGTGCACGCGTTGATGGCGCAGAATCCGTTCGGCGGCTCGCGGCCTCCCGCCGAGCCGCAGGTCGGCGGCATCATCGGGTGGATTCTCGCGAAACAGTCCGAATTCTATCGCGAGATGTCGGCGACCATCCGCGCGGCGAAGTCGGATGGCAGCGCGGTCTGGACGCTGCTTGGGATTTCCTTTGCCTACGGCATCTTTCACGCCGCCGGGCCCGGCCACGGCAAGGCGGTGATCTCGTCCTACCTCGTCGCCAACGAGGAAACCGCGCGGCGCGGCATCGTGCTGTCGTTCGCCTCGGCGCTGTTGCAGGCGCTGGTGGCGGTGGCGCTGGTTGCGGTTCTCGCCTGGCTGCTCTCCTCTACCGCCAAGACGATGTGCTCCGCGGAGAAGGCGATCGAGATCGCAAGCTATGCCCTGATCGCGGCGTTCGGCGCCCGGCTGGTCTGGACCAAGGGCGGCGGTTTTATGCGCGCGCTGCAAGCGAAGCCGGCGCCTGCGATGGCGCATCATCATCATGATCATGGCCACGATCACGGACATGACCACGGTCACCACCATGATCATGCTCATGGCCACGACCATGTTCACGACGAGCATTGCGGTCATTCCCATGGGCCGACGCCGGATCAACTCGCCGGTCCCGGCGGCTGGCAACGCGGTCTGGGCGCGATCTTCGCCGTGGGCATGCGGCCCTGCTCGGGCGCGATCCTGGTGCTGGTGTTTTCGCTGGCGCAGGGGCTGTTCTGGGCCGGCATCGCCGCGACCTTCGTGATGGGGCTCGGCACCGCGATCACGGTCGCGACCATCGCCGTCGTTGCCGTGTCCGCCAAGGGGCTCGCCCGCAGGCTCAGCGCAGGAAGCGAAGGCGGCGGCACGCTGATCATGCGCGGCATCGAATTCGGCGCGGCCGGCTTGGTGCTGCTGTTCGGCCTCGGCCTGTTGTTCGGCTACCTCGCCGCCGAACGCGCGACGTGTTTGTAACCAGTAGCCCGGGTGAAGCGTAGCGAAACCCGGGGCCGTAGAGTCCGCGGGCGCACCAGTCCCGGATTGCGCTGCGCTCCATCCGGGCTACAAGCGGCGTGACGCTTGGTTTGCGTCGACGATTCCGGCGCGAACGGCCGCTTACGAACGAACCCGAGATCGGTTTCAATCATAATACGCGCCCAGATGCCGCATGCCGCGCATCGCGTCTATCGATGCACTCGTCACGCTCTTTGCAGCGTATGACGAATGTAAGAAGTCGTTACAGTGCAGGCACTTTCGATAGGTTCGCGGCTTCGGATCCCAGGTCCGGATGCACGGTTCGGTCAGGCTGGAATCATGGAGCCGGCGATGTGTGATGTCCGCGCCACAGCATTCAACTCTGGAATGTGTAGATCGTTGTTCCGGGACCGTTCAAATACCTCAGAGGAACTAACATGAAGAGCTTTCTACTTGGAACGGCAGCACTGGCGACGCTGTGTCTGTCGCTTCCGGCGCTTGCCGCCGATCTTCCCGCCCGCGTGACCAAGGCACCCGCCTTGATCGCGGCGGCGGCCTACGACTGGTCCGGTTTCTATCTCGGCGTTCACGCGGGCTATACATTCGGTGAAGACGACAACATCTCCACGACCGGACAGGCCGCGGCGAACATCGCCAATGTCGCGGGCGGCGCACGCCCGGGACAGGTTCGTATCGATCGCGACGGCTTCATCGGCGGTGGTCAGGCCGGTTACAACTGGCAACTCACGCCGAACTGGGTGATGGGTCTGGAAACCGACATCTCCTATGTCGACATTCGCAATGATACGAATGTCGTGACGATCCCGCTGAACGGGATCGGCACGCTCAACAATAATTTCCGCACGCGCATGGAATATTTCGGCACCGTGCGCGGCCGCATCGGTTACGCTTGGGATCGCACCCTGGTCTATGCGACGGGTGGTCTTGCCTATGCGGATATCGAGAACAGCGTCGCGTTCTTCGGTCCCGCAGGACAGTTCCAGTTCGCAGGCAACAATCGCCGTACCGAAACCGGTTACACCGTCGGCGCCGGCATCGAGCACGCATTTGCTTCAAACTGGACCGTGAAGGCGGAATATCTGTACTACGATTTCAGGGACGAGACGGTGAACGTTGCCGTCATTCCCGGCGGCGGTGGCGGTGGCACCGGCTACAACAGCCGTTTTGAAAACGATGGCCACATCGTGCGCGCCGGCCTGAACTACAAGTTCGGTGCAATGGGTATCAGGTAGTCCCTGGTCCGCGATATCGACAACGAAAAGCCCGGCTTTGCGCCGGGCTTTTTTGTAGTAATCCGTCTAGTGGTCGTAGCCCGGGTGAAGCGCCGCGTAACCCGGGGCCGTAGAGCCTGCGGGCGCACCAGTCCCGGATTGCGCTGCGCTCCATCCGGGCTACAAGCAGCCGGCTTTATCATACTGGCCCGGTAAGCTATCCATTGCCCGAACACGCATATCCGGGAGTCCCGATGTCACGCGAACAATTCTGGTTCTTTCACCCGTTCCGGGTGCGCTATTCCGAAATCGACGGCCAGGGCGTCGTCTTCAACGCGCATTACCTGACCTATTTCGACACCACCATCACCGAATATTTTCGGGCGCTCGGTTACGATCAGTATGCCGACGCCAAGCAGACGGGCGAGGATTTCCACGTCGTCAAATCGGTCATCGAATACAAGGCGCCGGTCCGGTTCGACTGGGAACTGGACGTTGGTGCGCGCGTGGCGCGGATCGGCAATTCAAGCCTCACCTTCGAACTCGCGATCTTCCTGAAGGGCGGCAATGAGGCGCTCGTGACCGGTGAGATCGTCTGGGTCAATACCAACCAGGAAACCCATCGCCCGGTCCCGATATCGAAATCGATCCGGGACCTGATCGCGGCGCGGGAACATCATCTCGGCGCATAATCCTGCGGTTGATTAGCCAGCAGCGTCAGTCGAATCGCGCCGTTGCAGTCTTGCCGTCCGGTGCGGTGAGTTGGACCGCTCCCTTGAACTTGGCCGGCAGGGCCGTGGCCGCTGTTCCGCTCAGCACGTTCTTTTCCGATGGTGCGAGCGTGATGCGTTCGGTCTTTCCTCCCAGATTGAAGATAGCGACGCCCTTGAAGCCCTTCGGATCAACCGGCTTGTCGTTTTCGCCAATGAGGAAGATTTCAACCGTCTTATCCTTCGCGACGAGTTCCGCATGGTAAGGGCCGGCATCGACGACACGCCCGCCATGTGAAGCTTTCGGCTCGTGCGCGTAGGCGGGCAGGGCGGCCAGCAGGGCAACACCGAGAGTGAGATATCTGAACTTCATGCGCAGTCTCCTTTGGGAAGATAGGAACGATCAATAAGAGTGCGAAGCAGCATGATCTGCGAGTTGCTCCTCGGATTGCCGTTGCATCAGGCGCATCAGCGGCTTCCTGCCGAACGTGAGGAACAGCACAGGCGTGATCAGGGCATCGAGCAATGTCGCGCTGGCAAGTCCGCCGAAGATCGTCACGGCGACGGGGTGCAATATCTCCTTGCCCGGCTCGTCGGCCGCGATCAGCAGCGGCAGCAGCGCCAGCCCCGCGGACAGCGCGGTCATCAGGACGGGCGTCATGCGCTCGAGGCTTCCGCGGATGACAAGCTGTGGCCCGAACTCCATCTGCTCGCGCAAGGCGAGATTGATGTAGTGGCTGATCTTGAGAATGCCGTTGCGTGTCGCGATCCCCGTGAGGGTTATGAAGCCAATCATACTGGCGACAGATAGCGGCTGGTCGGTCAGCGCCAGCGCCGCTACCGAGCCGATCAGTGCCAGCGGTACGCCGCCCATAATGATCAGGGCCAGCACGGCGGAGCGGTAGCGGCTGTAGAGAATTGCGAAGATCAGCGCGAGTGAAAGAACCGAAAGGATACCGATTCTGAGGCTGGCTTCCTCCTGGGCCTGGAATGTGCCTTCAAGGCTCGCGGTGACGCCCTGCGGCAGGCTCGCCGCATCCAGTTCTGTGCGAATGCGCCGCACGATCTCCGCCATGTCGGTCTTGCCGTCCGAGTTCGCGAGTATGACGATGCGCCTGCGGCCGTTCTCTCTCAGGATCTGATTTGGCCCATCGGTCTCCTTCACGTCCGCGATCTGACGCGCCGGGATCCACCCCGACGGGGTCTTGATCAGGAGGTCGCCGAGCTTCTCCGTCGTGCGAAGGCGGTCGGGCAGCCTCATGACGACGTCGTAGCGCCTGTAGCCGTCGACCACGCGCGAGATGACGCGCCCGCTCGACAGGCGTGACAACTGATCGGTCACGGCGCCCGGCTGCACGCCGTACAAAGCGGCCCGCGTATAATCGACGCGGATTTCGAGTTGCGGGATGCGCACCTGCTTTTCAACCTGCAGGTCCTGGATGCCTTCGATCTTCGAAAGTCGCTGACGGAGTTCTTCCGCACTGTTTCGCAGCGTGTCGAGGTCGTCGCCGAACAGTTTCAGGGCGAGCTCGGCGCGGACGCCCGAGAGCAGATGATCGAGCCGGTGCGATATCGGCTGCCCGACATTGACCGAGAGCGGCAGCACCGAAAGCCGGGAGCGTATGTCCGCGACGATCTCGGGCTTCGGCCGCGGCGAGGGCTTGAGATCGACTTCGAGGTCGGACGAATGGATGCCTTCCGCGTGTTCATCCAGTTCCGCGCGCCCCGTGCGCCTTCCGACGCTGATCACCTCAGGCACATCGAGCAGAAGGCGTTCAGCGATCGACCCCACCCGGGTCGATTCGGAAAGTGAAACGCCGGGGTTGAACGCGATATTGATCGTGAACGTACCTTCGTTGAAGGCCGGAAGGAACGCGCGCTTCAGGCCAAGTGCGCCCGCACCGGCACCCAGCACCGCCAGCGCCGTCACGCCCAGCAGCAATCCCTTGTGAGCGAAAGCAAACCCGAGCGCCGCATGGTTCGCGGATTTGAGCTTGCGGACGAGCCAGCTCTCCCGTTCTGCGAGGCGTTTCATCCCCGGCAGCAGGTAATAGGCCATGACAGGGGTGAGGGTGATCGAAACGAGCAGGCTCGCGAGGATCGAGATGATGTAGGCGTGACCGAGCGGCGCGAACAGCCGGCCCTCGATGCCCGACAGCGCAAACAGCGGCACGAACACGAGGACAATGATCATCGTGGCGTAGACGATGCCCGATCGCACTTCGTTGGATGCCGAAACCACCACGTCGAACACGGACCGGGGATTGCCTTGCTCCCTGTTCTCGCGCAGCCGGCGGAAGATATTTTCGACATCGACGACGGCGTCATCGACCAGTTCGCCGATGGCGATCGCAAGGCCGCCCAGGGTCATCGTGTTGATCGACAGGCCAAGCAGCTTGAAGATGATGGCCGTGGTCAGGATCGAGACCGGGATCGCGGTGAGCGAAATGGCCGTCGTGCGCCAGTTGAGAAGAAACGCGAACAGGATGACGGCCACGACAAGGGCGGCTTCGAACAGCACCCGCTCCACGTTCTGGATCGAGTTTTCGATGAAACTGGCCTGCCTGAATATGATCTCGGTGGCTTTCACGCCGGACGGCAGGCTTGGCTCCAGCTCCGCGAGCGTCTGCGTGATCTGCCGCGTCAGTTGCACCGTGTCGACATTGGGCTGCTTCTCGACCGAGACGATCACGGCGGGCTTGCTCATATAGCCCGCGTCGCCGCGCTTGACCTTGGGCGAAAATTCAACGTTCGCTACCTGCCGCAGCAGGATGGGGCGTCCCTCGATGGTGGTAACGACGATGTTGCGCAGGTCTTCCAGGCTCGTCGTGCGTCCGATGTTTCGGATGAGGAATTCGCGGGCATTCTGGTCGGTGAAACCGCCGCCTGTGTTGGTGCCGAATTGCCTTAGGGCCTGCTCGATTTGCTCATAGCCCACGCCGAGCGCGCGCAACGCGGAAGGCAGCGGCGCAATCCGGTACTGACGGACCTCGCCGCCGATCGGGATCACCTGCGCGACGCCAGGTATCGCGAGCACCCGGGGCCTGATCGTGAAATCGGCGATCTCGCGCACCTCCATCGGCGATGCCGTCTTCGACGTTACCGCGATCAGGAGAATCTGGCCCATGATCGAACTGATCGGGCCGATCTGCGGCGTGACGTTCAAGGGCAGCTGGCTCTGCACTTGCGCGAGACGTTCCGCGACCAGCTGACGGTTGCGGAAGATATCGGTTCCCCAATCGAACTCCACGTAGACGATCGAAAGCCCGATGCCCGAGACCGATCGTACCCGGCTGACGCCGGGCACGCCGTTCATCTGGGTTTCGATCGGGAAGCTGACGAGCTGCTCGACTTCCGGCGGGGCGTAGCCTTCGGATTCCGTCATGATGGTAACGGTCGGACGGTTGAGGTCCGGGAACACATCGACGGGCAACTGGCGCGCGGTATAGGCGCCCAGAAGAACCAGGATGCCCGCCATCGCAAGAACGAGAAGGCGGTTGCGGAGCGAGGCGCTGACCAGGAATGTGAACATGAGCGTGTCCCTTCAGCGTACGTGATCGAGAAGGTCCGCGCCTTGCGACACGATCCGCTTGCCGGGCGTGAAGCCGGACACGATCAGCACACGATCGCCGTCGAGAGGCTCCGTGCGCACGCTCCTTGCCATGAACCGCTCGGGCGCTGTGTGCTCGTACACAAAATCCTGGCCGTTTGAGCCGCGGACGACGCTGCCGCGCGGCACCGCGAGGCCCTCCTTCGTTTCGTCGGTCGTGACCAGCACGGTCAGGAACTGGCCGGCCCTGAGGCCTGCCGTGTCGCCCGTCACGGCGAAATGCACCGGCACCGATTGGCTGCGATCGGCGAAGCCGGTGCCCTGATAGACGAGGTCGTAATTCCTGCCGGTATACGTCGACGCCCGCGCGCCGCGGGACGGTTCGAGGCTCTCGAAGCTCAGCGCCTCGACCCACAGCCGCGAGGGATCGATGATGTTGAAGACGATGGAGCTCGGCTGAACGATCTGGCCTGCCACGGCGCTGCCTTCGGCGATCACGCCGGCAACCGGCGCGATCAGCGCTTCGGGCTCGCGGCGCGACTTATCAATCGATGCGCGCCGTTCGCGAAGCCCTTCCAGTTCGAGCCGCGTGTCCTCGAGTTGGGTCCGCGATATCGCGCCCGACGGCGCGAGCTGCTCGTAACGCGCGTATCTGCGCTCAACAATCGAGATCTGCTGATCGAGTTCGCCCTGGCGCTGCCGCATGTCCGAAACATCGATCGCCGCAATAGGCGGCGTGACATAGCCGAGGATGTCGCCTTGCTTCACCCGCGTGCCCAATCGGGGAAAGCCGCCCGGCGGTGCAGAAAGACGGCCGCCGACGGCGGATTGCACATACCCGCTGGCGTTGGGATCGGGAATGATCCTCCCCGGAAGTTCAGTGATTTTCTTGTGCTCCGCGTTTTCGGCGACCAGCGTCCGCACCGCAAATATCCGCTGCACCGTCTTGGGCACAAAAACCGCGGCATCCGGAAGGCGCTGGGCGCGCTCGCCCGAGACGGTGCTGATGGCGATTTTCGCCTTTTCTTCCTCATGGCCATGGCCTTCATGCATCGCCGGCTCGCGCGCGCCCATGAGTAGAGGAAGGATTGCAACAAGGGCTGCCGCCCTGCGCCGACCGCGCAGTGCAATGGCGGAGAGCAGCGCCCCGATGAATGCGCCGCCCAGGACAAGAAGAACCGAAACCTTGCTGATATGCTCGCCGGCAGCCGCTTCCTGTTGTGCGACGCTTTGCGTGGCGCCTGGCGCCGTCTGAATCGTCAGCGGCAAAATGTCAGTGCTATCTCCCGCCGTAACCGTGAAAATCAGGTCCGCACGTCCGCTCTTTGCCAGCCACGGCGCTGCCACCCGGTATGTGCCGTCGGCACCCGCCACGGCTTTTACGGGACCTCCAGGGGATTCGACTTCAATCGTTGCGCCGGTCACCGGCTCGTTGGTGGCGAACCGGTCGAGATAGATCTCGAGATTTTCGCCGCGGACAATCGCGACGATCTCGAACGCGTCGGAATCGGCCTCGCCGCGTGGCAGCGCGCCTGTCGAGACGGGCGGCTGTTCCCCGTGGTCATGACCCTCGTGGGCGGAAGCGGGGGCAATCGCAGCGCATAGAACTGCGGTCACCGCGAGAGCACGCAGGGCACGCCCGAAATGGGAAAGCATACTGGTAGTCCTTCAATCTGAATTGCCGTCGCCTGCGGGCAGCCCACGGCATGCCTCGCAAACACACTGTTCGGTTGGATTCAGACGAAGTGTTTGGGAGGCCGCCTGAGCGACTCAGGCTCGCGGTCCGGCCATACCTGTGACGGCACGAACGCAACACGCGTTATCGACCGGGGAAACGGGACGAACTCCACGGCGCTCGGCAACCCGGCCGCGCAGCAGGCGGCACATGCGGACAAGCAGCAGTCGCCGGTACAATTCCGGTCCGAAGCCGGCGGCATCTTGTCCTGCTTCCATTGAGGCTGCTGCAACGATGCAGACCTGGCCGACCGTGCGGATTCATGAAGAACGGCTTGAGATGCGACCTGGCTCTGGCCGCCATGAACTGATGCCTGGTGCTGATGGCCGATATGGGCCTTGGCAACAGACGGCGCGAACGAAAGCACGATCAGGACGATCGCCGCTCCCAGAATTCGCATGATCAGTTGCTTCAGCATGATGGCTCTATTGTAGCACAGGTATTCCCTAGATATCGCCGGGGAACCGGGAATTCAAGGTCCTCCGGAGAGCTAGGCCCGCGCCATCATATGACGACCTTACGCCGGCAAATACCCTCTGATCGCCGGCAGAAAGAAAATCGCGATGTTGATCGCGAAGCCAATGCTCCAGAGAATCGAGCGCAGCGTCGGGCGATTTCCGAGATAGGTGAAGACATAGGCGATCCGCACGATCAGGAAGAGAACCGCGAGTTCGTCGATCAGGTGCTGCGGCCCGAGACGGAATTCCGCCAGCAGCACGGCGACCGCAAAGAACGGAAACGCCTCGATGCCGTTCTGGTGGGCGCCGAGCGCGCGGGCACGGATCGCGTCCTCGTAGAACGCGGGATCGCGCGGCCTGGCATTGTCGAAATGACGATGCCCGGCCCATTTGACCGAGGCGATCGTCAGCAAATAGAGCATCAGCGTTCCGAAAACGCACCATTCGGCGATCGTCATGGTTCCTCCCGCCCCCGGGGCAATGGGCAAAGCGTATCGAACCGGCCATTATCTTGACAAGGATAGTGCAACGCGCGAAGCCATCGAAATCATGACCGCGGCAGCCCCCATTGGAAATCCCAAGCCGGTATCGGCCGCCCAGCCGCAGCGTGTCGGCGTGCTGCTGGTCAATCTCGGCACGCCTGACACCGCCGACGCCCGGGGCGTGCGGGTTTATCTCAAGGAGTTTCTGTCCGACCCGCGCGTGATCGAGGATCAGGGCCTCGTATGGAAGCTGATCCTCAACGGCATCATTCTGCGCGTGCGTCCTGGCCGCAAGGCGCGCGACTACCAGAAGATCTGGAACACCGAGAGAGACGAATCCCCGCTCAAGACGATCACCCGCGCGCAGGCCGAGAAGCTCGCCGACGCCATCGCCGATCACGACCATGTCGTGGTCGATTGGGCGATGCGCTACGGCAACCCGTCGATCCGCTCGCGGATCGACGCGCTGACCGCGCAAGGCTGTGACCGGATTCTCGTCGTGCCACTCTATCCGCAATATTCCGCGGCGACCTCGGCGACCGTCAGCGACGAGGCGTTTCGGGTGCTGGCCGGGATGCGCGCGCAGCCGACGCTGCGGGTGACGCCGCCTTATTACGACGATCCAGACTATATCGAGGCACTCGCCGTCTCCATCAACACGCATCTGACGACGTTGTCGTTTCAGCCCGAGCTGATCGTCGCGTCGTTTCACGGCATGCCGCAGAAATATGTCGACAAGGGCGATCCCTATCAGGCGCAGTGCGTTGCAACAACGAACGCGCTTCGCAAACGCCTGGGGCTTGATGCCTCCAAACTGATCCTTACATTTCAATCACGCTTCGGCTTCGACCAGTGGTTGCAGCCCTATACCGACAAGACCATCGAAAAACTTGCGAAAGATGGTGTGAAACGCATTGCCGTCGTGACCCCCGGCTTCTCCGCCGATTGCCTGGAGACGCTGGAAGAGATCGCGCAGGAGAATGCCGAGATCTTCAAGCACAATGGCGGCGAGCAGTTTTCCGCCATTCCTTGCCTCAACGACAGCGATCCCGGAATGGACGTCATCCGCCAGCTCGTTTTGCGCGAGCTTCAAGGCTGGATTTAACCACCCTGCAGAACAAGCGGCCTTTCGGATCGAATTCATCTGGTGGCCGCCAAACAATTCCCCAGCTATATAACCATAACTTGAGAGCGGCCGGCTGAACCGGCGCCGCGGCGTTGCGGACAAAATGAGAGACCGCGCCCGGCAGCGCACCTTGCCGGCTTTGGAGGGATTTTATGAGTGGCTTCGACATTTTCGCGATCGCGTTTGTTCTGCTTGTCATTGTCACGCTGTTTGCGGGCGTCAAGACGGTGCCGCAGGGTTATGACTGGACCATCGAGCGGTTCGGCAAATATACCCGCACGCTGGCGCCGGGGCTCAACATCATCGTTCCCTATTTCGACCGCGTCGGCCGCAAGATGAACATGATGGAGCAGGTGATCAGCATTCCCGAGCAGGAGGTGATCACCAAGGACAACGCCACCGTGACGGTGGACGGCGTCGCCTTCTATCAGGTGTTCGATGCCGCCAAGGCGAGTTACGAAGTATCCAATCTCGATCAGGCGATCATCGTGCTGACCATGACCAACATCCGCTCGGTGATGGGCGCGATGGACCTCGACCAGGTGCTGTCGCATCGCGACGAGATCAACGAGCGGCTGTTGCGCGTGGTCGACGCCGCGGTGTCGCCGTGGGGGCTGAAGGTCAACCGCATCGAGATCAAGGATATCGTGCCGCCGGCCGACTTGGTGGAAGCAATGGGACGGCAGATGAAGGCCGAACGCGTCAAGCGCGCCGACATTCTGCAGGCCGAGGGCCAGCGCCAATCGGAAATTCTGCGCGCGGAAGGCGCCAAGCAGGGCCAGATCCTGCAGGCCGAAGGCCGCAAGGAGGCTGCGTTCCGCGACGCCGAAGCGCGCGAGCGCTCCGCCGAAGCCGAGGCCAAGGCGACCCAGATGGTCTCCGAGGCCATCGCCAAGGGCGACGTCGCCGCGTTGAACTATTTCATCGCCGACAAATACATCAAGGCGTTCGGGCAGCTCGCGGATTCGCCGAACCAGAAGATCGTCATGCTGCCGATCGAAGCGATGAGCATTTTGGGATCGCTGGCCGGCATCGGCGAGATCGCCAAGGCAACCTTCGGCGAAGCCGCGACGTCGGCCGCGGCCGCACGGCGGACGGGATCGGTGCCGAACACCACGCCGCCGCCGGTCGCGCCGCAGCGATAGGGGCGGATCCGGAAGGTCATACTGTTTGATTAGAGGTTCGTGTCATGGCCGAAATGTTCTCTACGTTGGGCACCTGGAACTGGCTGATCTTCGGCTTCATCCTGATGGCGCTGGAGCTGCTGGCGCCGGGCATTTTCCTGTTCTGGCTCGGGCTTGCCGCCCTGCTGGTCGGATTGCTGTCGTTTGCGATCAACCCGTCCTGGCAGACGCAACTGTTGTTGTTTGCCATCTTCGCGGTTGCCGCCGTGCCGGCGTGGCGGCACTTTGCGCGTAGCGCGGGAAGCCGCAGCGTCAGCAACCCGTTCCTCAACCGGCGGACCGAAGCGCTGGTCGGCCGGGAATTCACGCTGGAGAAGCCGATCGTCGACGGAACAGGCACGGTGCGGATCGACGACACGATCTGGCGCGTGGCCGGTCCCGACGCACCGGCCGGCAGCCGGGTCAGGGTCGTGCAGGCCGATGGCGCAAGCCTGACGGTGGCGGCGGCTTAGCTTGCTGTTCGCTTGCTCCACCGCTCGGCAAAACGGTGGAGCGGCAGGAAGGTCTCGTTCAGCTCCTGGCCGAGTGCCGTCAGGCGATAGCCGTCGCCTTGCACCAGTTCGATGAAGCCGGCTTCTCGCAGTTCTGACAGCCGCGCGTGAACCACCGTCGGCGAGGCGTCGTCGCAGGCGGTACGCAGCGCCCGCGAGGTCAGGGGGCCATCGCGCAGCTCCCAGATGATCCGTCCGCTCCAGCGTCGGCCCAATAGATCGAGCAGCGCCATGATCGGGCGGCCCGTTCGGGAGCCCCGCACTGCCCGTTTCCCTGCGATGTCGGCCTGTTTCGCCATCGAAAACCCTCTTGCTTCTTGCTACGGAATGTGTAGCGTATTGCTACATATATTGTAGCACAGGAGTTGGTCGTGTCCCAGACCGCGCCGCGCATTGAGCCGCTTCAGCCGCCCTACGCACCTGACATTGCCGAGCAGTTCGACCGCATCATGCGCGGCGCGTCGCCACTGATGCTGTTTCGCGTCATGGCGGGCAACGCCCGTGCCTGGGAAAAATTCCGCGCCGGCAGCCTGCTCGATCGCGGGCCGCTCGGTTTGCGGGAGCGTGAGATCGTCATCGACCGCACCTGCACGCGAACAGGGTGCGAGTACGAATGGGGCGTGCACGTCGCGGCGTTTGCGGCTGCCGCAAAACTGACCGATGAACAGGTCCGCGCCACCGTGCACGGCGCCGCCAGCGAGGCCTGCTGGTCGGAGGCAGAGCAGGCGCTGATCGCAGCCGTCGACGCGCTGCACGACCGCGCGACCCTGAGCGATGCGGAATTCGCCGCGTTGTCGGCGCAATACGACGAGGCACAGATATTCGAGATCATCCTGCTGTGCGGATTCTACCGTACCGTATCGTATCTTGCGAACGGGCTGGCGCTGCCGCTGGAGGAGAAGGCGGCCCGGTTTCCGGCGGCCTGAACCGTCATTGCGAGGATTTGTAGGGTGGGCAAAGCGAAGCGTGCCCACCATTCCTAGCGTAGTGCGTGATGGTGGGCACGGCGCAAGTGCGCCTTTGCCTCCCTACAAATCCAACGCTACGCCACGCCCGCGCGCAAGAAATCGTGCAGGTGCACGATGCCGACCGGCTTGTCGGCATCGGTGACGATCAGCGTCGTGATCTTCGAGGAGTTGAGGATCTCCAGCGCCTCGCCGGCCAGCACGTCGCGGTCGATCGTCTTCGGATTCCTCGTCATCACCTCGTCGACGGTGGCCGACATCAGGCCGGGCCCCATGTCCATGTGGCGGCGCAAATCGCCGTCGGTGACGATGCCGGCGAGGTGTCCGCGGGCATCGACGATGCCGACGCAGCCAAAGCCCTTCGACGTCATCTCGACCAGCGCGTCGGACATTTTGGTGCCGAGCGGCTTCAGCGGCACGGCGTCGCCGGAATGCATGAGGTCGCGGGTGTATTTCAGCAGCGCGCCGAGTTTGCCGCCCGGATGCAGCACGCTGAAATCGATGGACGTAAATCCGCGGCCTTCCAAGAGCGCAATCGCCAGCGCATCGCCGAGCGCCAGCATCATCAGCGAGGAGGTGGTGGGGGCGAGATTGTGCGGGCAGGCCTCGCGCGCCTTGGGTAGCGTCACCGCGACGTCGGCCGCCTTGGCTAGCGAGGATTCCCGGTCCGCCGTCATCGCGATCACGGAAATCCGGAACCGCGCGGCATAGCTGATCAGGTTCTTCATCTCCGGCTGCTCGCCGGACCAGGACAGCGCCAGGATGACGTCATCAGGCGTGATCATGCCGAGGTCGCCATGGCTGGCTTCGGCGGCATGAACGAAGAACGCCGGCGTGCCGGTGGAAGCAAAGGTCGCGGCGATCTTGCGGCCGATATGGCCTGATTTGCCGAGCCCCGTGACGATCAGCCGTCCCTTGGCATTCCGGATCAGGTCGACGGCGGCGACAAACGGCGCCCGCAGATCGGATTGCAGCGCCGCTGACAGCGCGGCGATCCCGCCGCCTTCTGCATCGAGCGTACGCAGGGCCGACTGGACGGCAGCGTCAGCGGGTTCGGTGCCGGATGATTTTGCCATCAGCGGGTTCGGATTGGCCATGTCTGTTCCAGGAGGAGGGGGCTTCGCCCCGAAGCTCTCCATAGCATGACCGGTCGGGCGAAGCGACGCGCACGGCGCGGCTCTCAACGGCTCATTAACCATAATTGTTTTAACTCCATTAACGACGTGCTCTCGCGCGCGCTCGGTGCGTATCAATCAAGTATCTGTTTTTGTTGGAGTATTTCTTCTCGTGATGGCGAGGCCAGCAACCGGCCGGAACAGCCGCGCGCGCGTCTTTCGCGCAGCCTTGCCGTGCCTTGCGCTGATTGCTCTCGCGGGAACCGCAGCGAGAGCGCAAACCGTCACGCCGGACCTGTTCAGCTCAACGCGCACCAGCCAGGTGACGTCGCCGGATTCTCCGCTGCGCCGGACCGCGGCGGAGGCGAACGATCCGCTCAACAATCCGAAGCTGCAGGAGCGTGACAAGCCCGCGCCGTCGCGGATCGGACAGATCCCGAAATACGGCCTGCCGGCGGCGAGCGGCGCAGCCGATTCCGGCTACGACTCGCTCAACCGCAAGCGCAAGAAACCGAAATACTATCCCGGGCAGGTGAAGCCGAAGCTGCCGGTCGGCCCCGGCAGTCCACCGCCGCCGATTGCGTCGAACACGCCGCTGCGGCTCTCGATCCCGCCCTCGGAATCCGCCAACAAGACGCGCATCCCGCCGGCCATGGCGGGCACAGTGGTGGGACAGCCGCCGCGCAAGCGTCTTAGGGTCGACGACGACCCGTTCGGCGCGGTCGGTGATTACGCCGGCAGTTTCCTGATCAAATCCGCGGTCGAATTCTCGGGCGGCTACGACACCAATCCCGGCCGGCTCGCAGCAGAACAAGCCAAGCCGTTCTATGTGATCGCGCCGGAATTTTTGGCGGTCTCCGACTGGGAACGTCACGCGCTGGTGGCCGATCTCCGCGGCTCCTTCACCGGCTACACCAGCAATCTCACGCCGAACGCCGACGGTACGCCGCTGTCGGCGCCGCTCGATATCGATCGTCCGAGCTTCATCGGCCATGTCGACGGCCGGCTCGACGTCAGCCGCGACACCAGGCTGTTGGCGCAAGGGCGGTTGTTCGTCTCGACCGACAATCCCGGCAGCCCGAACGTTCAGGCGGGCCTCGCCAGATATCCGATCTACACCACGGTCGGCGGCACCGTCGGCGTCGACCAGAGCTTCAACCGGCTGCAGGTTTCCGCCGGCGCCACCGTCGACCGCACCGACTACACCAACTCAAAACTCACCGACGGCACCTCGACCACCAACGACGACCGCAACTTCAGCCAGTACGGCGGCGTCGGCCGCGTCAGCTATGATTTGAGGCCTGGCCTGAAGCCGTTCGTGGAAATGCAGGGCGACAGCCGCGTGCATGACGTCAGGCTCGACCGCGCCGGCTTTGCGCGCGATTCCGCGGGCGGTTACGTCAAGGGCGGCACCACCTTCGAATTCTCGCGGCTCTTGACCGGCGAAATCGGCGTCGGCTACGCCGCGCGCAACTATATCGATCCAAGGCTTAATCGCCTTGAAGGCCTGCTCGTCTCGTCCTCGCTGGTCTGGACCGCGACGCCGCTGACGACGGCAAAGTTCTATTCCGACACCACGATCACGGAGACCACGCTGCCAGGTACGTCGGGCGTGTTGACGCACATCTACACCGTTGAGGTCGACCACGACTTCCGCCGCTGGCTGACCGCGATCGGCAAGTTCACCTGGGGGGATCTCGACTATCAAGGCAATCCCAGGCGCGACAAGATCTACACGTTGTCGGGCGAAGCCATCTACAAGATGAACCGCAACGTCTGGCTCAGGGGCACGCTGCGGCGGGACTGGCTGGATTCGAATTTGCCGGGGAATAGCACGGCATCGACGGTGGTGATGCTGGGGGTGAGGTTGCAGAACTAGGACTGCTCTGGCGCTCCACGCTCAACTCGTCATGCCCCGCGCAGGCGGGGCATCCAGTACGCCGCGGCTTATCCGGATATCACCGACGTCTCTGGAATACTAGATCACCCGCTTTCGCGGGTGATGACAGCTTGAGTGATTGCTGGAGTTGCGACTCTATCTCGGCAGCGTTGTCGATCCCATCAGATACTGGTCGATCGCCCGCGCGCACAGACGTCCCTCGCGGATTGCCCAGACCACCAGCGACTGGCCACGGCGCATGTCGCCGGCGGAAAAGACGTTGGGCAGCGAGGTCTTGTAGTCCTGCAAATTGGCGCGGACATTGCCGCGCTGGTCGAGATCGACGCCGAGGTTCTTCAGCATGCCCTCGTGCACCGGATGCACGAAGCCCATGGCGAGCAGCACAAGCTGCGCCTCGATTTCGAATTCGGTGCCCGCGATCGGCTTGAACTTGTCGTCGACCTGCACGCAATGCAGCTTTTGCACCTTGCCGTCGACGCCCGAGAACTTTTGCGTCAGTACGGCGAATTCACGCTTGGCGCCTTCGGCCTGGCTCGACGAGGTCCGCATCTTCAATGGCCAGTTCGGCCAGGTCACGCCCTTGTTCTCGTGCTCGGGCGGCGCCGCCATGATTTCGAGCTGCGTGACGGATTTTGCGCCCTGCCGGAAAGACGTGCCGATGCAGTCCGAACCGGTGTCGCCGCCGCCGATCACGACGACATGCTTGCCTTCGGCGAGAATGTCCGCGGCCTCGCCGAGCGGCTCGGAGGAGACGCGGCGATTTTGTTGCGGCAGGAAATCCATCGCAAAGTGGATGCCGTCGAGGTCGCGGCCGGGGATCGGCAGGTCGCGGCCGGCTTCGGCGCCGCCGGTCAATGCCACTGCGTCATACTGGTTGAGCAGTTCGCGCGGATCGATCGCGCCCTCGGAAGTGCCGCCGACATGGACGCCGTAATGGAACGTCACGCCTTCGGCTTCCATCTGCGCCACGCGGCGGTCGATGACGTGCTTTTCCATCTTGAAGTCGGGAATGCCGTAACGGAGCAAGCCGCCGGCCTTGGCGAATTTTTCGTAGACGTGGACGTCGTGGCCGGCGCGCGCGAGTTGTTGCGCAGCCGCAAGGCCCGCGGGTCCGGAGCCGACGATCGCGACCTTCTTGCCGGTCTTGACGGGCGCAATCTCCGGCTTCAGCCAGCCATTGTCCCAGGCGCGGTCCACAATGGCGCATTCGATGGTCTTGATGGTGACCGGGTTGTCGTCGATGTTGAGCGTGCAGGAAGCTTCGCACGGGGCCGGGCAGATGCGGCCGGTGAACTCGGGGAAATTGTTGGTCGAGTGCAGGTTGCGCGAGGCTTCTTCCCAGTTGTCCTGATAGACGAGGTCGTTGAAATCGGGGATCTGGTTGTTGACCGGGCAGCCCGGCGTGCCCGGCGCCACCGAACCGGTGCCGTGGCAATAGGGAATGCCGCAATTCATGCAGCGCGCGGCCTGGTCGCGAGTGTCTTTCTCGCTCAGGGGAATGACGAATTCGCGATAATGCTTCAAACGCTCGGCGACCGGCGAGTACTTGCGCTCATTCCGGTCGATCTCGAGAAAACCTGTGATCTTGCCCATTTGAACCTGACGCCCTTGCATCTTCTTGGCCCTATGGTTCGAGACGGCCTCGCGCCTTCTCACCATGAGGAACGTTCAGTCTTTTCTCCTCATCCCGAGCGGCGGCGCGTTGCGCCGCGTCTCGAAGGATGAGGCCTCGATTCCCTAAGCCCCGATTGCGATTTTGGGTTCGGCGTCGGCGTTCGCCTTCAATTCCTTCAGTGCGCGGCGGTACTCCACCGGCATCACCTTGCGGAATTTCAGGAGCCACGTCTTCCAGTCGGCGAGGATCTCCGCCGCTTTCTTCGAGCCGGTCAGCTTGGCGTGGCGCGTGATCAGGATGTGCAGCCGCTCGATATCGGACTCCAGCAGATTGGCGAACACGTCGACCCGGCCATGCGCCTCGAGATCGCCGGAGTGGTTGTAAGTGCCCGCATTGATCAGCTCTTCCGACAATACCGGCTCGAGCTCGACCATCGCGAGGTTGCACAGCTTCTCGAAGTCGCCGGCCTCGTCCAGCACATAGGCGACGCCTCCCGACATGCCGGCCGCGAAGTTGCGCCCGGTCTTGCCCAGCACCACGACGATGCCGCCGGTCATGTATTCGCAGCAGTGATCGCCGGCGCCTTCGACGACCGCGATCGCGCCCGAGTTACGCACCGCAAAGCGTTCGCCGGCAATGCCGCGGAAATAGCACTCGCCTTCGATCGCGCCGTACATCACCGTGTTGCCGACGATGATCGATTCTTCCGGCACGATGCCGGAATTCCGCGGCGGCTTCACGATGATGCGGCCGCCGGAAAGGCCCTTGCCGACATAGTCGTTGCCTTCACCTTCGAGATCGAAGGTGACGCCGCGCGTCAGCCACGCGCCGAACGCCTGGCCCGCGGTGCCCTTCAGGCTGACCTGAATGGTGTCATGCGGCAGCCCGGCATGGCCGTAGATCCTTGCAACGGCCCCGGACAGCATCGCGCCGGCGGAGCGGTCGGTGTTGTTGATCTCTTCCTCGATCTTGACCGGCGCACCGCGATCGAGCGCGGCCTGCGCCTTCTCGATCAGGCGGCGGTCGAGCACCTTCTCCAGATGATGGTTCTGGGCCTCGGCGTGATAGATCTTCTGGCCGGGCAGTTCCTTCTGCCGCACGAACAGCTTTGAGAAGTCGAGCCCCTTGGCCTTCCAGTGCGCCACCAGCGTGGACTGGTCGAGCATCTGGGTCTGGCCGACCATCTCGTCGAACTTCTTGTAGCCGAGCTGCGCCATGATCTCGCGCACCTCTTCTGCCACGAAGAAGAAGTAGTTGATGACGTGCTCGGGCTGGCCGGTGAAGCGCTTGCGCAGCACCGGGTCCTGCGTCGCGACGCCAACCGGGCAGGTGTTGAGGTGGCACTTGCGCATCATGATGCAGCCGGCCGCGATCAAAGGCGCGGTGGCGAAGCCGAATTCATCGGCACCCAGCAGCGCGCCGATCACGACGTCGCGTCCGGTGCGGAAACCGCCGTCGACCTGGACCACGATGCGGCTGCGCAGCCGCTCGCGCACCAGCGTCTGGTGGGTTTCGGCAAGGCCGATTTCCCACGGCGAACCCGCGTGCTTGATCGAGGTGAGGGGGGACGCGCCGGTGCCGCCCTCGAAGCCCGCGATGGTGACGTGGTCGGCGCGCGCCTTGGCAACGCCCGCGGCCACGGTGCCGACGCCGATTTCGGACACCAGCTTGACCGAGACCTGTCCGTCCGGATTGACGTTCTTGAGGTCGTAGATCAGCTGCGCCAGATCCTCGATCGAATAGATGTCGTGATGCGGCGGCGGCGAAATGAGACCGACGCCGGGCGTCGAATGCCGCACGCGTGCAATGGTCGCGTCGACCTTGTGGCCGGGCAACTGTCCGCCTTCGCCGGGCTTGGCGCCCTGCGCCATCTTGATCTGCATCATGTCTGAGTTGACGAGATATTCCGTCGTCACGCCGAAACGGCCCGAGGCGACCTGCTTGATCGCCGAGCGCATGCTGTCGCCGTTCGGCAGCGGCTTGAAGCGATCGGATTCTTCACCGCCTTCGCCGGTGTTGGACTTG
Organism: Bradyrhizobium sp. 170; assembly: GCF_023101085.1. Lineage (NCBI taxonomy): Bacteria > Pseudomonadati > Pseudomonadota > Alphaproteobacteria > Hyphomicrobiales > Nitrobacteraceae > Bradyrhizobium > Bradyrhizobium sp. 170. The sequence continues at coordinate 8,124,238 of NZ_CP064703.1, read as the reverse complement.
CCGCCGATCCGGTTCATGGCGATCGCCAGCGTCGTATGCGCCTCGCGCGAGATCGAGCCGAACGACATGGCGCCCGTGGCGAAGCGCTTGACGATTTCGGCGGCCGGCTCGACCTGGTCGAGCTTCACGGGCTTGCGCTTCTCGTCGTCGGCGGTCTTGAGCCGGAACAGGCCGCGCAGCGTCAGCAGCCGCTCGGATTGCTCGTTGAGGATCTTCGCAAACGCCCGGTAGCGCTCGTGCGAATTGCCGCGCACGGCGTGCTGCAGCGTCGAGACGGACTCTGCGGTCCAGGCGTGATCCTCGCCGCGGGTGCGGTAGGCATATTCGCCGCCGACATCGAGCGCGGTCTTGTAGACCTGCGCATCGCCGAACGCATCCGTATGGCGGCGCGCGGTTTCCTCGGCGATCTCGGCAAGGCCGACGCCTTCGATCCGGGTATGGGTGCCGGCAAAGTACTTGGAGACGAAATCCGCCTTCAGCCCGACGGCGTCAAAAATCTGCGCGCCGCAATAGGACTGGTAGGTCGAGATGCCCATCTTGGACATCACCTTCAGCAGACCCTTGCCGATCGACTTGATGTAGCGCTTGACGATTTCATAGTCATCGAGCGCGCCCGGCAGGCGGTCCTTCATCGCGATGATGGTCTCGAAGGCGAGATACGGATTGATCGCCTCGGCGCCGTAACCGGCCAGGCACGCGAAATGATGCACTTCGCGCGGCTCGCCTGATTCGACGACGATGCCGACCGAGGTGCGCAATCCCGTGCGGATCAGATGATGATGCACGGCGGCGCAGGCCAACAGCGAGGGGATCGGAATCCGGTCCGAGCCCGCCATCCGGTCCGACAGGATGATGATGTTGACGCCTTCGCGCACCGCACCTTCGGCGCGCGCGCACAATTCGTCGAGCACCTGCTCCATTCCCGCCGCGCCGAAGCCGGCATGGAAGGTGGTGTCGAGCGTGCGCGACTTGAAATGGGTGTCCGCGACATCGGAGATCGAGCGGATCTTTTCCAGGTCGGCATCGGTCAGGATCGGCTGGCGGACTTCGAGCCGCTTGGTCGAGGCCATGCCCTGCAGGTCGAACAGGTTCGGCCGCGGCCCGATGATCGAGACGAGGCTCATCACCAGTTCCTCGCGGATCGGATCGATCGGCGGGTTGGTGACCTGCGCGAAATTCTGCTTGAAGTAGGTGAAGAGCGGCTTCGGCCGGTCCGACAGCGCCGAGATCGGCGTGTCGTTGCCCATCGAGCCCGCGGCTTCTTCGCCGGTGGCCGCCATCGGCGTCATCAGGATGCTGATGTCTTCCTGCGAATAGCCGAACGCCTGCTGCCGGTCGAGCAGCGGCAGGTTCGAGCGCATGCCCTTGACGGGCGCGTCGGGCAATTCCTCCAGCACGAGCTGGGTGCGATGCAGCCAGTCGCTGTAGGGATGGCTCTTGGCCAGCGTCGCCTTGATCTCGTCGTCGGGAATCAGGCGTCCCTGTTCGAGGTCGACCAGCAGCATCTTGCCGGGCTGCAGCCGCCACTTGGTGACGATCTGGTCCTCGGGGATCTTCAGCACGCCCATTTCGGACGCCATCACGATCCGGTCGTCCTTGGTGACGAGATAGCGCGCCGGCCGAAGCCCGTTGCGGTCGAGCGTGGCGCCGATCTGTCGGCCGTCGGTAAAGGCGATCGCGGCGGGGCCGTCCCACGGCTCCATCAGGGCGGCGTGATATTCGTAGAAGGCGCGGCGCTGCTCATCCATCAGGGGATTGCCGGCCCACGCTTCCGGAATCATCATCATGACGGCGTGCGGCATCGAGTAGCCACCCTGCACCAGGAATTCGAGCGCGTTGTCGAAGCAGGCGGTGTCGCTCTGGCCTTCATAGGAGATCGGCCAGAGACGGCTGATGTCCTTGCCGTAGAGCTCCGAATGCACGGAGGCCTGGCGTGCCGCCATCCAGTTGACGTTGCCGCGCAGCGTGTTGATTTCGCCGTTGTGGGCGATCATCCGGTACGGATGCGCCAGCGACCAGGTCGGGAAGGTGTTGGTCGAGAAGCGCTGATGCACCAGCGCCAGCGCGCTGTCGAAATCCGCTTCGTGCAAATCGGGATAGTACTTGCCGAGCTGGTCGGCGAGGAACATGCCCTTGTAGATCACGGTGCGGCACGACAGGGAGACCGGGTAATAGCCGGCCAGGCCGCGGTCACGGCGCTGATAGATCGCCTGCGAGATCGACTTGCGCAGGATGTAGAGCCTGCGCTCGAACTCGTCCTCGGTCTTCGCCGTGCCGTTGCGGCCGATGAACACCTGCATGTGGTAGGGCTCGGTCGGCTTGACGGTTTCGCCGAGCGAGGAGTTGTCGGACGGCACGTCGCGCCAGCCGAGCAGCACGAGGCCCTCTTCCTTGATCTGTTCGGCGATGATGCTCTGGATCACCTTTCGCCACGCCGTCTCCTTTGGCATGAACAGTGAGCCGATGGCGTATTGGCCGGGCGCCGGCAGCTTGAAGCCGAGTGCCGCGGCCTTGCGCGCGAAGAAGGCGTGCGGGATCTGCACCAGAATGCCGGCGCCGTCGCCGGCGCGCGGATCGGCGCCGACCGCGCCGCGATGTTCGAGGTTGCAGAGAATGCTGATCGCGTCGGAGACGATCTGATGCGACTTCTTGCCCTTGATGTTGGCGATGAAGCCGACGCCGCAGGAATCCTTCTCCATCGAGAGGTCGTACATGCCCTCGGCCGGCGGGCGCCAGCTGTGCTCGCGCGGAGAATCTTCAAGCATAGTGTCGGCCGGTTTCGAGGCCGCGGTCGCCGACAGTGCTTCTGCCACGATGTTTTCGCGCTCGAATTCCGACCCGCTCATCTCATTCCTCTCAAAAAAGGCTAAGGGCCTCACCGCATCGTCGGCGCACCTTGGACGCTTGCGGCACCCACCGGGCCACCGCTCGTCCTCCGCGAGCCGCAATTTCTTAAATTCAGGCCTGGGCGTTCAACGTCCCTGAGGAACGGCCTTGCCTGCACTGCCCTGGAGCTCGTGGCGCCACGGTTTCGTTGCAATCCCTGTGCCGGGACCGCCCCGCAATTGAGACAGTGATACTGTCCTAACTCCGACCATGCCAAATTTTTGTCTATCACACAAGCGCGTGAAAGTCCTCGCCCGCATGCGGATTGGCGCTTGGCGGCGGGGGAAAAAACCGCCGGCGCGGGTTTGCGGCAGCGGCGCCCCGATCCGGCCCAAGGACCGCCGGATTTCGCAATGAAATATTGGCCCGGGCCGGCAGGCGAGGGCGCGAAAATGCTCCCGCTCGGGCCGGCGGCTGCGGGGCTTACAGGAGCTTTCGGTGATGAAGTTTTTCACGGGATCTTTGGCGGCGGGACTGGTCCTTCTGGCGGGCGGCGCGCAGGCGCAGGTGCGAGGGCCTTACACGGCGGCATCGGATGTCGACGCGCCTTATGCGGTGGCACCGCGCGAGGTTCCCGGACCGCAATACCTACCCGGCCCACACTATGCACCCGGGCCGCAGCACGGATACGGCCCTGGCCCCGGCTTGTTGCCGTCGACGGAAGTCTACTCCGTGCTGCGCGACAACGGATTCTCGCCGCTCGGCATCCCGAGGCTGCGCGGCTTCGTCTACACGATTGCGGTGATCGACCGCGGTGGCGAGGATGGCCGGCTGGTGATCGACGCGCGCAACGGCCGGATTATCCGTTTCATGCCGGCCCGCGGGATGGGTGACAATTACTACGAGGATCAGAGCGCCCTCGGTGGACCCTCTGCGGCTCCACCGCCGCAGGCGCATGCGCCGACCCATGTCGAGGCTGCGCCGCGGCCGTCACAGCCAGCCCCTCATGTTGCGAGCCGTACCGTGCCGGTGCCGAAGGCAAAGCCGCTTGCCGCCAGACCCGCGCCCGTGCCGGCGCCGATCAAGCAGGCGGCAGCACCTGCGCCGAAGCCGGCCGAGGTGCCGGCGGCCGCCCCGGTGACAACAGGCTCGGTTCCAGCCAAGCCCGCGCCGCAGATTGCACCGACCCAGGACATGCCCACGATGCAGGGGCTGGAGTGAAGCACCGTAGCCCGGATGTAGCGAAGCGTAATCCGGGGTGACTTTATCCGCGAGCAAGGGTCCCGGATTGCGCTGCGCTCCATCCGGGCTACGAACCAAAAAACGCCCCGGTCTTCCCGGGGCGTTTTCATTGGGGCGAGCTATTCGCGCTGACCTGCGGCGGCCAGGATCAGGTCGGCGACCTTGTCGGGCTGCGAGACCAGCGACAGGTGACCGGCCTCCAGTTCGACCGTCGTCGCGTTCATGCGCTTGGCCAGAAATCGCTCGAGGTCGGGATTGATGGTGTAGTCGAGCTTCGACACCGCGTACCAGCTCGGCTTGCTGCGCCAGGCGGCCGCGGTGGTGCGGCCGGTGAAGATTGAAGCCGCGGTCGGCCATTGCACGGCATAGAGGACTTTCGCGGTCGTCGGATCGACGCCATTGGCGAAATATTTCAGGAAGGCGTCCTCGGATAATTTGGTGAAACCGTCATGCTCCTGGACGCCGGCTCGCGCGGGGCCTGCCGGAAACTTCTGCGAAAGTGCGACGAAATCCTCGCCCGCATCAGGCGCGCGCGCGGCGACATAGACCAGCCCCGTGACCTTCGGGTCGGTGCCGACTTCGCTGATCACGGTGCCGCCCCAGGAATGCGCCACCAGCACCGTCGGGCCGTCCTGTTGCGCCAAAACGCGGCGTGTCTCGGCAACGGAATCTGCCAGCGAGGTCAGCGGATTCTGCACGGCAGTGACGTGAAGGCCCGCCGCCTGAAGCTTTGGAATAACCTGCGACCAGCTTGATCCGTCGGCCCACGCGCCGTGCACCAGCACGACATTCTTCGCCTTGACGGGGTCAGCGGCCAGCGCCGGCGCGGCTTGCACGCCGAGCGATCCCGCAAGGACGCCGGCAACGATTGTCAGTGTTCGTAAGATGCTCATCGGTCTGCTCCATGATCGGCCTGATAAGCGGCTCGCCCGCTTCAGTTCGAAATTCGAGGAGAGCGCCGGCATCGTTACCCAACCTCACGGCGACGTGAGCCGCGTGAGGCCTTCAAAATTGCGGGTCAGGAATGCGCGCAAAAAAACGCCCCGGTTTCCCGGGGCGTTTTCGCAGTCAGCCAATCCCGGCCGAAAACTTGACCGCCTTACGCGGCGACCGAAGCGTCGACCACTTGCGGGGCCTGCGCGCCGGAATTGATCGGAATGCTGCGCGGCTTCTTGGCCTCGGGGATCTCGCGGACGAGATCGACGTGGAGCAGGCCGTTCTCGAGCGAGGCGTTCTTCACCTGCACGAAATCGGCAAGCTGGAAGATGCGCTCGAAGGCACGCGCGGCGATGCCGCGGTAGAGCACTTCGGCATTGTCCTTGCCGTTCTCGTTGGCGGTTTTCTCACCCTTGATCGTCAGCGTGTTTTCCTTCGCGACGATCGAAAGCTCGCCTTGCGAGAAGCCGGAGACCGCAACGCTGATGCGGTAGGCGTTCTCGCCGGTGCGCTCGATATTGTAGGGGGGATAACCGGGGCTGCCGTCTGACGTCACCTGATCGAGCAGGTTGAAGAAGCGGTCGAAGCCGACGGTGGAACGATAGAACGGAGTGAGATCGTAGGTACGCATAGGGTAGTCCTCCATTGAGCGACTGTTTCAAGTAACCCGCCCGCCATCGGGCCGGGCTTTCGCACTTGTGCAGCCTCAGGGTTTTGGAGCGTTGGGTTTCGGTTCCGAAACACTGGTAGCGGCCTGCACAGAAATGATATGGGAGGGGTGAAACGGCGTTCAAGAGGGGCGAAACCAGCCCCTTTTTGGCGCCCCCGCCTTGATTTCAAGCCCTTTTCACCTAGCCGGTTCCTCCTCATGACGCTTGTCTCCATCCCCGCCAATCCGGTTCCGGAGGACGTCGTCTCAGGTACCATCAAGACGCCCGATGGCGCGGAATTGCGGTTCGCGCGCTGGGCGCCGCCGGCGGGGCGCAAGGGCACGGTCTGCGTCTTCACCGGGCGCAGCGAGCAGATCGAAAAGTATTTCGAGACGGTGCGGGACTTGCGCGATCGCGGATTTGCGGTGGCGATGATCGACTGGCGCGGCCAGGGGCATTCCTCGCGCCGCCTGCGCGATCCGCGCAAGGGCTATGTCCGCGACTTCTCCGATTTCGAGGTCGACGTCGAAACCTTCGTGCAGCAGGTGGTGCTGCCGGATTGCCCGCCGCCCTATTTCGCGCTGGCGCATTCAATGGGCGGGGCGGTCATGCTGCGGGTGGCGCGTGCGGGAAAACGCTGGTTCGACCGCATGGTGCTGTCGGCGCCGATGATCGACCTGCCGGGGCGCAGGACGGCGCTTCCGTCGCGGGCGTTGCTGCGGGTCATGCGGCTGATGGGGCAGGGCGGCCGCTACGTGCCCGGCGGCAGCGACGCGCTGACCGGAACGGAATCCTTCATCAACAACCCCTTCACCAGCGATCCCGTGCGCTACGCCCGCAACGCCGCGATCCTGGAAGAAGATCCGACGCTGGGCATCGGCTCGCCGACGGTGGCGTGGGCCGATACCGCGTTCAGGGCGATGAACACCTTTCGTGGCATGAACTACCCGTCCGAAATCCGCCAGCCGATCCTGATGCTGGCCGCCAGCAACGACACCATCGTTTCCACCGCCGCGATCGAGGAGTTCGCCTATCACCTGCGCGCCGGTTCGCATCTGGTGATCGCGGGCTCCAGGCACGAGATCCTGCAGGAGCAGGACCGCTACCGCGGGCAGTTCTGGGCGGCATTCGACGCCTTCGTGCCGGGCACGCCGCTGTTCAAATAGTTGCTTGCCGTGATTTGATCCGGTTCAATCGGACGCGAACGGCGCCGGCGATACTTCGGGTCTGGAGAATGCCGTCATGATTCGTGGAAGCTGCCTGTGCGGTGCCGTCAGGTTTGAAGTCGATGAGGTACGATCGATCACACACTGCCATTGTGCCAATTGCCGCAAGCTTACCGGCGCGGCATTCGCAACGTACGCTCATGTCGAAGTCGACAAGTTCCGATTTTTGGCCGGCGAGGACATGACCGTGCGCTATGAATCCGCGCCCGGCAGTTTCCGGTATCGTTGCAAGATCTGCGGCTGCCTGACGCCAGGCAAGGCAAGTTATCTGGAGACGGTCAGTATCCCCGCCGGTTTGTTCGACGACGATCCCAAGGTTCGGCCGCGCCTGCACGTATTTACGTCGTCGCGTGTGCCCTGGTGGACGATTCAGGACGACTTGCCCCAGCATGAAAAATGGGTTCCGGGCTACGAGCCGAAGCCGTAGTGAATGCGTGGCCGGACGCACCTTCGGCAGTTATCTTCCAGCCGAAGGCTTCGGCAGCCGAGCGGTGATCCGCTCGGGCAGCCGGCGTTCGACGAACAGCGTCCTGACTTCGGCGACGCTGAGATAGCGCGCCTCGCCTTCGCCCTTGCCGAGGATTTTCAGCAGCACAGGCCATTCGCCCTTCATGAGCATGGGGTAGTACCAGTGCGCGGCATCGCCGTCGCGCTTGATATTGGCCTTCATGAAGGTGTCGATCTCTTTCGCCGTCAGCCCGCGCTCTACGCCCCCTGAAGGATCCTTGTAGTCCTTGCCGAAGCCGGCGAGCCGGGCGATTTCGTCCTCATGAACCTTCGCATCGACGTCGAGAATGCGCGAACCGCCGCCGTGCTTGTCGAGAGGGCCATCGCGCAGTTCGTCGAGCACCGCGCCGGAGGTTGCGCTTTTCAGCACGCGCAGCGGCCCGAGACCGTTCGCAATGACGGCGACCAGCCAGGTTTTCATCCGCACATTCTTTTGGGCCGAGCCGGTTTCGCCGCTTGCGAGGCCGATCATTTCGGTGAGCTTTTCGAGCGGAACGTCGTGGCCGCCGACATATCCGTTGGCGACCAGCGCGCGCAAAAACGGGCATGGGTTATTGGGTGAAACGGGAATCTGCCCGGCAGGCGCAGCGCCCGGGGCCGTGGCAATGCGGTCGTCTGACATGGTTCAAATCCTTAAAAGGCGCCGAATATGAAAAATGGCCTGTACCCGCCGCGCAGCGGATGATGGTTCTGAAAAGGGAGTTCGGCGGCGCGCTACTTCAGCGTGTAGGCAAGTTTGGCGGAATCCAACGCCGTGTCAACCGACCGGCTTACACACGCTCAGGAATCTGCGGCAAGCCTTGGAGAGGATTCGACGAGGGTCAATCTACTGAAGGGGATGCCGGCCTTCACAAGGCCGTCACGGTAATGGGCGAGGTCCTCAGGCATCTTCCAGTGGAAGTTCCGTAAATGCCGTTCGACAGTGAGGCCGGGATAGTTGCTGAGCAGAGCCTCGGCCGCCGTTGCCGCCTCCGAAGTTCGTCCCAATTGGGCGAGCGCTGCCGCGCGGATCGCGAGTGCCTGAAGCATATTGGGATTGGTATAGAGCTGCTCCCGAGCCCAGGACAGCGACGCGTCATATTGTCCGAGCAGGTAGTGGCTGAACGCGTTCACGGCCGCCCATTGATACCGGGGATCGTTGTTGCCGCTCTGCGCCGCCATCGTAAACAGTTCGATTGCGGGCCGGTGTTGGCCGGACACGAGATGACAAATCCCAAGCACGCCGCGGGCGCCCATATCGTACGGATTGAGCCCGACCGCCCGCTTGGCGGCATCCATCGCCGTCTCGTGGTGCCCTTCCGCCGCGTTCAGATAGGCGAGGGTCTGGAACGCAAAGGACGAACGGGGATCGAGCCGGACACTGCTTTCCGCAAGACTCATTGCGTAGTCAAACATTTCGCGCGTGCTCCGGATCCATCCGAACTGGATGCCCTGGATCTGGATCGTGGCGAGATAGGCACGGGCGATCGACAACGTCGGATCGAGCGCGATGGCTTCCTTGAACAGGCTGATCGAGGTTTCGAGATCGGCCTGCGTCTGCAGATAATAGTAGGACAGTCCCTTAAGGAAGCGATCCCAGGCGGTGAGGTCGTTCGAGTTCGAGCGCGGCGGGGCCGAGGCTTCCGCCCGGTAGATTTCAGCCGCAATCGCCGCCGACAGGCTGGTGGTGAGTTCGTCCTGCATCGCGAACAGGTCGCCGATGTCCCGGTCGAACCGGCCGGTCCATAATTGCTCGCCGGTCTCGGGTGCGATCAGCTCGGCGGTGACGCGAATCTTGTTGGCGGCGCGGCGTACGGAGCCCTGGATCAGGTAGCTCGCATCGATCTCGCGCGCGATCAGGCGCGTGCTCACGCTCTTGCCTTTGAACGAGAATGTCGAGTTGCGGCTCAGCACCCGGTAGAACGATTGCAGCGAAAGCGCGTGGATCAGGTCCTCGGTCAGTCCGTCGGAAAAATACTCGTCGGCGCTCTCGCTCAGATTCGCGAACGGCAGCACGCCCACGATCGCCGTTCGATACTGGGCCGGAAGATTGGTGACCGATGTTTCGGTCGAGGCTTTGTGCGCAGGGCCGCTGGCATCGGCGCCGGCGGGTTGCCAGGTCCAGACCTGGATCGGCTCGTCGATGTTCTTGAACCGGTGGGGGCCGGCATCGGCCAGCGCGACGCTGAGGCGCTTGCCGGCCTCGTGGCAGGCCTTGCCCGAAACCGCCACGCCGCCGGGGGCGGCAACCGATTCGAGGCGGACGGCGATGTTGACGTCGTCGCCGAACACCTCGTCCTCGTCGGCCATCACGTCGCCCATGTGGATGCCCATGCGGAACTGCATGAGGCGGTCGGCGGGGAGGTGCTCGTTGCGCTCCGCCATCACCATCTGCATCGCAACCGCGGCCTCGATGGCGCCGACGATAGAGGGAAATTCCAGGAGGAAGCCGTCGCCGGTGTTCTTCACCAGGCGGCCGCCGTGATTGAGAATGATCGGATAGATCGCGGACCTGTGCGCCTTGAACGTGGCGTGCGTCCCCGCCTCGTCGGCCCCCATCATGCGGGAATAGCCGGCGACGTCAGCGCAGACGATGGCTGCCAGGCGTCTCTCCATGTCCCCAGTATATCCTCAACGGCGCCGGAATGCGCGGATAACCACTACGCGGTCGCTCAAACGATTCCAATGTTTATAAAATATGCGCAATCTGGTGGAAGCCCGATTTGCTCATGATAGTACTGCAAACCGTCAAGAATTGGCACATGCGGAAATTAAGGGCAGGCAGGGCCAGGGAACCGGTCAAATGATGGTTGAGACACTCGGCATTCACGAACTCTGGCTTTTCATCCTCTCCGGACTGTTGCTCAACATCACCCCGGGGCCGGACACGGCCTATATTATCGGCCGCAGCATCCAGTTGGGCTGGCGCGGCGGTGCGGCGGCGGCGATCGGCATCTGCTGTGGCTGTCTGGTCCATGTATTCGGCGCCGCTATCGGCCTGTCGGCGCTGTTGATGGCGTCATCTGCCGCCTTCACGGTGCTGAAATGGGCCGGTGCCGCCTATCTGTTGTTCACGGGCGTCCAGATGCTGCTGTCACATTCGCGTCCGCTGGCGGAGGCGGCCCTGGAGGGCAACGAGGCCTCGCTTTCCCGCGTGTTCTGGCAGGGCGCCCTGACCAACGTGCTCAATCCGAAGGTGGCGCTGTTTTTCTTGGCCTTCCTGCCGCAATTCGTGGCGGCGGACTCTGGCCACAAGACGCTGGCCTTTCTGGCCCTGGGCATGATCTTCATCTTCAACGGCACGCTCTGGTGCCTCGGGGTTGCTGCTTTCGCGGCAAGGGCGGCCCGCCGCATCAGGCAATCGGCTAACGTGATGGCCTGGATCAACCGCGTACTCGGTGGGCTGTTCGTCTATCTCGGCATCCGCGTCGCGATGCTGGAGGCGCGCTAGGTACGGCTGTCCGCCTATCTGGAGAATTCCATCGCAAGGAACTCGCGGGCTTCTTGAGCGGCTTCGGGGACGTTACGCCATCAGTTTCGCCAGCGCATTGCCGGCCAGATAGAGGCCGAGAACAATCATGCCGATCTGGAACCAGCGCCGAAAGATATCCGGCTGCAGCCGCGTCCGCACCGCCTGTCCGATAAACATGCCGGCAAAGGACGCCGCCAGGGCGACCGCACCAGGCAGTGCGGTTGCGGCCGTCAGCAGACCGGCGCCGGTGAGGTTGAGGCCAAGCGCCAGGGTCGCGACCGTGAAGAATACGCCCAATGCCTGGATCAGCTCTTCCTTCTCCATGCCGATCGCCTGCAGGAACGGCACCGATGGAATGACCTGCACGCCGGTTGCCGCCGAAATCATACCGGTGATCAGCCCGACGATGCCGCCGACCCATTTTTCGTTTCGGCGGGCAATGGTGAAATCGAATTTGCACAGGCCGATGATGGCATTGATCGCCAGCAACAGGCCGAGCGCGATGGTGGTGTAGCGCGCATAGGGCCCGGTCAGCGACCCCGCGTTCAGCCAGATGCCGGCGGCCGTTCCGGCCAGCAACGGCCATAGCCGCCGGAAAATGTCGCGCAAGTAAGGACCGCCGAAGGTTTGCCAGATGTTGGTGACGATCGCCGGCACGATGACGATGGCGATCGCCTGCGCCGGCGGCATCGACACCGCAAGCAGGCCCATCGATACCGTCGGCAGGCCGAGCCCGAGTGCGCCCTTCACGAGGCCCGCGAGCAGGAAGGTGGCGGCGACGAGGAGAAGCAGGGAATCGAACATGGGGCGACATTGACCTATCGGCACAATGGGCACAATCTGGAGGTTACGGAGACAGCCTTCGGAGAAGGCGAAGGCAGTCTGTCATTGCGAGGAGCGGCGACGAAGCAATCCATTCTTTCTTGCTGTGGCGGCATGGATTGCTTCGCTTCGCTCGCAATGACGGCCTCAACGCCGATCACGTCGTAAGGAATCCCGATGCGCTTCGATCTCGTCGATCTTCAGCTCTTCATCGCGGTAGCCGAGACGCGCAGCATCACCAACGGCGCTGAGCGGGTTCATCTGGCCTTGGCCTCGGCGAGCGCGCGGATCAAGGGGCTGGAAGAGGCGCTTGGCGTTTCGCTGCTGACGCGCGGCCGCCGCGGCGTCGAACTGACGCCGGCCGGCGAAAGCCTGCTCGATCATGCAAGGGTCGTGATCCACAATGTCGAGGCGATGCGCGGCGATCTGGCCGCCTTTGCCCGCGGTGTGAAGGCCACCGTTCGCTTCCTCGCCAACACGTCGGGGCTTTCGGAATATCTGCCGAAGGCACTGGCTGCCTTTCTGGCCGCGCATCCTCGCATTTCGATCGACGTCGAGGAACGCGAAAGCGCCGACATCGCCCGCGCGATTCTGACCGGCGCCGCCGATCTCGGACTAGCCGCCGAACACGCGCTTGCGGACAATATCGAGCGGATCCCGTTCAGCGAAGACCGCCTGGTGCTGGTCACCGCGCGCGACGACGAACTGGCGAACCGGCGGCAGGTCGATTTCGGCGAAGTGGTGGAGCGCGAATTCGTCGGCCTGATCAGCTCGATCGCGCTGCACACCCATATCAGCGGACATGCGGCCCGTCTCGGCGCGCGTCTGCGCTTTCGTGCGCGGCTGAACAGTTTCGATGCGATCGGCCAGATGGTCGCCGCCGGCATCGGGATTGGCGTGATGCCTGAAGTGGCGGCAAAACGATGCGCGCGATCAATGAAGATCAATGTCATCAGGATCAGGGATTCCTGGGCCAACCGGCGGCTCGTGATCTGTGCCCGCAGTTTCAAGTCGCTGCCAAGGCCTGCGCAGCAGTTGGCCGAGCATCTGCGCAAATCGGCGCCGCGTTGAAGAGGCCTGACAGGAAGCCGGACGTTACTTGCCCGTGGCAAGGCCGGCGGCCTTGATGACGCGCGCCCACTTCTGGGTCTCGCTTGCTATGTAGTTGCGAAAATGTCCCGGCGTGTCGCCGGCGACTGTCAGTCCCTGATCGGCGAGCTTCTGCTTGACCTGCGGGTCGTGCATCGCCTCGTTGGCGATGCGATTCAAGGTAGCGACGGTCGGCTCGGGCGTTCCGCCCGGTGCGATCATGCCGTACCAGTTTTCGATCAGGAGGTCCGGCATGCCGACCTCCGCGGTGGTCGGCACGTCAGGCGAGGTGGGCGCGCGTTTCGGAGCACCGAGGGCAATCGGGCGCAGGGTGCCGGCCTTGATATGCGGCAGCAGCACCGGCAAATCGAGGAACGCCATCTGCACCTGCTGGCCGAGCAGATCGTTCACCGCCGGCGCAGCGCCGCGGTAGGGCACGTGCACGATGTCGATGCTGGCTGTCAGCTTGAACAGTTCACCGGCGAGGTGCGGCAGGCCGCCGACGCCGGCCGATGCGAAATTGAGTTTTCCCGGCTGGGCCTTGGCGAGCGCGACCAGCTCTTTCATATCGCCGGCGGGAACGTTGCTGGCGACAACAAGCATTTCCGGCACCGTGGTCACCAGCGTGACGGGCGCAAAGTCCTTCGTCACGTCGTAGGGCACTTTTTCCATCGTCGGGTTGATGACCAGCGCGCTCGCGCTCACGATGCCGATCGTGTAGCCGTCGGGGGCTGCCTTCGCGACCGCATCGGTGCCGAGCACGCCGGCCTGGCCGCCGCGATTGTCGATCAGAACCGGCTGCTTCGTGATCTCGGACATGCGCTGGCCGACCAGGCGCGCGATGATGTCGTTGGGTCCGCCGGCCGGGAATGGCACGATCAGGCGGATCGGTTTGTTGGGAAAATCCTGTGCGGTTGCCGCTACCGGCACCAGCGACAGCGTCAATGCGGCCAACAGCGTGCGTGCCGTTTTCATGCAAGCCCCCCTGATCCGGATCTGTTTCGGCACGGGGCTCGCAAGAAGCGCCGCGCGTTCGTCCGTGATGGGGCGAGTATGCCGCTTGTAGCGCTTCGGTGCTAGAGGTTGCGGCCGATTCAGCCGGTTGCACCCCGTCCCGCGATGCGTGGATCAGGGCAGCAATTCGTCTGTCGCGGCGACCTTGATGGAACGCCGGGTGATCAGGTTGCTCCAGACCCAATTGTGATGGCGAATGATGCTGAGGGCATCGAGGTGAGGACGGTCGCCCAAGGTGTGACCGTCGGCTACCGCCACGACATCGTAATGATGTGCGACCGTCGAGCGAACCGTGGAATCAACGCAGAAATCAGTTGCCCATCCGGTGATCAGGATCCGGTCCGGCTGGAGCTCCTTCAAACGCGCCTGCAGGTCCGTGCCGGCAAAAGGATCGTTCAGTGTAGTCGGGACGATAATGTCGGCAGGTTCGCGGACAAGTTCGGGAAGAAACTGCCATCCGGGCGTCTGCGGCTCAAAGGCGTCTCCCTTGCCACCGCAGTGCTGGATCAAAATCACCTTGCCGGCTTGGGCACGGACCCTGGCGGTTAGCCGGTTGATGCGATCCACGACGCCGTGCAAATCATGTTTGGGCATGCCGCTGAGGAGCCCGACCTGCATATGGACGACCAGCATCGCGTCCATCGGGGCCCCTAACTGTTCAGCAGTTTCAGCGTCGCCTCATGCACGCGGGCGTCGCCGGCGGCGACGATGCGGCCGCCGCTCTGGGCGGGCTTGCCTTCCCAGTTGGTGACGACGCCGCCGGCGCCCGTAACGATCGGGATCAATGCCGCGATGTCATAGGGCTTTAGTTCGGTCTCGACCACGAGGTCGAGATGGCCTGCCGCCAGCATGCAGTAGGAATAGCAGTCGCCGCCATAGCGCGACAGCTTTACCGAACTCTCGACCCGGCTGAAGATCTCGCGATCGGCGGCGTTCATCAGCAGGGGGCTGGTGGTGAACGAGGTCGCTTCCTTCAGGGACGTGCAGCGGCGCACCGTCAGCCGCCGCTCGCCGGATGGTCCGGAATACTGCGCCGAACCGCTATCGCCGGAAAAGCGCTCGCCGATATAGGGCTGGTGCATCATGCCGAACACCGGCGTGCCCTTGTGCAACAGCGCGATCAGGGTGCCCCAGATCGGAAATCCCGCGATGAAGGATTTGGTGCCGTCGATCGGATCCAGCACCCAGACATATTCGGCGTCCTCGCGCTCGTTGCCGAACTCCTCGCCGACGATGCCGTGCTGGGGAAAATTGGCCTTGATCAGGCGGCGCATCACCGCTTCGGCGGCGCGGTCGGCCTCGGTGACCGGATCGAAATCGCTCGCGCTCTTGTTGTCGATGGAGAGCGAGGTCCGGAAGAACGGCAGGATGGTTTCGCCGGACGCAGTCGCGAGGCGCCCGATGAAGGCTGTGAAATCGATGACCGTCACGGCTGTCCCTTACCGCACTGGAGGAAGAATACTGCCTCTTGCCTAGCCCAATCCGCACCGTCGCGCACCGCCAACGGCGCGTTATTCCCATTCGTATTGCGAGCTGGCTTTCGAATCGGCTTTCGAGAAGGCTTCGTTTAAGCGTGGATTTTTGGTTAGCCCTGCCATCACGAAGTTGCGAGTTTTGGCATACCAGCACTGCAGTGGGACCGGGGCTTGGCCGGGTATCCCATTCAAGTCATTGATTTAACTTGTATAAACGCCGTGCATCGATGGTGTTGCCGATCCGCCAGCCTGTTCCACTTTGGACCGGAACTAAGCCAAAAACCCTTGCGTTTTGTGCAGCGCGGCCGCATATTGTTGCGGTGCGGTAGGGCCTCGCCCTATCGCTGCCCTCCTTGGGCGTTTCCTCCCTAGACTTGGGCCGCTTGTTCATTCAAGCGGCCCTTTTTTCTTTGGGCGCTTTGTCATTCCGGATTTCTTTCTTCGTCATTCCGGGGCGCGCCACTTGGCGCGAGCCCGGAATCCATCGGGCCACACGCGCGGGCAGTTAAATGGATTCCGGGCTCGCGCTTCGCGCGCCCCGGAATGACGAAGCAGAATCTACTCCGCCGCTGCCTGGAACGGTCCGAGATCCCCGAGCGGCACCTGGGCCAGCGCGTCGGCGAGCGCGACGAAATCGGCGGCCACTTGCGCAAAGCGCGGGCTGCGCTCGCGCCGCCGCTCGTCCATATAGATCGCCCGGTTGAGCTCAAGCTGCACGGTGTGCAGTCCGCTCGCCGGGTTGCCGTAATGCTCGGTGATGAAGCCGCCGGCGTAGGGCTTGTTGCGGCCGATCGAATAGCCGAGCCCGCTCATGATTTCCTCAACGACATCGGGCAAAAGGCTCGCGCAACTGGTGCCGTAGCGGTCGCCGATCACGATATCGGGCCGCCGCGGCTCGTCGCGCGACACGCCGACCGACGGCATCGAATGGCAATCCACCAGGATCACGGTTCCGAATGCCTGATGGGCCTTGTTGATCAGCCGCCGCAGCGCCCGGTGATACGGCTTGTAGAGCGCCTCGATCCGCCCCAGCGCGTCGTCGACCGAAAGCCGCTCGCGATAGATTTCCTGCCCGTCCCCGACCACGCGCGGGATGGTGCCGAGGCCGCCGGCCACCCGCATCGAGCGGGTATTGGCGAAGCTCGGCAGGCGCCCGGTGAACATCCGCGGATCGAGCTCATAGGGCTCGCGGTTCACGTCGACATAGGAGCGGGGGAAATTGACCCGCACCGTCGGAAAGCCTTGTTCGCTCAGGCCTCCGATCAACTCGTCCATGAACGAATCCTCGGAGCGGCGCAGCGCGGCGAGGTCGATCCGGGAGGCGTTGAGAAATTCGAGCGGATAGACCGAGCCGGAATGGGGCGAGTTGAAGATGATCGGCGCCCGCCAATGCGCCGGCTCCACGATCTCGAACGGGGGCGACAGCTCGCCATCAAACTGGGTCATCGTGGGGCGCCGTCCCTTGAATGTCCGCATTCCCTTCGGCCCGATCGCGATCATGCGACCGATTCTGCCGAAGGGCAGGGTTTGTAAGGATGTATTGTCCGTAATCGTAATCATTCTGCCAAGCGAAAAAAACCGCCGAACTACTGGAAGGTGTCGCAAACGCCCGAAAAGCGCCGCCTTGATCGATCTTGGTACATTCCGCTGCAGAAACAGCGCCGCTCGCCGCCAAGAAGCCGTTACCTTTTAACTGAAATTTACCCTCTGTCGGGCTTAGTGGGCGGAACGATCCTCCAAGCCGGAAGCGACGACCGACCGCCATGCACAAGATCCTGCTCGCCGAAGACGACAACGACATGCGCCGCTTCCTGGTCAAGGCGCTGGAAAACGCGGGGTTTCAGGTCTCCTCGCATGACAACGGCATGTCGGCCTATCAGCGGCTGCGCGAGGAGCCGTTCGAGATGCTGCTGACCGATATCGTGATGCCGGAAATGGACGGCATCGAACTGGCGCGCCGCGCCTCGGAACTCGACCCCGACATCAAGATCATGTTCATCACCGGTTTTGCCGCCGTCGCCCTGAATTCCGATTCGGAAGCGCCCAAGAACGCCAAGGTGCTCGCCAAGCCGGTTCACCTCCGCGAACTGGTCAGCGAAGTGAACAAGATGCTGGCGGCCTGATTCGGCGTCAATTTCGCTCGAAATCACTCCAGAAATTACGTCCAAGCATCCTTGCGGGGGCGCTTTGGAGCCGATATACGGACCCCACCCAATACGAATAAAGCTGGAGCGGGATGATCGGTCATCCCATTCCGGGGCGCGTAGCTCAGCGGGAGAGCACTACCTTGACATGGTAGGGGTCACAGGTTCGATCCCTGTCGCGCCCACCAGCCTTCGCTTGCTTCGCAAGCTACGGCTCGGCAAGCCACACCGAACTCTATCGTAGCGAAGCAAGCGAAGGCTGCCGCGGCGTAGCCCGAAGGGCGAAGCCGGGCTCCATCCGTAATGCTCATTCGCGAGCTACGGCCCGGCAAGCGACGAGAACTCAGCCACCACAACGTGATCCCGCCAACCTCACGCCGGCAGCCCCGCCTTGAGCAGCCCGGCCTCGTGTCGCGCGCGATCCGCCTCCTGCTTGTAGTGCTGGGTGGTGAGATACGTCGCCACCGAGAAACCCGGTTCGAGCTTCACGACCTCTGCGGCATGTGCGGCGGCCGCAACGCCGTTACCCATTTGTGCGAACGTCGCTGCGAGGAAGGCGTGATGCGTGTAGTCGGGCCGCGTGATCCGCGCGAAAGCTTCAGCGGCTTCCGCGAATTTCTCGGCGCAGTAGCAGGCGCGACCCAGGTGATTCCAGAAGCGTTCCGGGTGGTACGGATTGAGGCGCATCGCCTTCCTGATCCAGTCGATCCCCTCTTCCGGCCGCCCCAGCCAGGTCAGAAACTCGCCCTGCTGCACCACGACGATATCGTAGTTGGGATTGAGCGCGAGTGCCCGCTCCTGATGGTAGGCGGCCCTGTCATGATCGTCGCGCGTCAGGTTCACCGCGGCCAGGATGCGGTGTACGTCGCTGTCGTTGTCATCGAGCGCCAGCGCGATCTGCAATTCGTCAGCCACCTGCTGAAAGGTGGCGTCGCGATCCGCGCACCATCCATAGACCCAGGTCTGTCCCAGCACGCAGGCCTTCCAGGCATGCGCGTGTGCGTAATTTGGGTCGAGCGCGATGGCGCGGTCGAGGAGAGACTGCGCCTCCGCATTGTCTTCCCGTCGCGAGCGGTGGTGCAGCACTTTGGCGGCGAGCACGCATTCATAGGCCGCCATGTTGTCGGTTCGCTGGCGCTTCGCGCGTTCCTGCGTGGCGGCCTCGACGCGGCCAGGAAGCGTGCTGACGATCGCGCCGGTCACCTCGTCCTGGATCGCGAAGATATCCTCGAGCTTGCGGTCATAGCGTTCGGCCCAGACGTGCCGGTCGGTTTGCGCATCGATCAGCTGCACGGTGACGCGAACGCGATCGCCGACCTTGCGCACGCTGCCTTCGAGGACATATTCAACGCCGAGCTCGCGCGCGACCTCCTGCACCTTTACGGCTTTGCCCTTGTGCACGAAGGTCGAGTTGCGCGAGATGACGAGCAGGTCGCGGAAGCGCGACAGCTCGGTGATGATGTCCTCGGTGAGGCCGTCGGCAAAGAATTCCTGCTCCGGATCGCCGCTCATGTTGACCAGCGGCAGCACGGCGATGGATGGCTTTCTGGTAACTGACGTCGCCGAAGCCTCCTTGCTACTTTCGAGCGCTGCGATCGTGGCTGACTCGAGCCGCACCCGGAAGACATGGATCGGGCGGGTGATATTCTTGACGCTCTGCTCGCCGAGATCCTCGAATGCGATCTCGTCCAGCCGATCACCGACTTGATCGCGCACCGCGCCCGAGATGCAGATGCCACCCGGTTCGGCGAGCGCCTCGAGGCGCGCCGCGACGTTGACGCCGTCGCCGAAAATATCGTTCTCCTCGACGATCACGTCGCCGAGGTTGATGCCGATGCGGAACTGGATCCACCGCGCCGGCGACACATCGGCATTGCGCCGCGCCATCCGGCGCTGGACTTCGGCTGCGCACGTCACCGCGTCTACGACGCTGTGGAACTCCACCAGCATGCCGTCGCCGGTCGTTTTGATGATGCGGCCGCGGTTCTTGGCAATGGAGGGATCGATGAGCTCAAGGCGATGGGTCTTGAGGCGTGCAAGCGTCCCCGCCTCGTCAACCTCCATTAGCCGGCTATAGCCGACCATGTCGGCGGCAAGGACCGCAGCGAGTCTTCGCTCGGGTCCGGGCGCTTCCATTTTCCGCCTCTCCAGCAAGCAGTCTAGCAGATTTGTTGCATGGGCCAAGGATGCATCCGGGATGCAAGTGTGCATCCGGACGCAAGTATGCATCCGGGATGACGGCAGCCGCAGTTCAATCTCAAGCAGCAGGAAGATGGGTCCTGCAATTACGCCGGATCTGGCAGGGCGAGTAGAACGGCGAGAACCGAAGGTGACTTGAGCACCGCGAACTTCTCTCGCGCGCTGAGAAAGCCCGCCGCCTCCTCGAAGGTTTCAGCATCTTCGATTTTCGCGCGTGCAATCGCGAGCTGCGGATCGACCTCGCCGCGCTTTCGTGGCCGCTGCCCGGAAGGATTGTTCAAATGCGCTTCGAGCAGACCGGCATCGCTGCGCAATTCGTACAGCGGGCAGGTGAGCGGCGAATGCGGCGCGCTGGCCAGTTCATTGGCCCTTGTCAGTACCGATGGCGGCGCGGTCTGCTCCGGGGTTTTGAACAATCCGGACCTGCGGTTCGGGCCCGGCGATGACGACAATATTGCGATCGGAATGGAAAGCAGCAGGCCGAGGATTACCGGCGTCATCCAGAGCAGCAATGGCAGCGAGACGGCATAGGCGGCCACCGCCATGGCGACCCCGACCAACGTCGGCACCGCATAGGTGTTGACCGTGTCACGGTGCGAGACCGCGCCATCGTCCCGGCGCTGAACCTGCCATCCGGCGTCGCGCCCGAACAGGATTTCCCCGACGGCGGACGACTGGAAGATCATCATGACAGGCGCGGTCAGGCCCGAAAGGATGGTCTCGGCGATGATGCCGGTCAACACCTGCAGACCGCCGCCGAATTTTCTCCGCGTGTCGGCGTCGGTCAGCAGTACGGCGAAGGCGAGCAGCTTCGGCGCGATCAGCATGCCCATCGTGCCTGCGAACACCCAGGCCGCCAGGACCGGATCCTGTGCCGGCCATTGCGGGAACAGCGAATATCCCTTCGGGAAATATTCGGGCCGGACGAATTGCGCCTGCAGCGAAACCAGAATGCCGAATACGAGAAAAATCAGCCAGAGCGGCGCGGTGAGGTACGATCCAATTCCCGTCAGCAGATGAAGCCGAGATACCCAGTGAAAGCCGCGGGTCGGCAGCAGCGCCAGATGCTGCAGATTGCCCTGGCACCAGCGACGGTCGCGGGCGGCGAAATCCGATAGCGTCGGCGGAGATTCCTCGTAGCTGCCGCGAAGCGTCGGCGCCATGTGGATCGCCCAGCCACCCCGTCGCATCAACGCCGCCTCGATGAAGTCGTGGCTCATAATATGCCCGCCGAACGGCTTGCGTCCCCTGAGTTCGGGCAGCCCCGCATATTGCGCAAAGGCACGCACGCGAATGATGGCGTTGTGCCCCCAGTAATTGCCTTCGGAGCCGTGCCACCACGCGATCCCCGCGGCCAGCATCGGGCCGTACAGCCGCCCAGCGAATTGCTGCCAGCGCGCGAACAGCGATCCCGCATTGACGATAACGGGCAGCGTCTGAATCAGCGCGGCCTTCGGGTGCGTCTCCATGGCAGCTACGAGGCGAACGACGCTGTCGCCGGTCATCAGACTATCGGCGTCCAGGATCAGCATGCACTCATAATTGGAGCCGAACCGCCTGACCCATTCCTCGATATTGCCCGACTTGCGCGCGGTGTTCTCGGGGCGGTGGCGATAGAAGATCGCGGCCACGCTGCCGACGTCCTGTCGCAGCTTGAGAAAGCATTTTTCCTCGGCGATCCAGGTCGCGGGATCGGTGGAGTCGCTTAGCACGAACCAGTCGAACCGCGCGCCGTGTCCGGTCTCCTGGACCGATTCATAAGTTGCGCGCAATCTCGCGAGGACACGATGGGGGTCCTCGTTGTAGGTCGGCAGCAGCATCGCCGTGCGGCCGTGGATCGCGGGCAAGGGAGCCCTGGGATCGATGCCGAGTTCGTCCTTTTTCCTGGCTAGCAGGACGAAGAAACCGGCCAGCGCCGACATGAAGGAGAAGGCGATCCATGCAAACAGCAGCACGAACAAGACCAGGATGATCGACTCCAGGACCGTGACACCGCCGACCTGAAGCACCCGGTACATCTCGTAACAGCCCGCCGCGGTCAGGATCGCGGTGCCGGTCAGCACCAAGCCGCGCCGGAACCACAGCGGCGCAAAGTCGGGCGCCGATGGCGGCTCGAATCGCCGCAACGCCTGTACCGCCATATCCGTTGGCGATTCCCGAGGAAGGAAATCGTTCAGCGGAATATCGGCAGCGCCGGTCGTTCCGCCGGTTTTCGCTAAGGTGTCCATCGATAGACCCAGACCTCCGATACCGGCTCATTGTCCTGCATGAGCGATGCGCGGATTTCGACGGGGGTCTTTTCCTTCAACAGCTCGAAGCTGAATCGCCAGCCGCCGGTCGCCGGATTTGGCTGGGTGACGATGTTCTGGATTTTCGCCTTCTCGGCCGTTACAACACCGCGCAGGATTTTCGGATCGACCGATTTCAGCCGCTCGCCGGTCACGTCGAGTACGAAGATCGTGGCGTTGTCGCCTCGCGCGCCGATGCCGGTTCGGGAAAATCGCGCGAGCGAGGTGGACTTCGGCGCATCCGGTCCCCAGTGCAAACGATAGGTGTAAGTGTGCTCGCCCTTGGCGGCCAAGGCAGCCTTGGGAAGCCAGAACGAGGCAATGTTGTCGTGAATCTCTTCCTTGGTGGGGATTTCGAGCAGCTTCACCGCGCCTTCGCCCCAATTGCCGATCGGCTCCGCCCACAGGCTCGGCCGACGCTCGAAATTCGATTCCAGATCCTGGTAGGCGGCAAAATCCTTCTGACGCTGCATCAGGCCGAAGCCGCGCGGGTTGAGATCGGAAAACGAAGAGACCTGCAGATCCCTCGGATTATGCAGTGGCCGCCAAAGTTCCTCGCCGCGGCCATTGAAGATCGCAAGCCCATCCGAATCGTGGACCGAGGGGCGGAAGTCCTCGACGTCCTTGCGGTCGTTCGGTCCGAAGAAGAACATGCTGGTCATCGGTGAGAGGCCGGCGTGGTCCAGATCCACGCGCGGATAGATCGCCATTTCAACATCGAACACGGTGGTGTCGCCGGGCCGAATGGTGAAACGATAGGCCGCCGCGGCGCTCTCGCTGTCGAGCAGCGCATGCACGACGATGGAATTTGCGCCTGATGCCGGCTTCTCGATCCAGAACGTCTTGAAGAACGGAAATTCTTCGCCCTTGGCTTCGCCGGTGTTGATCGACAGGCCGCGTGCCGAGAGTCCGTATAGTTGTCCCTTGGCCACTGCGCGGAAGTAGCTCGCGCCGAGAAACACGCAGACCTCGTCATAATAGTCGGGCTTGTTGATCGGCGCATGCAGCCGAAAGCCGGCAAAGCCGAGGTCTACGGCCGGGCCCGGCGGCGGCGTATCGCCGAACGAAAACAGCTCGGGCTGGTAGGCAATTTTTGATGCCTGGCCGTTCTTCACCTCGAAGATATCGACCCTGTTCTTGTAGAAGAACCCGCGATGGAAGAATTGCGCCTCGAAGGGAAGTTTTTCGCCGCGCCAGAGCGCGCGCTCGGGCAAGAACCGGATCGCCCGATAATGGTCGTAGTCGATGTTAGCGAGATTGTCGGGCAGCTTCTCGCTCGGAGCCTTGTACGGCTTGCTTGCGAGTTCGCGCGCTATTTGCCGCACAATGGATCGGTCGAACGGCGCCGGCTGGGCACGGGCGGGGGACAAAAGCCCCGGCGCCACCCCGGATACCAATGGCAACGCTGAAGCAGCGAGGAAATCTCTACGATTCACGAAACAACCTCGCGATTACGAACATCGACCCTCGGCAACGCAGTGCACGCGCGGTGGTTCCTCACTTCGGAACTGATTGCCGTTTTTTCCCGATTGCCTAAAATCCGGTCACGGGCCGGGTTACCCTCGCAGCGTGTGGCTTATGCGTGTGACCACGCTGTCCCACTGGCGCTTCTCCGTGGCGGGATAATTGATCAGCACGCAGTTCATGGTGCCGTTGCCGCGGTTGCAGCGGTTGTACCAGATCCGGTCCTTGCGAATGCTGGACACGACAAAGAAATCAGATGTGATCCGTTGGTAGATGATGCCGGCAGGCGGGCGTTGCTTGGCCAGGAACGTGGCGGGCGAATCGTTCTCAGGATTGGGAACGGACTGCACCGTCAGGTCGGCGCGGCGGTCTTCGGTGAAAAACCGTCGCCCGGTTCCTCCCTCGGGCGGCCCGGCGTCGCTGGTGAAGATCGAGACCGGCATGTCGACGCTGGTGCCGGTGCTCGGGATTACATATCGCCGCCATTCCGTGTCGCCGGCAAAGGCGAGCGGCGGAAGGAAGACCAACAGGACGAGAGCAGCAGACAGGCGCGGCGCACGCATTGAACGATCTCCGGTTCGATTCGAGACAATCGAATCGATCTATGTTCGTTCCAGCTCCAGACATTTCTAGGGCGCAGTTTTTTCGCTGATATGCTTGCCTGCGATATATCCGAACGTCAGCGCAGGGCCGAGCGTAATGCCGGCGCCGGGATAGTTGCCGCCCATGATGCTCGCCATGTCGTTGCCGGCGGCATAAAGGCCTGCGATCGGCTGGCCGTGTTCGTCCAGCGCACGCGCATGTTCGTCGGTCCTGATGCCGGCATAGGTGCCGAGATCGCCGATCACCAGCTTGATCGCGTAAAACGGCCCGTCCTTGATCGGCGCAACGCAGGGGTTGGGCCCGTGCAGCGCATCGCCCTGGTAGCGGTTATAGGCGCGCGAGCCCTTGCCGAAGGCGGGATCGCGGCCTTCCGCGGCTGAGACGTTGAACTCGGCGATCGTGGACTCGAGCCCTTGCCGGTCGATGCCGGTGCAGTCGGCGAGTTCGGCCAGCGTGCTTCCGCGCTTGAGATAGCCGGTCGCGAGATGATGGCGCAGCGGCATCGGAAACGGCGGCACGCATCCAAGGCCATATTTTCGCAAGGCGCGGTGATCGCACACGAGATACGCCGTGATCTCCTCGCCGGGTTTGGCCGCCTTCACCATCGCCTGCACGAAGTCATGGTACGAATTGCCTTCATTGGCAAAACGCCTGCCGTCGCGCATCACGGCGATGACGCCGGGTTTGGCGCGGTCGATGAAATGCGGCATCACGCCCTTGCTGCCGTCCTTGCGCTCGGTGATCGAGACCGGCACCCAGGCCGCGGCATTCGGCAAATTGTCCTCGATGCGTCCACCCGCGGCCTCCGCCAATCGCAAGCCGTCACCAGTGTTGCCGGCAGGACCCGGCGAGAAATGCTCGGCGCCGCTGGGCGCGTGCGGGAACATCGCCTTGCGTCTTGCAACGTCGTGCGGGAAGCCGCCGCAGGCCAGCACGACGCCGCGCTTGGCATGGACGCGGATCAGCTTTCCATGGCGTTCGACGACCGCGCCGCGCACCGCGCCGTCCTCGACGACCAGTTCGTGCACCGGTGATGACAGCCACAGCGGTATCTTCAGGTCGAACGCCGATTTGGCGAGGCGGCCCGCGAGCGCATTGCCGTTGGTCAGCGTCATGCCGCGGCCGTTGCGCATGACGTCGATGGCATGCTTCGACAGGCGCTTCGCGACATAGATCGCCGAGGTCAGCGATTTGGTCACGCGCATGAAGTGGACGATGTCCTTGCCCGATCCCAGCATCATGCCGAACACCGTGAGTTCGGGCAGGGGACTGCCGAGAGTCTTGACGTGCTCGCCCAGTTCGCGGCCGTCGAACGGCCGCGTCACCATTGAGCGGCCGCCCTGCGCGCCGCCGGGTGCTTCCGCATGATAATCCGGAAAGGTCAGCGGCATGTCGAAGCGCACCGCCGTCTTGCTGATGAAAAAATCCACCGCTTCGGGGCCGGCGGCGAGAAACGCATCGACGCGTGCGGCGTCAAAGCTGTTGCCGGCCTCATGCCGCAGATAGGTCCGCGCCTGGTCGGGGCTCTCAGTGATACCCCAGTCGCGCGCCAGCGAGGTGCCGGGGATCCACAGCCAGCCGCCGGAGCGGGCGGTGGTGCCGCCAAAGCGCGGTTCCTTCTCGACGATCAGAACATTGAGGCCGTGATGCCCCGCGGTGACCGCTGCCGACATCCCCGCACAGCCCGAGCCGACCACCAGCACGTCGCATTCGTAAGTTTCTTGTTCGCTGCCCGCCACGCGCTCTGCCTCTGCCGTTGTTCGTTGGGCGGTCATTTGGATGGGGAAAGATTTGCCTGTCAATCGTGCCGCGATACGGTCGACGTCCCGGTCGACCTCTCTTGGGCAGGGCTATGCGGTGTTCGACCGGATAGATCGGCCATCGGCTGCGCGCTCCAGCGGGGAAACATAACCCCGACGCGCGCATGGCCAGAGATTGGTTTTAAGTGTTATCATCGCGACGGCATTGTCCCGTCGAGAGGTTAGGATTCAAAGCGGCCCGCACCTTTCTCAGGAGGTTCGACCATGACACGGCACCTTTTTTTCGCGATCACCCTCATAGGCACCGGAGTGCTCCTCAACTCACCGGCACAAGCACAGCAATGGGTGTGTGAGGATAGAGCCGCGAATTGCCTGGGCAGGTGTTTCGACAAGGCGGGAGGGGCAGGCGACTGGGGAGGCCATCAGAGCACATGCGTGCGCTGCGACCGGCAAGTGATCAGATGTTACATACGGCGGCACCGTAGCTAGCGATCCCAGTAACCGAAATACAGAGGCTGCGCCGCTCAATTGCCCGTCTCGAACGAGCAATTCGCGCCGCCGCCGGCCTTCTGCCTGATCTCGGCAGGGTCGAGCGTGCAGTTGAGCTTCGAGAGGCTTTCGAACACCGATCCGGCGGCGCCGTCGGGGGGAATGCCGGCCATGGCTTCGGTCGCGAAGATTTCGCTCGCTCGCCGTCCGGTGATGGTCTGCTTGGCGCCCTTGAAGGTCAGTTCGCAGGAGCGCGCGGTGATGTCGACATTGCTGACGCGGCAGACAATCTTGTCCGCGGTGACGGATATTTTCTTGGTGTAACGCACGCCGCTCTGTCCGACGAAGAACGCCGAGACGGCTTCCCGCTCATCCGCAGTCAGCAGCGGCGAATACAGCGCAACGACGCCGGCAAGCGCCAAGGCCGCCGGCCCGCTGGCCGTTGCCGGGGCAGCCGATGCGGTGGAAGCGCCGGCGGTAAGAAGCGAGACGGCGAGAATCGCCAGCCTGCCGGATTTCATTTTCATCTCCTTGGGTGATGCGCGCTCGCCCCTCCGTACCACAGAAGGCTTGCTTCGCCAGCGGCGAATATTTCGTGTCGCGAACGGTAGGCCTGATGCGGTGTGCAGTTCGGGCAGGGCGGCCCCCTCAGTAAAGCGCTTGTGCCGCCCTGCTATCGGCGGCACATTTGCAAGCGCGACATCAAGATCGCCGAGACGAAAACCCGAGGAAGCTCATGGCGGCCACGCGGATCGACTGCGATATTCATCCCGCGGTGGGCGGAACCCGCACGACGCTGCTGCCCTACCTCGACGACCACTGGAAAGAACAGGTGGTCAGCCGCGCCATCGACGGCCTCGATCTCAACTCCTATCCGCCCAACATGCCGTTCTCCGGCCGCACCGACTGGCGGCCCGCGAACGGCAAGCCGGGCAGCGAACTTGCGATGGTGCAGCGCGGCGCGTTCGACCAGCTCGGTTCAAGTCATGCGATCTGCAACGTCGTCTACGGCGCGCAGGCGGTGTTCGATTCCTATATGGCGGCAGGCTTCTGCAAGGCCATCAACGACTGGATCGCCGCTGAATGGCTGGCAAAGGATCCGCGGCTGAGCGCCTCGATCGTGTTGCCCTTGCAGGCGCCTGATTTGGCGGTGGAGGAAATCGAGCGGCGCGCCGGCGACAACCGCTTCGTCTCCGTGCTGGTGCTGGCGCAGGGCGAGACCCTACTCGGACGGCGGCATTACTGGCCGGTGTGGCAGGCGGCCGCGAAGCACAAGCTCCCGGTCGCGATCCATGCCGGCAGCGCCTATCGCGGCGCGCCGAGTTCGATCGGCTGGCCGTCCTATCGTTACGAATATTATCTGGCGGAAGCGCAGGCGTTTCAGGCCCAGATATTGAGCCTGATCTATGAAGGCGTGTTCGGCAAATTCCCTGACCTCAAGGTCGTGCTGATGGAGTCAGGCGTGAGCTGGCTGCCGGCCTTCATGTGGCGCGCCAACAAGACCTGGCGCGGCGTGCGCGTCGAGGTGCCGTGGGTCAAGCGCGAGCCGGCCTCGATCATTCGTGATCATGTCCGCGTCACCATGCAGCCGTTCGACAGTCCGCCGGATGCCGCAGGCGTCGCGGATGTGATCGAGCAGATCGGCTCCGACAAGATGTTCCTGTTCGCGTCGGACTATCCGCACTGGCAGTTCGACGGCGACGATCCGTTGCCGCCGCATCTGCCGGCGAGCATTGTCTCGCGCATGTGCGCCGACAACCCGTTAGAGACTTTTCCGCGGCTGAAGCTCGCGGCATAGAATTCGAACACCTAAGGAGGATCGCATGAGTGACGTCATCGACCGCCCCATCCTCGCAGAGGAAGAAGCCGCCAAAAGCCGGTTGCGCATCATCGATTGCGACGTGCATCCGAGCATCCATGCGCACACCGACCTCGATCAGTTCCTGCCAAAACGCTGGCAGCAGCATTTGCGCACCTATGGCAGCCATCTGCGCACGCCCTATATCGGCACCACGCCATACCCGCGTTCCTCGCCGCTGATTGCGCGGCGCGATGCCTGGCCGCCGACCGGCGGGCCGCCCGGTTCGGATCTCGATTTCATGCGCAAGCAGCATCTCGATCCGCTCGATGTCGAGTACGGCATTTTGCAGGTGCTCGATCTCTTCATCTTCTCGCAGCAGAACCTCGAATTCGGCGCCGCGATCCAGCGCGCCATCAACGACTGGCAGCTCGCCTTCTGGTCCGATCGCGATCCGCGGCTGAAGGCCTCGATCCTCGCCGGCCAGGACGATACGCAGTTCGCGATCGCCGAGATCGAGCGCTGCGCAAAAATCGGCCGCTATGTGCAGATCAACGTCTGCCCGCGCGCCAACGAGCCGCTCGGCCGCCGCCGCTACTGGCCGATCTACGCACGCGCGCAAGAACTCGGCCTGCCGCTCGGTATTCACGTCGGCGGCTATGGCGGCCATGCGCCGACCGGCGGCGGCTGGCCGTCTTATTATGTCGAGGAACACCAGAGCAACGCGCACACCATGGCGGCGCAGCTTACGAGCCTCGTGCTCGAAGGCGTCCCCGAACGCTTCCCTGACCTCAAGATCGTCTTCATCGAAGGAGGCTTCGGCTGGATCCCGTCGGCCACCTGGCGGATGGACCGGCACTTTGATGCGTTCCGCAGCGAGGTGCCGCATCTCAAGCGCCGGCCGTCGGAATATGTGAAGCAGCATTTCTGGTTCACGACGCAGCCGATCGACGAGCCCGATGAAGCAAAACATCTGCGCTCGCTGATCGAGTGGGTCGGCGCCGATCGCCTGCTGTTTTCGTCGGATTATCCGCACTGGGATTTCGACGATCCGCGCTTTGCCTTCAAGACGCCGCTCACCGAGGCCGAGCGCCGAAAGATCTTCAACGGCAATGCGCGTGCGCTCTACAAGCTCTGAGCGACGACAGGGATAACATGGCCCGTCACATCGTCGCCCGCACGTCAGATATCCCGCCCGGCGGCAACAAGGTCTTCGGCGTCGACGGCCGCGACATCGTCGTGTTCCACGTCAACGGCGAATTCTTTGCGCTGCTCAATCGCTGCCCGCATGAGGGAGCGCCGCTGGAAAAGGCCGCCTGCGTCGCGCGGCTGACCTCGCCGGAGCCCGGAATCTACCAGCGCTCGCGCGTTGGCGAACTTCTGCGCTGCCCGTGGCACGGCTGGGAATTCGACATGCGCAACGGCCAATCGTTTTTCGATCCGAAGCGCGTAAAGGTCCGCTCCTATCCGGTTGCGGTCGAGAGCGGCGAGGAATTGCAGAAGGGGCCTTATGTGGCCGAGACCTTTCCGGTGCACGTCGAAGACAGCTACGTCATCATCGAGACGTAGTGCGTCCATCCTGCTGGCGCTGATGATGCGACGGTGTTGCAGATTTAATCTGATTCCGAATGTCGCGGCGAAAGCGGCTGCGCGGAGCGTGTTGCGTCCGCCCCGTGAACTGCGATCACGCCTTTTGACCGCGCAGAAATTCCGCTCGTGCCTGATCATCAAACTTAAGCCCGACAACGTGCTTAAGCTGCAATCCATTCGATCCCCGCGTTGCACTCTTGTCTGTCGCAAACGTGAATAGCAAGCGGCTTCCGTAGAAGTACGGGACAACGCGATTTTGACGCAGCGTCGATCTTCACCGCCCGATAACTAATGCCACTGATAGTTGTGAACGTTTAATCCGGAAAGTGTTTAGTCGGATTATTTGTCGGAAGAATAATTATGGACGAATGACATGTTCCGCGTTCTTACCTGTCTTACTGGTGAGCACGACTGGCGGTTGGTCTTGCTCGCCGGGCTTGTTTGTTTCGTCTCCAGCGTTGTTGCCGTCAATATTTTTCATCGTGCGATCGCGTCGCAGGCGAGGACGCGCCTCATCTGGATTGCGATTGCAGGTGCCGCGATCGGGTATGGGATCTGGGCGACGCACTTCATCGCCATGCTTGCCTATGAGCCCGGCGTTTCGACCGGATATGGCATCGCTCTGACGGCTCTGTCGCTCACCATGGCGATGTTGTTGACTTCCACCGGTCTTGGCTTTGCTGCAAGTGATCCCGGTCGATGGCGTGCGCCCATTGGCGGCGGGATCATTGGTGCAGGCATTGCCAGCATGCACTATCTTGGCATGTGGGCCCTCGAAGTGCCCGGCCGCGTGACCTGGTCGTTGGACCTTGTGTTGGCTTCCGTCGTTCTCGGGATGATGTTCGGTTATGCCGCGCTCGCGGTCGCGGTACGCCATACTGGTAGATGGGTAACATTTGCGGCCGCGCTTTTGCTGACGCTTGCAATTGTCTCGCATCATTTCACCGCAATGGGCGCGGTGGGGATCGTTCCCGATCCGACGCGGGGGCCTGACACCTCGTCTCTTTCCCCCGGCTTCCTCGCTTTGGCGATAGCCGGCGTGGCTTTATCGGTGCTTGGCATGAGCCTGATCGGCGTGCTGGCGGATCGCCGCCTTGCCAACCGGACCCGCAGGTTTGAAGAAATCATCAGCGAGCTTTCGCGTGCTCGACAGCAGGTCGAGGGCTCCCAGAGAGAACTGCAGGAGCAAAAACTCAGGCTGGATACGGCCATCAACAACATGGGCGACGGCCTTTGCATGTTCGATGCGGAAAAACGACTTGTCGTCTGCAATGACCGTTACGCCAGCATGTATCGGCTGCCGCCGGAACTGTTGAGGCCGGGGACATCTCATCGCGAGATCATCACGCATCGTATTGCGAGCGGTATCCTCAAGGCTGTAACCAGCGATAACGCCGTGAAGCAGGTGATTTCGACGTTGGCGGCGCTGCCAACCGACGCAGCTTCGAGCCGGATCGACGAGTTGGCGGATGGCAGATTGATCCGGGTTACCCGGCAGCCGATGGCTGGCGGCGGCTGGGTCGCGACGCATCTCGACGTTACCGAGCAACACAGGTCTGAAGCCAAGATCACCCATATGGCCCAGCATGACGCGCTGACGGATCTGCCGAATCGCCTATTGCTCAGGGAGCGGTTGGAGCACGACCTTGCAATCACGGTTCGGGGAGGGCCCGACCTGGCGGTACTGATGCTCGATCTCGATCGCTTCAAGGAGATCAATGACACGCTTGGACATCCGACAGGCGACGCCCTGCTGCAAGCCGTAGCCGGGCGTTTGCGTGGCTGTGTCAGAGAAACGACGTTCATCGCACGCCTGGGCGGCGATGAGTTTGCCGTCATCGAATACGTGACAAATCCGGCTGCCGAAGCCGCGGCACTCGCCGATAGAATTCTGGTGGCGCTTTGCGAGCCCTTCGATCTTGGCGACCACCAGGTGACAACCGGAACAAGCATCGGCATTGCCATCGCGCCGGGCGATGGCAACAATTCCGAAAAGATATTGAAGAGCGCGGATCTCGCTCTCTACTCCGCCAAAAACGGCGGACGAGGGACATGCCGTTTCTTCGAGCCCGAGCTGGACCAGTTCATGCACGCCCGGCGCAACCTCGAACGGGATATGCGCAGCGCACTCGTTAATGGTGAGTTCGAACTCCACTACCAGCCATTCGTCGACGTCAAGAGCGGCGAAATTTGCGGCTTTGAGGCGCTGTTGCGCTGGCGTCATCCCCAGCGCGGGTTGGTCATGCCGGCGGAATTTATTCCGCTTGCAGAAGAAACGGGTTTGATCGTGCCGATCGGAGAATGGGTATTGCGAACGGCCTGTGACGAGGCGGCAAAATGGCCCGCCAATCTCAAGATAGCTGTAAATCTGTCACCTGCTCAGTTCAGAAGCAAAAAGTTGGTTCCCGTCGTTCTCGACGCCCTCGCAACCGCGGGACTTACGCCACAACGACTTGAGCTCGAGGTAACCGAAACGGCCATTATGGATGATAGCGAAGCGGTATTCGCTGCTGTGGGACAGCTGCGCCAACTGGGCGCGCGCATTGCCCTGGACGACTTCGGCACCGGCTATTCATCCCTGAGCTTTCTCCAAAAGTTCGCATTCGACAAGATCAAGATCGATCGCAGCTTCGTCAGTGAATTATCAGGTGCAAATGAAGAGGCGCGCCTGTTCGCGCGTGCCGTGGTTCGATTTGCCGTCAGCCTCGGCAAGACAACGACGGCCGAAGGGGTGGAAACGAAGGAACAGCTGGATATCTTGCGCGAAGAGGTATGCGCCGAGATGCAAGGCTATTACGTCAGTCGACCGATACCCGGCCCCGAAGTGGCGCGAATGCTGCAGGGATTGGTCCGGACAGATGCAAACGCTCCCAGGCGGCGCGCTCAAAGAAAGTTGATGGCGGCCGCGAGAGCCTGACAGCTACTTCGTCTTCGAGGGCTCGGTCAGCCCATCGACCATGGCGCCCACGATGACCGCAATCTCCTTGCGCAAGGCGTCGACCGGCACGGCGATCAATTTCTGCTCGAGGCCGAGCAGCACCATGCCGTGAACGGCGGAGAAAAGACTGCGCGCCGTCACGCCCAGTTCGGCCGGCGTTCGCTCTGGAAAGAGGTCGGCGAGCGGCTGGTAGATATGGCGAAACAGATTCATCTGTTCGCTGATCGCCCATTCCGGAACGGGCTTGCCCGGCGCCATCCTGTGTTCGAACAGCGCGCGCCACAGTTCGAGATTTTCAGCGGCGAAGTCGCAATAGGCCACCGCAATGCGAACGAGTGTTTCCTGCGGTAAGGCCGGGCCATTGCTTTCTGCGGCGGTGAGGGAAGCATCCAGCCGCGCAAGCGTCCGCGATCCCACCCGCAGGATCAGCTCATCCATATCGTCGACGAGATTATAGACCGCGCCGTTGGCGACGCCGATTTCCCGCGCCAGCTCCCGCGTCTTCAGGCCGGTCAATCCGCCCACCGACATGCTTTTCTCAGCTGTCTGGATCAGGGATTCTCGAAGTTTTGCTCGTCTTTCCAGTGCCTTAGACATTATCTACCAATTTCTTGAGCGATGCTCAAAATAGTTCTTGAGCAACGCTCACGTTGGTGCTACAGCTAATTCATGAGCAACGCTCATAACACAGGGAGCTACCAATGTTCAAAACTGTTTTGACGCTCTTCCGGGGCAGCGTGGCTGCCGCGGGGGAAGAACTGGAAGACCGCTCGGCCCTTCTTATTCTCGACCAGCAGATGCGCGACGCGGCCGCGGCCGTCGAACGTTCCAAGCGCACGCTGGCGCTGGCGATCGCAGGCGACCAGCAGGAAGGCCGCCGGCTCGACGCCACCAACGCCCGGATCGCCGACCTCGAAGTCCGCGCCACTGCCGCGCTCGATGGCGGCCGGGAAGACCTCGCCCGCGAGGCGGCGCAGTCGATCGCCAACCTCGAGGCCGACCGCGATGCTGCGATGACCGCGCGAACCCTGTTCGCGTCCGAAATCACGCGCATGAAGCGGCAGGTCGCCAGTGCCGAGGCGCGGATCACCGAACTCGATCGCGGCCGTCGCATCGCCCGCGCGTCGGAAGCAGTTCGCGCACTGCGCCGGGGCGGTGTCGAAGCCGCGCGTCCCTACGAATCCACGCTGCCGGAAGCGGAGAACACGCTGAAGCGCCTGCGCGAACGGCAGATCGAGGCCCAGGCCGCCGCCGACGCCCTGATCGAACTCGATGCCGCCAGCGGACCGCAGGCGACCGCCGAGAAACTCGCCGAACAGGGCTTTGGCCCACGACTGAAATCAACCGCGGACGACGTGCTCGCGCGGCTGAACGCCAAACGCACGCAAGCTGCCTGAAACTGAACTTGATCGATTTAACCCATATCAACAGGAGATTGTCATGAACCAGAACGTCCAACCCCACAGCGGTGCCTGGGTTACCTTTACTTACGTTTCGTTTTCCGCCTCGGCCTTCATGGTCGCCGTCGGCGTGTTCTTCCTGCCGCTCGATCTCTGGATCAAGGGCTACCTGGCGATGGGCATCGTCATGCTCGTCCAGTCCTGCGTCACCCTGACCAAGACCGTGCGCGACATGCATGAGAGCGGCAAGATGGTGAACCGCATCGAAGACGCCAAGGCCGAACGGCTGCTGATGGAAGTTTCCAAAGCTGCCTGATTTCAAGGCTGCCTGATTTCCAAGGCCGCGTAACCTGTGACGCGGTGCTGGCGAAGGCGGGCGGTGGGTGCCTCGGCATCCGCCGTCCGTCGGCGGCCATAGCTACAGATTCGCTGGCCGGCATGATTCAGAAATCCCTGCGGTCCGGCTTCACGTCGGAAGACTCAAAGGAAGGATCGACTTCAATGAAACGAACCGTGATGTTTCTTCTGCTGGGCCCTCGCTTGTCGCGCTTGCGGTGTGGATGGTTGCTGTTGCCATCGCGGGGCGGATCGACGACGCATTCGTTGCACTATGCACAACAGCGTCCTTTCTGCTTACCTTGCCTGTATCGGCGATCGCGGGGCTCGTGGACGGATATCTTGCACCGACCTTGCCGGCGCTCTTGAGGGCGCCTCTGACCGCAGCTGTCGGCGCGGCTTTGGCCAGCGGCCTGTTTCTCACCTTGTTCACCATGATGTTCTCAAGGCCAGTGCCGCCAGAGGTCATGAATGGCGCGTTCTGCGCCGGCCTTTTCCTGTTGCTGCCGATGGGCGTGTGCTCGCTGTTGTCGAATGAGATCGACCGGCAACGGCATTCGATTGAACCGGCCTGCGCGTGAAGAACCGATGTGCGGACCGCGTAACCTTTGACGCGCGGCGCCGGCGAGCGCGGACGGCGGATGTCTCAGCATCCGCCGTTTGCTTGACACAGCAAATCAAAAGGAATGCCCATGCCGTTTGAAGCCTTCCTCAAATCAGGGGTAGTCCAGCGCATCCGAAGATCAAGCTGATTGGCATCCGCCATTCTCTGTCATGAATCATTTGGCGTCGCCGCTAAATGCGTCGTTTACCCTGCCGCAACCTAAAGGTGCTCTACTCATAGCTCGTTAACTGGCGCGGGCGCAGAAATGCCGGGCGGATCAGGTTGCGGCGCGGCTTCGCGAAGCGCATGCTGCCCGTCTGAGACCGATATTTCATCGCATGATCTCATTTGCAGGATGGCGCCATGAATCAGAATATCCAGCATCACAGTAACGCCTGGGTCACCTTTACCTACGCTTCGTTCGGCACCTCGGCCTTCCTGGTCGCGATCGGCGTCTACTTTCTCCCCGTCGACCTGTGGATCAAGGGCTACCTTGCGATGGGCATCGTGATGCTCGTTCAGTCCTGCGTCACCCTGACCAAGACCGTGCGCGACGTGCATGAGAGCAGCCGCTTTGTGAACCGCATCGAGGATGCCAAGGCCGAACGGCTGCTGATGGAAGTTTCCAAGGGCTCGTAGTTTCCAGGTCCTCGTAGTTTCCAAGGCTTCCTAGTTTCCAAGGCTTCGTAGTTTCCAAGGCTTCGTGACTTCAAGGCTTCATCATTTCCAAGGCCGCGTAACCTGTGACGCGGTGCTGGCGAAGGCAGGCGGCGGATGCTTCGGGCATCCGCCGTTTTCCTGTCTGGCTGTGATGTTTGACGTCGCCAATACATCGTTTACCCTCCTGCCACCGTAACGTGTCGCACTCATGGCTCCTTAACGGGCCCGGCGCACAAATCCGGACCGAGTGCGGGCAAGTGGCATGGCGTTTATCTCGAGCGGCAATTCGGCGATCCGTCGTGCTTTGGGGCAGGTTCGCTCCGCGGCCGGACGTTTGGGCGGCTATGGCGTGTTCTGGCTGAAGGCGCTGCGCCAGCCGACCATCGATCTCACCATTCGCACCCATGCCGGGCTGATCACGCGCATCGTCGAAACTCCCGGCCTGTCGCTTTCCGAGGCCGAACTCGGCGAACTGGTCGCGCAACTGCGCGTCGTGGCCGCCAAAACGCTGCCTGAGGAAAGCCTCACCTACGGCATTTTCTCCGGCGACCGCGAACGGCTGTCACGGGCCATTGTCACGCTGATCTCCGAGGAAGCGACCGGGCGGCCGATCGCCTTCAATGCGCTGTCAGTGATGGAGGTCGAACTCGATGGGGAACCTGCGGAGGTCACCCATCTCGGTCTGGTTATGGTCGATCCCGACGAGCGGGGGCGGGGGCTGTCCTGGGTCCTCTATGGCCTGACGGCGCTCGTTCTCTTCGCCCGTGACGGGCTGCGTCCGAAATGGATTTCGAACGTCACCCAGGTGCCGTCGGTCGTCGGCATGGTCAGCCAGACCTTTTCGGATGTCTTTCCGTCGCCGCATCCGGACGCACGCCAGAGCTTTGCCCATCTCCAACTCGCGCGCGGCATCATGTCCCGTCATCGCGCCGTGTTCGGCGTGGGCGAGGAAGCCGGCTTCGATGAAGTCAGATTCGTCATCACCAATGCCTATACCGGCGGATCGGACGCGCTGAAGAAGACCTTCGAAGCCGCGCCAAAACATCGCGACGAGCAGTACAACGCGTTTTGCGCCCGCGAGCTGGACTACGCCAGGGGCGACGATGTCCTGCAGCTCGGCCGCATCGACCTTGCCGGAGCGCGCCGTTATCTGTTGAGCGAAGTGCCCTCCGGTTCGCTGCCGGCGCTGCTTGGTACCGGCACCGCGCTGGCCCTGCAGCGGCTGGTGCTTCCCGCCGTTCACTGGATGGACGATACGCGGCCCTTCGGCGTCTTGCGGCCGCGGACATCCGGAAATGGGGGCGGCCCATGACGCCGGGGATGATCGCCGATTCCATCGTCAACCTGTGCGGCGCGATCGGCCTTGGCGTCGCCATGGCCACGCTCTACCGGCGTGATCCCAGGAGCCCGCTGACCCGGCGCCTGCTGGTGGCGCTTGGCATCATCGCATTGCTGTTCCTGGTACGCGGGACGGCGTGGTGGAGCGGCAGCGGGGTGCTCGACAACCTGTCGATGATTCCGGCGGCGCTGATTCCGCTCGGCGCCTTGATCGTGACCGAAGGTATCCTGCGGCGTCATGCCCCGCGCCCGGCCAAGATCGCTATTCTGACCGGCGGCATCGCACTCGGTCTCGCCGGCGCCGTCGGATCGGAGCGCTTTGCGGCGCCCTT
Source organism: Bradyrhizobium sp. 170 (assembly GCF_023101085.1). Taxonomy (NCBI): domain Bacteria; kingdom Pseudomonadati; phylum Pseudomonadota; class Alphaproteobacteria; order Hyphomicrobiales; family Nitrobacteraceae; genus Bradyrhizobium; species Bradyrhizobium sp. 170. The sequence goes on along the minus strand of NZ_CP064703.1, from coordinate 8,087,057 downwards.
TGCCATCTTGCTTGTGCTTTTCCAGCTTGGCAGCTTTGCAATCTGCGCCTGGCTGCTGGCGAGGCGCGACCGGACCAAGCTGATGGCGTCCGAGAATCGCAGTATCGGTCGCCTCGCCGTCGGCGCCGTCCTCGTCATTCCCTTCATCGTCACCGATTTCAGGGTGCTGATGCCGGATATCCCGGTCAGGCTCGGGGCATTGGGGGCACTGCTGGTCGTCACCGCGATCCTGATCGCGGAACGCGGCGCGGAGACGCAGCGTCAGGCGCTTCTGATGACGGCGCTGCGGCTCTCGAGTTCGGCGCTTCTCGGTATTGCCGCGGCGTTTGTCGCGCCGGAGGTCGATGCGGCGCAAATCATGCGATTTTGCGCGATTGCGATCGCCGGCGTTCTCACCATCGGCTTGATGGTGGACGCGCTGCGCGCGCATTTTGAATCGCAAGTGCCCGGCGTCCTCAATTCCGTCGCGGCGTCGCCGGCCAGAACGCGCGACGCGCTGATCGCGGAACTCGCGCGTCACCCGATCTTCGAGAGCGCCCGGCGCTATCGCGAGAGCGAACTTCTGAGCTACGATCCGCCACTGCTGCGCGATTTTCTGTCGGTCCGGCGGGTGTTACGCCGCCCCGACGCGCCGTGGGGCCTGTCATTGTCCGATCCCGCCGTCGAGCGCGTCGTGTCGCTGCTGGCGGCCAACAGCGCGACGCATCTCATCGTCCTGTCGCACGATCCGATCGACGTCATCGCGTTGGCGGTTCCCGTGATTTCGGCCGATCCGGCCACGGAAACGGCGCTGGCCCTGGTGCGCCGCCTGCTGGCGCTGACGCCGGAGACCATCTGACATTCCGTCACGCAAATTTTCTTGCCCGGCTTACGAAATGCATCGTGACTGTGATAAGACCGCCGCCGTAACGGTTCATGACGGGACAGGCCGATGTCGAAACAAGCGATGCGCGAGGAGGCCGAGCGCCTGATCCGCGAGACGATGGAAAAGAAGGCCCTCGTCGTCAAGCAGGGCAACACCCGGATCGAAGCCGTCTGCGGCAAATGCGGCGCGCCGAACCGTGTCCAGGCGGAAAAGGGTGCAACCCGCGTCAAATACGTCTGCAAGCAATGCGGCGACAAGCAGGTGACGCTGTAGGGATTCGCGGTTTGTAGGGTGGGCAAAGCGAAGCGTGCCCACCATTCCTTGCGGAGTGCGTGATGGTGGGCACGGCGCAAGCGCGCCTTTGCCCACCCTACGAACTGTGCTCGCGGTGACCGCCCGCTCATTCCCCCTTCACAAACCTCGCAAACGCATCCGCGTAGTCCGGATGCCAGCGCGACAGCGCGGGGCGATTTTCCACGATATCGCCGGCAGCCCACAGCATGCGCCGTTCGTCGAGCGGCCGTGGCACGTCATTGTCCGGGCAGAGAATATAGAAATCGCCGGCATCGATGCGCGCGACCATGAAATCGACCGTCTGCTCGGCCGTCCAGGCACCGGGCGGCTTCTCGGTGCGGCCGCGCGCGGTGAGCGCGGTGAAGACGTGACCGGGGATCATCAGATGCGCGCTGATCCTGCAGCCCGGTATGTTCCGCAATTCGTGCTGCAGCGCCTCCGTCTGCGCTTTCACGCCGGCCTTCGAGACGTTGTAGGCGGGATTGCCGGGCGGCGTCGTGATGCCCTGCTTGGAACCGGTGTTGATGATGAGACCGGGCCGCCCGCGTTCAACCATGTGAGGTGCAAAAGCCTGCGTGCCGTGAATGACGCCCCACAGGTTCACGGCGAGGATACGCTGCCAGTTCTCCAGCGGACCAAGGCTGGTGCTGTCGGGACCGATGCCGGCATTGTTCATCAGGATGTCGGTGCCGCCGAACCGCTTTTGCACCGCGGCTTCCAGGCCGGCTACGTCGTCGAAGCGGCTGACATCGGCGGCCGCGGTCATGATATCGGCAGCGCCGCCCTTCGCGACCGACGCCAGTGTGGCGGCAGCCTCGGCGAGCCGGTCAGCCCCGATATCTGCGATGCAGACCTTCATGCCGATGGCGGCGAAGCGTGTGGCGGCGGCAAGCCCGATGCCGGACGCGCCTCCGGTGATCACGGCAACATTGTTCGGCGACATGGCGGGATGGGGCATGCAAAGTTTCCTGGACTGCTTGGGGAGGGGCGACCTCAGCGCGTCCAGTTATCGCATACTTTCCGCCTCTTATCAGCCCGCGCGTTTCTTCGCCCGGCCGATATCGGATCGCAATGCCTGCAACTCCTTGCGCGCCGCGCTTGTCGCGGTGCGCTCGATCTTGCGGTAACGCGCGACCAGCGAGCGGCCGAACGGCGTCAGTACGGCGCCGCCGCCGTTCTTGCCGCCGGTCTGCCGCTCCACGGCGGCCTGACGGCAGATGCGGTTGATCTCGTCGACCAGATCCCAGGCCCGCTTGTAGGACATTTCCATGGCGCGGCCGGCGGCGGAAATCGAACCGCTTCGATGGATCGTTTCGAGCAACTCGATCTTGCCGGGACCGATACGCCCCCCGGCGTCGATATCGATGCGGACGCTGAGCGAAGGATGGGGCTTGCCGTTCGGTTTTTGCATGGAAGATGTGCTCACTCGCTTCGAGGCTACACGTTGCGTCCCAAACCTTTTACGAACAAGCTGAAGCGGTTACATATCCGTATCAACACGGGGTTCTGGAATAGACATGAATTATCCATCGCTGTTTTCGCCACTCAAGGTCGGCCCCTATCAGCTCAATCATCGTCTCGCGTTGGCGCCGTTGACACGGATGCGGGCGGCAAAACCCTCGCTCGCCCCGCGGCTGTTGAACGCCGAGTATTACGCGCAGCGCGCGACGCCGGGCGGGTTGCTGATCGCCGAAGCCTCGCCGGTGACGGAAACGGGCTTCGGCAGCCCCGGCGTGCCCGGCATCTATACCGAGCAGCAGATCGCGGGCTGGCGCGAAGTGGTCGACGCCGTTCACGCCAGGGGCGGAATCATTTTTCTGCAGCTCTGGCATGTCGGACGCGTCTCGCATTCCTCGTTCCAGCCGGGCGGTGTGTTGCCGGTGGCGCCATCGGCGGTGCCGATCGCTGACCTGAGAACAGCGACCGCGGACGGCAAGGCGGTACCTTATGAGACACCGCGCGCCCTTGAGACGTCGGAAATCCCTCTGGTGGTCGACGCCTACCGGCAGGCGGCGAAGAATGCGCTTGCGGCCGGCTTCGACGGTGTCGAGGTGCACGGCGCCAATGGCTATCTGATCGAGCAGTTCCTGCAGTCGCACACCAATTTTCGCACCGACCAATATGGCGGCTCGATTCCGAACCGCGTGCGCTTCCTGATGGAAGTCACGCAGGCGGTGGTGGACGTGTGGGGCGCGGATCGCGTCGGCGTGCGGCTGTCGCCCTATGGCGTCGCCAATGGCAGCGGCGAGCCGGACCCGATGCCGCTCTACACGTATGCTGTTGAGCAACTCAATCCGCTTGGCCTCGCCTACCTGCATTTCATCGAGCCGCGCTCCTCCGGAGCCGGCCGCGCCGAGGTCAATCATCAGAATGTCCCTTCGGCGATGGTTCTGTTTCGTCCGATCTGGAAGGGCGTTCTGATCGCTGCCGGCGGCTTCACCGGCGAGACCGCGAATGCCGCGATCCGGGATGGCCATGCCGACGCGGTCGCGTTCGGCCGCATCTTCATTTCCAATCCGGACCTGCCGCGCCGCCTGCAACGCGGTTTTCCGCTGACGCCCTACAACCGCGCGACGTTCTATGGCGGCGACGTGGCGGGCTATACGGATTATCCGGAGCATAACGAACTGGAGCAGGCGTAAATAGATCGTAGCCCGGATGAGCGAAGCGAGATCCGGGGCCGGTATCAACAGCGTTCCCGGATGTCGCTTTCGCTCATCCGGGCTACAAGGGCTCGATCATGTTTCCGGAAGAGGAATTCGAGAAGAAGAAAACCAAGGCCGTTGCGCTCGGCAAGCCCGCCGCCGGCCAATGCCTGTGCGGCAAGGTCGCCTTCGAGATCGACGTGCCGGCGCGCTGGGCCTGGCACGATCATTCGCCGTCGAGCCGCCGCGCGCACGGCGCGGCGTATGCGACCTACATCGGAAGCTGGCGCAAGCGTTTTCGTATCACCAGGGGCGAGGCCAGCCTCACGCGCTACGAGGATAAGGCGACCAAAACCGTACGCAGCTTCTGCTCGCACTGCGGCACGCCGATCGCCTATGAGCGTCCGCGCTCGCCGCACATGGTCAACATCCCCCGCGCGCTGTTTTCGGGCCGCACCGGGCGGCAACCGTTCTATCACATCGCGATCGAGGAATTGCAGGAGTGGGCCTACACCGGCGAACCGCTGGTGCCGTTGAAGGGATATCCCGGCGTGGTCTGGCAGCGCTCGAAAAAGAAGAAGCGTGCCGATCGTGAGGGGATGGTCTAGAGCATGATCCGGAAAAGTGTGGAGCGGTTTTCCGAAAAGATCATGCTCAAACAAGGAGCCAAAGCGCGATGACGATTCAACCCAATCGCATCGCGCTTTAGGGACAAGTCCCCGGCGTCGGCGTGTGCTTGAGCGCGCGGCCGGCGGCGACGGCGGTCAGTTTGCCGTCCTGAACGGCCGGCGCGCCGTTGACCAGCAGGGTTTGCACGCCGACGGTCAATTCGCGGGGGCGCACATAGTCGGCCTTGGGGGCGTAGCCGGCAGGGTCGAACACCACGACGTCAGCGAAATAGCCGGTCCGCAGGTAACCGCGTCGATCGAGCTTGAAGATGTCGGCCGACAGGCCGGTCGATTGGCGGATGAAAGTCCTGAGGTCGATGACTTGCCGCTCTTGCACATAGACCGCGTATTTGCGCGGAAAGGTGGCGTATTGGCGGGGATGGCCATCGGTGCCGTCCGAACCGGTGACGATCCATGGCTGCTTCATGACGAGGTCGACGTCGCTGTCGATCATGTTGAACGAGGCGATCGAATCTCTGACATTGGCTCGGAGAATTCGGATGGCGGCGTCGATCGGTTCGATCTTCCATGCGTCCGCCATCTCCGAAAGCCGCTTGCCGGTCCAGGGCCGCTCGACGCTGGTCAGCAGGATCGATTCCGCGCCGCCACGGCGGCGCAAATTCTCGATCATCTCACCGCGAATCTTGGCCATCGTTGCCGGGTCGTCGAAGCGCCGGATCATCGCCGCATAGCCGCCATCGACCGCCCAGCGCGGCACCAGGGCTGCGTCGAGGCTGGTGCTCGACGCCAGCCACGGATACTGGTCGGCGGTCACCCTCTGACCGGTCGCTCGCGCCTCGACGATCAGGCGGATCACTTCCGGGGTCTGGCCTTGCAGATCGATGCCAAGCGCCTTGAGGTGCGCGAAATGCACGGGGATTTCGGCTTCGCGGCCGATTTGCAGCACCTCCTTGACCGAGTTCATGAGGCCGATGGAATAAGAGCTTTCGTCGCGCTGGTGGGTGTCGTAGACGCCGCCGCGCCGGGCGGCCTCCCTGGCCAGTGCCACCACCTCGTCCGTTTTGGCGAAACTCTGCGGCGCGTAGAACAGACCGGCGGAAAGGCCGATGGCGCCCTCGCACATTCCCTTGGCGACGAGCGCCTTCATGCGCTCCAGTTCGGAAGGCGTTGGCGCGCGGGCGTCCTGGCCCAGTACCGCCTCGCGGACGGCGCCAAAACCGACATAGCTGACAATGTTGGTGCCGATCTTCTGCGCTTCGAACTGTGCGTGATCGGCTGCGACATCGGGTATCCCCCTGCCATCGACGCCAATGAATGTGGTTGAAACACCCTGCATCAGCCACGGCGCGTTCAGGCGTTTGGCCGCATCGGGCGAGCGGATAAAGCTCTCCGGATGGGTGTGAACGTCGATGAATCCGGGCGCGACAATCATGCCCTTTGCGTCGATGCTCGCTTTTGCGGTCGGTGCGCCGGCATGGGGGCCGACATAGACGATCTTGTCTGCGGTGACCGCAATATCGCCCACGAATGGCGCCTCGTCGCCACCGGTGTAGATGGTCCCGCCGCTGATGACGAGGTCGGCCGCATCCGCCGCGGATGCTCCGTGATTGAGCATGAGTCCAAGTGACATGGCGGCTAGCAGGACCGATTTGCGGTTCATTCTGGAATCTCCGGCGCGAGGGCGGGCGCTTGTCAGCGTAGCTCTCGTGATCTGCATCATCCAATGCAAAATTAGCATTGGACGCGGCGCCGGCGCGGCCTATTGGAAAAAAGAGCGCGAGCGCCCGAGGGAACCGCAGCGGAATTAGTCGTCAGTGTTGCGTGTGCTGTGTGTACCATTTTGGTGAAGCGACAATAAGATTCAAGGTGATAGTCGCAACTAAAATTGTGGTCGCGTCTCATGAGGATAGAGATCAAAAAAGGGATCGGGGGTCATCTGCAAGCTTACTAGTGGAGCGTCGCCGGCTTGAAGCCAGCCGGTGTACGTCTGCAGAACAGCAATCAAGCGAGTACGTTGGTTCACTGGGTAGTTATGCAACTGCGTCTTGCAGGTAACACCTGCTCGCACGCGCCGCCAGCGATCCTGAAAGACTTCCATCAGTATGAACTCAACAATATCCAGCGGATGAGCAAAGAAAGAAATTAGTCGAGGGAGTTCTTTGACCTCACCTATGAACTGAGTATGCAATGTTGGATGTCCAATTTTATTGGGGTGAATGTCAAAATGGCATTCGGTGCAATTGGGATTGTCCTCCGCCCACATCAATTTGATGCATGTACCCCCGGACGAAACAATTAGTCGGTTATCATCGTCTTCCGATAGCACGCCTACGAGATTGAAAGAGATTTCGGCAACAAGAGGTTTCGCTGACGTGCCGTGGCTACGATAACTGGTGCTAGGACGCGTTTTAACCGGTTGATCGGTCCCGCCGTGGTTCGTGTTCCATTGTACCTTTCCATCTCCCTGTCTTGCATTCGTCACGGCCGTTGCCAATTGCGCTTGCAACTCAGTTAAACGATTGGTGTTCGCAAGAAATTTCGAACTGGCCTTGGCAAAAGCAGTTAAGTCGCTCTGCATGAGCCGAACGTCAAAGGCAATTGGCAACGGTCACTCCTCATCTAGATCGTTTGGATTAGCCATTGCCCTTAAGACCGGATCGACTTGAACCTCGGTTCTCATCATCCAAGGCTCCAGCGATTCAGCCGGCCATCCCGGTGGATGCACTTGAATTGCCTCGTCGATAGTTCCGATTTGCGCGGCTAGAAGGTCTTCGTTGCAGATCACAACGTGGGAGGAGGACGGCTTCGATTCTCCGACTTCGAAATTTGGAACAAGCGAGGCTAGTGCGGCCTTTCTTGTTCCAGCAATTGTAGCTGCTGAACTCGTTTAGTGGGCCCTTATACTCTGCTTGATCTACTTCCTTTAGCCAGTCGGTCGACCGCTCCAGGTCAGCGAGGTTTTGAAAGTCTTCTAAAGAAAGCCCTAGGGCAGGATGAGATTAGGTTGGGCCGTGACGACGGACCATCTCGTGCCCCGGACGCAAGCGGCCTGAGGGCTGCGCGCCCAGGCTCATTCTACTTTGCATGGGGTTGTTTTCGCGATTTTGTATCTGGGCCTGCGGTGTACCGCCGAAGAGTATCTGCGCCGCGTCCGGGACGCGGGCGTGGCCGCGCAGGGCAGCCATGACCTCCCTCCATTGCGCGCGTTGTTGAAGTTTGGTCATCTGCCTCCATCCCGCAGGCCAACGGACCGGCGGGCAGGAGGAGACATGAAGAACAAAATCACCGGCCGCTCCGCATTCCTTGCACTGCTGAAAGACGAGGGCGTCACGCATCTGTTCGGCAATCCCGGCACCACCGAGCTGCCGATCATGCATGCGCTGAAGGACCATCCCGACCTCACCTATGTGATGGCGATGCAGGAAAGCCTCGTCGTCGCCATGGCCGACGGTTTCAGCCGCGCCTCGGGCAAGCTCGTCGCCTGCAACGTCCATGTCGCGCCAGGCCTCGGCAACGCGATGGGTTCGCTCTACAACGCAAGCTTCACCGGCACGCCCCTGATCCTGACGGCGGGCCAGCAGGAGCAGGGCCATGGCCTGACCGAGCCGGTGCTTTACGGTCCGCTGGTGCAGATGGCGCAGCCGCTGGTGAAATGGGCGGTCGAAGTGACGCGGCTGGAAGACCTGCCGCGCATCGTGCGCCGCGCCGCCAAGATCGCGACCACGCCGCCGACCGGGCCGGTCTTCATCTCGCTGCCGGGCGACATCCTCAATGCCGAGGCCGGCATCGAACTCGGCCGCTCGACCCGGATCGATACCCGCGTCAAACCGGCGGACGAATCGCTGCAGGCGCTGACTGCACGCATCCTCAAGGCCGAGCGGCCCGTGATCATCGTCGGCGACGAGATCGTCAAGAGCGATGCCTTGCAGGAGGCGGCGCAACTTGCGGAAACGCTGGGCTGTCCGGCGTATCAGTCTTCAACGCCCTACGGCGCGCATTTCCTGTCCGAAAGCCCGTGCTTCATGGGCGCGCTGGCACGCATCCAGAAGCTTGCCCGCGAGACGCTGGCGCCTTACGACCTCATCATCGCGCTCGGCGGCGATCCGCTGCGGATGTCGGTCTACAGCGAGACGGACCCGCTGCCGGATGGGCTGTCGATCGTTCAGATCGGCCTGGTCGATCACGACCTCGCCAGGAATTACGGCGTCGACATCGCGCTCAAGGCCGATGTGAGGGAGACGCTGCGCGCGCTGGTGCCGGCGTTGAAGGCCGCGGGCGGCGGTGCGCTCGAAGTGCGGGCGAGACGGGGGCTGGATGCGCTGGCGTCGAAGAACTGGACGGCCCGGCGCAGGCCGCTGGTCGAACAGATATCGAAAGCGGGCAAAACCTCGCCGATTGATCCGGACTGGCTGGCATTGCAGGTGGTCGAGGCGATGCCTGATAATGCGATCCTGGTCGACGAGGGACTGACCTCATCGCGGCAGATCATCGCGCTACGCCCGCATCGCGACCGCTACGGCTATCACGCGCTCGCTTCGGGCGGCATCGGCTGGGGATTGCCGGCGTCCGTCGGCGTCAGCCTCGCCAACCCGGATCGGCCGGTCGTGTGCTACTCCGGCGACGGCAGCTCGATGTACTCGATCCAGTCGCTGTGGACGGCGGCGAACCACAAGCTGCCGCTGACATTCGTGATCGTCAACAATGGCGGCTATCGCATCATCAAGCAGCGGCTGCTCGCCTTCCACGACGACGATCATTATGTCGGTATGGATTTCATTGATCCGCCGGTGGACTTTACGGGAGTGGCGAAGTCGCTGGGGCTTGAGGCGACACGGGTCACTGATCCTGCCCAGTTGAAGTCCGTATTGTCATCCGCCTTCAGCCGCCCCGGCGCGAAGCTGATCGAGGTGGTCGTGAGCAATTCGGTGAATTGATCGTCATTGCGAAATCGTAGGGTGGGCAAAGCGAAGCGTGCCCACCATTCAGATTAGCGATGTGGATAGGTGGTGGGCACGGCGCGAAGTGCGCCTTTGCCCACCCTACAAGTTACTCCGCCGCCGCAGCGCGTGGCTTCACGCGATACCTTGTCGCCGGATGCTGCTCCGTTAACCGCGCGCGCCCGGCACCGAACAGTTTTTCGCGCAGCGTTCCTTCCGCATACGCGCTCTTGTAGCGCCCGCGCTTCGTCAACTCCGGCACCAGCATGTCTGCGATATCCTCGAAATCGCCGGGCGAGGTAGCAAACGCAACGTTGAGGCCGTCGACATCGGTCTGCTCGAACCAGGCCTCGATATCGTCGGCGACCTTCTCCGGCGTGCCGACCACGACCGGCCCGGCGCCGCCGATGCCGACGTGCTCGACGACCTCGCGCACGGTCCACACCCTATCAGGATCGGCGCGGGTGACGTTGTCGAGCGCGGTGCGCCCGGCATCGTTCTGGACGTGGCGCACCTGCTGGTCGAGGTTGTAGCCCGAGAAATCGATACCCATCCAGCCCGACATCAAGGCCAGCGCGCCCTCGGGCGCGATGTGGCGGCGATAGTCGGCGTACTTTGCTTTCGCCTCGGCCTCGGTGCGGCCGAGAATGATCGTCATCATGGAGAACATCAGGATTTCGGCCGGATTGCGCCCGATCTCCTTCGCCAGCGCGCGGATCGCCGCCACGCGTGGGCCGATGATCCTGGCCGACGGGCCCGACATGAACACGCATTCGGCATGCTCTGCGGCGAACTGCCGTCCGCGCGGCGAGGTGCCGGCCTGATACAGCACCGGCGTTCGTTGCGGCGATGGCTCGCTGAGATGAATGGCGTTGAGCCGGTAGTTGCTTCCCTCGTGCTCTATGCGATGCACCTTGGAAGGGTCGGCGAAAATGCCGCGCGCGCGGTCGCGCAGAACGGCGTCGTCCTCCCAGCTTCCTTCCCAGAGCTTGTAGACCAGCTCCATATATTCATCCGCGATCTCGTAGCGGTCGTCATGCGCGGTCTGTTTGTCCTTGCCGGCGCCGCGCGCGGCCGAGTCGAGATAGCCGGTCACCACGTTCCAGCCTATCCGGCCTTCGGTCAGGTGATCGAGCGTCGACATCCGTCGGGCAAACGGGTAGGGCGGCTCGAACGAGAGATTGCTGGTGACGCCAAAACCGAGATTTTGCGTCACCGCCGCCATCGCCGGGATCAGCATCAGGGGCTCGTTCGCCGGCGTCTGCGCGGCATTGCGCAGCGCGGCGTCGGGGCTATCGCCGAACACGTCGTAGACGCCGAGCACATCGGCGAGAAACAGCCCGTCGAACCGGCCGCGCTCCAGCGTCTTCGCCAGGTCGAGCCAGTAGGGCAGGCGGTTGTAGCCCAGCGTGCGGTCGCGCGGATGGGTCCAGAGCCCCGGCGATTGATGCGCCACGCAGTTCATGGCGAAGGCATTGAGCCGGATTTGTTTTGTCATGACGCGAACCTCGGTGCGTGCAGGGTTCCCTGCGCATTCGCCCGGTTAAACGCCGGGCTGTTGCCCGAAATTGTTGCATCCTCGCTGTTTTTAGCAAGGCCTCATTCGGTAGCCGTACCACTTCCAGCGGGCGGCTTATCCCGATAGGTTGCGCTCCACACGTTTGCGAACAAGGGAAAGAAATATGGCTGATAGAGCCGACGCGATTGCGCGGGTACGTGAGCATCTGAATTCCGGCGCGTTTCTCGCCGAGCTCGGCCGCAGGGTCGGCTATCGGACCGAAAGCCAGAACCCCGGCAGCGGCGAGGCGTTGCGCGCCTATCTCGTCGATGACCTCCAGCCCGCCTTCGCCGCGCTCGATTTCTCCACCCGCCTGATCGAATCGCCGAGCGGCAAGGGTCCGTATCTGCTGGCCGATTATCGCGAGGATGCCTCGTTGCCGACCGTGCTCACCTATGGCCATGGCGATGTCGTCGACGGCATGGAAGGCGAATGGCGCGACAATCTCGATCCCTGGAAAGCCACGACCAAAGGCGAGCGCGTCTATGGCCGCGGCACCGCCGACAACAAGGGGCAGCACAGCATCAATCTCGCGGCATTGCGCGCCGTGCGCGAGACCCGCGGCGGCAAGCTCGGCTTCAACGTCAAATTCATCATCGAGACCGGCGAGGAGATCGGTTCGCCCGATCTGCGGCAGGTGTGCGAAGCCCATCGCGAGGAGCTGAAGGCCGATCTGTTCCTGGCTTCCGACGGACCACGGCTTTCAGCCGACCGGCCGACCATCTTCCTCGGCTGCCGCGGCGGCAACCGCATCCATCTCGATGTCAACCTGCGCGAGGGCGGAAACCATTCGGGCAATTGGGGCGGCGTCCTCGCCAATCCCGCGACGATCCTTTGCAACGCCATCGCGAGCCTCGTCGACGGCAAGGGGCGGATGAAGCTCGAGGCGCTCAAGCCGCCGCGGATCTCGAACGCGGTGCGCGCGGCGCTCGCGGATGTGAAGATCGAGCCGACCGCCGACGAGCCGGCGCTGGCGCCCGAATGGGGCGAGGAGGGATTGTCGCCGGCCGAGCGGCTGTTTGCCTGGAATACGCTGGAAGTCCTGGCGATGTCGTCAGGCAATATCGAGAAGCCGGCCAACGCGATTCCCGGCCGCGCCAATGCCGTGCTGCAGCTTCGCTTCGTCGTCGGCACCAGATATGAAGAGGTCGTCGACGCCGTGCGCACGCATTTGCATGCCAACGGCTTTTCGATGGTGGAGGTCAGCGGCGCGCAGCGCTTCGCGGCTTCGCGTACCGATGTCGACAGTCCCTGGGTGAACTGGACGGCGAACTCGATCCTGCAGACCACCGGCAAGGCGCCGGCGATCCTGCCGAATTTCGGCGGTTCGCTGCCGAACGACGTGTTCGCCGAAGGGTTGGGGTTACCGACGATCTGGGTGCCGCATTCCTATCCCGGCTGCTCGCAGCACGCGCCGGACGAACACATTCTTCTGCCGGTGACAGAAGAGGCGCTCGCCATCATGGCGGGGCTGTTCTGGGATCTCGGCGAGAAGAAGCGGGCGTTCTAGCTGCGGTCACACCCCTTCGTCCAGCGCGACCATCTCGCGCTTCTTGCGTAGCGCCGGCAGCAACGGGCCGATCAACAGCACGACTGCGAACGCCAGGCAGACGGCCGAGATCGGCCGTTCGATGAAGGTCATCAGGTCGCCCTGCGACAGGATCAGCGACTTGCGCAGGTTGTTCTCCAGCATCGGCCCCAGCACGAAGGCCAGCACCAGCGGCGCCGGCTCGTAGCCGAGCTTGCGCATGAAATAGCCGATAATGCCGAACGCGATCATCACATAGACATCGAACACGTTGTTGCTGGAGCAATAGACGCCGATGATGGTGAACAGGATGATCAGCGGGAACAGGATGTTGTAGGGCAGCTTGAGGAGCTGCACCCACATGCCGATCATCGGCAGGTTCAGCACCAGCAGCATCAGATTGCCGATATACATGCTGGCGACGATGCCCCAGAACAGGCCGGGGTTCTGCGTGATCATCAGCGGGCCGGGCTGCAGGCCGTGAATGACGAAAGCGCCGAGCAACAGCGCCATCACCACGTTTGGCGGAATGCCTAATGTCATCAGCGGAATGAAGGCGCCGCCGGCCGCGGCGTTGTTGGCGGCTTCGGGTCCCGCCACACCCTCGATCGCGCCATGGCCAAAGCGTTCCGGCGTTTTCGACAGCCGCTTCTCCAGCGCATAGGACGCGAACGACGAGATCACTGCGCCGCCACCGGGCAGGATGCCGAGGAAGAATCCAAGGATCGTTCCGCGCGACATCGGGCCGGCGCTGGCTTTCCAGTCCTCCCGGCTCGGCAACAGGTGCGTGATCTTCGTGTTGATGACGTCGCGCTTGATGACCTGCTCGGTGTTGAACAGGACTTCGGCGACGCCGAACAGGCCCATCACCACGGGGACGAGGCCGATGCCGTCGATCAGTTCCAGGCGGCCGAAGGTCAGGCGCGGTTGCGCGGTAATGCTGTCGAGCCCGATCACGCCGAGCACGATGCCGATGCAGGCCATCAGCAACGCCTTCGCCATTGAGCCCTGCGTCAGGAAGGTGAGGACCACAAGGCCGAGCACCATCAGGCTGAAATATTCGGCCGGACCGAAAGCGATCGCGACGCTGGCGAGCTTGGGCGCCACCAGCATCAGCGCGATCAGCGCGAAGGTGCCGGCGAAGAACGAGCCGAATGCGGAGATGCCGAGCGCAGGTCCCGCGCGGCCCTGCTTGGCCATCTGGTGGCCATCGATACAGGTGACGACGGAAGCAGCCTCGCCGGGAATGTTGACCAGGATCGAGGTGGTGGAGCCGCCATACATCGAGCCGTAATAGATGCCGGCCATCATGATGATGCCGGACTCCGGCGTTCCCGACAGCGTGATCGGCAGTAGCAGCGACATCGCCGAGATCGGGCCGATGCCCGGCAGCACCCCGACCAGCGTACCGATGAAGACGCCGATGAAGCAGTAGATCAGGTTGACGGGTTGAAGGGCGACGCCGAAGCCATGCGCGACATTGATGAGTGTGTCCATGGTGCGGGTCAGCCGATTTCGAAGATGCCCGAAGGCAGTTGAATCAGGAGCAGGCGTTTGAGGACCCACCACATGCCGAGCGGAACCAGCACGGCAACCGGAACGGCCAGCGGCCAGCGGACCGGGTCGACCACGCGCAACAGCAGCAACATCAGCGGAATTGAGGACAGCAGAAAGCCGAGCGGATTGAGGGCGAAGGAGAAAGCGATGAGGCAGACGATCACCAGCAGCGGCTTGGTCCAGCGCGTGTTCACCCAGCGCGAGCCAAAGGTCGGCCCGCCCTCGGTCAATGCGGCGATGATGATCGAGGCGGCGAACAGGCACATCAGGATGCCGGTATAGAACAGCACGAACCCGGAGCCGGGGTCGTTGATGGTGCCGAGCTTCAGCTTGAGCCCGGACCAGATCACGAACCCGCCGAGCGCAAGCCCGATCAGCCCGCCCCAAAGTTCGGAATTGTTGAGGCGGAATTTGACGTCGCTGTCGTTACTCATCGATTACTCTCTCAGCCATTCCCCGGACGCTGCGCTGCACCATTAGCGCGTTTACGCGCGTCTTGACGCGCTATGGTGATGCGCTGCAGAGCCGGGACCCATGTGTCTGCGGCTAGATGGGTCCCGGTTCTGCGAAGCAGCGCTTGCGCGGTGCGTCGCGTCCGGGACACGGCGATTCAGTTCGTCTTCTTCGCCAGCCCGAGCTTGTCGACCACCTTGCGCTCGGACTCGGTGACCTCGACGACGAACTTCTTGTAGTCCTCGGTGCTCTTGTAACTGGGCACCATGTCGAATTTGGCCAGCGTGGCGATCACAGCCGGATCGTCCAGCGCCTTCTTGAAGGCGTCGTGCAGCTTGGCGACGATCTTCGGGTCCATCCCCTTGGGGCCGGCGATGCCGAACGGGGAGTCATAGACCATGGGGTAGCCGAGCTCCTTCAGCGTCGGCACATCGGGATAGTTCGGCGAGCGCGCCGAGGTCCACACCATCAATAGCCGCAGCTTGCCGGCGTCGACCAGCGGCCGCCAGCCGGTCGAGTCCGCTTGCAGCATGGTATGCTGTCCCAGCACCGCGGCATTGGTTTCCGCGCCGCCCTTGAAAGGCACCTGCGTCAGCTTGATGCCGGCCATGCCGGCGATCTGCTCCATGCCGATATGCAGCGACGTGCCGGCGCCCGGGGTGGCATAGGTCACCTTGCCGGGATTCTGCTTGGCGTAATCGACAACGTCCTTCCAGGTCTTGAACGGCGACTCCGCGCTGGTGGTGACACCGAAGGTGTAGCCGGTGAGGTGGATGATATAGGTAAAGTCCTTGTCCGGATTCCAGGAGACTTCCTGCATCAAGGGCAGGCGGAACACGGTGATCGGGATCTGGGCGATGGTGTAGCCGTCGGGCCTGGCGCCTGCTGCCATGGTGGCAGGGCCGACGGTGCCACTGCCACCGGCCTTGTTGTCGATGGCGATCGGCTGTCCGAGCACCTTGGAAGCGCTCTCGGCGAGCGCCCGCATCGAGATATCGGTCGAGCCGCCCGCGGGCCACGGGACGATCAGCGTGATCGGCTTGGTGGGATATTCCTGCGCGCCGGCGGCTGCTGAAATCAGCATGCCAACGGCGGCGACGGCGAACGTCAAACGGCGAGCTCTGGACATATCGAACACTCCCCTGCGGCCTCATTGACGGGGAGGCGCGCTTATCTTCTTTTTCTGGGGTCGATCTTCCCCGAAATCGCCTGAGAAGAAAAGCATATTGACTGCGACGGGCGACGCCGCGGCCGGCTGGAAACGCGACGTGCGACAATTAGTCTGCCGCGGCCTCCCGAGGTACGGAATTTATGCCGCGCGGCGCAGGGTAAACGCGCTCACCTCGCTGGCCTCCGGCTTGCGATCGATCATATCGGCCGTCAGTCGCGCACTGCCGCAGGCCAGCGTCCAGCCGAGCATGCCGTGGCCTGAGTTGATGAAGAGGCCATCGAGTGGCGAGCAGCCGATGATCGGCCGACTGTCCGGCGTCGCGGGACGAAGCCCGCACCATGGCTTGACGTCGCCGGCGGCGTCGATGCCGAGCAGCTCCGCCGAAGCGCGGCGCAGGATGTCGACGCGTCTGGTGTCGATCGTCGTGTTGCTGCTTTCGAGATCGGCGATGCCGGCGATCCTGATCGCCGTGTGTCCATCGCGTGCGAGCGGGGCGAATACCAGCTTGCGTTCCATATCCGTCACGCTGTGCCTCATGACGCGCGCATCGGGCGGCGGTGTCAGGGTGATGCTGTAACCCTTGAGCGGATAGATCGGCAGATAGAATCCGCACGCTCTCGCAAATGCGCTCGATGCCGCGCCCATACACAGGACGAACTGCTCTGCTTGCACATGCCCCTTGTTGATCTCGACCGCGACAAGCCGCCCGCCGGAGCGAACCGGACCGATCACGTCCGTGCCGAGCAACCATTCGACATTGCGTTGCCGTCTCAGGCGGAACGTAAGCCCCGCACAGAACGCCGCGCAATCTCCGATCTGTTCGGAAGCCGTGAAGATGCCGCCTGCGAGTTTGGCGGCGTCAAGCCTGAGCGCAGGCTCCAGCGCCAGGCATTCGGCCGGCGTCAACACCTGCTGGCCGTCCTCGCCGGTCTCTCCGGTGATCGCGCGCCGCGCCGCGTCGAATTGCCTCCGGCTGCGGAACACCACAAGCTTGCCGGCGGTTCGCAGCCCGAACGAAAGCATCAAGCTGTGGGAAATCCGCGCCAGCTCGCTCCGGCTCAGGGCGGCGAGTGCGAGCTGCGCTGCAATGGTCTCGCGCACCGCTGTCGGCCGGCAGGCGAGCAGGAATCGCGTGCCCCAGGAAATCAGGGCAGGATCGAGGCCGGCGCGGATGCGCATCGGCGAATTCGGCGACAGCAGCAGCGATGGCAGCTTCAGCAAGGTTGCCGGAGACGCCAGCGGCGCCACGAACGCGTAAGAGAGCTGGCCGCCATTGGCGGCGCTGGCGTCCTTCGCGGTGGAAGCATGCCGGTCGACGATGATGACGTCGTGCCCGGCCTCGGCAAGGCACCATGCGGTCGTCAGTCCGATAACGCCGGCGCCCAGTACACAGATTTTCATCTCTAGGTCTCGTCTTGGGTGATCGTCCGATCGAAACGCGAGAACCGATCGGGCGAAGGGTTGTCGCGCACCAGGTTAAGGCCCCCGGACGCCGCCATTGATGCCAAGTCTGCATGATGCAAAATTTGCATAACCTGCCCGCGGCGTGGCAGGCTAATGAAGGCGGGACCTCATGGGTGAGCGCGAGCCGGCTTATATGACTGGGCAAGGAATCATCGGGATTGTCGCGCTGATAACGGCGGGGTGTGGCGATGCAAAGCTTGCATTGGCCAGCCTGCCGGCCGATCCGCTACGTTTCCCGGCATGGGGCTTCACATTGCGTATCGAGAACCAACGCTGGCTGGCGTCCGCGGCCTTGCGCTGCCCCGAGGCGGGCTTTGCGGCCGCGCGGCGGCCGCGGCCTGCATCAAAGCGGGGAGCATGATGGAGCTTCGCTGGCTTCAGGATTTTCTGATGGTGGCCGAGACCGGCAATTTTACCCGCGCCGCCGAGAAACGAAACACGTCTCAGGCGGCGTTCAGCCGACGGATCAAGTCGCTGGAGGCCTGGCTCGGCTTCGACTTGATCGACCGCAGTGTCTACCCGACGCAGCTCACGCCGCAAGGCGAGCGTTTCCGTGAACATGCCGGCGAGTTGCTGCGGCAGATGCTCGACAGCCGCGGCGAGCTTGGCGGCAAGCCGCTTCACCGCAACGAACATATCCGCATCGCCTTGCCGTTCGCGATGGCCACCGCACGGCTGCCGCATTGGTGGCAGGCCTGGTCACAGGAGCGGCGGTTGAGCTGTTCGGTGGTGGTGGGCAACATCCACGATCTCGTCACCTCGCTGGTGTCAGACAATGTGGACCTGATGATCTGCTACCATCACGCGCAGCAGCCGATCCATCTCGATCCGGATCTTTACGAACGTGTGACGCTCGGCACAGAATTCCTGCGGCCCTATGCCAGCGAAGCGCTGGTGGCGAAGGGAGGCGCGTCGCTGCCCGGGCGGGCGTCGCATCCGGCGCCGCTTCTGATGTATTCGCCCGGCGTCTATTTCGCCCGGCTGGTCGATCTCATCCTGGAGAATGCCCCCATTTCCGGCGTGCGGGTGATCGAAAGCGATATGTCCGATGTGCTCTGCGGGATGGCGCTCGGCGGCCGGGGCATCGCCTGGTTGACCGAGGGCACCGTGGCCGCTTATGGCCGAAAGCGGCTGACCCCGATCGGCGGCGACAAATGGGCGTTGCCTTTGTCTTTAGTCGCATTCAGGGGTCGAATGCATGATGGTCAACGGGCGCTAAATCTGTTTTGGTCCGAATTGTGCAGGTATAGTGCCGCGCACGCCGGGGGCGGTCTTGCGAAGACTGGTTCGAGACCGCCGACGAAACCATCTGACAAGTTACTTCGTAAGCTACCCGGCAAGTTGTCGAGTTCGGGCGGATGAGCAATCATCCGCAACCTTTTAAGGGAGAAGTTACGTGAAAAATCGTCAAATTTTCGGCTATCTGCTCGCCGGCGTCCTGTGCGCCGGGCCGGCAATGGCGCAGGAACTTACCGGGACGCTGAAGAACATCAAGGACACCGGCGCCATCACGCTCGGCTTCCGCGACTCGTCCATTCCGTTCTCTTATCTTGACGACAACCAGAAGCCGATCGGCTACGCCATGGACATCTGCTACAAGATCGTCGATGCCGTGAAGAAGGAGCTCAAGCTCGACAAGCTCGAGGTCAAGCTCAATCCGGTGACGTCGTCGACCCGCATCCCGCTGCTCGCCAACGGCACCATCGATCTCGAATGCGGCTCGACCACCAACAATGCCGAGCGCCAGAAGCAGATCGCCTATACCAACACCCACTTCCTGACTGCGAGCCGCTACGTCACCAAGAAGGCGGGCAAGATCAATTCGATCGACGACCTCAAGGGCAAGTCGGTGGTCTCCACCGCCGGCACCACCAACATCAAGCAGCTCACCGAGGCCAACGGCGCGCGCAGCCTCAACATCAACATCATCCCGGCCAAGGATCACGCCGAGGCGTTCCTGATGGTCGAGACCGACCGCGCGGTGGCCTTCGTGATGGACGACATCCTGCTGGCGAGCCTGATCGCCGGTTCGAAAGCGCCGGATGATTATGTGATCTCCAAGGATGCGTTCTCCAAGCCCGAGCCCTACGGCATCATGCTGCGCAAGGACGATCCGGCCTTCAAGAAGGTGGTCGATGCCGCGACTGCGGCGCTCTACACGGGCGGCGAGGGCCAGAAGATCTACGACAAGTGGTTCACGCAGAAGATCCCGCCCAAGAACCTGAATCTCAACGTTCCGATCAGCTCCGAACTCAAGAACGAGTTCGCCAAGCCGTCGGACTCGCCGGATCCGGATTCGTATAAGTAAGCGTTCCCGCGCCCATGCAATGGCCCGGCCATTGCATGGGCGTACTTTATGCGGCGACACGGTGGACGGTAGGGGCCCGTGAACTATAACTGGAACTGGCACATCTTCTTCGAGCCGAACCCGACTGGGGCCGGCAATTATCTCGACATGCTGGTGTCGGGCCTGGTGCTGACCATCGAGACGGCTCTTCTTGCCTGGGTCATTGCGCTGATCTTCGGCACGATCATCGGCATCTTGCGCTCGCTGCCGTCGAAGACGGCATCCTGGGTTGGCTTTGGCTACGTCGAATTCTTCCGCAACATGCCGCTATTGGTGCAGCTCTTTCTCTGGTTCTTCGTGCTGCCGGAACTGTTGCCGCGCGCCGCGGGGTTGTGGATGAAGCAGCTCCCCAACGCGCCGTTCTGGACGGCGGCGATCGGGGTGGGGCTGTTCATGTCGGCGCGCGTCGCCGTGCAGCTCGCCGCAGGTATCGCCTCGCTGCCGCGCGGGCAGAAGCAGGCGGCGACCGCGCTCGGGCTGACGACGGCGCAGGGCTATCGCTATGTGCTGCTGCCGATGGCGTTCCGCATCATCATGCCGCCGCTCACTTCCGAGTTTCTCAATACCGTGAAGAATACTTCCGTCGCGATCACCATCGGCCTGATCGAACTGACCGGCCAGGCGCGGGCGATGCAGGAATTCTCGTTCCAGGTGTTCGAGGCCTTCACCGCCGCGACCGTGATGTATCTCGCGATCAACATCATCGTCGTCACCGGCATGCGCTTCCTCGAACGCAGCCTGGCGATCCCCGGCTATATCACGGGGAAATAGGCCATGTTCGACAACCTCGATTTCGACGTTATCCGCCGCTCGCTGCCCTATCTGTTCCTCGACGGCATGAGCTTTACGCTGATGTTGACCGGGCTGTCGGCACTGGGCGGTCTGGTCTTCGGCACGATGATCGCGCTGATGCGGTTGTCGAGCTACAGACTGATGGGCCGCATCGCCGGGCTCTATGTCGACTTCATGCGCTCGCTGCCGCTCGTGCTGGTGATCTTCTGGTTCTATTTCCTGGTGCCCTATATCGGGCAATGGCTGACGGGCGCGTCGCGGCCGATACGCGTCGGCGCGTTCACCTCTTCGCTCGTCACCTTCATCATGTTCGAGGCGGCGTACTTCTCCGAGATCATGCGTGCCGGCATCCAGTCCATTTCCAAGGGGCAGCCCGCGGCCGCAAGCGCGCTCGGCCTGACCTACAGCCAGTCCATGCGCTACATTGTGCTGCCGCAGGCGTTCCGCAACATGCTGCCGGTGCTGTTGACCCAGACTATCGTGCTGTTCCAGGACACTTCGCTGGTCTACGTGCTGTCGATCCCGGATTTCCTCGGCGCCGCCAGCAAGGTGGCGCAGCGCGACGGACGGCTGGTCGAGATGTACCTGTTCGCGGCGGTGGTCTATTTCGTGATTTCCTGTGTCGCGTCCTATGGCGTCCGACGCCTGCAGGCACGCATTGCTATTGTTCGGTGAGAACCCATGATCGAAATCAGCCACGTCAATAAATGGTACGGGCCGACCTTCCAGGTGCTGAAGGACTGCACCACCAGCGTCGCCAAGGGCGAGGTCGTGGTGGTTTGCGGCCCGTCGGGCTCGGGAAAGTCGACGCTGATCAAATGCGTCAACGCGCTGGAGCCGTTCCAGGAAGGCCAGATTATTCTCGACGGCATCAAGGTCAACGATCCCAAGACCGATCTGCCGAAACTGCGCGCCCGCGTCGGCATGGTGTTCCAGCACTTCGAGCTGTTTCCGCACCTGCGCATCATCGAAAACCTGTGCCTGGCGCAGGAGAAGGTGCTGGGCCGCTCGCATGGCGAGGCCATGGCCAAGGGCGAAAAGCTGCTCGAGCGCGTGGGGTTGACGGTGCATGCGAACAAATACCCGGCCGAACTGTCCGGCGGCCAGCAGCAGCGCGTGGCGATTGCGCGCGCTCTCGCCATGGATCCGATCGCGATGCTGTTCGACGAGCCGACTTCCGCGCTCGATCCCGAAATGATCAGCGAGGTGCTCGACGTCATGGTCGATCTCGCCCACGAGGGCATGACCATGATGGTCGTCACCCACGAAATGGGCTTTGCCAGCAAGGTCGCCAATCGCGTGATCTTCATGGACAAGGGCGAGATCGTCGAGGATGCGCTGAAGACCGATTTCTTCGGTAGCCCCCGCAGCGAGCGCGCGCAGAAATTCTTGTCGAAGATTCTGTCGCATTGAGGTGACCGTCTATCACCGTCATTGCGAGCGAAGCGAAGCAATCCATAGCGCCACACTGAAAGTATGGATTGCTTCGTCGCTACGCTCCTCGCAATGACGGTGGCAAGGGTTCCGCGTCATTGCGCATAGCGTCCGCCACAACCACTTTGCTTTCCTACAGGAGACTCTACTTTGGAACAGATCGCTTACGTCAATGGTTCGTTCGTGCCACTTTCAGAGGCGAAGGTCTCGATCCTCGACCGCGGGTTCCTGTTTGCCGACGGCATCTATGAGGTCGCCGCCGTACTCGACGGCAAGCTGATCGACAATGCCTCGCATCTAGCGCGGCTGGAGCGCTCGGTCGGCGAGATCGAACTGGCCTTACCGGAAACCACGGCGCGCATCCAGGAGATCCAGCAGGAGCTGGTCAAGCGCAACAATCTAGCCAACGGCATGGTCTATCTGGAAGTGACACGCGGCGCCGATACCGGACGTGACTTCGCGTTCCCCAAGGGCGACGTCAAGCCGACGCTGATCATGTTTACGTCCACAAAGGACATCATCAACGCGCCCTCGGCCAGAACCGGCATCAAGGTGATCACGGTGCCCGATCTGCGCTGGGCGCGGCGCGACATCAAGAGCGTGGCGCTGCTGGCGCAGGTGCTGGCCAAGCAGGCTGCGGCTGTGGCCGGCGCCGGCGAGGCCTGGATGATCGAGGACGGCAAGGTGACCGAGGGCGGCTCGTCGTCGTGCTTTATCCTGACCCAGGACGACGTGATCGTGACGCGGCAGAACGGCAGCGCGATCCTGCCCGGCTGCACCCGCAAGGCCGTGGTTGCGCTCGCCGAAGAACGCCAGCTTCGCGTCGAGGAGCGGGCGTTTTCGGTCGAGGAAGCGCTGGCCGCCAAGGAAGCCTTCGTCACCAGCGCCAGCGTATTCGTGCAGGCGGTGGTGTCGATCGATGGCAAAACGGTCGCCGACGGCAAGCCCGGCCCGATGACCAACCGGCTGCGCGAGATCTATGTCGAGTTCGCCAAGGCGACGGCGGTGTAAGCCTGAGGGCGGCGTCATGCCCGCCTTGTGCGCAATTGCGCACAGGGGCGGGCGATCCAGTATTCCAGAGACGTCAGCATTTGAGCCGAGAAGCCGCGGCGTACTGGATGCCCCGCCTACGCGGGGCACGACAGCGGAGTGTGTGGTGCGCGCGGTTCGCCGCCGCACCAGCCCTTACTTCTTCTCGAACGTCGTCAGTGGCGCGCCGTCATCGGCAACGAAAATCGCGAGCAGGCTTGCGGGCTCCGTCGTGCTCGCATTCTCGCTGACGAGATGCTCGCTGCCGGGCGGCTCAAAGAAGCTTTCGCCCGCCTCGTAGACGCGCGCCGGGCCTGTCGCCGAATTTTCCGAACGGATGCTGCCCGACAGCACATAGGCGAACACGCTGCCGGCGTGATGATGGCTGGCCGACTTGCCGCCCGGCGCGTAGTTGACCACGACTGCGGTCAGACTCTTGCCGGGCACATTCGGAAGTTTCTCCGAACGAACCAGCGTTACCTTATCGCCTTCGGCGTAAGCCGCCGGTGCAGCGGCAATCGCCAGCGCAACCACGGCCATCGCTGCCACACGACCCATCGTTATTGTCATGTCAGCCTCCTCGCCTTTAAGCCACCGCTGCCTTGGCCTTGACCGGGTGTACCGCGCGAAAAGCGATCGCCAGCCGGTTCCAGGCATTGATAGCCCCGATCAGCATGGTCAGATTGACCGTCTCCGCTTCCGAGAAGTGGGCGCGCACGTCTTCGTAGAGATCGTCAGGGGCATGCGTTTCGGCAATCAGTGTCAGTGCGTCGGTCCAGGCCAGCGCCGCGCGTTCGCGGTCGGTGTAGAGCGGCGACTCGTGCCAGGCGCTCAACAGATACAGCCGCTGCTCGGTCTCGCCCTGCTTGCGGGCGTCCTGGGTGTGCATGTTGATGCAATAAGCGCAGCCGTTGATCTGCGAGGCGCGGGTCTTGACCAGCTCGATCAGCGATTTTTCCAGGCCGGAAGCCTGGATCTGGGCTTCGAGCGCGACGAGCGCTTTGATGGTGTCAGGCGCAGCCTGGTAGTAGTTCATCCGGGGCTTCATGCAATTCTCCTCTCTGGACGTTTTCAATTTGAGGCGAATGTCAGTGTATTCCGACCTGAATCATAGTCACGATATGGATCGATGTTGCCAGATACAATAAAGTGATCCGACGCAATGGGGGAGTTGGCGGATGTTATCGCGCAAGTTGGTGTCGACAGGCCGCTGTACGATGCCGTTGGTTGCGATGATCGCATCGGTCTTGCTGAGCGCCCCTCTGCCCGCAGCCCAGTTCGGCCCGCCGCCGAACGCGCCGTTGTCGGCGGAAAAGCTTGCCCGGATCGACGATTTTCTCAACGACCAGGTCGCACAAGGGGAGATTCCGGGCGCCGTGATCCTGATCCAGCGCCGCGGCAAACCGGTCTATTTCAAATGGTTCGGCAAGCGCAATGTCGATGCCGGCATCGACATGACGCCGGATGCGATCTTTCCGCTGCATTCGCTCACCAAGACCATTACGAGCTTTGCCGCGATGATGCTGGTCGACCGCGGCAAGATCAAACTCGACGATCCCGTAGCCAAATACATTCCGTCCTTCGCCGGCATGAAGGTCGGCGTCGAGCGCAAGGATGAGTCCGGCAAGGCTGTGCTCGATCTCGTGCCGTTGCGCCGGCCCGTCACAATCGAGGATTTGCTGCTGCATACATCGGGGATCACCTATGGCTTCTACGGTCCGCGAGGACCAGTGAAGGCGGCGTATGACGGCATTTATCTCGGCGATTTCGACAACGCCGAATTTGCCGAGCGGATCGCCAGGCTGCCGCTGGCGGAGCAGCCGCGCACGCTGTGGGATTACGGGCACTCCATCGACGTGCTCGGCCGCCTGATCGAGGTCGCGTCCGGGCAGTCGCTGTACCAGTTCGAAAAGACGGAACTGTTCGATCCCCTGGGGATGACGACGACTAAATTCTTTTTGACCGATCCGGCGGAACGGGGCCGCTATGCCCGGCCGCTGCGCAAGGACCAGCATGTTGAGCGAACTTCGCTCGAGGTCACGCGATGGGAATCCGGCGGCGGCGGGTTGGTCTCCACCGTCGCCGATCTCTCGCGCTACGGGCAAATGCTCCTGAACGGCGGCTCGCTCGACGGCAGGACCTATCTCAGCCCCGCCACGTTTGCGGCGATGACGACTGACCATATCGGCCCGGGCTCGGGCGTCGCAAGCAATTACTTTTATTATCCTGGCGACGGCTTCGGGTTCGGCTACGGCTTCGGCGTCCGCACCGATCCCGGCAATGCGATGCCGCCGCCGCCAGGCTCGCCCGGTGAAATCAAATGGGATGGCGCGACCGGCGCCTACCTCGTGGTCGACCGCGCGCAGGACATGTTCTTCGTCGTGCTGCAGAACGCGCCATCCGGACGCCTGCATGTGCAGGTGAACGTCAAGAAGCTGATTTACGACGCGTTCGAGAAATGACCGGGCGCAGGCTCGATGGGAAGTAACAAGATGCTGCGCAAGACCGATCGGAGCGACCGGACCCTCAAGGTGAGGGGGCGCATCGTCGCGCTCGATCGCGCCCGCACCTTCATCACGCTATTGGTGCTGATCCATCACTCCGCGGTCAACTACACCCATTTCGGCAACGGCGACAAAATGCGCTGGCTGGGGTTCGACCTCATCGTGCTGTTCAACGACAGCTTCTTCATGGCTTGCATGTTCCTGATCTCGGGCCTGTTCGTTCACGGCAGCCTGACCCCCAGGGGAGCGGCGGACTTCGTGCGCAACCGCGCGTGGCGGCTCGGCATTCCCTTTCTGGTTTCGATCTTCGTGCTGATGCCGATTGCGTATTATCCGACCTTCCTGCGCTATCATTTGCCTGGCACTACCGATTTTAGCTTCTTTCATTTCTGGTGGCGCACGCTCACTGTCGGCCCCTGGCCCTCGGGTCCGGCATGGTTCCTGTGGGTGCTGCTGGCGCTCAACATCGCAGCCGCGGTATTGCAGGCAGTGTCACCGCGCCTGCTGAAGACGTCCGGCTTGCTGATCTTTTCGCTGCGTGACCGGCCGTGGACGGCGTTTGCGGCGTTCCTCGCCGCCTCGGTCGTCATCTACGTGCCGATGCGGCTGATCGTTGGCGATATGAGCTGGCTGGAGCCCGACGGCTATCCGCTGCCGATCCAGACCAGCCGGATCTTGCTCTATGCCGGCTATTTCCTGACCGGTTTCGGCATCGGCGCGGTCAGCCTTCGCGCCGGAATCCTGAGCGAGGAAGGTGCGCTGGCCAGGCGCTGGCCGCTTTGGCTTGCCTTTGCGTCGTTGTTCTACGGCGCGATCCTGCTGCAGGTCTATGCCCATCACAACTGGATCGCGGACTTCGATTCGCCGCCGCTAGCCTGGCAAGCCGGTTATGGCCTTGCCTTCTCG
This sequence comes from Bradyrhizobium sp. 170, assembly GCF_023101085.1. Taxonomy (NCBI): domain Bacteria; kingdom Pseudomonadati; phylum Pseudomonadota; class Alphaproteobacteria; order Hyphomicrobiales; family Nitrobacteraceae; genus Bradyrhizobium; species Bradyrhizobium sp. 170. The sequence continues at coordinate 8,060,944 of NZ_CP064703.1, read as the reverse complement.
CTGTTCAGTGCAGCGATGACGTTCACGGTGCTGACCGTGTCTCTGGCCTTCGCCTCATCGCGCATGAAGCTGCTCGATGCCATGCGGCCAAATGCGTATGGTATCTTTCTCGCGCACTATATCTTCATCATCTGGCTGCAATACGCCGTCTACGATTATTCCTGGCCGGCCTTCGTCAAGTTTGCCGTCGTTTTCGCCGGCACGCTGGCCCTGAGCTGGGCGGTCACGGCGCTGTTGCGGAAAATTCCGATTGTGTCGAGAATGATCTAGATCGATCTGAACTCCGTGGATTCCGGCCATGCAATTTCGTCGAAATGCGAAGAAGCTGTTCGCTCTGCTCGTTCTCGCAGCGTGCGTCGTGATATCGGGTTCTCCCGCAATCGCCGCCTATCCGGACCGCGTCATCAAGATCATCGTTCCCTTTGCGCCGGGCGGCGGAACGGACGCCATCGCGCGCGTATTGGCGCAGGAGATGGCAAAGGAGCTCGGCGCCAGCATTATCATCGAAAACAAGCCGGGCGCGGGCACCATTATCGGCGCGCAGGCGGTCGCTGTCGCCGAAGGCGATGGCTACACGCTCTTGATGGGAACATTTGCCCATGCCGTCAATCCCAGCCTGAACGCCAAACTGCCGTTCGATCCGAACAAGGATTTTGCGCCCGTAGCACTGGTCGCCCGTTCCCCCAACATCGTCGTCGTCAATCCGAAATCGTCGTTCCGCGCCATCGCCGATCTGATCGCAGCGGCGAAGGCCGAGCCCGACAAGATCTCCTACGGCACGTTCGGCACCGGCACCTCGGCGCACCTCGCCGGCGAAATGTTCAAGCATATGGCCAAGGTCAACATGACGATGGTCCCCTACAAGGGCTCGGCGCCTGCGATCATCGACCTGATCGGCGGACAGATCCAGGTGATGTTCACGACGGTGGCCAGCGCGGCTTCCCTGATCGAGGGCGGTCAGCTACGGGCGCTGGCGGTGACAACAGCGGAACGCTCGCCCGCCTTTCCGCAATTGCCGACGGTCGCCGAAACCGGCCTTCCGGGCTTTGAGGCCGAAACCTGGTACGGCCTGTTTGCGCCGGCGAAAACGCCGCCCGACATCATCGACCGTCTCAACCGATCGGCGGCGAAGGCCGTGCAGGCCGACGCCTTCAAGAAGCTCAGCGTCAACGAGGGGCTCGTCCTGATCGGGGCGCCGCCAGCGGAGTTTGGCCGCTACTACCGCAGCGAGGTGGAGCGTTGGCGCAAGGTGATCGAGGAGGCCGGCATCAAGATCGAGTAGACGGGCAGGGCGGCGCGAACCCGGTTCCCCTGATCGCGGTTCCCCGCTAGGATGGCCTGCATGTATGTGAGCGCTTCCGAGAGCCGGGTGCTGGCGCGCATCTTCGGGCTATTGTCCGAAGACCTCAGCGAGCGCGACGTTCGCGAGGCGGTCGGCCGCCATTTGCTCGAATTGCTGGAAGCCGATCACTACGCCTCGTTTGTCTGGCAGGACACGACCGGCCGCTTCGAGAAGGCCGTCTACCTGAACATGGACCCGGCCAACATCGCGGCCTACGACCGCTATTATCAGCAGCACGATCCGATCACCCCCAAGCTCCAGGCCCGCCGCGAGGCGACGTTGGTCACGCAGGTGATGCCGCAACGCGACCTGATGCGAACCGAGTTCTTCAACGATTTTCTCGCTCGCGACGGACTGCATTGGGGCGTCAATGCCTATAGTTTCGTCGGCGGCCGCAATATCGGCGACGTCAGGATCTGGCGCGGCCGGCGGCGCGAGAATTTCGACGGCCATACGCTGGAGCTGTTGCGGCTGATCGAGCCGGCCTTCACCGGGGCGCTGGTGCGCGCGGCCGGCGGGGCTGCGGCCATCGCGACGGACGGCTCACCGATCCTGAAACTCTCGGTGCGCGAGTTCGAGATCGCGCGGATGATATCAGACGATCTCAGCGACAAGGAGATCGCGCACCGGCTGCGGGTCGAGGTATCGACCGTCCGCACCCATATCGAGCGGATTTTCGCCAAGCTCGGTGTCCGCCGCCGCAGCGGCGTCGCGAGCCTGTTTGCCAGGCATTAGCGTCGCGGGCACAGCCTAGCGCGACGGCGGTGGCAGCCGGCCGAATATCTTCTCCATCGCCATGCCAACCGCGAGCAACTTGCGATCGCTCCCCGCGGGTCCATCGAGTTCGAGGCCGACGGGCAGTTTGCTCGACGCGCCAAGTGCGATCGGAAGCTGGATGCCGGGAACGCCGGCGTTCCCGCGCTGGCGGGAAGCCCGGCCACCTCGATATTGTCCTTGATCACGACGGGGACGCCGCCGAGCGGCTTGCACGAGCCTTTCTTGCGGCCAGCGTCGAAGGCTTCGGCGGCCTTCATCGCGCCGGCCTCGTCGAGCGTGATGAAAGCATTGAGTTCGCCCTTTGCCTTGGCGCGCGCCAGCGCCGCCGTGGTCAGCGCCTTGCTGGTGATCTTGCCCGCGCACAAATCGGCGGCGGCTTGGGTTGCGGTCAGTTGATCCAGATTGATTGCTGGCTGGGCTGCGGCAGGAGATGCCGCGGCGAGGACTAGGCTCGTAAAGGCCGAGCCGAGCAGGATTGAGCTGCGAGCCATGATGATCCTCCGTAGAACTGAGTACCTGTCCGGACGAACTTTACCCGCTGCCGGTTCCGGCGCCTGTCCTCATTTCTGAGGACGTCAGACCTTCTCCGCCACAAACCTGTTCCGCAATGTCCCGATCCCCGTGATGTCGATCTCGACGACGTCGCCGGCCTTCAGGTCAGGCGAGGCGCCGTCGGTGCCCATCCAGATCACGTCGCCCGGCGACAGCGTGAAATATTTGGTCAGTTCGACGAGGAACGGCACGATGCCGAAGATCATGTCGTTGGTATGGAAGCGGCCGGTCTCCTTGCCGTTGACCCGGAGCACGGTTTCCATCCCGTCGAGATCGACGTCAGTTTCGATCCACGGACCCATCGGCTTGAAGGTGTCGGCGTTCTTGGAGCGCCACAAACTGCGGTCCGCCTTTTGCCAGGTACGCTCGCTGACGTCGTTGCCGATGGTGTAGCCGAACACGCAATCCATCGCGTTGGCTTCGGTGAGATGCTTTGCCTTCTTGCCGATGACGACCACGAGCTCGCCCTCGTAATGGATTTTCTCGGTCGCGCTCGCCGGAATCACCACATCCTCGTCATGGGCGATCAGCGCGTTCTGCGCGCGATAGCCGATCTCGGGTCGGTCGGGCACGTTCGGCACCGTGCCGGCCTTGTCGGCGGCTTCCTTGAGATGCTTGAGATAGTTCAGCCCGACGCAATAGAAGGTCCGAGGAATCAGCGGCAGCTCGATCTTCACATCCTCGAGCGCATGTGACTGCGTCCCGCGCTGCCATTCGCCGAAGGGAATCGCCGTTGACGGCGATCACGTTGTCGCCCTCGATAATGCCCCAGGATGTCTCGCCGGCGGCGGTGAATTTGAGCCAACGCATGAAGGGACCTCTTGTTATTCGGCCGCGGCCTGCGGACTGGTTTTCCAGGCGCCGGCGGCAGGCCGCGCCAGGCCGAGATTCTCGCGCAGCGTCTTGCCGGTGTAATCCTTGTGGAACAGGCCGCGGCGCTGCAGTTCCGGCACGATATGCGTGACGAAATCGGCGTAGGAGCCCGGCACGATGGTGGCCGCGATGACAAAGCCGTCGCAGCCGCGCTCGACGAACATCTCCTCCAACTTGTCGGCGATCTCCTTCGGGCCGCCGACGATCGCATCCTGCACCTGGCCGCGGCCGGAGAAGGTGACGAAGTCGCGCGCGCTGGGATTGGTCTTGCCTGAATTCTTGAGCACGCCGTCGCGAATGCCCAAAATGCCCTGCATGCTCTTGAGCTCCTCTGATGTCAGTGGCTCGTCGAGCGGCTTGGAGGCGAAGTCGTAGTTCAGCGCCTCCGCGAGCAGCGACAGCGCATCGATCTGCAGCGGCAGCTTGTTGATGACAGCCATCTTGTCCTCGGCCTCCGTCCTGGTTGCGCCGCAGACGGGTGTGGTGAGGTTGCAGAGGAACATCTGGTCGGGATCGCGGCCGGCTTTCGCGGCCTCGTTGCGGACTGCCGCATAGCCATCCTTGGCGGCGGCCACGTTGCGCGCGGCGGTAAAGATCACCTCGCCCCATCGCCCCGCAAAGCGCTGGCCGCGGCCGGACGCGCCGGCCTGGATGATGACGGGATGGCCCTGCGCCGAGCGCGGCACCGTGAACGGACCGCGCGACTTGAAGAACTCGCCCTTGTGGTCGAGCCGCTTCACCTTGGCGGGATCGGCGAAGCGGCCGCTCGTCTTGTCCATGATCAACGCGCCGTCTTCCCAGGTGTCCCAATGGCCGAGCACGACTTCCATGAACTCGTCGGCGCGATCGTAGCGGAAGTCATGTTCGAGATGGGCGTCCTTGCCCATGTTGTGGGCCTCGCCGTCATTGAGCGAGGTGACGACGTTCCAGCCCGCGCGGCCGCCCGACATCAGGTCGAGGGTGGCGAAACGGCGCGCGACGTCGAACGGCTCGTAATAGGTGGTCGAGCAGGTCGAGGCGAGCCCGAGCTTTTCGGTGACCATCCCCATCGTGGTCAGCACCACGATCGGGTCCATCTTCACGCAGCGGATTCCGTACTCGACGGTGTGGGCGTGGTCGTTGCCGTAACGATCCGGCATCGCCAGCCGGTCGTCGAAGAACGCCATGTGAAACTTGCCGGCTTCGAGAATTCTTGCGATCTCCTGATAGTAGTCGGCCGACATCGAATCGTCGCGCGATTCCGGGTGCCGCCACGAACTCGGCAGATTGGTGCAGTTCTGCGCCTGCAGGAATCCCACCAGCGCCATTTGCCGTGTCATGCGGTTCTCCTTGTGCTGGCGGAATTCATTTCAGGTCGAGTTCGGCGGCGAGCTTGTAGTCGGTGGCGAGCGCCTTCAACCTGTCCCAGGTCGCGTCTTCGACCTCAATGCCGTCCCGCCTGCGCTGTTGCTCGCGAATATGTTCGATCTCGCCGGGATAGAATACGCCTGGCGAGCCTTCCGATGGCGGCGTCGATTTCAGATAGCGGGCGAATTCGCCAACTTCTTTTTCAAAATCCTTCAGCGGGCGGAAGGCTGCGACATTGAACACCGCCATGAAGCATCCGTCATTGTGACGGCCGGTCGGCTCGACGCCAAAGCCCAAGCCCGTGAGCAGGCCGCACAGCACTTCGACCATCGCGGCGAGGCCGCTTCCCTTGTAGCCCTCGCTGCCGCCAAGCGGCAGGAGGGCGCCGCCTTTGCGATACTGGGTTGGATCAGTGGTGTGCCGTCCCTCGGCGTCGATAATCCAGCCTTGCGGAATCTGTTCGCCGCGCGCGACCGACAACGCGATCTTGCCGGCCGCGACCGCGGAGGTCGCCATGTCAAGGTAGAACGGCGCTTCCAGATCGGACGGCACCGCAATCGAGATCGGATTGGTGCCGAGCCGTGCCTCACGGCCGCCGAACGGCGCGACATGCTTCGGCGAGCGGCCGGAATCGGCGGTGGCAATGCCGATCATGCCCGCCCGCATCGCCATCAAGGGATAGGCGGCGAGCCGCCCGACATGGCTCTGGCGGAATACCGTGCAAGCGGCGACGTTGGCGGTCTTCGCCTTTTCAATCGTCAGCGACATCGCCTTGGCGTTGACGTGGAAGCCGAACCCCCAATGACCGTCGATCACGGCCGTGGTCGGCGATTCCTGGACGATGGCCCATTTGGCGCCGGGCACGATATGGCCGGCCTTGATACGATCGATATAGGTCGGGATCGCGATCACGCCGTGCGAGTCATGGCCGGCGAGATTGGCGTTGACGCAGCCGACAGCTACTGCATCAGCCTCCTCCTCCGACGCGCCGGCGGCCTTGAGCAGCGCCGCGCCGATTCGCGTGAGACGGTCGGCCTGGACCATCGGCATGGGAGTTTCCTCTACCTTTTAATGCCCGCGCGAACGGCGGGTCTTGCTTGTTAGCGCAGCCGGCATGCTCTCAAAGCGGCGGCAGCAGGGCAAGCGTGGAAATATCCTGCTAGCCATGCTGCCGGCACGGCCCTCGAGGGCTTTCGAATTTCATCCTGCAAAATTTGAAAATGGCCTTCGGCCGGCCCGCATCCCGGCCGGCCGGCGCCGGCGGTATGGCTGACAAATCGTGAATGAGCCCGTAGTTCTCCTGAGCGACGTCGCTGTTCGTTGGTCCGACATTTACTCTGAATCGCGACTCAGGGGCGCCAATAACGAGCATTTAGGCCTCCTGCACGCATAAAATCCGGAGGGGGCAGCCCGGCGCTGCCGGCAGGGAGCTTGGGGACGGTGAAGACCGATATCGCGCGCACGTTCGCGGCGTTGAATGCGACCAACGAAGCGATTCTGTACGCCAAATCGCCCGAAGAACTGTACACAAAGGTCTGCGAAGCCGCGTTCTCGGTCGGGGACTTCCTGGCTGTGGCGGTCTTCCTGCTGGAGCCGGAAACCAATCTCTTGCGCTTCGCTGCCGGCTGTGGCGATGACGTCCCTCGGCTGCGCAGCATCGACATTTCGATCGTGGCCGGTAAGCCTGAGGGATCCGGGGTTGCCGGGCAGGCCTTCCGCGACCGGCACGTATGCGTCAGCAACGATTTCCTGAACGATCGGCGCTCGCTGGCCTGGCGCGAGGGGGCCAAGGCCAACCAGGTGGGCGCGGCGGCAGCGCTGCCGCTGACCTGCAATGGCGAGAGAGTCGGCGTGTTGCTCGTTTCGCGGCGCGAGGCGCACTCGATCGACGGGCAGCTCGTCTCGATGCTGGAGCGCGTATCGGCAAACGTTTCGTTTGCGCTCGACAATTTCAACCATGAGGCCGCGCGCAAGAACGGCGAGCGCGTGATGCGGCGATTGAACCGGATGTTCGGCGCCATCAGCGCGACCAACGAAGCCATTCTGCGCGCCAAGACCGAACAGGATCTCTATCAGCGGGTTTGCGATGCCGCAGTACACAGCGGAAAATCCGCGGCTACCGTGGTCCTGCTTGCGGAGCCGGACTCGATCTGGTTGAAGCCGGTTGCCGGGACTGGCGCGATCGTCGAACAGATCATGCGGGCGCCGTTCTCGATAGATGCGGGCAACCCATATGGAACGGGCGTCTGCGGCAGGGCATTCCGAACGCAGCAGCCTGCCGTCAATAACGATATCCTCAGCTCGACACAGGGGCAGCCCTGGCATCAGGCCGCACGCGAGACCGGCGTCACCGCCTGCGTCGCCGTTCCGCTGATCAAGGCCGACGAGAGCATCGGCGTGTTGATGTTCTTTGTCGGGAAACTGTGGGCGGAGGACGAGGAGATCGTCGCTCTGATGGCGCGGATCGCGGAGAACGTCTCGTTCGCGCTGGACAATTTCGATCGCGCTGGCGAAAAGGCGAGAGCCGACGCCCAGAAGGAACGTCTGGGGCGCATGCTGGCGGCGCTCAGTGCGACCAACGAAGCCATCGTTCGTGCCACGTCGCGGGCGGAGCTGTTCGAATTGGTATGCGAAGCCGCCGCGAAGGGCGGACGGTTCAACTCGACCAGCATCTTGCTGGCCAGATCCGACAGCGACTACACCGACATGATGGCCGTGGCGGGGCCGACGGCCGGCAACATGCGCCAGGTGAAGGTTTCGATCAACGCGGACCATCCGGAAGGGCGCGGGCTGTGCGGCAACGCTTTCCGCTCCCGCCAGCCCTGCATCGCCAACGATTTGCGCGCTGACCCGCGCGGGTCGGCGTTTCACCAGTTCATTCACAGTGACGGCGCAATGTCAGGCGCGGCGTTCCCGCTGATGGTTTCCGGCCAGGCGGTCGGCGTGATGTTCTTCATTTCCTCCGAGAAAGGTACGTTTACGCCCGAATTCGCCGAACTGCTGCAGCGGCTCACCGGCAACGTGTCGTACGCCATCGGGACCTTCGACCGGGCTGACGAGAAGGCGAGGACCGAAGGTCAGAAGGAGCGCCTGACGCGGATGTTCGCCGCACTCAGTGCAACCAACGAAGCCATCATGCGGGCTAAATCCCGCAACGAACTGTTCGATATGGTGTGCGAAGCTGCGGCGAGCGGCGGCCGGTTCACCTCGGCCACCATCGCATTGGCCTCTCCCGGCAGCGACCTGCTCAGGATCGTCGCCGCCGCGGGTCCGGCTGCCGAGACGACGCGGCACGTCAGGTTGTCGGTGGATGAAGCCCGTCCCGAGGGCCGTGGGCTCAGCGGAACGGCATTCCGGACCAGGCGGCCCTGTATCACCAATGATTATGTGGCCGACCGGCGCGTCGCCGCTTTCCAGGCCATCGTCGGCAGCTACGGCGCTCGGTCAGGCGCCGCCTTTCCCCTGCTGGTTCGCGGCGAGCCAGTCGGCGTCATGATTTACATGTCGCTGGACAAGGACACCTTCACCCCTGAATTTTCGGAACTGCTGCAGCGATTGGCCGACAATGTGTCGTTCGCGCTGGAGAATTTCGACCGCGCCGACGACAAGGCACGGACCGAAATCCAGAAGGAGCGCCTGACGCGCATGCTGGCGGCGCTGAGTGCGACCAATGAGGCGATTATCCGCGCGACGTCGCGGGCCGAGTTGTTCGAGCTGGTGTGCGAGGCCGCGGCCAACGGCGGCAAGTTCACCTTGACGTCCATCACGTTGATGAAACCCGGCAGCGATTATCTCGACGTCGCGGCTGCCGCCGGTCCGACTGGGCTCAGCGCGCGCCTGGCGAAGATATCCATCAATGAGGCACACCCGGAGGGACGCGGGCTGTGCGGCCAGGCTGTCCGTTCGCAGCGGGCCTGCATCATCAACGATTACCTTGCTGATCCCGGCGCCGAGGCGTTTCACCATAGAGCGCGCCTTGATGGCACGAATTCCGGCGCTTCATTCCCCCTGTGGGTGCATGGGCAGGTCGTCGGCGTGATGTCTTTCATGTCACTTGAGAAGGACACGTTCACGCCCGAGTTTGCCGAATTGCTGCAGCGGCTCGTCGACAACGTTTCGTTCGCACTGGAAAATTTCGACCGTGCCGACGAAAAAACCAAGGCCGATGAGCGGATCGAATATCTGGCGTCGCACGACAGCCTGACCAACCTGCCGAACCGGGAAATGTTCAACGGTATGCTTCGCCGTGCGATCGATGCCGCCGCGCGCTACCAGCGGCAGTTTGCCCTGCTGTTCATCGACCTCGACAGGTTCAAGGTAATCAACGACTCGCTGGGACACGACGCCGGCGACATGCTGCTGGTGGAGATCGGCGGCCGGCTGCGCCGTGCGCTGCGTTCGAGCGATGTCGTGGCGCGGCTCGGCGGCGACGAGTTCGTGGTCATTCTGGAGGAGACCGCCGAGCGTCACGAGGTCGAGCGCATTTCCGGCGAGCTTCTTTCCGTGTTGAGCCAGCCGCTGCAGCTCAGCGGTCACGAATGCCACACCACCGCCTCGATCGGGATCGCGATGTACCCGTCCGACGGCACCGACATGCAGACGTTGACCAAGAACGCCGACATGGCGATGTATCTCGCCAAGGAGGACGGCAAGAACGGCTTCCGCTTCTTCACCAAGGAGATCAAGACGCAGTCGATCGAACGCCTGATGCTGGAGAGCGCCTTGCGCCGCGCGCTGGAGCGCGACCAGTTCTCGTTGCACTATCAGCCCAAGATCGACATGGCGAGCGGCCAGATCACCGGCGTTGAAGCGCTGCTGCGCTGGAATCATCCCGAACTCGGCATCGTGTCGCCGGGGCAGTTCATTCCGCTGGCCGAGGAAACCGGGCTGATCGTTCCGATCGGCCGCTGGGTGCTCGAGGAAGCCTGCGCTCAGAACATGGCCTGGCAGCGTCGCGGCCTGCGGCCGGTGACGGTGGCGGTCAATCTGTCGCCGCGGCAATTCGCCGACCCGCATCTGCTGCACGACGTCGACGAGGCGCTGTTGGCGAGCGGCATGTCGCCGGTGCTGCTGCAGCTCGAAGTCACCGAAAGCATGGTGATGCGGAATGTCTCGCGCGCCATCAAGATACTCGACGCGATCCAGGCCCGCGGCATTCGCCTTGCGATCGACGATTTCGGGACCGGCTATTCGTCGATGTCGTTGATGAAGCAGTTCCCGATCGACACGATCAAGATCGATCGCTCCTTCGTTCGCGACCTGCCCGTCGATACCGAAGACCAGGCCATTGCGCAGGCGATCATCAGCATGGGCAAGGCGCTTGGCATGACCGTCATCGCGGAGGGTGTCCAGACCGTGGAGCAGGAGACCTTCCTGCGCAACCACGCCTGCGACGAAATGCAAGGTTTTCTGTTCTCCAAGCCGCTGCCCGCCAGGCAGATGGCCGATTTGCTTCGCGCCGAGCCGCGGCTCGCTCCGCCGCCGTTGCAGCCGGAGGCCGGCTCAGGGCTGAAAGGCGCTGTCGTCTGACGGCTGCGGATGCAGCTCACGGACCGCCGGATCCGGAACTTCGGTCTTGCGCGGGAAATCGTAAGGCCAGGGCAGCGACGTCTGTTCCGCGAAGGCTTTGAAGAAGACTTCCGCCCCCGCCGCATACGTCGCATGATCGGGAAGACCGAGCTCGGCGCACCATTCCGCCGGCAGGGTCTGCTGCGCGTTGCGCAACTCCATCGCCGGTCCCCACCACCAGGCCGGGGCGGGCGATCGTTCCTTTTCGGGAACGCCACGCCAGCGAGCATATTCGCCAATCATGCGTTCGAATTGCAGTCGCGCCGCCGGATGCATTCTATCTCCTGATCTCAGATGATATCTGCATCCGCGCGCGGCGCAATGCGCGTTAGCCGGTTACTGGCGGCCATGCTGCCAGTGCGAAGTCACATCCGCACCGGATTTGTTGAGGTGGACGTGCTGATCGACGTGGTCGACCCACGACATCGGGATAAAGTGATGATGCTGGCCATCGGGCGAACTCTGTTTGGTCAGCTTGATCTTGTCGGCTCCTTCCAGATGATCGACTTTTCCGACCGTCTTCTTGTCCGACGAGATAACGTCCATGTGTTCCCGGATCTGTGAAGCAGAAGCCATGTTTCATATCCCTGATTTGGTTGGGAACATGAAACGCGCCGCCGCTGAAATGGTTGCCCGGCCGTTGATCTCAAGTCGGTCCCGTTGCGCCGGCGATTACTTCTCTTCCGCCGCCGTTGAGGTCGCCGGACCTTCGCCCATGATCGGTCATGAAGATGCAAGAATGGGAGTGAACAATGCATCGTCAAACCTGGCGAAGGTTTGCCATCCCTCAATGGGCTTTGAAGACCTGATCAAGGCATGGGCTCCGGCCCGTCGCGCGACGAGCCCATCGCGATCTACGCGGTCCCCGATGACCACGGTTTCGTGTGGCGTCACGCCCGCGGCGGCGATCAGCGACTCAAGACCTCGGGGATGTGGCTTTAGTAATCCGATACTCTCGTCTCCGGCATATACGATGTGATCTGCGGATAAACCTAGCGCTTCGAGCTTCGCTTCCGCCGGATAGTCCGAGAGGATGCCGATGGATTTGCCACTGCGCCGCAAACCGGCAAACAGTTGGGACAGACCTGGATGGCGACAGGCGGCGAGATATCCAAGTGGTCTCCGTTCAATCCACTCGGACACGATAGAACGCACTCTATCCGGAGAATTGGCTGTCGCTGCCGCTGTCTGCGTGATCAACGCACGTTCGAAATCGATGACCTGCTCATCACCCAGCCGCTCTCGAATACGGCGATACTCGGCGAGCACGGCAATAACGTTCAGGTCCCGTTTCAGAAGCGTATAGAGCAGGATGTCCCGCGTCATCCTGATCCGTAATGGGCGTTGTCGGTAGAGCGTCCCATCTACATCGAACACGACAAAATGCACGTTATCCCAGTCCAACGGCATTACTGAACTCTGATATACCGTTGAGTCGTGAAAACTTCGAGCTCAGGAATGTTGGTGAATGTCGTGACCGAAAAGAGCGCGGTTAACCAGACAACCAAAACGATCAGACCGCTTTCCTTGAACAATTTTTCTGGTTTCTGTGCCGACGATCCTGGTTCCATCGAAAGGGCGAGGTATTTCGCGAACAGCGCGATGACGATCGGTACCGTCAGTATATATTCGATCCGGTACTTGATGAGAAAGACCGCCAGGAAGAAGACAGAACAAAGCGCGTAAACCAGGCATGAGACGGCGAGCGACGTCTCCGAGTAGCTGATAAAGCTGGCTCTGTATCGTTCCAATAGTTCTCTGCCGTGCGACGCCACAATTTCGCGGAATTCTGAAAGCCGCTTCGCCGCCATCAGAAATGCACCGCCTGCCCAATACGTCAGGATGACTGAAGAGGGTGGTAACGTCGTCGGGTCCACCATTGCCCATCCGATCATCAATCGTAGAGGATTGTTGATGGATTCGGAGATTACGTCGAGATACGCCCTGTCCTTCGTCCGGAGCGGAGGAACGTTGTAGACGACGCCTTGCAGAGCGAAGATGCTCGCAATGATGAACATCGACTTGCTGTTCGCAAACGCGCAAGCCAGCCCGACGCCAAGAAAGGCGGCCCATTCAACCAGAACGATGTTTCGTTCCAATTGGTTCTGCACCGCAGATCGCCGGACCTTCGTCGGATGGAACTTGTCGAAATCCCGATCGAGCCATTCGTTGATGACGTAGTTGGCCGACGCAACGCATACCGCTGTCATCAAGCCGAGCGCGACGGAAACTCCCAACAAATCTGTATGAACGCCCCGAAGCAGATAGGCCAGCATGATACCGGGAACAATGAAGATGTGCTTGGTGCTGTGGTCCAGGCGAGCCATGGCCAGGTAGGCCAAAGCAGTTTCTTGCAACTTCATTGCGGCAACGCCGGTGTTCTTATTCATGGAATAACACCACGCAAATCTTGGTTTCCTTGACGCGCCAGCGGTCGGAAGTTTCAGGCCGCAGCACGCTGACTAATGGCTGTGTTCAGCGCGACTGATTTTCTTGATAATGAAGTTATCATCCTCAAAGACCGGCTGCAGGCGATCGAGCGCGTCGCGAAATTTCTGCGCGCTCTGGCGGCGCACAGCGAGATAAAGTGCACAACCGGGACATATGTCCTGGATCATTCCCAGCTTGCTCTCCAAATGGGCTCCGTCCGGAACGCCGCGTATGACGTGCCGCTCCGCGTAATAGGTCTGCACCATGCTCATCTCATTTGTGACGACCATCGCACCTGTCGGAACCTCAGCCTTGATACGGCGGCCAAAATTTGCAAGGTGCCATGCCTCGCCGTCGCCACGAACAGTGATGGCCACCGCGGAAATGCCCAAAAAAAGCAACGCGCAGGGTAAGGCAAGGTTGGTCAGCATTGCGAGATTTTCGCGCAGCCAGGAATCCCGCGTAGCCAGAGGGATGTCGTCAAGCAGCGAATAGAGGCAGGCCACGCCGATGGCGAGTATGGGGCTGGCGAGGATCATCTGATATTCGTGTATGATGTAATGCCCCTGCATGATGGCCGCCCACCCCAACCAGACTGTGCAGAGCGGTAGCAGGACCGCATCGAAAGAGTTGTTGGGAAAGCTCCGACGGCGGCGGAGCGCGGTTAAAACTAGCGCAAAGATGCCGACGATACCGAGCGATCCGCAGAACAACTGCGTACGTATGACGTAAGCTTCAAAAAAATGAGGTGCCGAGGAAAATACGTTGAGGCTGTCTATGGTTTCCAGCTGCCGTTCTACGGGGTGAACCCGCGCCGACATGGGCAAATACTGGGTCAGCCCCAGCCGAAACGTGAAGATCGACCACAAGTCCGATAAGAACGTGGGGTCGGACAAGGCATAGATGGCTAATGTACTCGCGCCTGCTGCGATTGCCGCGATTGCCCAACAAAAGCACGTCTTCAAAATCTCCGATCGGCGATTGAAGACGTACGCGAGCAGCAATCCAGGCAGCGCCAGAAACGGCTCCCAGGAGGCAACACAAGCAAGAAAAAAGACGAGCGCACTGAGTCCGAGATCCAGCAACCTTTCGCGTCCGGCATCGGCACTTTGCAGGTAACGCAACATAAACAACAGCGCCAACGAAACTCCCAGCATGGCCAGGTTGGCCGGCAGAAGAATCAAGCCGTACCGGAGCGTGGCGGGCATGAGCAGGAAAGCGCTGCCGCAAACGATTGCCGCTCTGGGCTTGAAGTACATCGATGCGATGTTCCACATCAGATAAGCGTTGGCGATGGCGATGACCGCCATAAAGAGGTGCATCGCTCGAATGGAATCCGGAAATGCGCGCAGAACCAGACTCAAGACGTAGTAGAAGAACGGCGGCCAATGCAGATAATTGTCCGGCTGGGTCGTTAAGGGATCAAAGTTCTCGATTGGTATGCCGTGAAGATCAATGATTCCGTGGGTGGCAAAGGAATGCGCGATTGTCGCTATATGCGCACTAACCCAAGCGTGCGGGTAGTAGAAGTCTGTGAGACTTAGCGCCAGCCAAATAATCAGCAGGCCCGCCAGAACCGGCAGTATCCAGGTGACCGCATAGCCAAGCAACTGAGCCGTTATTCCGGATTCGCCCGCGCCCGCTTTCGTGCTGACAGAGACTTGTGCCACCGTAACCCCGCTTTTCAAGCGCCACCCCAATTAATTCAAGGCAACATCAGGCGTCGAAAATTCATGCGTGTTGACTGCCTGCTCATCGTTGCGATGCTGTCGCTATTTTTTGGATATATAGCGCGGTCAACGTGACCAGCCCGACAATAAGACTCTCGGAACGGTACGCCCGCCAGCACAATAAATGTATCAGCGTTAAACGAAACTTAAGATTGTAGATTTAGCTTGCAACGCGAGAGTGCTGAATGAAAAAGAATTGTTGGCTGTGCGGCGAAGTCAAGCTGACCTGCGTGAAGGCGGCTGACGTTCCATCGACCGTCGACGCCGCCGCGTTCCGCGTTACCGACGCGAACTATGGTCAGTGCGCAGCGATATACCAATGCACTGCTTGCGGCTTTCGCCAGTGTTCGGATTTCTCCGACGTCCTGTCGTTTTATCAGGCGATGGACGACCCAGGTTATGAAGCTAGCCGTGCGCCGCGCTCCTTACAAGCCGAACGTCTCCTCCAGTTGGTACGTCGTTATCGTCCTGACGGTCGTTTGCTGGATATTGGTGCCGGCAGCGGAATTTTGGTCGAAGTCGCGACCCGCTTGGGATATCGCGCCGAAGGGATAGAGCCTAGTGAGTGGATGGTTCGGAGCGCGGCGGCTCACGGTCTGAAGATACAGGCGGGTGTTCTGCCTAACGAGGGGATTGCCGGACCCTATGACGTGGTCACCCTTGTGGACGTCATCGAGCACGTTTCTGATCCCATCGAGTTGCTTGTGCAGGCGCGCACCGTGCTGGCGCCAGACGGTACAGGACTTGTTATCACCCCCGACGTGGCGTCAGTGGCTGCTCGAGCCATGGGTAAGCACTGGTGGCACTATCGTATGGCCCACATATGCTATTTTGAGCGGGAGACACTTTTGGCGGCGTTGCGGCACGCAGGTCTGGAGCCCATCGCCATTTTTCGCCCGTCCTGGTACTTCACTGCCGATTATCTGAGCCAGCGTCTTGGAGCTTATTTGCCGATAGTTCGAAAGATGCAACTGCCCATGCTTGAGAGAATGGTCGTGCCACTGAACCTTTTCGATTCGCTGGGCATTGTGTTCCGGCCCGCGTAGTCGAAGCCGCGTCGCTCCTGACCCTGACCTGTCTGTTCGCGGGCCCGCAGACTGCATTGAAGCAGCATGTGAAGAGCCGTGGAAACTAGTTGCAGGAATAGACTGGCTGCGCCGGGGTCATTTCTCTTCCGCCGCCGTTGAGGTCGCCGGGCCTTCGCCGATGATCAGCAGAACGGCGTCCTCATCCTTGGCGCCGTCCCAATGCACCTGCTTGGCGAAATGGGTGACAAAGCTGCCGGCCGGCATCGGCGTCGTGTTGGCCGGATCGAATTTCGGCCCCGAGCCGACCCACCACGTGCCCTGCAGCACGACGATGTAGCGATCGTTGGGATGGAAGTGCGGGCGGCTGAAATGATTGCCCTTGGTCCATTTGTTGTAGACCATGTAGAAGCCGGGCTTGGCCGGATCGCCTACGACAACAGCGCTTTGCGCGCCGGCAGCATTGACCGGACCCCAGGGAATCTGGTCCGGCAGTTTGTAGATGACGGCGGCCGGATTGAGTTCCGCAGCGGAGCCGATGCTCAACATGCCGGCGAAAGCCAGCGGCGTCATGAGGTATCGCCAGGAGCGGGGTATCGCCTTCATGGTCTCCTCCCTTGCCGTCTCGTGAACTGAGATGCGCTCATCTCTGTTGCCGCGATGCTAGCCGGTCTCGTTCCCGCGGAGCAAGGCGCGCGGGCGCATGCGTGATCGGCGGCCGCGGTAAGCGAAATGTCGCACAACGCAGCTGCAGCATGAAAAACGGATTTACGCCGCGCGCCGCGGTGATAGGTTGCGGCCCAACTAAAAGCAGCCATGGGAGGGTTACGTTCATGAAGCGTTTGTCGATACTTGCGGCCGGTCTGTTGATCGGCGCCGCCGCTGTTCAATTCTCCAGCGTGGCGTCCGGCCAGAGCGATGGCTGGGTGACGCTTGTCGACGGCACCAAGATGGGCGACTGGACCGAGGTCGGTAAAGCCAATTGGGCGATGAAGGACGGGGCGCTGGTCGCAGACAAGATCACCGAGGGCAAGGATCCCTCCTATCTCGTCAGCAAGAACTCGTACAAGGATTTCGAGATGAAGGTCGAGTTCTGGGCCGACGATGACGCCAACAGCGGGATCTTCATTCGCTGCGACCAGTCGGCCAAGATCGATGCCAAGATCTGCTACGAGGTCAATATCTTCGACAAGCGGCCCGATCCGACCTACGGCACCGGCGCCATCGTCGATGTGGCCAAGGTCGACCCGATGCCGAAGGCGGGCGGCAAATGGAACACCTACGAAATCACGGCCAAGGGCTCGCAGCTCGTCGTCGTGCTGAACGGCCAGAAGACCGTCGATGTCCAGGATTCAAAACACGCCAGCGGCCCGTTCGCGCTGCAATACGGTTCTGGCGTGATCAAGTGGCGCAAGGTGCAGATCAAGCCGCTGTAGGCCGGCGCTCAGGCAGCAGGAGATTGCCTGGTCTCAATCGCGAACCGGCGCACCGGTCTTCAGCGGATGCGCCTTCTTGTGCCACGCCCAGGCGGTGCGGATGATGGTGGCCAGATCCGAATGAGCGGGACGGAAGTTTAATGTCGCGCGTGCGACGGAGGGATCGGCGACCAGATAGGTCGGATCGCCTGATCGCCGCGGTTTGACGACATGCGGGACTTTGCGGCCGGTCTCGGCCGCGATCGCGGCGAGGATCTCACGCACCGAAAAACCGTTGCCGGTGCCGAGATTGAACGCGCCGCCTGAATGTCCCTCGAGCAGCAGCTTGAGCGCCAGCACGTGGGCAGCCGCGAGATCGGTCACATGGATGTAGTCCCGGATCGCCGTCCCGTCGGGCGTGTCGTAATCGTCGCCGAATAGCGCGAAGTCGGGGACATGCCCTTGCAGCGCCATCATGGCGCGCGGGATGAGGTGTGTCTCGACCTCGCGCAATTCACCGATGCCGCCGGCATGGTCGGCGCCAGCGGCGTTGAAGTAGCGCAGCGCGAACGAGCCGAAGCCATAGGCTGCGCGATAATCCGCCAGCACGCGCTCGATCATCCATTTCGAGGCGCCATAGGGATTGATCGGCGCGCAGGGATAGTCCTCCCGCAGCGCCTTGCTGTCGGCATTGCCGTAGACCGCGCCGGTCGACGAAAACACCAGGCGGTTACAGCCGGCCTGGCGCATGGCCGCCAGAAGCGACAGCGTGCCGGCGAGATTGTTGATGTAGTATTTTTGCGGATCGGCAACGGATTCGCCGACCAGGCTCGACGCGGCGAAGTGCATGACGGCCACGATGTCATGTTCGGCGAAGGTCCGCGCCAGCGTGGCCTGGTCGGCGATGTCGCCGACCACCAGCGCGCCTGCGGCGAAGCTGCGGTGGCCGGACGAAAGATTATCGTAGGTGACGGGCTGGTAGCCCGCCGCATCCAGCGCCCTGCAGCAGTGCGAGCCGATATAGCCGGCACCGCCGGTGACGAGAATGGCCGGACGGCTGCTCATCGATCGTGTGTCCCGCCGATATCAGCCGATCGGTTCCTGTTCAGCAACAGATAGAGCGCGCGCGGATTGGTAGTCAGATAGCGCCAGAACAGGCGGCGCGGCTCCAGCCAGATGCGCCAGGCCCATTCGAGGCCCGCATGCTGCATCCACCGCGGCGCGCGGGCGCGGCTGCCTGACAGGAAATTGAACAGCCCACCCGACGTCTTGATGACGCCGACGTTGGAGAGGGCAGGGGTAAATTCCTCGACGAAGGCCTGTTCATAGGGAACGCCGAGCGCAACCCAGAGATAGTCCGGCGCCAGCGCGTCGATTTCGGCGACCTTGGCACGAAGCGCCTCGCCCCGCAGAAAGCCGTGGCAACGGCCGACGATCTTGAGGTCAGGATATTGCTCGCGCACGCTGGCGACCGCGGCGGCATTCTCCGCCTCGTCCGCGCCCAGCATGTAGAAGGTCAGACCGGCCGCCTGTGCCTTGCGGGCAACGAGGTGAAACAGGTCGGTGGTCGCGACGCGTTCGGGCAGCCGCGTCTTTGATCTGAACCTCGACGCGGTCACCAGCGGCTGGCCGTCGGCATTGATCAGGTCGGCGGCCCGAAACAGCCGGTCGGTCATCGGCTCGGTCGAGCAGCGTGCCAGCACCTCGCCATTGGCCGAGGTCAGATAGAGCGGGCGGTCGACACGGCGTTGCGGGAACACCATTTCGATCATGAAGTTCGCGGTCTGCTCGAGATCCAGCACGGCAAGCCGCAGCCCGCCCAACGTGATGCGAGGCACGTTGGCCGTGGCCGCTCTCCCGACGAGATTTACGCGACGCTCAGGCATACTGCTTGTCTCGCTGCGGATTGCCCGCCGTTGGGTTGACTTCGCTGAGGACGACACCGACGAGCTTGCGCTCGGTCCCGCCGAGGGCTGCGATGATGTCTTCCATGCTGTCGTTGATGTCGAGATGCACCGGGAGGATCGCAACGAGTCCCTCGGCCATGTCGAGCAGTTTGCGGTCGGTCGGGCTCCACGGCATGGCCGGCCCGTCGAGAATCACGAGATCATAGCCACCGGCGGAACGGGCCTGCGCAATCGCCTTTCGGATGGCGTCACAGGCTTTCGCATCGGTGGCATTGACGGCCGGCAGGATCGAAATTCCGTTGGCGGTCTGGATCACGCGGGCGGCCTTGGCGCCGATGCCGAGCCAGCCGAAACGGCTGGGCTCGCTGCTGGTCAGGTGACCAACCTTGCCCGACAGCGCGCGTTCCCTGAGATCGGCATCGATCAACAGCACCCTGGCGCCGTCGCGCGCCGCGGCGAGCGCGATGTTCAGCGCGGCGATGCTGCGGTCCTGATCCGCACCTGCGCCGATCACAGCCATCACAGGCAAGGTTTCCCCGCCGGCGCGCCTGGCCAGCGCCGCGCGCATCTCGCGCATGGCAGTGAGGACGGTCATCAGCGGGAAGCCCGCGCGCAGCGTCGGCCAGCCGAGCCGCGTGACGTCGGCGGTGCCATCAGTTGCAAGGATGCCGCCGAGCGTGCGTATCACGTCGGTTTCCTGTAGCCGGACGATCGGAGGCTTTTCGATCAGGCTGACCGCGGGTTGGGGCTGCGGTTCGGTAACGGGCTGCGTCGCGGCCGCAGGTGCAGTCGGTTCCTTCGAAGCCTCCGATGGCGCGTTGTTCCGAGGCTGAACGGCGTTCGTGCGCGGCGTCAACTGGTTGACCGCGACGAACCAGCCGGCGGCTGCGAGCCCGCCCAGAACAAAACCGATCATCGCGAGCAGGCTCATGGCCGGCGGGAAGGTGCGCCGCTGCGGCACGGTGGCGTCGCCGATGATGCGTGCGTTCGAGGTGTTCAGGCTCTCCTGCTCCTCGGTTTCGCGCGATCGCTTCAGGAACGACTGATAGACGTCGCGGCTTGCCTCAACCTCGCGTTCGAGTTCGCGCAGGCGCACCGAGGCCTGGCTCATCTGGACGCTCTGGCGCTTCTGGGTTTCCAGCGCCTTGCCGAGCGAGGCTTCATAGTCGCGGGCGCGGATCAGGTCGTTCTTCGCGGACTGCGCGAAGCGCTCGACTTCCTCGTTGATGGCGCGGCGCAGGTCCTGCACCTGCTGCTCCATCTGGCGCAGCGCCGGATGACGCGGCCCCAGTTCGCTCTGCAATTCCGCCTGGCGCTTCCGCGCTTCGGCATGCTGCGCGCGCAGATTGGCGATGGTTTGCGACTGCAGCGCCTCGGGGATAGCGCCGGCGTCGGAGGATGCCTTGCGGCTGGCTGCGATCTGGTCGAGTTTGGCCTGCGCGTCCAGCGTCAGCGCGCGGGCGGCGGCGAGCCGCTGGTTGCTGGCGGAGAGCTGCTGGTCGCTGATCAGCGTGTCCTGGCTGCCGACGAAATTGTTCTGCGCCTTGTAGACCGCGAGCGTGTTCTCGGCGTTGCGAAGCCGTTCCTGCAATTCCTTCAAACGGCCGGAAAGGTCGGTGGTCGCGCGCCGCGCGGCGGCGGCCTGCGATTGCTTGGATTCGGCGAGATAGGCCTTCGCGATCGCGTTGGCGAGCATCGCCGCCTTGGCCGGCTCATACGACCAGACGTCGATATCGACGATGAAGGTACGATCGGTCTTCTTGACGTTGATGTGGCGATTGAGCGCTTCCAGCGCGCCCATCTGGATCTGCTTCTGCTGCTCGGCGGTGGGGCGCAGCTCGACCCCGATCAGGCCGAGCAGCGATCCCAGGATGCCCCTGGAATCGCCGCCGCCGAACTCCGGATCCTTTTCCAGATGGGTATCGCGGATCACCTGCAGCAGTACATTGTTCGAGGTGATGACGCGCGCCTGGCTCTCCACCACCATCGCGAGGCCGGAAGTATCCTGGGCGCGCGGCGTCAGTTCGCGGTCGACCAACTGCAGTTCGCGGGGATCGACGTAGAGCTGGGTGGAGGCGGTGTATTTGGGCGTCAGGCCTTTGCCGATCGCAACCGCGACGCAGGCGGCGATCAGCGCCGCCGAGGCGATCGCAACCTTGCGCTGCCACAGCAGCTGGGTCAGATCGAGCACGCTGAAGCCCGCCGGCGCGGCTGTTGCCGCGGGGCCGGCCTCAGGCTTCGCCCGCTCTATCGGCTGGTCATAGTTAAGCATCGACCCCAGCTTCCATTCGAACTGCCGCACGCATCGGCTGAGGGGTTACTCTTCGGGTTACGCCACGGGCGCCGAAAAAAAGCGCTGAACAAACGCAACAGGGAAAATTAACCATACTCACCAAGGGACTATTCCCTGAATTGGCAAACAAAGCGTTTAAGCGCGGGCGCATCGCATCGCCTCCGCCATCGTCAGGACTGGAATCTTCCGCTTCGTCGCCGCGCGGAGCGCATGGGCGAGCAAGGCGGGCGAACAACCATAGGGGCTCGGCCGGTCGGTGACGTCGTGGCCGTAGAAAATTAACCATCCGTTATTGGTTTGCGCGCCGTCGAACGCACGGTCGATCCCGTCGCGATCCATCTCGCGATCGATCAGCGGCACGGCGCGCAGGAACTGCAGGTCGACGCTGCCGGCGTTGACGCCCTGTACGATGCTGCGGCAGGTCTGGAATTCCTCCCTGAGCTGATACTTGCGTGCGTAGGAGCCGTATCCGAACGGATAGGCAAAACTATCGACCTTTATCGAAGGGTCGAGTGCGCGAAGGTAACCGCGGTTGCGAATGATTTCCTGTCTCATCGCGGCTTCGTCGAGGTCGCAGGCGCGCTGATGCGAGTACGTATGGCAGCCGATCTCGTGACCCCTGCGGTGGAGCGAGACCACATCATCGGTCTCGCCCGCCTCCCAATCAGGCGCGTCGGCGCCGACCAGGCTGCCCGAGACATAGAACGTCCCCCGCGCGCCATGCGCTTCGAGCATCCCGGCGCCGGTCGTCGCCGCGCTCTTTGGAAGATCGTCGAAGGTAAAGCTGACCATCGGCGTGCTGTTGCGCAGACGGAACAGATCGACGCGCAGATGCATCGCCAGCCGGTGGCCGACCTTTGCCCTTGCCTCTGACAACATCGCGTTCATGGTCTCAACGCTTTCGCAGGATCACGTGGTAGTCGCCGTGCCGCACGTCGGTCTTGCCGGGGAGGAAGAAGTTCATCACCTTCGCTGCGGCATCGACCATTGCCGCGAACAGAGGCTTGCGCAGCCGCATCTCCGGATAACGCGGGCTCTCATACTGCTTGCGGTAGATCATCTGCAGGCCGTGCTGCTCGGCAAACGCCTCCAGGTTGGAAAGCGTGACCAGCGGATGGAACAGCGTCGGGAACGGCGCGTGGCCGGGCAGGCCGGCTTTCTTGTCGCCGCGGACATGGCGGTAGAACCAGACGTGGAACCAGTGCGGCGAGTATTTGGTGACGACGCCGGACAGCGACCTTGGATTGGGCGCGCCGATCAGGATCAGCCCGTTCGGCTTCAGCGATGCGCAGAAGTTCAGGAGGGCTGCTTCGACATCGGGTACGTGCTCGATCACGTTGTAGCAGATCACGAGATCGAAGCTGCTGGGCTTGAAGCGATGGGTCTGGATGTCGCCGAGGATTGCCTCCTGCGCATAGTCGTTGTTGCGGATCTGGTCCTCGTCGATGTCGACCACGGTGACGTGGGCACGATGCAGCACCTTGAGCGGCAGGAAGCTGGTCGAGCCGCCGCCGGCCTCGTAAATCGAGAGTTCGCCCTCAGGCAGTCTCGCTTCGAGAATGCCGTGAACGGTCAACAGGCTCTGCCGTGCCTCGCCATGTGCCAGCTCGAGCAGCGCCTGCGGATGCTGTACGGTTTCGGCTGCCTGCCGGTGGTCGATCGTGACTGCCTCGTTCATCGGCTTCATCCATTCTGACGTGGGGGTTGCCTTGTTCATTCTAGTTTTCCCAATCGACGCGCTGAAAAGCGTCCATCAATGCCTGGTCCGCCGTGTGAATCGACGGGTCGAACGGCACGCGGTTGGTGCGCTGGTATTTCCAGTTGCTGCCGATCTCGCGAAAATGCCGAAACGAAAAGTCCCTGGTGCAGAAATAAGATGCCCACCAGGAGAAGATCGAATGGACATGCCATTGCGCATGCGTGGGACATCGGGCGGGAACCACCGTCCATTTCGGCAGGCACTCATTCGCGTCGCGCCGCATTACGAGCCTTGAGAACTCGTATTTCGGCGGCATGAGAATCGAGAAGTCGGCGTGCCGATACGGCGCCTTGTGCATGTCGCGGATACCGTCGTCGACGCCGATGATCCATCGCCCGCGATATCGGACAAGCCCGGTCCATGATTGTTCGGCGGCTTCAAACACCGATTGTCCCGTCTTCGACAGCACCAGTTCGTCGGTGTCGGAGTTCATGGCGCTGCGGGCATTCTGAAGGAAGCGCCATCGTGCGTGCTCCCACGCCCCCAACTGGCAGAAATCGGAATCCCAGTGGTCCCAGCTATTGGCGCCCTGCGGGCCGTATTTGAAAGGCCACTCCATCACGACTGAGCATTGGATGCCCGCGACCGACCGGAGCGCCGCGCTCAGTGTGGCGCTGTCGTAGGCGCTGGAGCCGTTGTCATAAATCAGAACGGCATCGGCGCCGTGAATGTCCCGGTTGAACCTCACCCAGTCGAGGATCCATTCGATCGGATTGTCCTTCGACATCGTGAAGATGACGCGGCGATCCCGGAACATTTCCGACTCGTTAGGCGACACCTGGAACGTGAAGCTCCCCAGTTCGCCCAACGCCTGGATGGGGCCGGCCTGCTCGGGAATGTCCAGCCACAATTGGGCGTGGCGGTCGAGGTGCCTCGTCCGCGCCTTGCGGGTGCCGGCGCCGCTGATGAAATTTGTCGTCGCGACATCGCGCGCGAGATTGAAGAATGGCGGCGCAAACAGGGCAACCTTCGATTTGCTCACCTGCACTGCGTCGTAGAACAGCGTATTGCTGTCGAAGTCGCGCTCGAAATTCTCGCCCCGAAACGCGGGCGGGCGCGTCGCCTCGCGCCGCTTGTCGGTGAAGTCCGGCAGCGAAACCGGATTGGTTCGACAAATGACATGTCGATTGTCGGCTGCGACGACCGTATTTTTACTCGCTAGCCGCATCATGGTTCTCTTATCGACATGCTGGGTAGCCCCGTGGCCGGGGCGCTGATGGACGAGGCCGGGAGATTGCGACGCCGGACATAGGCGATCACGGCCTTGCGCAGGCCGGCGATGTCGAACGCGAAGGCTGCGGCGACGTAGACGACGCAACCGGTTGCGGCCAGCACGCCGAACGAGACCACGCCGATCGGAAGCAGCGGTTTGAGGAATGTCAGCACCAGCGCCATGATCGCCGTCGCCGAGACGATGCGCAGGACCTGGAACGCGTTGAAGGGAAGCGGAAAGGCGTTGTGCGTGAGAAACCAGCCGAGGCCCGCGCCGAATGCTTCCACGATCACGAGGCTCGACGCCGCGCCGACCAGGCCAAATCTGGCGAGCAGGACCGGCATGACCAGCAAGTTCGCGATCAGCATCGCGATGCTCTGCGTCGTCATCATGAAAGGTGTCTTGGCGAGATGAAAGCTCGCGTGGATGTAGGATTGGGAAATCGACTGAAACAGCCAGGCAAAAGCCAGGATCGGCATGATCTGCGCCGCGGTCTCCCGGAACTCGCTGCCAAGGATCACGCCGGCAATATAGCTGCTCGTCAGCGCCACGCCGGCGACGGCCGGCAAGACGGCGGCCAGCAGAATTTCCAGGCTGAACTCCAGATGCGGCCGCGCTTCGGCGGTGCCGCCGGTAGTATACGCACGCACCGCCAGCGGGATCGTTGCCGATGCGATACTTACCGCGGGGATCAGGATGATCTGCCGGACGAGATCGGCGGCCGCGCCGTACTGGCCTGCCGCATGGTCGCCCATGAAATGAAACACCAGCATCCGGTCGAGCGCGGCGTGGAGCGCAAAGACGATGCCCGACAGCGTGATCGGAATGCCGAAGCCCGCGAACGTCCGCAAATCGGAAATTTTCGGCCCGGCTACGGGGGATCGCAGGATCGTGCTGGCAAAGAGCGTCGTCGTGACGAAATAGGTGATGGTCACCATCGCGAGCTGGCACAGTCCGCCGCCGCCGAGTAGCGCCGCGGCCAGGCACAGCGTGAAGGCCAGGCCAGCGCGAATGATCGACGCCGACATGAACGCGAATGATTGCAGCCGCGCCTTCAGCAGTTCCTGTCCGAGTTCAAACAGGCCGAGCCCCAGCGCGAAAAAGATGGCCGCGAGATTTCGCTCCAGCGATACCGACGTCGTCAATGTGGCGACGAGGAGCGCGATCGGCGCGGCAAGGGCGGAGATGAGATAGGCGACGAAGATGGTCTTCCTGACGTCGATCGTGCCGCCTTCCGACTGGAAGCGCAGGGCAGAGACGCGGACCCAGGTGAACAGGAGCGCCGAGACGATGCCCGCGGTGCTCAGACCGACGACGTACACCCCATACTCTTCCGGCGAGAGCAGGCGCGTGAATACGACCGCGCTCAGCAAGCCGATCACGGCCGATACGATGCTCGCAACCGAATAATGGAACGTCTGGCTGAGCATTATACTTTCGGCCTTTGAAGCGTGGAACTTCGCTTCGGCAATGGGTTCAGGGTTAACGACACGTTGCAATTCATCTCGACAATCTGCTGGAAGCGCGCCGTTAACCGGCGGATTCCTTCCGCGGTACCCATTGAGCAAGATCGGTGCCGGACCGGCGCACTGCGTGTTGCGGCGCGTCGGCTTGGTTAACCTGCCGTTTTTTCCTGCGTATCTTACGGCTAGAGCGCTGCGGCCCCGCGAGGCCGGCAATTTCCGGTACACCCGCTCCGTCCGCGGTGTCCGCATTTGCGACACACTGGTGCCGCTCCGGCTCCGCGGTAACCATGGCGGAAGCGCCGTTTGCGCGTGCGCCCATGATGGACCGGATATTGCAAACCGGTCCCTGGCATCGTCGACATCTTCGACGATTGGATTTCAGATGACCAATTTCCAACGAAAACCCATTTCGCAAGAAGCGGGCTGCGAGCTTCCTGTTCTTTTTGATACAGCCGACCTGTCCGGCCTGTATCCTTTTGCGACGGTGAGCGCCCACCACCCCGCCGGCTTCCTGCGGCGCGTCGTTGCGCGGCTGGTGAGTCCGAGGTGACGAGATACCGCGCCGACATCGACGGCCTGCGCGCGATCGCCGTCATCCCCGTGCTGCTCTACCACGTCGGCGTCCCCGGCTTTTCCGGCGGCTTTGTCGGTGTCGATATCTTCTTCGTCATCTCCGGGTATTTGATCTGCGGCATGATCGATGCGGACATCCGCAAAGGATCGTTCTCGCTCGCCAATTTCTACAAGCGCCGGATCCTGCGTATCCTGCCGGCGCTGTTCGTGATGTTTCTCGTCACCAGCGTCCTTGCCGCGCTCTATTGCCTGCCGGTTGAACTCGTAGATTACGCGAGGAGTCTCGCAAGCGCCGTGGCGTCGGTCTCGAATGTCTATTTTGCGCAGACCGCCGGCTATTTCGACGCTCCGGCCGAAACCAAGCCTCTGCTGCATACCTGGTCGCTCGGCGTCGAAGAGCAGTTCTACTTCGCTGCACCCCTGTTGATGCTGTTGGTGTATCGCTTCGCGCCGAAGCGCGCCGGGCTGCTGTTCGCCATCGTCGCCGCGGCTTCGTTTGCCGGTGCACTGGCGATGAGCGCGCGAAATCCCGCATTTGCGTTCTATCTTGCCCCGTTCCGGGCCTGGGAGCTGGCGCTGGGCGCGCTGCTCTCGGTCGAATTTGTTCCCGTGCCGGAAACCGCATTCTGGCGAAACGCCAGCGGCGTGTCGGGATTATCGCTGTTGCTTGGCGTCATCATATTCGGGTCGCCGGCGGTGCCGTTACTGGCGATGACCGGTCTCGCCGCTGTCGGCACGGTGCTGGTGATTGCGTCCAGCGAGCGTGCCGTCTCGGTGGCAGGGCGATTGCTGTCCTTGCGGCCGTTCGTGTTTGTCGGGCTGATATCCTATTCGCTCTATCTGTGGCACTGGCCGCTTACCGTGTTTCAGCGAACCGACGCCATTTTCTTCACGGAGTCGTCCGCATCGGCAAAACTGATACTGATCGCGCTCTCCATCGGCATCGCCTGTTTGTCGTGGAAGCTGGTCGAGGCGCCGTTCCGCAACCTGGCGAAGGGAACGTCGAAGGCCGCCATTTTCGGCGCGACCTCGGCCACCATGGCCTCGACGGTCGGGCTGTGCGGGTTGGTGATCCTGTTCAGCGGCGCGCCGTTCCGCTTTTCCAAGCGCATTGTCGAGATCGGCTCCTTTCTGGCCTACGATTCTTCAGTCGCGGTTCGCACCGGCCGCTGCTTTCTGTCGAGCAACCGCCAGAAGCTCGATGTCGAGACCTGCCTGAAGCCTGATCCGGCGCGGCCGAACTACCTGCTCGTCGGTGACAGCCACGCCGCGCATCTCTGGTCCGGGCTTTCGCTGGCGATGCCGGAAATCAATCTCATGCAGGCGACCGCCAGCCTTTGCCGCCCGGCCGTCGCAGCGGGTTCGCGGTATGACACACCGGTTTGCCGCCATCTGATGGAATTCGTGTTCAGCGATTTTCTTGTCCATAACGAGGTCGACGGCGTACTGCTTGCCGCATCGTGGAAGGATGAGGATCTGCCGTTTCTGTCGGCGACGCTGCAATTTTTGAAATCAAGAGCGATCGACGTCACAGTGCTTGGTCCGATCGTCGAATATGATGCGGCGCTGCCGCGGCTTCTCGTGGACGGTATCCTGCACGACATGCCGTCGCGTGCGAGTGCGCGGCGTACGCCCGGAATTCGCGAACGAGATCTGGCCTTGAAGCAGATGGTGACGACTGCAGGCGCCACCTATCTTTCCGTTTACGATGCCGTTTGCCGCGACGATCGTTGTGACGAATTTGTGCGGGGCGACATCCCCATGCAATTCGATGCGGGGCATCTCACGGCCGAAGGCGCGATCGAGGTAGGACGAAGGCTATCGGCGGCCTTTGCCAGAAAGCATGCGAGGGTAGATGTTTCGAACTGATCCAAGGCGGCGCAAAGGGCTCGGTATGAAGCGGCTGGTGCTGTTTCTGGCAGCCTTCGTGCTGACCGTGCTGCTGCTGGCGCATGTCGACAGCAACGCCGCCTCACGCGCCGTCTCCAACCCGCCGAAGTTCGCGGGCGCCTTCGTCAACTGGGGTCCGATAGGACGCGAGCATACGCTGCAGGCATGGGAAAAATGGCTGAAGCAGAAGCCGTCCTCGGTGCTCGGCGTCGACTTCTATGGCGGGACGACCTGGGAGGACTCTTCCAAATTGAGCTGGGTTCCGGGCATATGGAAGAAGCTCAATCCCGCGCGCAATGTGGTTTGGTCGATCCCGCTGACGATGAAGGGGACGCCTCTCGCCGACGTGGCCGATGGGCTTCACGATGCCGAATTCGAGGCTGCCGCCCGGGCGATTTCGGAAGCGCATCCGCAGGCGGTCATTCGGCTCGGCTGGGAGATGAATCTGGCTGAAATGGCGTGGTTCGCCAAAGGCCATGAAGCCGATTACATCAAGGCGTTCCGCCGCGTCGTGGAAATATTCAGGCGTCACTCCACTACCTTCAAGTTCGACTGGTGTCCGGGGTGGGGGCCGCAGGAGATGCCGGCGGACGCGAGCTATCCCGGCGATGACGTCGTCGACTACATCGGTCTCGACGTCTACGATTTCAAGCAGGAGGGCACGCCCGAGGAGCGCTGGAACACCTTCTACGTCAAGGCGCCATATGGCCTGGAATGGCACCGCGATTTTGCGCGCAAGCACGGCAAGCCGATGAGCTACCCTGAATGGGGCGTGGGCAATGCCGGCGACAACCCGTTCTTCATTCAGCAGATGCACGACTGGTTCATGAAGAACGAAGGCAGCATTGCCTACGCCGCCTACTTCGACGTCAACGGTGCGTGGCCTACCCAGATCGACAACGGCCAGTTTCCAGATTCGCAGCGGCTATTCCGTAAGTTGTTTAGCCGCTGATTTGCGGCGAGCGTTCGTTCAGCGCGGATTAACCCCGTCCATTAACCGTCGTCGAAGTTCGCTGCTTCACGTTTCGGCATCGGACCGAATATTGCACCGCTGCCAGCGTTACGTTCGGAACGGCCGGATCAACCCCGGAACGAACGACTTTATCGAGACGGAACTGTCCCGCGATTACGCCGGCCATCCCGTTTCGGGACGATGAGACATACTCGTGAACGACCTGAGCGTCATGGCAGAGCTTTCGACCAACGATCTCCGGATGGACGGGCCCGAGCCATCGGTCAGGGCTTTGCGCGCGCTGGTGGCGGCTTCGCCGGCGCTCGATCCCGCAACCGAAATCGTGGTTTGCATCCCCTGTTTCCGCCGGCCGCAGTACCTGCGCCGGACGCTGGAGTCGCTTGCCGCGCAGCGCACCAGCCGCCGCTTCGCCGTCGTCATGGTGGAGAACGATGCCTCGAAGAGCGAGAGCGTCCCGGTTGCCGTCGAGTACCTCGCGTCGGGAAAATTCACAGGGCTATGCGTGATCGAGCCGCGGCAGGGCAATTGCCATGCGATCAACGCCGCCTTCGAGACGGCGCTGCAGATGTTCCCGGCGGCAACCAGCTTCCTGATGATCGACGACGATGAAATCGCGTCGCGGGACTGGCTGGAGCAGATGGTAAGGACCGCCAATGCGACCGGCGCCGACATCGTCGGCGGACCGGTATTCCCCGAATTCGATGACGCACGGAAGCGCGGCTTGCGGCGCCACCCGGCTTTTGCGCCGGCTTACGATGCCTCAGGCCCGGTGCCGGTGATCTATGGCTGCGGCAATTGCCTGATCCGGCGCTCGGTGTTTGCGCGGTTGGGCATGCCGGCGTTCGACCTCCGTTTCAATTTTCTGGGCGGCGGCGACACTGATTTCTTCTACCGTTGCCGAAGGCTCGGGTTGCGCTTTCATTGGGTCAACGAAGCCGTGATCTCGGAGACCGTGCCGCAAGGCCGCACCAGCCTGAAATGGCTTGTCATGCGCGGCCTGCGGATCGGCGCGATCAACTATCACGTCCAGCGCAAGGCGACGCCGACGGCCTGGCTGCGGGCGAAGTTGACCGCCAAACTGCTGGCGGCCTTGCCGCTTTCGCTGGTCTATGCCGTGTGTGCCGTCCTGACCGAGCGAGAGCGGACCATTGCGATGCATCCCGTCACGGTTGCGATCGGCAGCGCGCTGGCCGCGTTCGGCCTCGAACCGCAACCGTACAAGGCTTCGAAGATCGTCTCATGAGCCAGCTCGTCGACGCATCCGAAATCCGTAAGCTGGCCGCCGGGATAGAGCGCCAGCAGGTGATGGATATCGTTCGCGGCGCGACATTTGTCGGAACGCTGCTGCTCGGCTGGATATCGCTGCATCCGTTTGAAAGCCTCGGCAATATGCAGATTGGCGATGCCGGTACCGGAAACGAGCTGGCGACCTATGCGGTGTTCGGCGCCCTCAGCGTGCTGACGATTGCGCTCGCGATGCGAAATGACGCGCGGGGACTGGTGACGTTGTTGTCGCCGGCGTTTGTCCTGTTCGGCGCCTGGCTCCTGGTGACGGTCGTGTTGTCGTTCGATCCGACGACGTCGATCAAGCGTCTTTCCTTGACGATCTGCGTCATCGCGGTGACTGCTGCTCTCATGCTGCTGCCAAGGTCGCAGCAGGAACTGATGCACTGGTTCACGGTCGCCGCGCTCGCATTGCTGGCGATCTGCTATCTCGGAATATTGCTGGCCCCCGATCTTTCGATTCACCTGGCGTCCGATCCGCAGGAGCCCGGCCTCGCCGGCAACTGGCGCGGCGCGTTCGGCCACAAGAACCAGGCCGCGTCCATCATGGTGGTGGTGCTGTTTCTCGGCGTCTACGTCATCCGCTCCGGCCTGTGGCTATCCGGTGCCGCCATCATCGTGCTCGCCTCGCTGTTTCTGCTGTATTCGGCCGGAAAGAGCTCGCTGACCCTGTGCTTTGTGGTGCTGCTGCTGACGTCGACAATCCATTTCATCCGCATGCTCTGGCTTCGCGCGATCATCTTGCTCACGCCGCTGGTATTGCTGAACCTGTTGAGCATCGGCGCGGTGATGTCTGAGGGCCTCGCCGGGATTTCCAAATTGCTGCCGTTCGATTCGACATTTACCGGCCGCACCGACATCTGGGCGTTTGCATTGCAGTCGCTCCATGCGCGGCTGCTCACCGGCTATGGCTTTGCGTCCTTCTGGGGCAGCAGCGCCATTCAAAATCTGCCGGAAGGCAAGGAGTGGGCTGGCTTTGCCGCGCACAGCCATAATGGCTATCTCGACACCGCGCTAGGCACGGGCCTGCCCGGGCTCGCCTTGCTCATCCTGGTGCTGGTGATCCTTCCTTTAAGGAATTTTCAGCGGGCGGATGAGGGCGGCAACAACGGGCCGCTCGCCATGATGCTGCTGCGGATCTGGCTGTTCGGGCTCTATCTGTCGGCGATGGAAAGCTTCTTCCTCGACCGTTCCGAACCCTCGTGGTTCACGTTCCTGTTGGCGGTATTCGGCCTGCACTACCTCGCCCGGTTTCGGGCGAAAGCCTGAGGCTCAGAGCTGCGCCCGCACCGCCTCGGCAACGTCCTTCCACCAGCCGTCGAAATCGAATGGCAAGTGTACCGGCGGCCGTTTGACCACCGAAGCGATCCGGTCGGCATAGGCCTCGTTATCAGCGCCGCGCGCGACCAGCGCGATGGCGCCGCGGCCGATCAATTCCTTGAAGCGCGGATGGTGGTCGAATTCCTCCGGCAGCGCGGGACCTGCGACGATCAGCGGACGGCCGGATTGCACGCAGGTGAGAATGCTGGAGCGCCGCGCGGTGAGCCCTTCGTCGAGCGGATAGCAGAATGCGTCGATCTCGCTGAACAGGCCGAACACCTCGTGATCGGAGGCGACAAAGCCGGAGACGATCACGTCGTCGGCGATGCCGAGTTCTCGGGCGCGGGCATGAAACTCCTGCTCGACCTTGTCGACGCCGCGGATGAAGGAGCCGATATAGACGATCAGCGGCTTGAGCCCGCGTTGCTTCAGAAGGGCGCCGATCTCGAGCAGTGCGTTGGGCTGCTTGCCCGGATAGATCGACCCGAAATGACCGATCAGGAGCCGCCCGTCACCTTTCGCGGCGATCAGGCGATGCCGCAACTTCGAATCTTCAATTCCCGCCGGGGCCTCGATGTTCGGCGGCAGTGGCGCCAGCACGCTCTTTCTGGCGGTCCAGCCGAGCAGGCGGTCGCTGGCCAGCTCGCGCTGCACCAGCGGCGAAAACATGATGATGGTGTCGGCCAGCAGCAGCGCCGGCATGTAGGTGATGCGGCGCAGCCAATGCAGCCCGTCCCATTCGTGCTGGATCAGGACGACCTTACGTCGGCGCAGCTTGGCGATCGCCATCGCTGCGAGCGGCGCGAACATCACGCGCTTCCAGGCCACGATCGGGAAGTTGCAGACCACGCTTTGCGCCGTGCCGACCGCGCGCCAGATCTCGGAAAGCGAGCCTTCGCTGCGCGTCAGGGTTAACGTCGCGCTGGTTCCGGGCTCGAGCTTTTCGATCGCCTCCTGCAACAGCCGGGTGAACTGGCCGACGCCGCAATGCATCTGCGGTCCCGCGCCTAGAAACAGCGCCCGATATCGGGTTTCTCCAGTCATCGTGCGGCGGCGGGGTTTCCAGGAACTGTCGGCGTTAGCCATACATCCCAGACATTAGCTTCCGGTAAGCGCCGGCGTCCGCCCGGCACCGTTCTTGCCAATCCGACCATGAAGGCCGTCCGACCGTCTCATAACGGGACATCGAGCGGTCCCGGCAATGGTGGCCGGCCGCGATTTCGGGACAGTCGGAATGGGCGGGCCAGGTAACGGGAAGCAGGAGCGCGGCGATGACAGGCAAGATCTTCAGCACTTGGGATGAGACGCATTCCGAGCTTTGGAGCCACCAGCCGATCCGGCTCCAACACGAGATGCACAAATCGCCGGCGTTCTCGATGGACGATCTCGCCCAACTGATCGAGAGCTATCCGCGCGAGCACTACAGCCTGGTGAAGACGGGCGCCAAGGGATCCAGCCGCGTGTGGCGCGAGGGCGATATCGGTAACCTCTCCGGCCGGCAGGTCATCGAAGCGATTTCCCGGGGCGGGCTCTGGCTCAACATGCGCAATGTCGGTTCGGTCGATAGCCGCTACCGCAAGCTGATCGACCGGATGTTCGAGGAGATTGCGGCCAACGTTCCTGGGTTCGTGGTGCCGAACCACCAGGCCGGTATTCTGATCTCTTCGCCGGACGCGCAGGTCTATTATCATGCCGACCTGCCGGGGCAGGGCCTGATCCAGATCGCCGGGCGCAAGCGGGTCTACGTCTATCCAAACACCGCGCCGTTCATCAAGCCGCAACACCTCGAGGACATCGCGCTGTTCGACGTCGAGGTCGATCTGCCCTACGCGCCCTGGTACGACCGGCATGCGCAGGTGTTCGACCTCGAACCCGGCCAGATGCTGAACTGGCCGCTGAACGCGCCGCACCGCGTCGAGAATCTCGGCACCGTCAATATTTCCATGACGGTATCCTACGGCAACGACGAGATCCGCCGCGCCCAGATCGTCCACCTCGCCAACGGCCTGCTGCGCCATCGCTTCGGCTATACGCCGAAGACCAGCAATCTGCGCGGGCCGTCCTTCTTCGCCAAGGCGGTGCTGCAAAAGCTCGTGCGCGACAGCAAGTGGGTCAAGCGCGAGCGCAACGCCCGCCGCGCGATCGATTTCCGCCTTGACGCCGCTGAGCCCGGCAGGATCGTCGATCTGCCGAAGGCGGCATAGGTCGCAACGCCGATGACGGTGCTGACGACCAATGCGGGGCAAGTGGCGGCGCGATCAACGAGCCGCTCGGCCGGATTCCGTGTCGAGCTGCCGCGCGACTGGAAGCAGGCCGTCGCGCGCTGGCACGATATCAGCCCGTCGACGCCGTTCCAGCATCCGCAATGGTATGACGCGTGGTACGCCGCTTTCGCCGGTGCCGAGGGCGTGGCGCCTTTAATCGCTGTTGTCACGGACGCATCGACCGGCGAACCGGCGATGCTGCTGCCGCTGATCCGCCGCCGGCAAGACAAGATCACAACGGTCGAATTCGCCGATCTCAATCTGACCGACTACAACGCGCCGATCTTGGGCAGCGCCGCGCCGCGTGATGCCAAAGCGATGCGCGCGCTGTGGCGCTGCCTGCTGTCGGCGCTGCGCCGCATGCCTGAGGCGGCCGATCTCATCCGCCTTCGCAAGGTGCCCATCGATCTCGATGGCAGGCCCAACCCGCTCGCCTTGCTCGACACCGGCGGTCCGTGCTTGCTCAACGGCAATCTCGTCACCACCGGCGAGGATTACGACGCCTGGCGCTACACGCTGCAAAAAGTCGTGCGCACGGAGCTGCAACGGAGCTGGCGCGTCTTCACGCGCGATACCGCCGCATCCTTTGCGATCGTCACCGATACCAGTGAAGCGTTGCGGATTCTCGCGACCACCGAGGTTCAGCAAGCCGCGCGGATGCAGAGCATCGGGCGGAACTACGCCCTCAATGACGAGACCTGCGCGGCATTCTACCGCAACCTGGTGCGCGATGGCGTCGGCAATGGCTATGCGCTGGTCTCGGCGCTCACGGTCGGCGACGAGATCGTGGCGACGCTGCTCGGCATCAGGACCGGCTCACGCTACGTGATGATCCGCATCAGCAATGCCGGCGAGAAATGGTCGAACTGTTCGCCGGGCCGGCTGATCATCGAGCGCACCATGGCGGCTCTGCACCAGGACGGCGTGCGCGAGTTCGACTTCTCTGTCGGCAATTACACCTACAAGCGCCGCTTCGGTGTGACGCGGCTGCCGCTGATCGACATCAGCGCCGCCTTGAGTTGGCGCGGATGGCCCTACGCGCTGCGCGATCATATGGTGCGTACAGTGCGCAACTATCCGCGGCTCGATGACTGGTTGAAACGCGCGCTCGGTAAACCGCTGTCACGCGAAGAGAATTGACATATTCTTGCCGCACGGGAACAGCCGTGCAAATTTGCAACACATGCCGGGATTGTGGGGACGTTCTGCCTGTGTTCGCGAGAGTTCATGATCGCCTGCACGCCAGAGGCGTAGGCTGCGCTACGGGTCAGGGACTACTGGTGAATGCTTTCTTGATTGTCTTCTTGGGGAGAGCCGACATGCCAGCCTATATCCATCATCACGATATCGAACCGGCCTTCGTCATCTGTCCGAGCTGCGTCGGAGTTCCGATGTATGTGCGCGACGTCGAGCCGCATTGGAGCATGGCGAAGATCGACTTCACGTATGAGTGCGCCGACTGCGGCGCCGAAGTTCGCCAGACCATCGTGAAGCCGCAACTGCGGCATTAGCTTGGGGAATCCGTAGGGGGCAAGGGCGCATCGCGCCGTGCCCACCTTCCCTTCGCAAAATGGACGGGGATGGTGGCACGCGCTTTGCGCCCACCCTACGCAGCAGCTTTAAACCCGCCGCACTACGGCCGGTCGGCCAGGATCGCACTCCAGCGCGTCGCGATCCCACTTTGCCGATATTGCCGCGGCCTCATAGGTGCTTTGCAGGAAATCGAGCAGCGCCTTGTCGGGATCGGTTGCCGTTCGCACGGCATCGTAGGGCAGGATGAATTCGCCCAGCGCTTCACTGAAGAAGGCCGCATTCGGTCGCACCTTCGCTGCGCGGAAACCCGGTGGCTCGGGATAGGCATACGAATAGAACGCAGGATAATCGATCGCGCCGCCGCCCGGCCAGAAGCCGGCGCTGCTGACTTCGTGTGAATAGGCTTCATGTGCGACCGCATCGGGCAGGTTCGGCACGCCGCCGGGATGGCGCGGGGCGCGGCGGCCCGAGAAGCGCGTCACCGCGAGATCGAAACTGCCCCAGAAGAAATGCACCGGGCTGGCCTTGCCGAGGAAGCCGGTTCGGAATTGCTTGAAGACGCGGTCGCAGTTGACGAGAATTTGCAGGAAGCACCCGACAGCATCGGGATCGTAGGAAGCGTGCTTGGTGTCCTCTGAAAAGCGCACCGGCTCCGGCAATTCGTTCGGCATCTCGTCGATGGCAACGGCAATGCCGAGTTCGGCAAGCGCTGCCATCGTGGCGACGTAGAAGCTGGCGACCGAATGTCCTGCTAGCGTAAATTGCTCCAGCGAGCCGTCGCTGGTTGAAATGCGCAGCGTGTGGTCAATGAAATCGAAGTCGATCTGGAACGTTCGCGCGCCGTCGGGGACCGGCGACGTCGTCAATCCGCGCGGCGTGACGTAGAGCGTCACATGCCAGGAATGATTGAGCCAGGGCGATTTGGTCAGCCGGATCTTGCCGACGATCTGGGTCCAGAGCTGCAGCGTCACACAGGTGTCACGCCACGCCGCGGTCGGCAACTCCGGCCACGGGACTTGCGAATTGTTACTCATGCCACAACCCTGCGCGTGTCTGCCGTGAAGGCAGAAGGCGTATCACGAATTCACGCGGCCTTTAAAAACCGCGCCTCACGATTTAGTGCACTCCCGGCAGCGCCGCTGTCCGCGCGAGGCGCGGTACAGGCTCCTGCACCACCAGCGCCGCGCCAGGGCCTGCAGCGGCCGGCGTGCCTGTTGAGCGAGAAAGAGAATTTCGACCATCATTGTTTCCGTCGCCCTGAGGGACGAAATAGGGCGGCATTCCCGAATGAGAATGCCGCCCATATCGCATCAGCCACGCAGTTTGTTCGCGGTCTCGGCGATCACGCGTCCTTGATAGCGCGCGCCGGCGAGTTCGTTTTCGCTGGGCTGGCGGCTGCCGTCGCCGCCGGTAATCGTGGTCGCGCCGTAGGGCGCGCCGCCGGTGACTTCGTCGAGCTTCATCTGGCCGGCGAAGCCATAGTTCAGGCCGACGATGGTCATGCCGAAATGCAGCAGGTTGGTGATGATCGAAAACAGCGTGGTTTCCTGCCCGCCATGCTGGGTCGCGGTCGAGGTAAACGCGCCGCCGACCTTGCCGTGCAGCGCGCCCTTTGCCCAGAGGCCGCCGGCCTGATCGAGGAAGTTCGCCATCTGCGACGCCATCCGGCCAAAGCGGGTGCCGGTGCCGACGATGATGGCGTCGTAATTGGTGAGGTCCTCAATCTTTGCGATCGGCGCGGCCTGATCGAGCTTGTAATAGGAAGCCTTGGCGACCGCTTCGGGCACCAGTTCCGGCACGCGCTTGATGTCGACGGCGGCGCCGGCCTTGCGTGCGCCTTCTGCGACGGCATTCGCCATCGCCTCGATGTGACCGTAGGCGGAATAATAGAGTACGAGTACTTTGGCCATGATGGCTTTCCTTTTGGGTTTGGGTTTGAGGTGCTCGAGAAAAAAATCGGTCGTCATGCCCGGCCTTGTGCCGGGCATCCACGTCTTGCTTTTGCGTCAAGGCGTGGATGGCCGGGACAAGCCCGGCCATGACGGCGGTTGGTTCGATTGACGCCCCTACGCCGCGTCGACCAGCACCAGTTCGGAATCTTCCAGCGCGGTAATCGTCAGCTTCGCCTCGTTGCGGATCGCAACACCGTCGCGGGCGTTGATGCGTACGCCGTTGACTTCGATGCTGCCGGCCGCCGGCACCAGGTAAAGGTGACGGGCTTCGTTCGGCGTATACTCCGCGCTCTCGCCGGCCTTCAGTGTGGTGGCGAGCACCCGCGCATCGGCGCGGATCGGCAGCGCATCCTTGTCGCCGGCAATACCGCTGGCGATGGTGACGAGCTTGCCGGAGCGATCCGACTTCGGAAACGGTTTCGCGCCCCAGGTCGGCTGGCCGCCCTTCGTCGTCGGCTCGATCCAGATCTGGAAGATCTTCGTCTTCGAAGCTTCCAGATTGTATTCGGAGTGACGGATGCCGCTTCCGGCGCTCATCACCTGCACGTCGCCGGCCTCCGTCCGGCCCTTGTTGCCGAGCGAGTCCTGATGCGTGATCGCGCCTTCGCGGACATAGGTGATGATTTCCATATTGGCGTGGGGATGGGCGGGAAAGCCTGAGTTCGGCGCGATCTCGTCATCGTTCCACACCCGTAAGGAGCCGTGGCCCATATTGTCGGGGTCGTAATGGCTGCCGAACGAGAAGTGATGTTTTGCCTTCAGCCAGCCGTGATCGGCGCTGCCGAGTTTTGCAAATGGTCTGAGTTCGATCATGGGATATTCCTTCGTTGAAAGTTTCTTGAATTAGGCGGCCGCGCGGCATGCGCCCGGCCTCGCTGGATTTGAATCAGGGGCCGAAGCCGCCATCGACATTGAGCACCGTGCCGGTCACGAAGGAGGCTTCGGGGCTCGCGAGGAACAGCACGCCGGCTGCGATTTCTTCCGGCTTGCCGAAGCGCTGCAGCGCGTGCTGCTTGCGCTGGAGGTCAGCAAAATCGCGGTCGTCGTCCGGGTTCATGTCGGTGTCGATCGAGCCCGGCTGCAGCACGTTGACGGTGATGCCGCGCGGTCCGAGATCGCGCGCCGCACCTTTCGTGTAGCCGACGACCGCGGCCTTGGTGGCGGCGTAGTCGGCGAGGCCGGGGAATGAAGCGCGGGTTGCGATATCGGAGCCGATCGTGACGATACGGCCGCCTTCACCCATCAGCTTTGCCGCCGCGCGGATCGCGGTGATGACGCCATCGACGTTCACGGCGCTCTGGCGGGCCAATGCCGCGGTGTCAGCGTTGGGATCGTCGACCGCGCCGCCGACGGCGACGCCGGCATTGTTGACGAGGATGTCGAGCCGGCCGAAATCCTTGGCGACGTTCTTGACCAGTTGGTCGACGTCGACGGAGGAGGCCTGGTCGGCCTTGTAGGCGCGGGCATTGACGCCCTTGGCCTTCAACTCGGCGACTACGGCTTCCGCCTTTGCGGGGGACGCCACATAGCTGATGGCGACGTTGGCGCCTTCTTCGGCGAGGGCGCGGGCAGACGCCGCGCCGATGCCGCGCGAACCGCCGGTGACGAGGGCTACCTTGCCTGAGAGCTTCTTGGTCATTGGATTTCTCCGTTGCTTGAATTCCGATGGCCTTTGGATATGCCGCCCGGCATGGTATATAAATAGAAACTATTGAAACTCATTGTTTCCAAAAATGAGCCTTGGAGGCGATCCGAATGTCAAAGCTCCCGGATTTCGAGGCGCTCGCGATTTTCGCGAAAGTCGTGGAGTTACGGTCGTTTGCAGCGGCCGCGGCCGAACTGGCGCTGTCCAAGGCCACGGTGTCCAAGGCGGTCAGCCGGCTGGAGCAGCGGCTCGGCGCGCGGCTGTTCAACCGCACCTCGCGGCGGCTGGCGCTGACCGATGCCGGGCAGCGGCTCGCCGAGCGCGCCACGCGGCTGCTCGCCGACGGCGAGGACGCCGAGAACGAAGCGTTGTCGCAATCGATGGCGCCGCGCGGGCTGGTGCGGCTCGCGGTACCGATGACGTTCGGCGTGAAAGCCGTGGCGCCGCTATTGCCGGAGTTTCTTAGCGCCTTCCCGGAAGTCTCGATCGATCTTCATCTGAGCGACGCAACGGTGGACCTGATCGGCGAAGGGTTCGATGCCGGCCTGCGCATCGCACGGCTGCCGGACTCGTCGCTGATCGCGCGGCGGCTCTGCGCGATGCCGCGCTATACGGTGGCGGCGCCGTCATACCTGAAGCGGAACGGCAGGCCGACGCATCCGATGCATCTCGCAGAGCACAAATGCTTCGGCTACGCCTATCTCTCGACGGCAGGCGTCTGGCACTACACCAATGCGGCTGGCGAGCAGGCCAGCGTCCGGCCTGCGGGCCAGCTCCGCGTCAACAATGGCGAGGCGGTGTTGCCGTCGGTCATCGCCGGCCTCGGCGTCGCCGACCTGCCGGACTTCATCGTCGGCGACGCCATTGCATCGGGCGAGGTCGAGGTGATCCTGAAAGGCTGGCACCAGCCGGAAGGCGCGGTGCATCTGGTAACCCCGCCCGGCGGCCCGCGGCCTGCGCGCGTCGAAGTGCTGGCGGAGTTTCTGGCCAGGCATTTTGCGAAGGCGAAGAAGCGAGGAAAGACTTCGTAGGGTGGGCAAAGCGAAGCGTGCCCACCGCTGATACGAACGGTCTGAAATTCGTTGAACGCACACAATGAGCATGAAGACCCGAAGTATGGTGGGCACGCTGCGCTTTGCCCACCCTACGATTTGAGGCTAGGCTGCGCCCAATAACCAAAACAAAATCACCGGGGAGAGACCACCAATGAACCGCCGCGAACTCCTGAAAGCCGCCGCTGCTCTGCCGCTGGCACAAGCTGCTCTCTCCAACACCGCCTTCGCGCAAGCCCCTTACCCCTCGCGCAACATCACCATGATCGTCCCATTCCCGCCGGGCGGCCAGGCTGATCTCGCGGCGCGGCCGATCGCGCAGGCGCTCGAGCGGATTCTCGGCAAGCCCGTGATCGTCGACAACCGCGCCGGCGGCGGCGGCGGATCGGTCGGCAATGCGGCCGCCGCGCGCGCCGAGCCCGACGGTCACACGCTGCTGATGACATTGTCCTCGCTCGCCGTATTGCCGGAAGCCGACCGGCTGTTCGATCGGCCGGTGGCGTATGAGGTCTCGCAGTTCGCGCCGATCGCGCGCGTGCTCGCCGATCCCACGTTGCTCGCCGTGCCGGCCTCGGCACCGTGGAAGACGCTGCAGGAATTCGTCGACGATGCCAAAAAACGTCCAGGACAAATTCCCTATGGCTCGTCCGGTCCCTACGGCACGCTGCATGTGGCGATGGAAATGTTCGCGGCGAGTGCCGGCATCAAGCTGCTGCACGTGCCGTTCCGCGGCGCCGGCCCCGCGCTGGCTGCGCTGCTGGGCGGAACCGTACAGGCGATGGCGTCAGCACCGGGCACGCTGAAGCAGCAGGTCGATGACGGCAAGATGCGCGTGCTCGCCAACTGGGGCGCCGTGCGCGTCAAGAGTTTCCCCGACCTGCCGACGTTCCGCGAACTCGGCTACAAGGATGTCGAGTTCTACATCTGGGCTGGACTATTCGCGCAGAGTGCGTTGCCCGCGCCGATCATGACGCGGTTGCGCGAAGCGATGGCGCAAGCGGTGAAGGCGCCGGAGGTGGTCAAGACTTTCGAAACCGCCGGAAGCCCGGTCGCCTATCAGGACGCGCCGGAATTTTCAAAATTCGTTGCGGAAGACAGCGCGCGGCTGGTCGCGGCGGTGAAGAAGATCGGCAAGGTCGAGTAGCGGAACCCGCTTCACTTTTTTTTGTTCGCACAAACGTCGCGTGGCCGCATTCATTCGTCAGGCTGAACGCCGCCGCCGCGCGGAGTTCCGCGCCAACTTGAAAATCGAAAAGAAAGGACTTGATCCATGCAAACGCAACGGATTGTCCTGGGCTTTGCCGTTGCGATCGCCGGCATCGGCGCTGTCGCCCCCGCATCTGCGCAGGAATATCGCGGAACCTGGGAACAGCAGATGGCCTGCACGCCCGACGTCTGGCGCCTCTGCGGCGATCAGATCCCCGATGTCAGCCGGATCGTGGCCTGCTTGCGGCAGAACACGCCGCAGCTCTCCAGTGGTTGCCGCGCGGTATTCGAATCGCAGGCCAATGCGCAGCAGCCAACACAGCGTGTGCCACAGCAGACGGTGCCTCGTTCGCGCGCGCCGCAACAAGTGCAGCCGCAGGCAGTGCGGCCCCAGCCGCGACCGTTCTATGAGGAGGATGAATAGGCCGGCGCTTCCTGCGCGGGCCTGATCTCGCAGACATCGACCCACTCGGCCGACGTCAGTTCCGCCATGCGCGCCGGCGTGATTTTCACCGCGCTATGCGTTGAGCCTGCGGCCGGCACCACGACATCGAACGCCTTCAGCGATACGTCGCAGTAAACCGGCAGCGGCGTCTTTAATCCGAACGGACAGACACCGCCGACTTCATGGCCAGTGATCTCGGCGACTTCCTCAAGGCCGAGCATCTTCGGCTTTCCCCCGAACAGCGCCTTCACCTTCTTGTTGTCCATCCGCGAAGTGCCGGCCGCCACGATCAACACAACGCGCTCGCCGATCCGCAAGCTCAGCGTTTTTGCGATCCGCGCCGGCTCGACGCCGTAAGCTTCGGCGGCGAGCGTGACGGTGGCGGAACTCATGCTGGATTCGATCACGGAGATATCGGGCGCCTTCTCGGCGAAGAAGGCGCGGACGGACTCAAGACTCATTTCAGGACCTTTGGGCAGACACCAGAGCGGGGAGCTCGGCAAGGCCGTGGATGCGGTGATCGGGCACGACGCCGAGTTCATCCATCTGGGTACGCAACGCCCAAAACATCGTCAATGGCGGCAGCGTCACGCTTTCGAGGCAGGCCAGCGCCATCGCTCCTGGTGTCACCCGCTCGATCCAGGCGACGTTGAGCCCGAACGCCTTGGCGCCGCAGGCGTCCCAGGGATTGGCCGAGATGAACAGCACCCCGGCCGGCGGCACGTGCAGCACCTCCTCGATCAACGCGTAAGCTTCGGGGCTGGGCTTGAAGATTTTCTTCGCATCGACGCTGATGACCGCATCGAGCAGTCGGTCGAGTCCGCTGTTGCTCACCAGCGCATCCAGCATGTCGGGGCTGCCGTTGGACAGGATCGCAAGCTTGCGATCCTTCATCGCCGAAAGCGTCGCGAGCGCATCCGGATAGAGATCGAGATGCAGGTATTTGTCGATGATGCGCGCGAACGTGTCATCGTCATATTCGAGCCCGAGGCTATCAAGCGTGTAGGCCAGCGAGTCGCGCGTCACTTCGGAGAAATCCCGGTAGTTGCGCATCAGCGAGCGCAGCCAGGTATATTCAAGCTGCTTGATGCGCCAGACCTGAGTGATGATTCCGCCATAGCCGGGAAACGCATCCTCGGTGACGTCGGCCACCGACTGGACGTCGTAGAGCGTTCCATAGGCGTCGAACACAACGGCTTTGATGGTCACTGTCATTACTCTTTGGCGCCGATCGTTGCATCGAGAAATTCGCGCAGCGCCTCGGACGATTGATCTGTCGCCGACTGGTTGAATTCGAGGTGGTGACCCTCGATCGGATTCTTTGGACCAGGCGCATCGAAAGCGTGATAGGCGCCGGGATAGACGATCAGTTTGACCGGCGCACCACGCTCCTGCCGTGAAATCCCCCAAGCGTCCCGGCCATCAACCATATTGCGGCACTCCTCGGCGGGCGTCCAGTCATCGAGTTCGCCGATCAGGATCAGCGTCGGCACTGTCATGTAGCCCTTGAAGCTGCTGCAAGGTGGATAAAAGGCGATAGCGGCCCCGAACTTGTTTGGCGATGTCTTTTCGAAGGGACCATGTTCAACCGACCTGAGCGCCGTCGCACCACCGCGCGCGAAACCCAGCAAGGCGACGCGGGCGGGATCGACGGATGGAAGGCGTACCAGAAACTTCAGGGCCCGGTAGGCGTCCCTATCCACATCATGGGGAGTGGTGTTGCGGCAGCTATTGATGCCGCGCGAACCCAAGCTATCTACCGTGAGAGTCACATAGCCCCACGCCGCGATTCGCTTTCCCCAGCGCTCGTCGGTCGGCCGCCAGTTTCCGTTGCAACTGTGCAGCAGGATGACGGCAGGCGAAGGGCGCGCGTCGGTGGTTTGCCTTAGGTAACCCTGAAGCGGGTTTGAGCTGGCGAGCGGGCTGTCGATTTCAACGACAATCGAGGGCTTTTCAGCCGCAAAGCAATCGGCCGCGCTTCCGATCAGAAGCACGGCGACGAAAGCGATATTGGCGAGCTTCGTCACAGACTATCCTCTCGCACAACAGTCCGCCTGTGATGGGACGTCGCACTATATACCCAAAATCTTCCGCGCGTTGGCCTTCAGCACCTTCGGCCGGATCTCCTCGCGGATGTCGAGTTTTGCAAAATCCGCCAGCCAGCGGTCCGGCGTGATGACCGGCCAGTCCGAGCCGAACAGCATCTTGTCCTGCAAAATCGAGTTGATGTAGCGCACCAGAATCGACGGAAAATATTTCGGCGACCAGCCGGAGAGGTCGATATAGACGTTCGGCTTGTGGGTCGCGACCGACAGCGCCTCTTCCTGCCAGGGGAAGGAAGGATGCGCGAGGATGATCTTCAGGTCGGGGAAATCCGCCGCCACATCGTCCATATACATCGGGTTGGAATATTTTAAGCGCATCCCCATGCCGCCGGGCATGCCGCTTCCAACGCCGGTCTGGCCGGTGTGAAACAGCGCGATCGCGCCGCCGTCATTGATCGCCTCGTACAGCGGATAGGCCATGCGGTCGTTGGCGTAGAAGCCCTGCATGGTCGGGTGGAATTTGAAG
Source organism: Bradyrhizobium sp. 170 (assembly GCF_023101085.1). Classification (NCBI taxonomy): domain Bacteria; kingdom Pseudomonadati; phylum Pseudomonadota; class Alphaproteobacteria; order Hyphomicrobiales; family Nitrobacteraceae; genus Bradyrhizobium; species Bradyrhizobium sp. 170. Next base: position 8,016,539 of record NZ_CP064703.1, on the reverse strand, counting down.
CCACGGACGCCGTATTCCTCCATCAGCTTCTTCGCCTCGCGCACGCCGAGCTTACCCTTGTGCGGATCGATCGAGACGAAGGGGATGAGAACGTCGAGATTGTCGGAGGCGACTTCCAGCATCTCGTAATTGTTGTAGCGGCGGAAACCGGTCTCGCGTTCGGCATCGACCGGGAAGATCACGGCCGCGATGTTTTTCGAGCGGTAATAGGCCGCGGTTTCCGGCACGGTCGGCGGATGCTTGTGCGGCGATTTGAAATAGTCGGCCATGCGCTCCTGGAAATCGTCATAGCCGTCGTCGCCATGCATGCCGCAGGGTTCTTCCGCATGGGTATGGATGTCGATCGCGACGACTTTTTCGATATCGGGCAGTTTGAGCTTGGGCATTTGGGCTTCCCCGGCGGCTTGATTTTTGGGTCTGGAAAATTGATTATACTATATAACAAATTCCGCAAGACGGCAGGAATAAAAGGCGGAAAATAAGGGAGAGTGGCATGGCGCCGGCCGAGGCCTTCGAGACCGATTTCTGGAAAGACGCCAATCTGCGCAAAGTCTGGGACGACATCGTTCCCGGCGAGCCCCGCAAGACCATTCCCTACACGCTGACCAGGGAAGCCATCGAGCTGTACTGCAAATCAGTCGGCGAGGATCATCCGATCTATTTCGATGAAGCCTATGCCAGGACCACCCGCTATGGCGGGCTGATCGCGCCGCCCTCGATCCATATCCTCCTGATGTTCTCCTGCACGCCGGCCGACGACTGGATGCGCTCGCCGGGAACCGTCAATGCCGGGCAGTCCTGGAGCTACAACCTTCCGGCAAGACCCAATGACGTCATCACCCTGCAGGCCCGCGCGCTCGACAAGTTCATCAAGCGCGAACGGCTGTTCGTGGTGCACGACAACGTCTTCTTCAACCAGCGTGGCGATGTAATCTGTTCCGGTCGCGGCTGGACGATTCGGCCGATGTGAGAGGAGGGCGATCAATGACTGCTACGTTCGACAATCTCTCCGCCGGCGACGTCATCGACGGCCCGAAATTCGCGGTCTCACGCGAATCGATCCGCCTGTTTTGCGATGCCTCGCTCGACTACAACCCGCTGCATCTCGACGACGACTACATGAAGGGCAATTTCGGCAAGACCAATTTCGGCGGCATCATCATGCACGGCATGAACAATTTCGGGCTGATCTCCCGAATGCTGACCGACTGGGCCTGCCCCGCCGGTGCGATCCACCGGCGGCTGGAGACGCGGTGGGTCAAGCCGGTCCGGCCGGGCGATACCATCCAGCCATCGGGAATCATCAAGGCCAAGCAGACGACTGAAAAATCCCGCTGGGTTTTGATCGACGTGGTGGTGAAGAACCAGCTTGCGGAGAAGGTCGCGACCGGCGAGGCCCTGGTCGAATTCCCGCGCGACCTGTTTTGCCAGTGATTCCGAATAGTTCTACGGCAGCGTGGTTTGACGCCCAGCGTTAGGTCCGGAACGGGACAGATGGGCCCGAAAACGGGCCCATTCGGATTGACATTCGGGGCCGGCATGGCTTAGAAACCGCCCCGTCCCGGGCGGTTGGCCGCTTTCGGGATAAATCCCATTTTGCCACTTTTGGGTAGCTCAGGTTCGGCCTTCAACACGGCCTTTCAAAGCATCAGGATTGTCCCATGAAGGTCCGTAACTCGTTGAAATCGCTGCGTGGTCGTCACCGCAACAACCGTCTGGTCCGCCGCAAGGGCCGGGTATACGTGATTAACAAGGTGCAGCGCCGCTTCAAGGCCCGCCAGGGTTAAGCCGCCAAGGTTTAAGCCGCCACAGCTAGCCTTGGGCGCTGAGCCGGCTTTTTCTTCCTCGTTTCACAAGTCTTTGACGACGTGCCGCTTTGCGGCTCGATTTTGCGCGTCTAGACTTGGCCCATGGATTTGAGATTCCCAGGCGCCCGTAACTGCCGGATCGTGGTCCTCGCCGCTGTCATGACAGCCGTGCCGGCGGCCGCTTTTGCCCAGAACAACACCCAGGTCGTTCCCCCGCCGAAAGCCCAAAAGAAATTGCCGGAAGCGCCGAGCAAGCTTCCCAATGTCGGGGCCGATCGCACCCGCGGGCTGGATTTCCTGTTTGGCGCGTTGAAGGCCGCCCCCGATGAAGCCAGCGCCAAGCACGTCGAGGCGCGGATCTGGGCGCTGTGGATGAAGACCCCAAGCGATACGGCTGCGCTGTTGATGCTGCGCGCCAAGGCGGCGATGGACGCGCAGAAGGTCGATGTCGCGCTGAAACTGCTCGATGCCGTCGTCAAACTGCGCCCCGACTATGTCGAGGCATGGAACCGGCGCGCGACGCTGTATTACCTGAAGAACGACTACACCCATTCGCTGGAGGACATCCGGCAGGTGCTGATCCGCGAGCCCCGGCATTTCGGCGCGCTGGCGGGGCTCGGCATGATCATGCAGGAGATCGGCGACGAAAGGCGCGCGCTGGAAGCGTTCCGCAAGGCGCTGGCCGTCAATCCGCATCTCGAAAAGGTGCCGGAACTGGTCAAGACCCTCGCCGAAAAGGTCGAAGGCCGCGATATCTGACACGCGCATGATCCGGCCCGAAGGCCGGCGTGAAGCGCAAATGCGGACACCGATAAGATCGCGCTTGATCAAGGGGATCACGGTTAACCTTGATTCCCGACGCTTTGCTTCACGCGGGAACGCCGCGCAGCTAACGCGCTATTATTGGCTGACTGCGTGACAGGAGCGAGCCATGAAATCATTGCTGCTGGCCGGCACGATCATCATTGCGACCGGAACCTGCGCTTTGGCGCAAGGCGGTTATTGGGTGGTCGGCAACCGCGCGACCAGCAAATGCGAAATTGTCACGAGCAATCCCGTCATCAACGCCCAGGTCGGCGGAAATATCTGGTTCGGATCCGGACCGTACCAATCGCTCGACGACGCCAAGCTGGCCCGTTCGACTATCCGCAGCTGCCCGGCGGTGGAAGAACCGCCCGCAGAGACGCCGGATAACAAATCCAATTAGAGCGCTTTTCGAGCCGCGTCGGGAAAACGCGTCGACCCAGGAGGCTCTAATGTACGGCGTTGCTGCCGCGGGCCATGCCGTCGAGGCCTACCGCCGCGTAGAACTGCGCCAGTTCGGCCTCAAGCTGCTCGTTTACCCGCAGCAGGGCCTTGAGTGCGCCGCGGATGTCGCCATTGCAACTCGCTACGATCTGATCGATGGCGGCTTCGCTTGCGTCGGAAATCATGAGCAGTCCTCCGATGATACGCTGGAACAATTTGTAGTGAGCGCCCCTGTTCCTGTGGATGTTGGGTACAATGCAGGCGCCCGACTAACCCCCCAATCAGGCACGCGCACACATGGCGAAAGTGTCAGCGTCACTGTACAAATTTGACGATGACATCATTATGACCCCGCTATCCACAGGGGCGGGGCCCTGTGGACAACCCCCGAAACCTGCTTCCATCCGGGCCGTAGCTCGCTGGTGCAGAAAATCAGCCGGAAATCCTCGATGGTGGTAGTCATTGTAGTGGCGGCGCTGGCGGTGCTGGCGTTGGTCACGCAAGCCGGCGTGTTTCTGGCGCAGCGGGCCCATCCTCCCCAGGGCAGGATGGTCGAGGTGGCGGGCGGAACCCTGCACATCCTCGATATCGGCCCGCGCGATGCGGCCGGTCCCCCGATCGTGATGCTCCATGGCGCAAGTTCCAATCTCGAGGTGATGCGGCAGCCGGTCGGCGAGCGGCTGGCCAGAAGGCACCGCGTGATTCTGATCGACCGTCCCGGGCATGGCTGGAGCACGCGCCTCCGGCTTGAGGACTCCACCCCGGAAATCCAGGCCCGCATGATCGCCGACGCGCTGGCAAAGCTCGGTGTCAGCAGCGCGATCTTTGTGGTGCATTCCTGGGCCGGCGCGCTGGGGGCGCGGATTGCGCTGGATTACCCGCAAGCCGTCGCTGGTCTCGTGATGCTGGCGCCGGTGGCCTATCCGTGGCCCGGCGGCGTCGGGCGTTACAACAGGCTGATCGCCACGCCGGTGATCGGACCGCTATTCGCCTACACCATCACGCTGCCGCTCGGCCTCCTGCTGGCGGAACCGGGTGTGCGCGGCGTCTTCCTGCCGCAGACGATGCCGGACGGCTTTGTCAAAAACACCGCCACGCCGCTGTTGCTGCGGCCGCGCGAATTCATCGCCAACGCGCAAGACCTCGTGACGCTCAAGGCGGCGGTCGTCGAGCAGGCGCCGCGCTACGGCGAGATCAAGGCGCCGATCACGATCATCTCGGGTGATGAATCCGACAAGACGGTCTCGACCAGAATTCACTCGCGGCCGCTCGCCGCCACAGCGCCAAACGCGAAACTGATCGTCCTGCCGGGCGTCGGTCACATGGTCCAGCAAGCGGCGCCAGATCTCGTCGTTGCGGAAGTGGAAGCGATGATATCAGGGACGGCGCCGGGTGCGGAAGCGGCGGCGGCCCATTGAGGCGTGCGCGAGCCCGGCTTCTGTTGACGCGCGTTCTTGCGCGATCAAGGATGACGGTGACGCCGCACGTGACCTGACGGCCGCGGATGGGATATGATCGGTGGGCGCGGGATTCCGCTGCTCGTCCCGCCGTGGATGAACCTTAAGAGTCGCGTTATCGGGCAGCCGACCTTCGAGGGAGAGCGCCATGTACGCCGCCATTCGTCAGGGCAAGGCCAAGGCCGGCAAGGCCGAAGAGCTCATACGCAGGATCAAGGAAGGCGCGATTCCCGTCATCAGCGGGGTCGACGGATTCATGGGCTATTACGTGGTCTATGCGCCCGATGACACGGTGATCGCGATCAGCCTGTTCAACAATTTCGCGGCTGCCGAAGAATCCAACAAGCGCGCGCTGGCGTGGATCGAGCATGATCTGGCGCCGCTGTTGACCGGGCCGGCCACCGCAATGGCCGGACCCGTGATCGTGCACACGCTGGCTTGATGCAGCGGTCGCTCCTGGTGAGGAGCGCGGCTCCGCAACGCGTGCAGAGCCGCTGGCAACCTCACTTCGTCTTGCCGTCCTTGTCGAACGAGGCGACATAGGCCCAGAGGTCGCCGGCCTCTTTCTCGTTCTTGATTCCGGCGAAGACCATCTTGGTGGCGGGAATCTTCGCCTTCGGGTCCTTGATGTATTCGAGGAACACGTCCTTGTTCCAGGTGATGCCGGAATTCTTGTTGGCGTCGGAGTAATTATAGCCCTCGACGGTGCCGGACTTGCGGCCGTCGAGCCCGTTCAGCACCGGGCCGACCTTGTTCTTGGCGCCCTCGCCGATCGCGTGGCAGGCCAGGCATTTGTTGAACGAGGACTTGCCGGCGGCAGCGTCCTGCGCCAGCGCGCCCGTTGCTGTGGCCAAAGAGGTAACGACAACCAGCGCGCTCAAAGTCGATGTTTTCATGTGGTGCTCTTCGTTTCTTCCCGGGTAGAGAGGCGGATTTCTTGTGGCAGGACCGCTTGAATTGGACAAGCCACGAAACTTTGACAGTTTTGCCCATGGCCGGCTTGCCCCAGAGAGAACTCATCGTTCGGAGGGACGGCAATCCAACTTTCGGATGGCCTACCCAAACCTTGGTAGACGTGCTTGATTTGGCATCACAAATTCGTTCGCGAGGCTTTGAGGATACGTATGGCCATCATGATGCCGGCTTCCGATCAGGCGGTCCTGGATCGCCGTGACGCCATCGTCACAGCCCTGCGTGCGATCGTGCCGGGCGAGGGCGTGATCGACAGCGCGGCCGAAATGCTGCCCTACGAGTCCGATGGCCTGATGGCGTACCGCCAGCCGCCGATGGTCGTGGTGCTGCCCGACACCACCGAGCAGGTCTCGCAGGTCCTGAAATACTGCTTCGAGCAGGGCATCAAGGTCGTGCCGCGCGGTTCCGGCACCTCGCTATCGGGCGGCGCGCTGCCGCTGGCCGACGGCGTGCTGCTGGGGCTCGGCAAGTTCAAGCGCATCCGCGAGATCGATTTCGACAATCGCGTGGTGGTAACCGAACCCGGCGTCACCAACCTCGCCATCAGCCAGGCGGTGGCGCATGCCGGATTCTATTATGCGCCCGACCCGTCGTCGCAGATCGCCTGCTCGATCGGCGGCAATGTCGCGGAAAATTCCGGCGGGGTGCATTGCCTGAAATACGGCATGACCACCAACAACGTGCTGGGCTGCGAAATCGTGCTGATGTCCGGCGAGATCCTGCGGATCGGCGGCAAGGCGGCGGAGAACTCAGGCTACGACCTGATGGGCATCATCACCGGCTCGGAAGGGCTGCTCGGCGTCATCACCGAGATCACGGTGCGGATCCTGCAGAAGCCGGAGACGGCCCGCGCCCTGATGGTGGGGTTCGCCGAGGTCGAGCCCGCCGGCGAATGCGTGGCTGCCATCATCGGCGCCGGCATCATTCCAGGCGGCATGGAGATGATGGACAAGCCCGCGATCCACGCCGCCGAAGCTTTTGTTCACGCCGGCTATCCGCTCGATGTCGAGGCGCTTCTGATCATCGAACTCGATGGCCCTAGCGTCGAGGTCGACGAACTGATCAAGCGCGTCGAGGCGATCGCGCAAGGCTGCGGCTCGACGACCTGCCAGATCTCCACCAGCGAGGCCGAACGCAATCTGTTCTGGGCCGGCCGCAAGGCGGCATTCCCGGCGGTGGGCCGGATTTCGCCCGACTATCTCTGCATGGACGGCACCATTCCGCGCGGCGCGCTGCCGAAGGCGCTCGCGCGAATCCGCGACCTCTCGGCGAAATACGATCTGCGCGTCGCCAACGTGTTTCACGCGGGCGACGGCAATTTGCACCCCTTGATCCTTTATGACGCCAACCAGCCGGGCGAGATCGAGCGGGCGGAGGCGTTCGGCGCCGACATCCTGCGCGCCTGCGTCGAATTCGGCGGCGTGCTCACCGGCGAACACGGCGTCGGCATCGAGAAGCGCGACCTGATGCCGGAAATGTTTTCCGAGATCGATCTCAACCAGCAGCAGCGGCTGAAATGCGCGTTCGATGCGCAGGGGCTGCTAAACCCGGGAAAGGTGTTTCCGACGCTGCACCGCTGCGCCGAACTCGGCCGCATGCATGTGCACGGCGGCAGACTGGCGTTTCCGGATATTCCGAGATTTTGAGCATGGACTTCGCCAATTTTTCAATCGTCATACCCCGCGAAGGCGGGGTATCCAGTACGCCGCGCCGCAGATTTTCGTCCTCGGCTCCTGCGATTACTGGATCGTCCGCCCGGTGCGCAATTGCGCACAAGGCGGACGATGACGACAGAGTTCGGGTTTGAAAGCGTGGATACGCTCAAAGTACGAGACGCCAAAGACGTCGAAGAGGTGGTGCGCGCGGCGATTGCCAGCGAGCAGCCGCTGGAGATCATTGGCCATGGCACCAGGCGCGCGATCGGCCATCCGATGGCGACCAACGCTGTGCTTGATGTGTCGGCGCTGAACGCCGTCTCCGCCTACGAGCCGAACGAGCTGATCATCACGGTGCAGGCCGGCGCGCCGCTTGCCGACGTGCAGTCGCTGATCGATTCCAAGAACCAGCAATTCGCCTTCGAGCCGATGGATACCTCCGCGCTGCTGGGCGTATCCGGCAACGGCACCATCGGCGGCATGATCGGGGCGGGGCTCGCCGGTCCCCGCCGCATCAAGGCCGGCGGCGCCCGCGATCATCTGCTCGGCGCGCATGCGGTGTCCGGCTTTGGCGACAGTTTTAAAACCGGGGGCAGGGTGGTGAAGAATGTCACCGGATATGATCTCTGCAAGCTGTTGGCGGGGTCGTGGGGCACGCTGGCCGTGATGACGGAAGTCACCCTCAAGGTGATGCCTAGACCTGAGAGCGAGCGCACGCTGGTGCTAAGCGGGCTGGACGATGTGAGCGCGAACCGGGCAATGACCGCAGCACTTGGCTCGCCCTACGACGTCTCGGGCGCGGCGCACCTGCCGAACTCGGCATTCCGGCCCGCCACCGGCGAGCTCGCGGGGTTTTCGACGCAGGGGCGGGCGGCCACGATGCTGCGGCTCGAAGGCATTGCCGCCTCGGTGGCGGATCGCGCCAATTCGCTGGCCAGGACGCTTGCGCCATTCGGGTCGGTGGACATGCTGCAGGACGGCGCCTCGGCTGCGGCGTGGAGTGCCATCCGCGACGTCGAACCCTTCGCCGCCAGCGGCGCGCTCGGTGCGTGGCCGGTGTGGCGGATCGTCTGTCCGCCGGCTTCCGGCGGCGCGCTCGGCCAGGCGCTGGCGCGCGACACCGGGGGCGATGTGATCTACGACTGGGGCGGCGGCCTGATCTGGGCGGCATTGCCGCCCAAGCCGGATGCGCTAGCCGCCCTGGTGCGCCAGCGCGTCGAGGCGGCCGGCGGCCACGCGGCGCTGATCCGGGCGTCCGAGCAGACCAGGCGAAATGTCGACGTCTTCCATCCGCAGGCTGCAGGCCTAGCCGCGCTGAGCCAGCGCGTGCGCCACAGCTTCGATCCCAAGATCATCCTCAACCGCGGCCGGATGGTGCGGGGGCCCGCGTCATGAAAACCGAATTCTCGCTCGCCCAGCTCGCCGACCCTGATATCGCCGAAGCCGACAAGATCCTGCGCGCCTGCGTGCATTGCGGCTTCTGCACCGCGACCTGTCCGACCTATGTGCTGCTCGGCGACGAGCTCGATAGCCCGCGCGGTCGCATCTATTTGATCAAGGAGATGCTGGAAAAGGACAAGCCGCCGACCGCGGAGGTGGTCAAGCATATCGACCGCTGCCTCTCCTGCCTCGCCTGCATGACGACCTGTCCGTCGGGCGTGCACTACATGCACCTGGTCGATCAGGCACGAGTCCGGATCGAGCGGGACTATTCGCGGCCGCTGACCGAGCGGGCGTTGCGCGCGGTGCTGGCGCTGGTGTTGCCGCGGCCAAAGCTGTTTCGCGCCAGCATGATCATGGCGCGGTTCGCCCGGCCTTTTGCGGCCCTGCTGCCGGCGTCAAAGGCGGCGGCGACGCCCGGTCTGTTGCGGCGGATCAAGGCGATGCTGGCGCTCGCGCCGAACGGCCTCCCGGCGCCGGGACCCTCGGGCGGCAGCGTCTTTGCGGCCACGGGCGAGCGGCGCGGGCGGGTCGCGCTGCTGCAGGGCTGCGCCCAGCAGGTGCTGGCGCCGCGCATCAACCAGGCCGCCATCAATCTCCTGACGCGCCACGGCATCGAGGTCGTCCTGGTCAAGGACGAGCAATGCTGCGGCGCGCTCACCCATCACCTCGGGCAGGATGGCGACGCGCTGGCGCGGGCCCGCGCCAACATCAACGTGTGGAAAAAGGAAGCGGAACAAGGTGGCCTCGACGCCATCCTGATTACGGCATCGGGCTGCGGCACGGTCATCAAGGACTATGGTTTCATGCTGCGCGAGGATCGCGATTTCGCTGGCCCTGCAGCGCAAATCTCCGCGCTGGCAAAGGATATCACGGAGTTTCTCGCCGGCATTGAGCTCGCGCCAACGACACAAAAAGGCGACGTCACAATCGCCTATCACTCGGCTTGTTCGCTGCAGCACGGACAGAAAATCACAGGCCTTCCGAAAGAATTGCTTTCCAAGAATGGATTCGTGGTGAAAGATGTGCCTGAGAGCCATTTGTGTTGCGGTTCGGCGGGGACCTACAACATTCTCCAGCCCGACATTGCGAGCAGATTGCGCGATCGGAAGATCGCCAATCTTGCGACAGTCAAACCGGACATGATCGCTGCAGGCAATATTGGATGCATGGTTCAAATTGCCGGCGGTACGTCAGTTCCTGTGGTGCACACGATTGAGCTTCTCGATTGGGCGACAGGAGGTCCAAAGCCTGGATCGATCGGCCAGGGATTGAATTGATCGATCGGCCTAAGGGCGCGATCCGGAACGTCTGCCCCCGCGTGTGGATGGCGGGATCGGCATCCGGTTTCCTCGGGACAAACGCGCAGCGTTTGTCCGGAGATCGCGCCCGGACAAGGGATGGAGCGGGAGGGCACTTCGAAGAAGTGTCGCCCCGGTCTGGCCCACGGACTATTCGAAGCGCTCGACAGACATGGACAGCGGCAACAGGAGGACCAGATGGCGAAGAAGAGTAAGAAGGGCAAGAAGGCTAAAAAGGCCAAGAAGGCCGTAGTGGCGAAGAAGAAGAAGTCCGCCAGGAAGGCGTCGAAGAAGGCCGCGAAGAAATCGGCAAAGAAGGCTGTCAAGAAGGGCGCAAAGAAATCCGCCAAGAAGGCCGCCAAGAAGTCAAAGGCTGCGGCACCGAAGAAGGCCGCAAAGAAGAGCCCGGCGAAGAAGAGGAAGGCGGCTGCCAAGCCCGCCGCTCCCAAGGCGGAGCCCGCGATGGCGGCGCCCGAGCCGGAGCCCGCCCCCGCACCGAGCTGGGCTACCCCGGAGCCGTCCACACCCTCATGGGGATCCGGCTCGTCCAACGGCGGCGACCATAACTAGACGGTCGCCTGCTGGAAACAATTTCTCGGAAAGGCCGCAGCATCCAGCGCTGCGGCCTTTTTCGTGTGTCCCGAGTTCGTGAGGTCTGTCCGAGGCGACCGGAGCCGTATTTTCACGGGAAGGTTGATTCGCAAAAACGCGTCCTGCGGCACGTCGCCCGCCGTTGCCTTTTCCGGTTTCAGTTGCCGCCGGCGGCACCAAAACCCCCAAAATTGTTGTGAGAATGCAACACATGCGGAGAAGATTTATCGAAACCGCCCGAACGCCTAAAAAGGCGGCACATGCTTGCCTTTTTTGCTTCACGATCGTGACGCCGCACACCACTGTGTGACCACGTTAAGACATTTGGCCGCAGTCGGTTGTCGCATGCCCTTGGGGGGCGCCGGAACAGGGCTGTTTTATCTGGTGATGGGGATCGTCATGAAGAAAGTGGCTTTGTTAGCAACGGCGCTGGCAATGATATCGGGTTCGGCTCTTGCTGCAGATTTGCGGGTGAAGGCCGTCAAGGCTCCGCCGCCGCCGGCATTCGACCCCTGGGATTTCGCCTTCGGCGGCGGGATCACCAACGATTACATCTTCCGCGGCATCACCCAGTCCAATCACAAGCCCTCGGTCAACGTCTATTTCGAGCCGCGCTACAACGTCACCAAGGACTTCCAGCTCTATGTCGGCGTGGGCGGCGCGAGCATCTCGTTCCCGAACCGCGCGGCGGCTGAAGTCGACGCTTACGGCGGCGCCCGCCTGACGGTTGGCCAATTTGCTTTCGACGTCGGCGCCTGGGGCTACATGTATCCGGGCGGAACCTGCCACTACGGCCCCGTTGTTCCTCCAACCGATTTCGCAGGCGTTCCGCTCAGCGCCGAATGTCTGCAGAACGCTCTGGTCAACGGCAACGTCATCAAGAAGGACCTCAGCTTCTTCGAGGTCTATGGCAAGGTGAACTACACCTTCAACGACAACTTCTCGCTCGGCGGTAACGTCTATTATACGCCGAGCTTCCTCAATAGCGGCGCCGAAGGCACCTATGCTTCGATCGTCGGCAAGGCGATCGCGCCGAGCACCTGGTTCGGCGCCAGCGGCATCGGCATGTATGTGTCGGGTGAGTTCGGCCGTCAGTGGCTGGGTACGTCAGACTCGTTCTACGGGACGGCACTCTTCCCCAACGGCATCAACTACGCCGACTACAATACCTGGAACGTCGGCATCGGCTTCACCTACAAGGTGTTCACGCTGGACTTCCGTTATTCCGACACCAACCTGTCGAAGGGTGATTGCAACGCCTTCACCAGCGACTTCGCGGCTCGCGGTAACATAACGGCATCGTCGGGCACCTTCCTCACCCCGATCAATCCGTCGGGCGTCGGTTCGAACTGGTGCGGCGCGGCCGGCATCGTCAAGCTCTCAGCTGACCTGACCGCGCTGACCAACCTGAAGTAAGATCTTCCTGTCGAAGACGAGGGGCGGCAGAGCGATCTGCCGCCCCTTTTCTTTTGGGTGGCGCGGATGAAACGGGATTGGCGGCGCGGGCTGCGGAAAGCGATCTCCCGCAACGATCACCGCAACGTCGTGGCGGGCGCGGTCGCAGGGCTCGGCGGCGCCATTGCCATCGGCATCATGGAGCTGTTCTCGTTCGCCGCGCATTATCCGCTCGCGGTGATCCCGTTCGCCACCTCGATCGTGCTGGTGATCGGATCGCCGGACGTCGAGCCGGCGCAGCCGCGGGCCTTGATCGGCGGGCATCTGATATCGGCGCTGGTCGGCCTTGCCATGCTGAAGCTGACCGGGCCGCAGGCCTGGGCCGCGGCCGCCGCCGTCGGCCTTGCGATTCTGGCGATGTACGTGACCGGGACGTTTCACCCGCCGGCCGGCATCAACCCGCTGCTGGTGGTATCAGGCAATCTGCCATCGACGTTCCTGCTGGCGCCGGTGCTGGCCGGCGCAGTGCTTTTGACCGCGTTCTGCTACGTCTGGCACCGCGGGGTGCGCCGCCAGCCCTGGCCGCGGCGCTGGTGGTAGAGAAGATCGTAGCCCGGAGTAGCCAACGGGTCGCGCGAATGCGCGCCCGATGACAGGCTCCGCGAAATCCGGGGCCACTCTCGCAAGCGGGTACTTTTCCCGGATTGCGCTTCGCTCCATCCGGGCTACGGGTCTATGTCGTTCGTGCCGTCGGCTTTTCGTCCCGTAGCGCAAACCGTTCGCCGTCGCGCACCAGGCTGACATTGCGCTGATGGAAGGCATCCAGTGTCGAGCGATGGCCGATCGAGACGATGGTGGTCGCCGGCAATTTCTTCTCGAGCAGTTGATACAGTGCTGCTTCCGAAGGTTCGTCGAGCGACGCCGTCGCTTCGTCCAGGAATAAATACTGCGGTGTGTGTAGCAGCGCGCGGGTCAGTCCAAGGCGCTGCTGTTCTCCGAGCGAGAGCGTCCGGTTCCAGTGCCCGTGTTCGTCGAGTTGCGACGCGAGCCTCGGCAGTCCTGCCTGCTCGAGCGCGCCGCCGATTTGCCCGTCGGTGAACGTCCCTTCCTTGGCGGGGTACTCGATCGCGCCTCGCAGTGATCCGGTCGGGAAATACGGTCGCTGCGGCAGCATCATCATTGTTGCCCCGGCCGGAATCGAAATCGAGCCGCTCCCGAACGGCCAGATGCCGGCAATGGCACGGAACAGCGTCGATTTGCCGGAGCCCGAGGGCCCGGTCACCAGCGTGCGCTCGCCCTTGCGCAAACTCAGTCCGCTCGCGTTCACCAGCGGCGTTCCGTTCGGCAGCCGCAGCGCCAGCTCCTTGAGGTCGATGGCGCCGGCCCCCGCGGTCTCGACCACGTGAACCCGGTCGTCGCGGGTTGCGAGATCGCGCGCCGCTGCAATTCCTGCCTCGAACCCGTCGAGACGGTTGACCACGGCCTGCCACTCCGCCAGTTGGCGGTAGATGGTGATGAAGAACGAAAGCGCGCCCTGCACGTTCGAAAACGCCGATGCGGTCTGCATCATGCCGCCGAGCTGGATCTTCTCCGCGAAGTAAGCCGGCGCCACCAGGATGTAGGGAAAGATTACCGAAGCCTGATTATAGCTGGCGGTGAACGCCGTTATCTTCTTGGTCCGGTTCATGATGGCGAGCCAGTTCTCCACCACGCGTCCGAAGCGAACCAGAAGGCGCTCGCGCTCGGCCTGCTCGCCGTGCAATAGCGCAATCTGTTCGGAGTTTTCCCGCACGCGCACCAGGTTGAAGCGAAAATCCGCTTCATATTGCTGTTGCCGGAAATCGATGCCGACCAGTGGCCAACCGATCAGATGGGTTAGCACAGTGCCGAGCACCGAATAGATCAACGCGCACCAGACGAGGTAGCCGGGAATTGCATATTCCTGGCCGAACAGGTGCAGCGGCGCGGCATTCGAAAGGCCCCACAACATCACGACAAAGGACGCCAGCGTGACGACCGAATTCAGAAGGCCGAGGCCGATATTGAGCGTGCGATCGACGAACAATTTGACGTCGTCGGTCATGCGCTGGTCGGGGTTGTCGGCGGCATCCCCCTGAAGCTGCATCCGGTAGTGATTGGCCTGATGCAGCCAGTCACCGAGATAGCGCGCGGTCATCCATTGCCGCCAGCGGATCTGCAGCCATTGATTGAGGTAGAGCTGATAGACCGCCAGCACGATGAAAATGCTGACAACGACGCAGAAATAGATGATCTCGCTGACGAAGGTGTCCCAGTTTCGATCCTGCAGGGCGTTGTAGAAGCGGGCGTTCCACTGAGTGATCAGGACGTTGATGCCGACGATCGCAAGCTCAATGGCAATCACGGCGGCCAGCAGTCCGCGGCCGGCCCATTTGTCTTCGGAGCGGAAATAGGGGGCGGAGATGCGCCACACCGTGGCGAGCGTCGGGCGGAGGTTGTTCACAGATCAGCGTCTCCGGAAATGGGGCTTAAAGCCCTGAATGGATAGAGGAATTAGGTTCTACTACTAAGGTTATGGAATGGGCTGCCTGCGGCGGCTTGTCGCAGGTGCCGGTGAGACCCTAGCATGGCTGCGACGGCGAGGGGCGGCGGCCAACGAACTTCGCGAGGTTGTGAGCGTTGGCGATGCCAAGGCGGCTCAACCCCGCTTTTCCACGGTTGTTCCCGCGAATCGTTCAACTCGTGCCCGGCCATCCACGCCGGCGGGCGCGCCAATAACAATGTCGGGAGAACCGCAAATGTGGGATCAACACTATAATCCGCTGGGCAACGCCGCGCTGTCGACGATCGCCGCCGCCGTGCCTGTGGTCACGCTGCTGGTGCTGATCGCCAGCGGCAAGGTCAAGGCGCATCTGGCGGCCATCATCGCGCTGATCGTCGCCAATATCATCACCATCGCCATCTTCACCATGCCTGCCGACATGTCGATCCGCGCCTCGTTGCTCGGCGTTGTGATCGGCTTCTTTCCAATCGGCTGGATCGTGCTCAACGTCATCTTTCTCTACCGCATCACGGTCGAGACCGGCCGGTTCGAACTGCTGCAGCGGGCGATCGGCGGCGTCACCACCGACCGCCGCCTGCAACTTCTCTTGATCGCGTTCGCATTCGGCGCGTTCTTCGAAGGCGCATCGGGCTTCGGCACGCCGGTGGCGATCACCGGCGCGGTCCTGATCGGGCTTGGCTTCTCGCCGCTGGCCGCCTCCGGCCTTTCGCTGATCGCCAACACCGCGCCCGTCGCCTATGGCGCGCTCGGCACGCCGATCCAGGGTCTGGCGTCCGTGACCGGCCTCGATCCTTATGTGCTCGGCGCGATGGTCGGCCGGCAACTGCCGTTCTTCTCGCTGATCGTGCCGTTCTGGCTGACCTGGGCGTTTGCGGGCTGGCGCGGCATGATCACGATCTGGCCGGCCATTCTCGTCACCGGCGTCTCGTTCGCGGTTCCGCAATTCGTGATCTCGAACTTCATCAATCCGTGGATCGTCGATATCGGCGCGTCACTGATCTCGATGGGCTGCCTCATCCTGTTCCTCAAGGTGTGGCAACCCCGCGAACTTTGGCTGTCTCCGGCGCTGCGCGGAAAAGATGAATCGGCCGCGACCATGAAGCCCGCCAAGCCGCTGGATACGACGAAGCTCAGCCAGGCACAGCTCTGGAGCGCGCTGCTGCCGTGGATCATCGTCTGCGTCGTGATGCTGATCTGGGGCACCGGCTCGTTCAAGACCTGGGCGAATTCGATCTTCGTCTGGAAGTATCAGGTGCCCGAGCTGCACAACCTGATCAACAAGGTGCCGCCGGTGGCCGCAAAACCGACGCCCGAAGCTGCGCTGTTCGACTTCACCTATCTGTCCTTCACCGGGACCGGGATGCTGATCGCCGCGATCATTTCCGGCTTCCTGATGGGCTTCTCGCCGCTGAAGATGGTCGCGGAATATGGCCGCACCATCAGGCTGTGCGCGATCTCGCTGATCACGATCTCGGCGATGCTCGCCATCGGCACGCTGACGCGGCTCTCCGGCGTCGACGCCACGCTCGGCCTCGCCTTTGCCGCCACCGGCGTGCTCTATCCCTTCTTCGGCACGCTGCTCGGCTGGCTCGGTGTGGCGCTGACGGGATCGGACACCGCTTCCAACGTGCTGTTCGGCAATCTGCAGAAGATCACCGCCGAACAGCTCGGTCTGTCCCCCGTGCTGATGGCCGCCGCCAATTCGTCCGGCGGCGTCATGGGCAAGATGATCGACGCGCAATCGATCGTCGTCGCCTCGACCGCGACCAACTGGTACGGCCATGAAGGCTCGATCCTGCGTTACGTCTTCCTGCATTCGATCGTGCTGGCCTGCCTCGTCGGCGTGCTGGTGACGCTGCAGGCCTACGTCCATCCGTTCACGATGATGGTTTTGAAATAGCGACGCCGGCAAGGGCAACCGACATGATCCCCGCGCGGCCGACACTCGCGGGGGTTTTCTTTTCGGTGTCGTATTTATGAAATCGGCCAGCGTAGCCTGTGCGAACTTCTCTGGTTCCTTTGATTTGAATCAACGCGACCTGCCGTGCGTAACCATTTTTTGCGGCGTGCCTGGGGGATAACTTTTACCTAGGAGGTCGCCGATGAAGAACATAGTAGTGGTCGGAGCAACTGCACTCTTCCTTACGGCATCGCCGATTGCCCACGCGCAAACTCCTTCTCCTGCTGCTCCGGAACGCTTGAATGCAGCGGACCGGAATACCCTGATGGACTTGCGGATTGATCTGGCAAAGGCCGCATTGCAACTGACACCTGACCAGGAAAAATACTGGCCGGCTGTAGAGAACGCTATTCGCGCCAGGGCGGAGGACCGGAAAGCCCGTGTTGCAAAAATCTCGGAAACAGTAGGCAGACGGGCCGACCAAAACCCGGTCGAAGTCATGCGCAATCGTGACCCCATCGCCTTCTTGCAACGACGCTCGGAAGCATTGGCTCAACGATCAGCCGATGTGGATAAGCTCGCCGAGGCGTGGCAGCCACTCTATAAAACGTTCAGTCCCGAACAGCGGCAGCGCATGGCGGCCATCGCGATCTTTGTACTCCACGACATGAGTGAATCCGTAGAACGGCGTCGTGCGCAGTCTGACGACGAGGACTGAAGCAAAGCAGTTCGATTCGTGCCTGCCGCATGATGGTCGGAGCATATGCGGCTAGCCGACTTTAAGCCTGGGCGATGTCCGCTTTGGATCAAGAGGCCGACATCCCCGGGTCTTCAACGTGGGTCTGCAAGAACCCCGCTGAAATTCCGTTCTATCAACCCACGAAATTCCAGTTCATCATCAATACAAAGGCTGCCCGTAGGATCGGGCTCGAAATACCGCCGCCAGTTCTCTCCGGCGGCAACGAGGTAATCTAATGAAGCGGCGACTTCCGCTAGTGGCACGAAGTCGACATGCGGCACATTCGAAATTTTCTGGCCAATCACGTCATTGTCCAATAGAACGGCGCGCGGCGCGGTAGGTCTGGTATTTTTCGAGAGGTAGCATGATTTCATTCGCACGCACGGCCCGGGCAGGCACCGCTTCGCTCCTGCTGATCGCCACCGCCCTGCATTTCAGCCCGGCGCTGGCCGATGACGGCTTTCCGTTCGGAACGGAAATGCAGCTCGACGTGAACCGCCAGCCCGGATCCAAGCGGATCCCCAATCTTGAGATCGGCGATGCCGGCGAGGTGGTCTTCGAACTCTGGTGCAAGGGCGGCAAGGGCCAGTTTTCGGTGGCGGGCAACACCGTGATCTTCGTCGCCGGCGCGATGGCAAACCGGCCCTGTCCGCCGGACCGCGCGCAGGCCGATGACGAGTTGATCGCGGCCCTGACCGACGCAGGCACCTGGAAGCGGCAAGGCGATTTCGTCTCGTTCGTCGGCGCGAAAGCGCTACGGTTTCGCATCAATACGAACTAGCACTACTTTGGCAGATTTATTCACGCCGCTGCTTTTCGCCGATTTGTCTTCTGCAGTACGGGCATCGCTGAGGTCGTGGTTGAACGATGAGATCGACGATGGCCTGGCGTACGGCCGGCAGGCTCGGCTGAGGCGGTGGACCATTGATTCTTTTTTTTCCGCCCCGCTTGTGCGAGACGCCGATGCTGGAGGAATGCGTAAGCGATCATGGTCATGAGCGCGTGACGATGGAGGCCTTGCCAGGATCTTCCCTCGAAGTGATCAAGCCCGAGTTCCTCTTTCAACTGCTGATGGGCCTGTTCGCAAATCCATCGGGCTTTGATCGTGGCAGCTAACGTGCGCAGATTCGTCTTGGCCGGCAGATTGGCGAGATAATATTTCTTCTCTCCCGACGTCCTGTGTTCGCCGATGAGCCAGGCTTCGTCCCCCGGAAGATGCTGCTGGCCCATGTCCTTGATCCGCTGAGGTGGCCCATCGGCGGTTCGCACGCGAACAGCGGCGAAGCGAGCTTCCAGCCGGCCCTTGGTACCGTTTCGCCAACTCACATTTTGCCACTTGGCATTGGCCAGCATATCTTCGGCCGCCCTCGATAGGATATCCGGAATGTGCCGCTTGCGGGGACGGCCCCGACCGGCAACCGGCCAGATCAGTTTAACCTCGACCGGATACACCTTCAGGTGACGAGGGATACCGACGGCCCAGGCCAGGCCGCGTGTCGTGAGCCCCTGACGGAACGGCGCGCTGAGGCCGTAACCGGCATCCGCCAGCACACAGCCGAAGCGCATACCGGCTGCCATCACGCGATCGATCTCCGCCAAGGCGATCTCTGGCTTGGTCCGCGCTGCGCGGTGCTCGACTGGAACGCCCGCACGCTTCAAACGCACCGGGTTGCTCGTCCAACTCTCTGGAATGAAGAGACGTAATGCCACCATTACCGGCACTTCACCCCGCGCAAGCGTCAGCGACACCAATGTTTGGCAATTGGCCGTCTTGCCGAGAGACGAGGCATATTGCGGAGCGACACCAACCGAACGATCGCCCTTCTTCGGCATCGCTGTGTCGTCGATGACCAGCACCGCATCTTTGCCGCCGACGAGGCGATCGGCCTGAACGAGCAATTCTGACTCCAATGGCGCCGCATCCCAGACGCCATCAGCGATGAAATGGTGCAACTGATCATAGTCGTTCGGTGCCAGCCGCGCCGCCATCGGCTGGACGCTCTTGCGATCACCCGGTCCAATCAGTCCCGAAACATACAGCGGACACATCCGCCGCCGTGCCTTGTGACCTAAACGATCCAGGAATGGCTTGAGCCAGCGTCCAAGCTCGTCTTCCCACTTCGACCTCGTGTCCACCATGGTCGGCCCTCCAAAAGCCGACCACCCATGAATCATTGAAAATCTGATTCGGGAATCCAATTGCGCCGATCAATCGCAAAAATCTGCCAAAGTAGTGCTAGGTCTCGTGTGCAAAATGGCCGAGGATGAGTAAGCCCGAGATCAGCATAGGGCCCGAAGATCCGAGGCAGGCGGACGTGCGGCGCATCTTCGCCGAATCAGGCGCATATCTGCAGGCGCTGTATCCGTCCGAAAGCAATCACGTCGTGGACGTCGATGCACTCGCCGCACCCGACGCGATCTTTCTCGCCGCGCGCCGTAACGGAGAACTTCTCGGATCGATCGCATTTCGGATCATCGCGCCCGGGCACGCTGAAATAAAGCGCATGTTCGTACGTGCGGAAGCTCGAGGAAATGGGGTAGGGCGGCGTTTGCTCGTGGCGCTGGAAGATGCGGCCCGCCTGAAGCAGATGAGTCGTATCAGTCTGGAGACGGGCATCAGGCAACCAGAGGCGATCGGGCTCTATCGCGCGTCTGGCTATCAGGACTGTCCGCCGTTCGGCACCTACACGTCTGACCCGCTTAGCCTGTTCATGACCAAACGCCTGCAGCTTTGATCTGCAGGTAACGGTCCACCCGTTCGTCAGGGTGGGGCTCATAAGCACTGACGCGGCTGGTCGAGGCGTGGCCGCGCGAACTTGGTCGGGAACTCGGTTACTGCGTCGCAATCAATCCGCTGGCGGTGGCGATGACCCAGCGGTTGCCCCAGCGCACGATGGACTCCACGCGTCCTAGTCCAGGAATTGTGTCGCCGCGTGCGGCCATCCGGATTCCGTCGGGACCTTCGAGAACCGCGGTGCCGTCCCGGACATCAACCACCGTCCAACCGGGAATCGTCGCCGGCTTGGTTTCCGGCGCCGCCACCAGGGGCTGGCGCATCGCGATCGCAGCGGCGGAAGGGCCCGCATTTGCCTGGGAGGCCGGGCTCGCAGGCGGGCGTGCACCGCCCGGCAACAGGGCGGACGGCTTGGGAATGCTTCCGACAATGGCGGGCGAATCTAACGCCGATGCCGTCTTTCGAGCGCCTTCAATCCTGCCGCTCGATCGTGCTTCGGAAATTCGCGGCGAGGGCGCTTCTTTCTGCGCAACTTCGACAAGACCGAGTTCGGTTGCGAACTGGGGCCAATTCAGGCCGCCGGCCCATCCCAGTGCAAAGCTTGCTACCACTGCTGCAGTGACCAGCACAGCGGTGCGTGCCCGATCGCCAAATGGCTCCCGCACCACCAATACTTCGTCGCGATCGGCCTTCAGGAAATTCCACAGGCTCGCGGATTGCTCCCGCCACTGGCCGGCAACCACATTCCCCGACAAAATGCTCTCAAAGGTATTCGGCTCGCGGTCTTGCATGGCGTGACCCAGGTTTCGGCGAACCGATGATGTTCCTCGAAGCTGAATCGAATCTTAACAATCAAAGCCTGGGACCAGATCATTGCGCACCGGTCCGCGGCGGGGGGATTGGTACGCGCGCAGCCCATCGATCGCCCTATCGTGTGGGTACGCGGATCATTTCCATACCGACTTGTCGACGTCCCAGCGCTGGCCCTTGAACTCTTTCGCCAGCGCCTCGACCGAACCATTGTCGTCCTTCGGCTCGCCGCCTTCCTCGTCGCCGGTGGACTCTTCCGACAGGTTCAATTTGGGGCCGGTGCCTTCATCCGCGGTCGTGATCACCGGGCTCGAGATCCACAGCATCAGCCTGTCCGACACACCGGGTTTGTCCGGAGAGACCAGCGCGGTGACTTCGATACTTTCGGTCAGCGCGAGCGGCGGATAGACCGGGCTCGGCCGCTTCAAGGTCAGTGTCAGTTTTCCGGTATTGGCGTCCCAGTCGGCGCCCGCCGCCTTGGCTGCGAGCGTTCTGGAGAGAACAGCCGATATCGCCGACGCGATCTTGTCCTTGTTGATCTTGTCGCCGTCGCGCCATTCGGCCGCCGCAAAACGGATGGTGCGGTCCATCTCGACAGAACCGCTGGTCCATCCCGCCGCGACCACGCCCGGCATCGATTTGGCCTTCGCAATCAGCGCCGCCGTGCGCTCCGGATCGGCCGTGAGGTTGATGGTCTGCTCGCCGGCGCGCAGCGCATCGCAGGAGATCGAAAGGCTCGATAGCCCGACCTCGACGGCTTCGCCCTTCAGGCTCTTGAGGAAATCCAGAGCGGCGTCGAGTTTTACCCGCACGCCGAACGCCTCGGGCGAAACGTCGGTAAAATCCTTCGGCGCCGGCGTGATGCCGTCGTCGCTGGTCTGGTTGTCGAGGAATTCCTTCTCGCTGAGATCGGAATTGTCCGTCGAGGTCACCTCGGTGACGGTCTGGCCAATCGTGATCTGGCCGCGGAATTCGAAGGTGTCGCCGACAGGCTTACGCGACAGCTTGACGATGACCGGCTGCTTGTCACCGAGGCTCTGCGTGGTGCCCGTCAGGTTCTGCCCGTTGAGGACGGCGAGATTGGCGACGAAGCGGTCCTTGCGGTCGGAGCCCTTCGCGGCGGGGTAGCAGACGTCGAGGGTAGCCGCGATGACGTTCTTGCCCTGCCGGGTTTCCTTCAGGATGACGTCGGCGTTGCCGTCCATCAGGCCGTCGATCGCGGTGAAATAGCGCGTCTCGGTCGCGCCCGGCGCCGTCTTGGAGGGAAGTTTCATCTGGGCGAAAGCGAGGCCCGGGGAGACCGTGACCAGACCGAGCAGGAGAAGGAACCGCGCGCGCATATGAAATTCCCTGAAACGATGGAATCGGCAGGGGTCGTAAGTAGCAAACCCCGGTAGCGTTTTCGAGCCAAGCACGTCCTGAACCGATCGGGCGCGCTTCATTGCCAAAAAAGCCAAAAAAGAAGGCCGCCCGGAGGCGGCCTTCGATCTGTTTACTCGGGAAAGCCGGGCCCTAAAAGCCCATTCCGCCCATTCCCCCCATGCCGCCGCCACCGCCGGGCATCGCCGGCGCCGGCTCCCTCGGCAGTTCGGCGACCATGGCTTCGGTGGTCACCAGCAGGCCTGCGACCGACGAAGCGTCCTGCAGCGCGGTACGAACCACCTTGGCCGGGTCGATGATGCCCTTGTCGACCATGTCGACATATTCCTCGGTCTGGGCGTCGAAGCCGAAGGTCTCGGACTTGTTCTCCAGGATCTTGCCGACCACGATCGAGCCTTCGACACCGGCGTTTTCCGAGATCTGGCGAACCGGAGCTTCCAGCGCCTTCAGCACGATATTGATACCGGCCTGAACGTCGGAATTGTCGTGGTTGATGCGGCCGACGGCCTTCTTGGCGCGCAGCAGCGCGACGCCGCCGCCCGGCACGATGCCTTCCTGCACGGCCGCTCGGGTCGCGTTGAGGGCGTCCTCGACGCGGTCCTTCTTTTCCTTGACCTCGATCTCGGTCGCGCCACCGACGCGGATCACCGCGACGCCGCCGGCGAGCTTGGCCAGACGCTCCTGCAGCTTCTCGCGGTCGTAGTCCGAGGTGGTTTCCTCGATCTGCGCCTTGATCTGCGTGACGCGGGCTTCGATGCCCTTTTTCTTGCCGGCGCCCTTGACGATCGTGGTGTTCTCCTTGTCGATCACCACCTTGCCGGCGCGGCCGAGCATGTTGATGGTGACGCTTTCGAGCTTCATGCCGAGTTCATCCGAGATCAGCTGACCGCCGGTCAGGATCGCGATGTCTTCCAGCATCGCCTTGCGGCGATCGCCGAAGCCCGGCGCCTTGACGGCGGCAACCTTCAGGCCACCGCGCAGGCGGTTGACGACCAGCGTCGCCAGCGCCTCGCCCTCGACGTCCTCGGCGATGATCAGGAGCGGGCGACCGGACTGCACCACGGCTTCCAGCACCGGCAGCATCGACTGCAGGCCGCTCAACTTCTTCTCGTGCAGCAGCACGTAGACGTCCTCGAGCTCGGCCGTCATCTTTTCGGCGTTGGTGATGAAGTAGGGCGACAGGTAGCCGCGGTCGAACTTCATGCCCTCGACGATGTCGACTTCGGTATCGAGCGACTTGTTCTCCTCGACCGTGATCACGCCTTCATTGCCGACCTTCTGCATCGCCTGGGCGATCATCTTGCCGATGGCGGCATCGCCATTGGCCGAGATAGTGCCGATCTGGGCGACCTCTGCGGAGGAGGCGACCGGCTTGGCGCGCTTCTCGATGTCCTTGACCACGGCGGTCACGGCGATGTCGATACCGCGCTTGAGGTCCATCGGGTTCATGCCGGCGGCGACCGACTTGGCGCCTTCGCGCACGATCGCCTGTGCCAGCACGGTCGCCGTGGTGGTGCCGTCGCCGGCGGTGTCGTTGGTCTTGGAGGCGACCTCGCGCAGCATCTGCGCGCCCATGTTCTCGAACTTGTCCTCGAGTTCGATTTCCTTGGCGACGGTGACGCCGTCCTTGGTGATGCGCGGAGCGCCGAAGCTCTTCTCGATCACGACGTTGCGGCCCTTCGGACCGAGCGTCACCTTCACCGCGTTGGCGAGAACGTCGACGCCGCGCAGCATGCGGTCGCGGGCATCGCCGGAAAATTTAACGTCTTTGGCAGCCATTTTTTGGACTCCTGAATGAATGGATACGGTTGCTTGCCGCCTGTCATCGCCGGGTCTTCTTCCCCTCTCCCCTTGTGGGAGAGGGTGGATCGAATGAGCGATAGCTCATTCGAGACGGGTGAGGGGTCTGTCTCCGCGGATGGAGACCCCTCATCCGGCGCGCTTTTGCGCGCCACCTTCTCCCACCCCAACTCGGGTTTACCCGAGTTGGGCATTTTGAATTTCGAAGTCGGATAAATCCGACTTCGATGGGAGAAGGAAAGAAGTGACTGCGCCGACGACGGTGCGCGGCGGCTATTGATTGGTCTTAGGTCAGCACGCCCATGATGTCGGACTCCTTCATGATCAGGAGTTCCTCGCCGTCGAGCTTGACCTCGGTGCCCGACCATTTGCCGAACAGCACGCGGTCGCCGACCTTGAGGTCGATCGGAATCAGCTTGCCGGCCTCGTCGCGGCCGCCCGGGCCCACGGCGGTGATTTCGCCCTGCGACGGCTTTTCCTTGGCGCTGTCGGGAATGATGATGCCGCCCTTGGTCTTCTCTTCGGCATCGATGCGCTTGACCACGACGCGGTCGTGCAGCGGACGGAATTTGGTTTTGGCCATGACGTCTCCTCTTGAAGTTCCTTGGAAGGCGTGGTTTCAGGTCTGTGCCATCGAAAATGGCTTGATAATGCCGGGTATTCGACGCCGCCCCGGGCGGGACAGCACGACCCTTAGCAATCGTGGTATTTGAGTGCTAAACGTGGGGCCGGGGAATATGGCTTGGCGCGGATCCTGTCAAGCAAACAAGGGGGTTAAGGCCTTCTTGAGGCCAATATAGGATGGTCCCACGGAAACCAAATCGGCGCAGCGGCGTAATTTTAACCGACGTCATTGCTCCGGCAGGCTTTTTGCGGTTGGCTGCTTGACGGGAGCGGCCAGGGAATTGCTCGGGGGAATTCGATGATCAGCTCACGTAATGCGCGTACGGTTGCCAATCTGGCGATCGCGTCGGCGCTGACGGTCTTGCTGGCGGCGTGCAGCAGCATGAGCCTGCCGTCGCTGTCGTCCAGTCCGGCGCCCGAGGCCGAACCCGGTGTGGCGCCCGATATGCCGGCGACCATTCGCTCCGACGAGATCGTCGGCCGCTGGGGCCTCGCCTCGTTCCAGAATCCCAACGACCGCGCCCGCACCGAAGCGGCGGCGCGCGGGCAGTGCAAGCAGCCCTATGTGATCGGCGCCGGCACCTCTGGCGGTGTTGTCATGCATCTGGCCGACCAGGCCACCCCGCAGGAACTGCGCCTCAAGGGCAGCCCGAGCGGCAAGAATTATATCGGTCCGCCCGGCCCGACGCCCGGCGAGCAGGATCGCGAGATCGTCTCATTCGATGGCCGCGTGCTCGTGACCCGCTTCATCGAAAAGGATGCCGCAGTCCGTTACGGCAACATGGTCTATGTGCGCTGCGCGCCGAGGGCGTGAGGCAAACTGCATTCCCTTGCCGTCATGCCCCGCCACCGGGTCTCGCCTTCGGCGAGCCCGATGACAGGCTCCGTCGGGGCATCCAGTACGCTGCGGCTTCTCCGCTGAATCGCTGACGTCTCTGGAATACTGGATCGTCCGCCCCAGTGCGCAAGTGCGCACAAGGCGGACGATGACAGTGGAGGACGGACGACCCAACAAAAAACGCCGCCTTGAAGCCGGCGTTTCTGTTTAGCCAGCGTTAACCAGATCAATCGAACAGCGCGTCGATGTCGTTCTGCGAGGCGTGACCGTCGTCGCCGTCCAGCTTCGGGCCGTTCAGCAGCTTGGCGTCGCCTTCGCGGGTATCGACGATCGGGGGAGCGTGCGCCTTGATGGCATCGACGCCACCCCAGATGTCCATCATTGCATTGATGTGCTGCTCGATGAACTTCATCGTGCTCATCACCTTGCTGATGCGCTGGCCCGTCAAGTCCTGGAAATTGCAGGCCTCGAAGATCGCGACGACGCGTTCCTGGATTTCCTCGCTGAGCAGCTTTTGCTGGTCGGGCGAGATGTTCTTGGACAATGCGGTGGCGGCCTGGTCGATCGCCTCGACGGCCTCGAGAATTTGCTGGGTGGCCTGTTCGGTGCCGCCGACGACGGCGCCGAGCTCGCCATTGACCTTGGCCATTTCCTGGCCGTCAAAGCTCTTGCCGTGCAGCGTGGCGATTTCGCGTTTGGTGCGGTTGATCGCATCGTGAATGAGGTCAAGCTCGACCTTGAGCTTTGCGCACTGCTCGATCTGGGCACGATAGGTTTCCAGCAACGCGTGCGATTCGGCAATCTCGCGCGTGATCTCCGACTGCCCGGTCGAAGCGGCGGGGGTGTGGCCGAAGCCCGCCATCTGCGTGCGGATCGCGCGCAGCTCGGCCATGATCTCACGATGCATCGGGCCGATCTCGCCGCCTTCGACGGCAGGCATCATAATTGGCGCGTCGCCCAGAAGGGCTTGTTCGATACGAAAACGTTTGCGATTGACCGACATGAATTTTTCCCACCCCTTCACTTCCGTCTGTGTTTTAAACCGATGCGATTTAACGTGAGGTTCACGCCGGAACGCGTCGTGACAGCGGATTGCCCGCGGCCGCATACCAACGATTAACCATGAGGGGACCGCGTTCACGCAAAATAAACGCTACCGGACAAATCAGCGCGCGATCGCCGAAATGGTGAATCGAAACGCCTGATCTGTTTACCAAACCGATTAGGTTTTGATTTGTATTGATCGCGTGCCGCGGCGTTCGTCGAGCCGCCGCCAACCCGCAATGACGAACAGTACAGAGTACGTCGATGTCCGGAAAAATCTCCCTTGCGCTCCTTGCGAGCGCGTCTTGCCTTTGCTTCGCCAGTGAGGCCAGTGCGATCGACGCCTCGCCAATTGCCGAGCCCACCGTGATCTACGGCCGTGAGCCCGCGCCGGTGCGCATGGCTTCTGCCAAACGCTCCAGCATGGGCGGCGGCTTCATCGAATTCCTGTTCGGCGATGCGCCGCAGGGCGGGCGCTATCAGCAACAGCCGGCCTATCAGACGCAGCCCGACTACGGATATGGCGGGCGGCGCGCGCTGCTGCCGCCGATGGACCCGCAGCAGTCGATGCGCCGGGAGGAGGAGTTCGATCCCGCGCAGCACCGGCTCGATCCGAAATACGAAAAGCAGGTGGTCGAGTATCACGGCAAGGAAAGCCCGGGCACCATCGTGATCGACACCCCGAACAAATTCCTGTTCCTGGTCCAGGGCGACGGCAAGGCGCTGCGCTATGGCGTCGGCGTCGGCCGTCCCGGCTTCACCTGGTCGGGCGTCAAGGCGGTCTCCGCGAAGAAGGAATGGCCGGCCTGGACGCCGCCGCCGGAAATGCTGGCGCGGCGCCCCGATCTGCCGCGGCACATGGAGGGCGGTCCGCAAAATCCGCTCGGCGCGCGTGCGATGTATCTGGGTTCGTCGCTCTATCGCATCCACGGCTCCAACGAGCCCTGGACCATCGGCACCAACGTATCGTCCGGCTGCATCCGGATGCGCAATGAAGATGTCATCGATCTCTACGGCCGCGTCGGCGTCGGCGCCAGGGTCGTGGTGATTTGAGGTGTTCGCGTAGCCTGTAGCCCGGATGGAGCGCAGCGCAATCGGGGGCGATCTCACCGCGGAGCGACCTGTCCCGGATTGCGCTTCGCTCCATCCGGGCTACAAACAAAAAACGGCCGCCCGATCGGGCGGCCGTTTCTCTTTTTCAACTCGGACACCGCTCACGCGTAATCGCTGTCGCCACCGCCATCGTCGCCGTCGAAGCCGTCGGAATCGTGGTCGGTGTCGTCATCATCATGCGAGGCAGAATCGAAGAATCCCTGGCGTGAGCCGGAATCGTTATCGTTGTTGTCGGCCCGCTGGCTGGACGAGCCGCGCGAACCGATGTCGTTGATCCCGGCGTCGCGCGCCAGATTGCCGCCGGACTGATCGCTCCACGGCCTGCGGTCTTCGATGCCGCCGCTATGGCCGGCTGTGTCGCCGAAGCTTTGGTGGTTGCCGCCGCCGCCCATCATCGAACGGAGGCTGCTGGCCAGCATCGATCCGCCGACCACACCGACCGCGGCTGCCGCAGCGGTTCCGAGAAACGAGCCGCCGCCGCCGAACGGCGACTGCTGCTGAGCGCCGGGCTGGGCGTAGGCCGGCTGATTGTATTGTCCGGGCTGATTGTATTGTCCGGGCGCCTGGTTCTGCTGCAGTACCTGCCCGGTGTTCCAGGCCGGGCGGCTGCCTGCCATCTCAGGTGCGCGAACGTTGGGCACCGAACCATGTTGCTGGTTCTGCCCGAAGATCGCATCGCGCATCGAATCGAGGAAGCCGCCGGATTGAGCTTGCTGACCCGCGCCCGCTTCCAGCTCCTGGATGCGCATGTCGGCGCGCTTCAGCGCCTCGTCCTGCACCAGCGTCGTTTGCACCAGCGCATAGACTGCATTCGGCGCGTTGCGCAGGCCCTGCATGATCGCTGACATCGCCTCCGGATCGCGCTTGGCGCTTTCCAGCTTGGCGAGCCGGTCGAAAAGATCGTCAATCAGTTGGCGTTCTTGCGGTGTCATGGCCCTCTCCCTCGCGTCGGATCGTCGTCAACGCGCCGGGAAGATGTAGGGCGGGCTTTGTGTCGCAAGTAGTGGGTGGCCGAATTAAATTTTGGTATGCGACAAAACGCCGGGATTTCCTTAAATCTTATCAGCTCAATGTAACTTTATTCGCCGCCAGCAATGTCGGGAATCGATCGCTTGCCAGGAACGCATGTTCCGCCTCGCGCTGGGTGGTCAGGGGATCGAGGCTCCTGAGCGTTTCGTCGACGAATCCAGGGTGGCACATCACCAGCCCGCCTTCCGGCAATTCGGCAAGGAACTCACCCATCAGCACGCCGAAATCGGGCGCTTTCGAAAAATCATAGGCGCCGGCGAAGGCGGGATTGAACGGGATGCCGGCACGGGCCGCGCGCTTGCGGAATTGCGCGCTGAGAACGTCGAGCACCAGCGCCTTCGGCGCGCCGAGCAGCCCTGCCAGCGGCTTGAGGCGTCCGCCCTGGCGAACCCAGGCGCCGGGCACGGCTTCCTTCACCGCGCGCAGGAAGGCGTCGCGCACCTGCGGGAAGAGTTGCGCATGCTGATGGCCGTCGACGAAATCGGGCGCGCGGCCGAACAGCTCCTTGAAGGCCGCGAGCTGGGCTAGCATCTCGTCCTCGATCATTTCAGGATCGAGCCGCCGCAACAGCCCCGATCGCAGCATGGCTGGGAACGGCAGGAACAGGCCACCATTGAGCGGCCGGAAGTGCATCGTCAGCGGACGAAACGGAGCGGTCAGCGTCGCGTGCAGGCCGATCGCGCAACGCGGGCTGTTCGCTGCTGCGTCCTGCAGCGCGGCGACCTCGGCGCGCCCGATCGCTGCGCCTACCACCATCACCGAGGTGGCATTGAGACGGCCGCGGGAAATCAAATCGCGAATGGCGCGGTTGACGCCATCGGCCAGCCCGTAATCGTCGGCGCACAGCCAGATCCGGCGCAGCGCAGCGTCGTTCATTCGGCGGCGGTCCGCTCAGCGGTGCTCGCCGCCGTCTCGCCGTCGGCGCGCTTTTCGGAGTGCTCGGCGACGAAGTAGATCGGACGCGCCTTCAGCTCGGACAGGATCTTGCCGATATATTCGCCGACGATCCCGATCATGATGAGCTGAACGCCGCCGATCGTCATCAGGCCGATCATCAGCGAGGGATAGCCGGGGACCTGCTTGCCGGTGGTCCAGACCTCCCAGAGAATGGTCAGGCCGAACAGGAAGGCGCTGATCGCCAGCAGCACGCCGAGCAGGCTCGCAAAGCGCAGCGGCGCCACCGAGAACGACGTCAATCCCTCGATCGACAGTCCGATCAGGCGGCCCGGGCTGAACGTCGTGACGCCGTGCGCGCGCGGCGCCGGCTCGTAATCGACGCGGATCTGGCGGAAGCCGATCCAGTTCGACAGGCCCTTGAAGAAGCGGTTGCGCTCGGGAAGCTGTCGCAGCGCCGTGGCCGCGCGCGGCGACAGCAGGCGGAAGTCGCCGGCATCCTCGGGGATCTTCTGCCGCGCGCCCCAGTTGATCAGCGCGTAGAAGCCGTGCACCGCCTGGCGGCGCAGGAACGATTCATTGTCGCGATGCGCCTTCGCCGTATAGACGACGTCGTAGCCGTCATCGATCCAGTGCGAGACCAGCTTTTCGACCAGATCAGGCGGATGCTGCCCGTCGCCGTCCATGAACAGCATCGCGCCAAGGCGGGCATGGTCCAGCCCCGCCATCAGCGCGGCCTCCTTGCCGAAATTGCGTGACAGCGACACCACCTGGATGTCGAGCGCGTCAGCGGTGAGCGTGCGCGCGATCGCCAGCGTGTTGTCGGCGCTGCCGTCGTCGACATAGACCACTTCGCATCCGAGGCCGTAACGTGCCTTTAGCGTGCGGGCGAGGCCGACCAGCCGCTCGTGCAGCAGAGCGAGCCCCGCCGCCTCGTTGTACAGCGGCACGACAATCGACAGGCCCTGCGCCGCGGCGCCGGCTGCGGTCGTCGACAGGCGGGAAACGTCAGAGCCGAGCATCATCGATCAGGTCCCAGATCATCCAATCGTATATGTTACCTGCCGCCACCTGTCGCAACGATGAACGAAACGGCAGCCTTATTGCCGCAAGAACGCCTCGAGCCTGGCAAATAACGGGTTTTCCCGGTCGAGCACGTAGTCGAGCGAGGCGATCGAAACCGTGTCCGCCCCATGCTCGCGCAGGAAGCTGCCGAGCGCGTAAAGCTGCATCGGCGGGCAGTGCAGCGTCAGCATGCCCGACGAGGTCGGCCCGCCGAACGGCGTCACCACGCCAAACCGGTTATGCGCCTCCGCCAGCAACGCATCGTTGCAGCCGGCGAAACGCGTTCGCACCTCGCGGTATTTGCTGGCGCGGGCGCGCGCGGCGATGTGGTCGAGGATGACGCGCGCGGTCTCGCGGGCGTCAGTCGACCAGTCGGCATCGCGGGACGCCACGAGATTGGCCTGGCTGCGCAGGATCACGCCGTCGTCCAGCACCTTGAGGCCGTTGGCAGCGAGCGTCGCGCCGGTCGTCGTGATGTCGACGATCATCTCGGCGGTGCCGACGGCGGGCGCGCCCTCGGTGGCGCCGGCGCTTTCGACGATGCGGTAATCGACCACGCCGTGGGCGGCGAAGAAATTGCGCGTCAGGTTGATGTATTTGGTTGCGACCCGCATCCGCCGGTTATGCTGGGCGCGGAAACCGGTCGTGACGTCGTCGAGATCGGCCATGGTGCGGACGTCGATCCATGCCTGCGGCACCGCGACCACGACATTGGCGCTGCCGAAGCCGAGATTGTCGATCAGCAGCACGCGCTTGTCGGCATCCGTAATGCTTTCGCGCAGCAGATCCTCGCCGGTGACGCCGAGATGGACCATGCCGCGCGCCAGTTGCGAAGCGATTTCGCTCGCCGAGAGATAGGCGATCTCGACATTGTCGAGGCCCGTGATGGTGCCGCGATAGTCGCGCGCGCCGCGCGGTTTCGCCAGCGAGAGCCCTGCGCGCGTGAAAAACGCCTCAGTATTTTCCTGCAGGCGGCCCTTGGAGGGAACGGCGAGAACGAAGGGGGCGGTCATGCGGCGCTCCCTTGCGAGACAGGTTTTCCGAGCTGCGTCAGCGCCTCGATCCACACCGAGAAGCCGACCGCGGGAATCGGCGTCGGCGAACCGAGCTGCTTCATCAGGCCATCATAGCGCCCGCCCGCCACCAGCGGTTCGACGCCGTTACCCCTGGTATTTCCCTTGGCATTTCCTTTGGCGTGCAGCTCGAATTCGAAGCCGGTGTAATAATCGAGCCCCCGGCCGAACGAGGTGGAAAACCGCGTCAGCTTCGTGTCGATGCCGCGCGCGGCCATGAAGCCGACGCGGCTTTCGAGCTGGTCGATGGCGGCGGCGAGATCGAGCTTGGCGTCGGAGGCAAGCGCACGCAGTTGCGCCACCGATTCATCGGGATCGCCCGCGATCGCGAGGAAGCGCTTGATGATGGCAAGCGCATCGCGCGGCAGCGCGCCGCCCTTCAGCGTCGATTGCTCGAGGAAGCGGTCGGCGATTTCGGCAACCGTCCGTCCGCCGACATTGGTGGTGCCGGCGATCGACATCAGGTCGGTGACCAGCGCCAGCGCCGCCTTGCGGTCGGAGCCGGCAAGTGCGGCCAGCACGCCCTCATATTCGTTGCGGCCGGGCGCGGTCGAAAGCGTCAGCCGCTCGATGTCCTCGGCGAGGCTGATCTTGCGGTTGAAATCCTTGATCAGCCGCCGCCGCCACACCGGATAGAGATTAAGCGCGTCGATTAGCGCCGTGAACAGGGCGACGTCGCCGGTGCGGATGTCGACGTCCTTTAATCCGAAGGCGGCCGTGGCTTCCAGCGCCAGCGCCAGCATTTCGGCGTCCGCCGCGGCGCGGTCCTGCCGGCCAAAGGATTCGATGCCGGCCTGCAGGAATTCGCTCGGCTGGCCGCCGCGATAGCGGAACACCGGCCCGAGATAGCTGAAGCCCGCGGGTTGGCCGGCGCGCCCGGAGGCAAGATAGTCGCGCGCGACCGGAATGGTGAGGTCGGGGCGCAGGCAGAGCTCCTCGCCGGACGCGTCGGTGGTCAGGTAAAGGCTCTTACGGATGTCCTCGCCGGAGAGATCGAGGAACGGCTCCGCCGGCTGCAGGATGCCGGGGTGCGCCTGGACGTAGCCGCCTTGTGCAAACGACAATAGCAGCGCATCCGCCCAGGCGGCGGATCCGGCAGCACCTCTGATGGCGGCGGTCGCGGTCATTTCACGTCCAAAATATCCGGAAAAACCGGGTTCCAAGGGTCGTTTGGGGTTCCGCCCGGGGGGAGGCGTCTCGTTGGCGCAGGCCTTACCATGGCCGAACCGCGGTTTCGACAGGGATTGGCGAAGTGGCTTAATGATTGGGAGCGTTAACGATTTTAAGACGGCTTGGCTAGCAGGAGCGTCGGCCGCTGGAACCGCGTTGGTTTAATGGCAAAGATTGCCAAAATCTGTGGTCGCATCCATATTTGGGGAAGAAAGGTCCGCGCCATGAATATGAATGTCTCGCTGACTGAAGAACTGAGCGAGTTCGTCAAAGCCAAGGTTTCGAGTGGCCGTTACACCTCGGCAAGCGAGGTTGTGCGTGAGGCGCTGCGGATCATGGAGCAGACGGAAGAAGCCCGGTTGGCTTTCCTGCGGAATGCTTGGGCGGCAGGCCAGGCGAGCGGCGATGCAGGCGTGGCCGATTTTGCTGATATCAAAGCGCAAGGTCGGGCGCTGTTGAAGGCGGCGGGCAAGTAGCTTGGGCGAGGTTCGCCTTTCCCAGCTCGCAGAGCGCGATCTCCTGGAAATCTGGCTTCACATGGCGGCGGACAAAGGGCCGGATACGGCTGATCACTGGATTGATCGTATTGAAGCGCGGTGCCGCCAACTGGCGGAATTTCCCGAGTCAGGACCGCTTCGCCCCGACATTGCCGACGGTGCGCGGATGCTGGTGATTGCGCGCTGGCTGGCACTTTACGAAATCACGAAGGGCGGCCTCCGCATCATGCGCGTCGTCGATGCCGCGCGCAATCTGGGCGAACTGGACTTATCCGGCGAGTAAGAGCGTGGCGCTCCGCTCCGCCTCGGAGTGGTGGCAGCTCCTTGGCAAACGAATACAGACATCATCCTCTGCCTGAACTGTGCCAGTCGCCCAGGGCGGCCTGCACCAGCGCCAGCGCGGCGACGCCGGCGGTATCCGCGCGCAGGATGCGGGGGCCCAGAGACAGCCGCAGCCTCTTGGGCTGCCGCAGAAGCAGCGCCCGTTCTTCCTCGGCAAATCCGCCCTCGGGGCCGATCAGGATGTCGATGCCGCCAGTTGCGGTTACCCCGTTTTGCAGGGCCTGCAGAGGCGAGGTGGTTTCCGCCGCCTCGTCGCAGAAAACCAGCAGGCGCTCCGGCTGGCGCTGGGTCAGAAACCGATCGAGCGGCATCGGCTCGGCAACATCGGCGAGGCTCAGGATGCCGCATTGCTCGGCGGCCTCGATGACATTGGCGCGCATCCGCTCGCTGTTGACCCGCGAAACCTGGGTGAATCGCGTCAACACCGGCTGCAGCGCCGACGCACCCATCTCGACCGCCTTCTGCACCATGTAGTCGAGGCGAGCGTGCTTCAGCGGCGCAAAGACATAGGCGATGTCGGGCAGGCGATCCTGCGGCCGCGTTCGCGCGAGGATCTTCAGGCCGTCGGGCCGCTTGCGTCCCTCGATCTCCGCCTGCCATTCGCCGTCGCGGCCATTGAACACCAGGATGCTTTCGCCGGCCGAAAGGCGCATCACATTGCCCAGATAGTTGCTCTGGTTGCGCTCCAGCGCGATTCTCTCGCCCTCGCGCAAAGGGGCGTCGACGAACAGGCGAGGGGCGCGAAAATCGAGTTCAGGCATATGCGATTGTTCCGTTTCGCGCCGGTCTTAGCCTATAAATGCCTATAACCGGAACCTTGCGTCGATCGGAAGACGTTGGGCCGTAGGACCTTGCCGGAGAAGCCCCCTTGATGATCCGCCTGATTGTGCCGCTGATCGCTGCCGTCGTGACGATCCTTGCGGACCAGGCCCATGCGCAGGGCACATTCCCGGCGCCGCCATCGAGCGAGCTGGCGGGGGCCTGCCTGAAGGCTTTCACCCCGTTGCGCGAAGAGGCGGAGAAACGCAGCAGGCTGATCAAGGCCGCGAGTGACCGCAAGGCGCCGCCGGATGAGGCCTGCAAGCTGATCGGAAATTTCGGCCAGGCCGAATTGAAGATGATCAAATATGTCGAGACCAACTCGGCCAAATGCGGAATTCCGTCGCAGATCGCCGACCAGCTCAGGAACGGCCACAAGAACACCGAGAAGATGCAGAAGCAGGTCTGCGCGATGGCGCGGCAGCGCCCGTCAGCGGATTCGGACCTGAACGAAGTGCTGGGGCCGGGCGACTTCTGGCCCGCATCCGCCCCGCTCCTCCGTGCCATCAATCCCTTGTGACCTGGACGAAACGCGTCGCGACCGGCTGCAGCCGGAATGCGCCATCTGGACGGTCACGAAACCGGGTACGGCATCTGAAATGTTCCGTTTCCGGGCGCTTTTAGCCCAAAGCGCTAGAATCCGGAGGCCATTCTTGGCTTACCGGCGGCCATGCGCCGCGCTGCTGCCCCAATCAACGGGTTGTTAAGCGTCGGCAGGAATCGTAAAATTGCCCATTGCAAATCTGCTTCGTTCGGAACACGCCGGGGCTGCCTGGACCTCGCCGGAGATATACCCTTGATGATCCGCCGCCTGATTGTGCCGCTGACCGCTGCCGTCGTGACCTTTCACGCCGGGCAAGTGTTTGCGCAAGGTGCGTTTCCGGCGCCATTGCCCAACCAGAGCGCGGCACCCGCGAATGCTTCGCCGTTTCCGCCGGTGAATGGCGCTGCGCCGTCGGCCTCGGTCGGCGCGCCGTCGGCGTTCCCGTCACAGGGTGCCGCCCCGGTTTCCAGCGGATTCAGTGGGCCGCCGCCGCAGGCCAGCGGTGGGGCGGACGCCTGCATGAAGGGGTTCGTTCCCCTGCGCGAGGAAGCCGAGCGGCGCGGCAAGATGATCAAGGCCGCGAGCGACCGCAAGGCGCCGCCGGATGAGGCCTGCAAGCTGATCAAAAACTTCGGCCAGGCCGAAGTGAAGATGATCAAATATGTCGAGACCAACTCGGCCAAATGCGGAATTCCGCCGCAGATCGCCGACCAGCTCAAGAACGGCCACAAGAACACCGAGAAGATGCAGAATCAGGTCTGTGCCGTCGCGCAGCAGGCGCAGGCGCGCGGACCGGCCGGTCCGAGTCTCAGCGAAGTGCTCGGCTCTTCGGCGGCGGTGCCTGAGGCGCAAACCGTGAAGAAGGGCGGCAGCACCTTCGATACGCTGAACGGCAACGTTCTCGCGCGATGACCGCGCTCCGATGAGCGACGCGACCACCCGCGTTGCCGACGCCACCGGCAACTGGGTCGATACGCGCGCGCCGTCCTGGTCACGGCCTTACTTGCGGCTTTCCCGTTTCGACCGTCCGATCGGATCGTGGCTGTTGCTGATGCCGTGCTGGTGGTCGGCGGCGCTGGCCGCCGGTGTTGCCCGCGACGTCTCGCAACTGCCGCTCGTGATCGTGCTGTTCTTGATCGGCGCCTTTGTCATGCGCGGGGCGGGGTGCGCCTGGAACGACATCACCGACCGCGATCTCGACGCGCGCGTCGAGCGGACACGGTCGCGGCCATTGCCCGCCGGGCAGATCAGCGTGACGCAGGCATTTGCCTTCCTGGTCCTGCAGGCGCTGATCGGACTTCTGGTGCTGCTGCAGTTCAACCGTTTTGCGATCATGACCGGCATCGCCTCGCTGGTTATCGTCGCGGTCTATCCTTTCATGAAGCGCATCACCTGGTGGCCGCAGGTCGTGCTGGGGCTGGCGTTCTCCTGGGGCGCGCTGATGGGATTCGCTGTCACGCTCGGGCGGATCGATCTGACCGCGCTCGCGCTCTACGCCGGCTCGATCGCCTGGGTGATCGGCTACGACACGATCTACGCCCATCAGGACACCGAGGACGACGCGCTGATCGGCATCAAGTCCACCGCACGCCTGTTCGGCGCGCGCACCCATCGCGCGCTCGCGGTGTTTTATTCGCTTGCGGTGGTCTTGATCGGCGTAGCGCTGGCGCTGGGTAGCGCTCGCTGGCCGGCATGGATCGGGCTGATCGCGTTCGCCGCGCATCTGGCGTGGCAGATCAGGCGATTGGACATCAGCGATCCCGCGCTGTGCCTGCGCGTGTTCAAGTCCAATCGCGATGCAGGCCTGTTGCTGTTCGCGGGACTCTTGATTGACGCCGTGATGCGCGCGTAGTTCATCAATCTGGTAGGGTGGGCAAAGGAGCGTCAGCGACGTGCCCACCATCCATCACCGATCGCGCTGCTTGATGGTGGGCACGCCTCCGCCTTCATCAATACGACCGCGCCGGCGTCATCGCGGCCCAAACATCTCTATACTGAACGTGAGTACGTACAATTTGGATAGTTTGAGCATCCATAGAACACTCCGAACTTCCCGTTGCGCTTTACCAAACTTCCAACACAGCCTTCCGCTGGACATTTTCCAACAGTTTTCGGTTCTTTTGCGGATAGACGGCGATCAATGTATTTCTGACGCTTAAAGGTCCAAGGGTGTACATTATCGTCGTACGCCCAAATTCCCCGCTTGTTCTTCTGAGCAACTTCCAAAGCATCAAAATATATCTCATCAGGCCCATATCTTTCGAGAACCCAAGCCCAACCATTCAGCAACATCTCAATCTCAATATTTCCTGTCAGATATAACGAACGATTGCTGACCATAGAAGCTGGATATCGATCACCCAAATATGGAACAGCGACAATCCGCCCATGCCGATCAAACGAATTGCCTGTATCCATCTTGGTCAGGATATCAATCCAAACTTTTCGTCCTCCAATCAAAGCAGTGAGAAACTCTCTCGCTTCACAACCACCTCTTTGCTCAAGCTCTGGAGCATCGACAAAGCCAAATCGGATTGTGGCTTCGAACTCTGTGTGGTCTTTTGGATTATCCGTCAGTTGACGAACGGCGATCTTGGTGAGGAACCCATCACCATCAAACACTTTCAATACAGGAACCTCAATCGCAGTCGGTGAAGCTGCTTCTTCGAAAAACGTGAATTGATCAGGATCATTCATGACCGGGCTTTTGCTTCGCGAGAGCCGCGCAAGGCGAGCTGGTTACTAATTTAGAGTATCCCAATCGCATCGTGATTGTCAGCGCGTGCCAAATCATTGCGATGGCAAGCCATCGTAGGCGATCAGGCACCGCCCGCGCATGGCAGGCGGGGCGTCAGCCGTCAAAGGAAAGGCCGCACGAAGCCCGCCGGGGGGCCACAGGGCAAGGGCCAGCCGCGCCAGCGCATACGCTGAAACTAGGGCCTATCGAGGCCCGGCGGGTTTCGGAGGGCTTTCGGTTCGTCCGGCAAGGGTCGAGAAATGCTCAGATTTTCAAAGACTTCCGCCGTTTTCAGCAGGTCGAAAAAACGGCTAGACATCAAGTCGTGTGGGCCTGTAGCCAAGCGATATTTTGACCTAAATAATGTTGGCTTTTCAGTACCTTGGAAAAGCGAAGGGCCTGAGCGGATCGGCTCAGGCCCCAAATATGCCCCGGATCAGCTTTCGCGATGGCTGGCCTGTTCTGGCCAGCGCTGGCCTGTAATGGGCCGCTAGGCCAGCCTGCCGCCCTTATTGCGCCGCCGCTCCTGTTTCTTGCGGACGCTTTCGGCTGGCAGGGTTCGCTGCCACCGTTCTATCTGATCTTCGTACCAGACCCGTTTGTTCGGGCTGATGTAATGCGGGCGCGGAAACTGCTCGCGCGCCATCATTCGCTTTAGCGTCGAGTGGCCGACCGGCACCAGCTTCAGCACCTGTTCGAGCGTGAGCATGCGCCGCGCGCCGCCTTCTTTCTCCTCTTCCACCATTTCCAGCACCATCGCGCTCCTTTCTGCGCTTCACCTTCGGCCACTTGCCCCAGGCGTGAGCGGCGCGCGTTTCACTGCTTCATCATCTTCGCCAGCTTGCGGGCTCGCTGCACAGCGATCAGGCGTGGATCGCCCGCAACGTCGATCATCTCCTCGTCGGTCAGCTCGCGCAGGCGCAGGTCCTCGGTGAAGGCCATGATGTGCCCGCAGTACAGGCACACCGTGATGTTGCCGGGTCTCGGAAGGCCGCGAAAGTCCACGCCGCTTGCGCCGTTCACCTGCCTGCCGCAGCCGAGACAGGACGACATCGGCACCTCGACGCCGCGACCGAGAAAATGTCCTTTGCGTCTGCTGCCCATTGCTCACTGCACCAAATTCATCAGCTCGCGCAGCTCGATCGCCGCGCGCTTCAGCTCATCAGGGTACTGCCTCGCGGCGTTTCCGATCACCGTGGCCAGCACCGCGAACGCGGTCTTGACCTGTACGGCGGCAGGCTCGCCGTGCAGCTCATCCATGATTTCTTCGTGCAGGTCGTTTACGACCTTTGCCTCGTTCTCGCTTCGCATCATCGCCTCCTTGCAAAGGATACAGGCGCTCGGTGGTATGCTTCACGCAATCGATCAGATCGACATAGGCGACATCGGGCCGCTGCCGCGCGATCTCCAAGTCCAGTGCCAGCGTATGCCCGCCGCCGCAGAACCAAAGATGCAGGATCAGCTCGCCGTGCTGCGCGGTGCGGTGGTGAGCATTGGCGTATATCTTCAGCTCGTGCGTTCGCTCAGCCATCGGCACTCCTACGCTGGCACCAGCGCCAGCGCTTTGACGTACATCTGCTGCAGCTCGGCGACGGCTTCAGGCCCGTCGCGCTCAGCCATTCCGCGCAGGATCGGCAGGCCGCTGTCGATCGAAGCCATGATCTCGTCGTGCGTGGCCGCGCGGCCCTCGGCGAAGAACTCGACGCGCTCGGGATCGCCGACATCGAACAGCGCGCCGCCGTGCCCATCCTTGAAGATCGAGTAATGCAGCGTCGTCCACATCATTGTCACGCCTGGATTTCTGCGCAGCATGATGCCCGCTGGCTCCAGATGCTCGGGCATGTCCCGCTCGTTACGTCGCATTCGAGGTTGCGTTAGAAATGGACAGGCCTGCACCGCATAGAGCGCGCACTCGCGATGGCTCGGCGGCTCAGCTGAGCCTTTATTGATGCTGCACATCGGGCCGATCACGAAGACCATGAACTTGCCGAGCGGCTCGCCGCAGAGCCAGCAGCGCTTGTGCCGCACGCAGATCACCATCTTCTCGCCATCGAAGCCGCGAAACTCGGGCTGGCCATCGACGTAGGGAACGAAGTACGGGATCGGAAAACCCTGATCGTTGATCTTAAGGCGCTTCATCCGGTCGGGCAGCTCCAGATGACGGATGCGTTGGTTCAGCTCGCGCATCAGCTGCCACCGCCGTTCGCCTGACGATCGAGCGCCCGCAGCAGATCGATGATCTGGTTGAAGGCCAGCTTGCCGATGCCGTCCATCTTGCGCAGCTTGTCCGGTCCCGCCGCCTTCAGCTGCTCGACGGTGGTAATGCCTGCGTTCGCCAGCACCACCAGCACGCGGTTTGGCAACGCCAGCTCGCTGCGCTGATCAAGCACTTCTTCTTTCCACCATGCGCCGCTGGCGTTGGCTTGCTCGGCGAGCGCCGACAATTTGGTGAGGCTGGTGCTGCTGCTGATCTGGTCGCTCATGGTTTCCTCCATTTCTGTGATCCACATTTGCCGT
Organism: Bradyrhizobium sp. 170; assembly: GCF_023101085.1. Lineage (NCBI taxonomy): Bacteria > Pseudomonadati > Pseudomonadota > Alphaproteobacteria > Hyphomicrobiales > Nitrobacteraceae > Bradyrhizobium > Bradyrhizobium sp. 170. Next base: position 7,976,461 of record NZ_CP064703.1, on the reverse strand, counting down.
GCCGTCATGATACTGCCTCGCCAGCTGGCAACAGGCCGAGCTGATCGGCGCGTTCGGAGATGGTGCGACCGTCATGAGTGAGCATGAAGGGCAGGAAGACAGCGTCGAACGACAGGATGCCGGTCTCGACCGCCATCAGCTGACCCTTGACCCAGTCGCGCAGAATCGAATTTATCGCGATCTGCCCCTGCGCCAGCGCCTTGTTGCGGTGCTGCTGCTCGTCGCCCTTATGGCGATAATTGTACGGGTGTTCTTTTAGATACAGTGAGGCCCAGCCCTTGGCGCTGGCGCGTAACTGCATCTGGCGACCTCGATGCTTGAAGACCAGCATGACCTCGTACTTTTCGTAATCATCCATGAAGCCGATCTGCTCGCAGCCAAAGCGGCGCAGCAGCCGCGTGATCTCATCGCGGGCCGCAATGCCGCTGGTCGCCTGCGCATAGGGCGTGTCTTTTGCCATCAATCACCGCCGTAGAGCCGCCGCCGATCCGCTAGGCGCAGCTGCTGCTCTTTCTCCAGCTTCTTTTCGATCTCGCCGAAGTCGAGCGCCCGCATGCTTTCCTCGACCGGCGCGAGGCTTTCCAGAAACAGCTTTGCATCGGGCGACAGCAGGCCCATGCCGACCACCTGCGTGCGCAGATCGAGCGCCTGCTTCTCGATCTTGGTGATCGCCGCCTTCGTCATCGCCTCAATAGAAGCCTTGGCCACGCGGCGCAGCTCGGTGCGGCGGGCCGCGAGCATGTTCTCGCCGCGCCCAGCCCATGACGCGCTGATCGACGGCGCGAAGGCAGCGGGGATGCCCAGCTCCTTGCATCGCTTGGCGATGGTGTTCTGGCTCTCAATCACCACGCGCTGCGCCTGCTCGGTCGCTTTCTTCCAGACCTCGTCCTGATCGAAGGTGTAGACGGTCGCCATCTTGGTCTCGAAGTCCGCGAGGCAGGCCGCCGCCTGTTCCTCGGCATGCGCCCGCAGCACCTTGGTGCGATCCTTGATGATCATCGAAAGATCGTGGGTCTCGTTGCGGCTCAGCTTGCGCGGCTCTTCGCTCATTGGTCTCGCTCCGTAGCGAGGTTGGCCTTGCCCTTATCGAGGTGCGCTTTGACGATGCGGCGCACCAGCTCCGTCAACCTTATCTTGTTCAGCTTCGCCAGCAGCTCCAGCTGCTCGTAGTCGTGCCGGTCGAACATGACGACGACCTTCATCCGCATGCCGCCCGCAGCTTCAGCTGCATCCGCAGCAGGTCGATCAAGGCGTCGATCTGGTCCTCGTCTTCGCACATGCTGTCGATCTGCGCGGCCAGCAGATTGATCAGCACCGACATGCGGTCATCATCCTTGAGCGGCCACAGCAGCAGCGTTGTCATTTCCAGCGCCGTGCGCTCGCCGAAGCTGGCACTGCGCCATGGCTGTTGCGTGATCGAATGAAATGTCGCCATGACCGCTTCCCTCAATGCTTCGCCAGCAGCCGCTTAGCGCTAGCAATCTTGCCTTTGCTGATGCCGGTCGTAACCAAGGCCGTCAGCGCAGCGCGCGTCTCCAGCAGATGCCGCGCATCCTTGATCTCGATGATCGCCACCAAGCGCGGGTTGTTCTCGCGCGCCAGCCGCTCAAGGCAGTGCCAGACTCCGGTCAGCTTGGTGCCGGGCTTCACCCTTGATACTCCGCCAGCTTGTCGAGTTCGGAGGCCAGCCGCTCATTGACATCATCGCCGCGTTTGGCTTCCGCCAGGACGGCGCTGCCGAGCAGATAGAGCGCGGTGATGTCACTCTTGACCTTGGCGGCGCGCTCCATCACCAGCTGCTCGACCGCCTTGGAATTTTCTCGCGAGCGCTCCAGCTGGCTGACCCAGTCGGTGGCGACCTGATCGATGCCCTTGATCATCAGATCATGCTTCTGCTGATCGAATGGCAGCGCCGAGGGCGGCAGCGTCTCCTGAACCTGCCTCGATTCGGTGTTGCGGGCAGCAAGGCGCTGGATGTCGCGCACCGTTTCGTCCATATCATTGCCCGCTTCGTACGGGAGGCCGTTCATCTCCGTCATCGTTGATCTCCGTGGCTTGGTTGCTATTTGATCCTTCGGCTCGCCGCCCACCGACAAGGCTGGGGCGCAATGCAATAGAGCGGCGAGCCTCTGGACCACCGCAGGCCGTGGCGAGCTTGTCCCACGCGCCACGCTGCGGCGATTCCCCGTCTCCTTGGCCTGCCGCTCCTTGCCGGAGCGGCGAGGCCTTCGGATCACCGCAGCGTCACGCGAGATACAGTCACGCTGGCTGCAGCAATAGCGTTTCCGCCAAGCGATCCCTCTCGGCGGTGTCGGTAATTCTCGGCAACAGCTTGCTCTGGATCACCTCCTTGGCTTCGCCCCAGAACGCATGAAGTTCGTGATCCTTCATGTTTCGGCGCGACATCGAATTGATCGCGACCACTGGCGTGCCGAGCAGATCGCCGAGCATTACGAAATTGCCGGTAGCGACCAGCAGCTCGGCGCGCACCTTCTCGGGCGTGCTGTGCAGCGCCTTCGCCAGTTCGTTGATGGTCGCCATGATGCGGCGATGCTCGATCATGTCCCGATCGTGCAGCGGCTCGATCTCGATTACCTGGGCCGCGATCGGTTCGCCGCTGCTCTGGTTCTGGTGAAACTCCCGCGCGTCGGCATCGAACGGTGCCCAGCCGGTCGGTGTCAGCACTAACCTCATTTCGTCAGCTCCTCATGCTTGGCTTCGATGTTCCTTTCAAACAGCCGGAACAGCTGCGGCTTGGTTTCCTTCAGCTTGACCAGCAGCGCGCCGTTCAGGCTCATCCATTCGTCCCACTCGGTGATGGTCTTGCAGTGAAGCATGTAGCGCTGCAGCGGCTCGATGAACTCGGCCCATGTCTGGCCTTCGTGCATCTCGATCGCGAACGGATCGACGTGATCGACAACCTCGCCAGTGTGCGGATCGTGCAGCTCGTCCATCGAGCGCGGCGCAGGCGCTGGGCGATAGGAGCCGCCAGCACGGTTGCCATCGTCGTCATCGCCGATCGCGAGGTTGAACATCATGATCTCCAGTGCGCGCTTGCCGTAGGAGATCGCGGAGATCGTCGCGTGCGTGCGGGTCATCATGTCCTGACCGCGAAGGCCCTGCGTGACGATTGGCATGTCCACTTGGAAGCGGCGCTGGATCATGCCGTTTGACAGCATGCCGACGACGCGGATCATGTTCGGCTCGCCGGTCGGCTCGGTGTTGAACTGGATACCGAAGCCATGGCTGGTGTAGATCGGGCGAATCTCGCCATCGAGCCGCGCGAAGGTGGCGTATCTGCTGCGGGTTTGCGGGTTGTTGGCGTTGGTGGAAATGGTGCTCATCTCCGCTTCAGCCTTCGACAAGGCCTCGTTGAACTGCTGATCGGCGCTGCGCTGCTGACTGGCTTCCTGCATCGCGACCAGGCGCTCCAGCTTGTCCACGTCGAAGTTGGGGTCCATCGCGGCGCGCTCGATCACGCTGTGATAGTCGCTGCTGGCTGGAAGCGTGTTCATGCGGCCCTCCGGGTGATGGCAAGGGTGCCCTTGCGGTTTCGGGTGATCAGGAACGCGCCAGCGAAACACTTTCCGACATCATCGGGGATCAGATCGCGCGCCGCCTTGCCAGCTTCATCATGCGACTGCGCTGCGGCAGCGGTGATGTCATATTCCTGCAGGTAGAGCAGCAATTCGCCTGACCAATTGGTCGGCTCGGCGATGATGTCGATCGTGCGCCACTTCTCTCTCGGCACCACAGGCGGCATCGGGAACGGCGGCGTCAGCGTCCGCAGGCAGGTCAGGAAGATGCCCGCGCGCTTGATCAGCTCGGCGGCAAAGTCTGGGTCGTACTCATGCTCGAAGTCGAGCGGCTCGTTGGTGCCCTGCGCGACCAGCAGGATCGCCTTGCTGGCTCCGGTGCAGAGCCGCTGCAGCATCGTCTGCGGATAGTACGCGGCGAGAAATTCTTGTCTGCGCCACGCTGGCGAGAGAAATTTTACCTCGATGACGGCGTCGAGCGCGGCACAATACCCGTCCAGCTTGCAGCAAACGTCGGCGATCTCGGGATGGAAGACGACTTCGCCGCGCCGTGTGATCGAATATGCGGTTTGTGACGCGAACCAGTCGAGGATCAGCGGCTCCATATGCGAGCCCGCTTTCATTGCCCAGGTCTGCGGCTCTGGCGGATCGATGGCGGCCCTGATGCGGTAGTGCTTATTCCACTCGGCCGCACTGCCTTGCATCACCACATTGGCGCTGCTGCCGGTGAATCTGCCGATCTGGTAGTCGAACTCGGAGGACATACGGGCGCACTCCCGCAACGGTTGCTGCAGGCTTCTGTCACAAAATGCATATTTGAAGAGATGCTGGACGGGCTTGCCGCTTGTGTAGTCTCTTCCGCTGCTGGGCGTCCCGTATCTACGCGCCAGCAATTCAGCGCACGCAACTTCAAGCACAAATTTTAATCGCGTCAAGGTGGTGTCGCGAACATTTTTTCAGTTCAGTTGTCGGAACCGGGACGGCTCGATGGCACTAAAAATTTAATGTTGCAGCACTTGAGCCGACCTGACCTAGCGTGAGCCAATTTGGTTTGAATTGATAAGCCACGCTCGATCATTCCAGATCATTTCGCGCGTTTGACTGAAATAATTGTTGAGCATCAGCATGACGCCATCATGACGCGGCGTCTCCAACCGATCTGGTCCTTCAACGAAGTAGTCGATGTGCTCGGCGGCCCCGTCGCTGTCGGTCGCCTCACTGGACAGACCTGCGCCGCTGTCTGCAATTGGCGAAGGTATCGCGGACTCTTCCCGAGCAAATACTATTTCTGCATGCGCGCCGCGCTCGCGGACGAAGGCTACTTCGCGCCGATCTCTCTCTGGGGCTTCTACGGCACAGCCGAAACCAACAAGGATCAAGCCGCCTGATGATGATCAAGCGCGGAGGGAGCCGCCATGCGCCAGCTATCGCTGTTCAAGGGCAAGAGGCAACGAGGCATCGCACCGCCGCCGCCGCTGGAGTTCGCAACCCACGCCACGCTCGCCGACATCTGCAAACGCTGGCTGCATCCCGACTGGAAATTCACACACCTCCCGCTCGGCGAACACCGCGAGCACCGGATCAATCCCCGCACCGGCAAAAGATATTCGCTGACCGGCCAGCGCCTGCAGCGCATGGGCGTTCAGCCAGGCTGGCCGGATTTTATCTTCGTAGGCCCCGAGCAACGGGTGTTCTGGTTGGAACTCAAGAGAGCGAGGACAGGCCGCCTGTCCGAAGATCAGTCAGAAGTGCTTGCGCATCTCGTCGCCTGCGGCTTCGCGGTCCTGGTCACCACCTCTCTCGATGATGCGGTCGCTACGCTAAAGCAGGCGGGCATCCTGCGCTCCAGCGTGGAGCTGCAGTGATGGGGCGCATCGCGAAACACGAACCCGATCCGCGCGCCCTTGAAGCCTACGGCGCTTTGCGCGAGGGCGTGCATCTGGCGGGCTACAGCTTCGAGCGCGCCTGCAGCAAGTTGAAATGGCTGCTGCAGGAGGATCGCTGGTGCGGCGTCGGCACCGGCTTCGATGACATCAACGCCTTCCTCTCCTCGATCCGGCTCGACAACCTGAAGCCCGTCGCCGAGCAGCGCAAAGAGATCGCGAAGCTGATCAAGGAAAAGCAGCCGAAGGCCTCGAACCGGCAGATCGCGAAGACGCTGGGCGTCCGCGAAACCACCGTGCGCCGGGACGTTGCGCCAAATGGCGCACCGGCTGGAAAAAAGCCGAGCAATGTCAGCGAAGCAAAGGCATCAGCTGCGCCAAATGGCGCACCCGCCATCGCCGGGGCCGCCGCCGCGAAGCTGATAGCGCGGCGCGAGGAAGGCAAGCAGGCCCGCCTCGACAGGGTCGCCGCCGACGAGCAGCGCGTGCTTCGGCTAGTGCCGATCGCGGGAAAGTTTCGCACGCTCATCCTCGATCCGGCATGGGACTACGACTGGCTGTCGGTCGCTGGCCGCGCCAAGCCCGGCTATGCGATGCAGACGCACGAGCAGCTGCTGCAGCTTGATGTCAGGCAATGGGCCGATGAGGCTGGCTGCCATCTCTACCTCTGGGTCACCAACAATTTCATGGCGCGCGGCTGCGAACTGATGGCGCACTGGGGATTCCAGCATCGCGTCGTCATCACGTGGATCAAGGGAGGCGCTTTCGGGCTCGGCTCCTATTTCCGCAACAGCACCGAGCACGTGCTGTTCGGCACGCTGGGCGAGACCACCACGCGGCCAGCGGCGGCCAGCATACCGACGCACTTCACCGCGCCGCGCCCAGGCGAACATTCGGAAAAGCCGGAGGCCTTCTACGACATCGTGCGCGCCGCATCGTACCCGCCCTATGGCGAGGCCAACCAGCGCGAAGCACGGCCTGACTTCACCAATCTGTTCCGCGAAGAGCCAATAGCGGAGGTCGCCGAATGAACGACTTCATTCGCGATGACAAGTGGCAGCGGCCTATGCGCGATGCGTATCTGGTGCCGTTCTATCAACGCACCTACAGCGGCTTCCTTTTGCTCGATGACGGGCGCTTCTCGCGACAGCAGCAGGAAACCGGAATCGACACGCTGGTCTGGCGCGCTGACCGCATCCCGATCGCCGTTGAGGAGAAGATCGTGCGTGCGCCCGATCGCCGCGATCCTTATGATGCGATCTGCCTTGAGACCGACAGCTGCACCTCGCCTGGGTTCATGCGCAGCGGCTGGATGTGGTACGCGCGTTGCGATGTTCTGCTCTACTGCATGCATCAACGCGACGACTCGCTCGACTGCCTTTGGATCGACTTCCCGCAATTGCATGACTGGTTCTGGCCGCGCGTGAAGGATTTCCCGCCGACGCGGATGGCCGACACAATCAACAGGACCGAGTGCCGCGTGGTGCCGATCGCGGACATCACAGCTGCCGTGCGGCTCCATCGCTTTCGCCTTTCCCGCCAGCGCACCGTGATTCCTTGGTCGAGCGTGGTCGGAACCAACGACCCCATTGTCTGAAGCAGGAGGACTGCATGCAGCGCCGCACCATGCCGCAGCGCCGCCATTGCGAGACTTTCGAGATCGCGTTCGGCGGGCTGGCGAAGAGTCACACCATCACGCTCGGCTTCTACGAGGACGGCGCGCTTGGCGAGGTCTTCATCAACGGCGGCAAGAGCGGTGAGCAGGTCGAAGCGATAGCGCGCGACGGCGCGGTGCTGCTTTCGCTGGCGCTGCAGTACGGGGCCGAGCTGGACAACATCAGAAGCGCGATCACGCGCGATGAACAAGGCGCACCATCGTCCATCGTCGGCGCGGTGATCGATAGGCTGAGCTAGGCAGCATCATGATCACCGCCGACGACAAACTGCAATGCGCCGAGCGCGAGCTGCGATACCGGCAGCGCGTCTACGGCCGGCTGGTCGATCGCGGCAAGATGACGAAGCGCCAATGCGACCGCGAGCTGGAGCTGATGGAGGCCATTGCCGAGGACTACCGCAAGCTGGCGGCGCAGGAAGCGCTGCCGCTTTGACCGCCTGGTACAACGAGATTGATGCCTATGCCGCAGGATGGCTCAGGAATCTCATCAGCGAACGGCTCATCGCCGACGGCGAAGTCGATACACGATCAATTGTCGATGTTCGCGCTGATGAACTTGCCGGATTCGACCAGCTGCATTTCTTCGCAGGCATCGGCGGATGGTCGCTCGCCTTGCGACGAGCGGGATGGCCTGACGCTCGACCTGTTTGGACAGGAAGCTGCCCCTGTCAGCCGTTCTCGCTGCTCGGCAAGCAGGCTGGATACGCAGACCCACGGCACCTTTGGCCGACTTGGGCTCGGCTCATCCGCGAGCGACGACCTGCAACGGTCTTTGGCGAACAGCTTGCGACCGCTCCTCGCTGGCTCCGACTTGTGCGAGGTGATCTGGAGGCGCTGGGTTACGCCGTGGGGGCGCTGCCTGTCGAGGCCGCATGCGCGGGTGCGGAGCAGCTTCGTGATCGATATTGGTTTGTGGCCCACCGCGACATCGAGCGCGGAGAATCCGCAGGTGCGTGGCTTCGGCGCGGCGGCAGCGCATCCGAAGCGCGGCACGACGCTGGCGGGCGCGGCGTTCTGGTCAACGGCATCGAGCCGGGATTGGAAAGACACGCCGGGCATGTCGATCAAGCGCGAGAAGAATCGCAAGCGGCTCGATCAGCTGCCGAGGCAGGTCTTCAATTCGGAAGTGGTGCTGTGGCCAACAGCGCGGGCCTCGGAGGCGGGACCGGACTTCGCCAAGGCCTCACGATCATCGACGGGGATGGCGCTGCCAGCGATAGCCGCGCGTTCGATCTCGCCATCTGCCTCATCGACGGAAAAGTGCGGCGCGTTAAACCCGGACTTCACCTTGTGGCTGATGGGATTCCCGCCCGAGTGGATAAGCTGCGCGCCCTCGGAAACGCCATCGATCCAAGACCCGCCGCCGCCTTCATCCGCGCCGCGATGCAATGCATCGGAGCTGGGCCATGAATGCTGAACAGCTCGCCCAGGCGCTCGGCGCTGTACGATCCGGCAGGCAATGGAAGTGCTGCTGCGTGGCGCACGAGGATCGCTCGCCCTCGATGATCATCTTCGATGGCCGCGAGAGCGTGCAGGTCAGATGCATGGCGGGCTGCGAGCCCGAGGACATTATCGGCGCGCTGCGCTCGCGCGGATTATGGTCTGGCGCGAGCCAATTTGACCAGCCGCGAGCCGAAAAAAGCGTTTCACATGAAACACATAGCGATCGGCGCGAGCACATGCTGCGCACGCTGGCGCGCTGCATCTTCGATGATGCGCAGCCGATCCGGGGCACCATCGCGCAGAAATATTTCGAGAGCCGCGATCTCTGGTCGGTCGCATGCGAGATCGATGATATCCGCTTTCATCCGCGCTGCCCGCGCGAGAAAGGCGAGCAAGCTGCGGTCGTGATCGCGATGCGCTCGATCCACTCGCACGCGGTAACGGCCATCCAGCGGATTTTTCTGGACCGTCACGGCAAGAAGTTCGGCAAGGGCATGATGCTCGGCACCTGCACGGGCGCGGCGATGCAGCTGCAGCCGAAGATCGGCAGGACCTTGCATATCGCCGAAGGGCTGGAGACGGGGCTGGCCTGCATCGCGATGGATCGCGCGCCGACATGGGCGCTGGGCTCGGCGGCGCTGATCCAGACCTTCCCGGTGATCGGCGACATCGATCGGCTGGTGATCTGGGCCGATCATGATCCGCTGCAGAAGATCGGCGGCATCTGGTGCAGGCCCGGTCACAAGGCCGCTGGCATTTGCATGGACCGCTGGCTGAAGGCCGACAAGCAGGTCGAAGTCGAAACACCGAAGCAGGAAGGCTGGGACGAAGCCGATGTGTGGAGTGCCCGCTGTGCCCGACTTTGAGGATGAGGATCACAAGACGCTTTCGCCAGACGATATCATCGTGCCGTTCGATGATGCGCGCAGGCGGCGCGGCAGGGCCGAGGAAGGCGAGCAGCAGCAGCGCGTCGTCTTCGTCGCTGCGCCGTACATCTGGACCGATCCGCAGAACATCCCGCTGCGCGACTGGCTGTACGGGCGGCTACTGGTGCGGCGATTCCTGACCGTGACCATTGCGCCAGGCGGCGTCGGCAAGTCATCCCTGATCGCCGCCGAGGCCTTGGCGATGGTTTCAGGCCGCGATCTGCTCGGCGTGAAGCCGGTACGCAGGCTCAGGGTCTGGCTGTGGAATCTCGAAGACCCGCAGGAAGAGACCACGCGCAAAATTCAGTCGGCAGCAAAGCATTTCCATCTGACGGCGGACGACATCAGCGAGCGGCTGTTCGTCAATTCGGGCCGCGATCATGCGCTGGTGATCGCCAAGGAAATTCGCGGCGGCACCATCATTCTGCGGCCCGTCATCGACAACATCGTGCAGCAGGTCAAGGAGCACGCCATCGATGTGCTGGAGGTCGATCCGTTCGTCAGCTGCCATGAAGTGTCCGAGAACGACAACAGCGCGATCGACATGATCGCCAAGGAATGGAGCCGGGTCGCCGAGCTGGCGAATTGCGCGGTCCATCTCGTGCATCATACCCGCAAAGCGCCAGCGGGCACCGAGGTCACGACCGACTCTAGCCGAGGAGCCAAGGCGCTCACCGATGCGGCGCGCGTGGCGCGGGCGCTGAACCAGATGACCGAGGAGGAAGGCGCGAAGGCGGGCGTCGATAATCATCGGCTGTTCTTCCGCGCATTCAACGACAAGGCGAATCTCGCGCCGCCGGTCACCGTGTCGGATTGGTTCCGGCTGGCCAGCGTCTGGCTGGAGAACGGCCCCGCTGGCGGTGACAGCGTCGGCGTGGTGACGCATTGGGACTACCCCGATCCGCTGTCAGGCATCACCGGCATCGACTTCGCCAAGGTCGCCGTCGCGATCCGCAGCGGCGACTGGCGCAAGGATGTGCGGTCCAGCTTCTGGGTCGGCAAGGCGGTGGCGAAAGCGCTGGGCCTGGACGTCGAGGAAAAGGCCGACAAGGCCAAGATCGTCGGCCTGATCAAGGTGTGGTTATCAGCGGGCAGTTTGATGGTGGTGGAGGGCTTCGATGAACAGCGCCGACCGAGGGAATTTGTGCAGGTGTGCGATGCGGAATAACCCCTGCTCCAGTGACCAATATAATGAGTGGAGCAAACTGGAGCGAACCGGAGCGCCGACAGTCTCTGCTCCACTTCCAGTTCCTTACAGGAACAGGAACTGGAGTGGAGCAGATTTTGATGTCGGCCCCGCGACTGGAGCGGAGCTGAGCAAACCGTCAACGCTAGAATTGCTTGACGAGGTTCCCACAACTTGGGATGGTGCGCATGTCGGTCGGCGGTTGTGCGAAGCAATGCGAACTCTGGCGCTGCTGCCCATAGGCGGCGGTTCCGGCTATGCGGCGTGGCCTGCCTACTGCTACGAGTGGGAAGATTTGCTTGCGCAGCATGAGCAGGGTGAGCTGGAACGAACGCAGCAACTGCAAAACCGCATTCGCCTGCTGCCCTCCAGCCGGGACGTGCAGCGGATGGAAGCCGCGATCTGCTGGCCTGCCCAGTATCTGGCGCGGCTGGTGCATCTCTTGGTCGCGGTCAACGTGGTCGCCTTGGCGCACTCACTGGAACGCGACAGCGGGTGGGTCGCCGCCAAGCGCGGCGGCTATGCCGACACATGGCGCGAGCGACACGATCAGGGCTGCAGCATCATCGCGCGAGGACTGCGCAGCTGCCGGGTGCCGGTGTTCTGATGGATGAGCAGCAGCAGCCCGACGAAATCGCCGAGGTCGTGCGCAAGCTGTCCGATGCGCTGCGAGGTGAGCCGATGGCAAACTGCATCGCAGCGGCGGCCACGTTCCAGAGTTTTCTGGTCTGCGCTGTCAGCGCCAGCAAAGGGGACGCGCTGAAGCTACAGGATGAGCTGCACCAAAAAATCACCGCATCGATCAGTAAAAACTACGACACGTACCATGCCGAGTGGGTCAAGGGACTGAGATGAGCGCCGCAATGATCATCGGCAGGATACGATGCCGAAAGGTCTGCGACGGCAGCTCACCGAACAGCCGCCGATACGCAGCAGCAAACCTGCCGAGTTCGCCAAAGCCGTGATCGATTGCAACCTGCCTGACCGTTGCAGCAGGCCCAGCCGTCAACAGCGCTTCGTGTACATCGCCGAGTCGCTTGCGGCGCAGGAAGGCGATCGGCGGAACGCCGAGCACATCGATGAATGCGCGATGCAGGCGACGCCGACTTACATTGAACACGCCGCTCAGTTCAGAGATATGGATGGGCCGGTTACCCGCATCAACGAGATAGCGTTCAACATCGCGCACCAGCTTCACTGCCGACTGCGCCAATCGCGGGCCTCGATAACTAACGCCATTGAGCACTGGCGCTGTCATCATCTCCAGAATGTTGCGCTTGTAGAAGTCGGCAGATGCAGCTGACATCGTCGCGCCATGCTCCTGAAGCACCGCCAAGATTATCCGAAATTGCTCGGCGAAGGCGGCAGAGATGGCGGGATCATTGCTGATCACCGAGACAGAGCTGCGCCAAACTGCAGCTTCCGATGCACCGGGCTGCTGGCTCTCGATAAACTCAAACAGCTCACTTGGTGCAATGAGCATCGACCCGTAATTGTTGCCGCCATAGTACCGCGCATAGATTTCTTGGTCAGGCGGGACGATCACAAGATCGCCAGGACTAGCCTCGAAATGCTGGAACGATGCTGGAGAGTCGAGCACCATGCCGAGCGCCCATCGGTATGGGCTCTGGAGGCCGCGCCCCCGCAGAGCGCGCGAGAAGGAGCCGGTCGAGATTCCGAGCGAGCCAATTGACAGGTGTGCCAGCGATCCGGTCATCTGGCCACGACCAAGCTGCACGATGTCTATCGGAGCATCCTGCACTGCATCGCGCAGCGCCTCAAAATGGGAAAAAACGGCACGACGCAGGATGACCGGACCTTGGCTCATGGCTACGGCCCCCGGAAAGGAGACGGCAGACCAATTAAGATAGCATGACAAGGTTTCCCGCAGGGAGAAATATCGGCACTTGGCACAACCTGCATATGCGGATGATCAGGGAGCATTTGCAGGTGGCACAATCTGCATATGCGGATGATCAGTGGTGGCATTTTGATTAAAAAATAATCAACCTTGGCGTGTTGGAGCCCCGTCGATGGCGCTGAAGCTGCCCAGAGGAGCTGAGCGTGAGTTTATCGTGATCCATGGCATCGTTGCGGTGTACGTCGCCGCGCTGCCTGCAGGGCCTGCGTTCGTCTCGTTGTCCCGCGATCTGCTACACAGCCTGCTGACCTTGCGCCGCAGATGGCCCGCATTGCAGATCACCGCCGCCTTTTGGGTGAGGGATAAAACGGAAGCCAGGTTGATCACGCGCGAGGTCCGCGCGAGCCTCGTGCAAGGCGAGGACGGTCTGCTCGTCGCCACAGCCAAGACCGCGCAACGCAAAATCGAAAACGTGGCCGCGCATATGAACATCGCGCTGACCGAGCACGAAGTGGTGCTGATCCGGGCACGCGCAGCAGTGGACTACATCGAGCAGCAGATCGAACAGGCGCAAGCGTCAGGCGAGCTGTCATGGTTCAACCGGGCCTATCGCGCATGGCGGCTGGAGGCGAAGCAGTACGGGCGCAGCATGTCCTATGCCGAAGCCCGCGCCCGCCTGCGGCAAAATTTATTTCGTCAAGTTCTGGTCAATGAAGGCCAAAGCGGATCAACGCAGCTGTTCCCGCCGCTGCCGGGAATTGATTTTTCGGTTCCGGGGTGATCTCTTCACGCGCGCAGGTGCGGCTCGAAGTGTGACTGCATTTGCACCCCCTACCTAACGCAACCTCCCTTTTCAACCGGCCTTCGTTCCCCTCGATGGCCGGTTTATTTTTGAGAGTTTCCCATGGGCGCGATCGAGGAAGGCGGCAAGGTCGCAACCGGCATCATCGACGGCCTGAAGCACCAGCCGCTGGCGCTGGCACTGGTCATCATCAACGTGCTGTTTCTCGGCTCTGTTGGTTACGTGCTGCACCGGGTCGGCGAAATCAACAGCGCTGCGGCGATCCGGCGCGATGAATTGCTGGCCGATCTGGCTCGCAATTGCGTGGTGCCGCCGCCTGCAGGCTCAACGCGCGAATCCATCGCACCAAAATGACCGAGGCTGATCTGGCGAAGGTCAGCAGCGCGCTGGCCAGAGTCGCTATGGCGATCAGCGAAGCACAGTCTGTCATCGATCAGCTGCTCAGGCCCACAGCTGTCTGCAGTCCGCCGTCTGACTTCCAACGCAGGATGATCACGCTGACGCCGCGCGAGCGCGAAGTGTTGGGCCATGTCATCAAGGGTCGGATGAACAAGCAAATCGCCCATGATCTCGGCGTCGTCGAAAAAACCGTCAAGGTCCATCGCTCGCGGATAATGACCAAGCTGGCCATGCGCAACGTTGTGGAGCTGGTTCGGACAGCAGAAAGGTTTGGCCTATGAGCTACAAGCGGGTCGTCATGTCGTCCGGTCACGGCAAGCACGTGCGCGGTGCCAGCGGCATCCTTGATGAAGTCGATGAAGCGCGCAGGGTGGTCGAGCGGGTCGCCACCGAGCTGCGCAATCGAGCCGTCGAAGTCACGACGTACCACGATGATGTCAGCAGAAGCCAGAACGAGAACCTGAACCGGATAGTGGACTTCCACAATTCCAAGCAGCGCGATCTCGACGTGTCGGTGCATTTCAATGCTTACGAGCAGGTCTCGAAGCCGATGGGCACCGAGGTGCTGTACGTGACGCAAAGCGGCCTCGCCGCCCAGGTATCCAGCGCCATCGCCGCCGCCGGCGGCTTCATCAATCGCGGTGCGAAGAAGCGAACGGATTTGTTCTTCCTGAACAACACCGCGATGCCGTCGATCCTGATCGAGGTCTGCTTCGTGGACAGCGAGGCGGATGCCTATCTCTACGATGGGAATTTCGAAGCGATCTGCGATGCCATTGCGGATGTGCTCGGCGGCGTTGAGGAAGGCGAGATAACACCGTCGCCGCCGCAGCCGGATGCAGCGCTCCATGTCGTCGGCAAGGTTTCCTATTTCGGCGGCCCAGACGACAAGGGCGTGTCGGCGAGCGAAGGGCTGGCCTTCATCAGCAAGGTCGATGAGAAGCCGGAATTGTTCCTACCGTACCAACCTGAAGGGACAACCGGGCTGGCGCGTCGGCTCAATCCCCACATCCACTACGTCGCCTGCCGATGGGACTACAACAAAACGCCGAAGCTGATGATGTTGCAGCAGGTGGCACTGGTCCGCGCGCCCAGCACCGGCATCGAGATGAAAGCCTTCCCGGCCGACTGGGGACCGAACCAAAACACGGGCCGCGTTGCCGACATCAGCCCCGGCCTGATGGAAGACCTCGGCATTCAAACCGACGACGAGGTGGAGGTGATCTTCCCGTACTAAGGCATGAACCCATAAATCTGTAGTAATCGGCAGAGTCCGCTTTGGTGCGCACAACGGACTCAAGTCGGACATCGCTCCATGTCCGAAAAGTGCCAGAGGACTAAACCGCTCGCGCGGTAAGGCGGCGCGGCTGGCGGCACAGCCAATACGATAGCGCGGCGGGACGTCCTGTCTTGAGATGAGGGGTTCACAACCTTCACTCAAGACAGGAGCATCCCGATGACCGACGAGGCCATGAGCCCGCTGCGGCGGCGCATGATCGAAGACATGACGATCCGCAAGTTAGCGCCAAAGACCCAACAAGGCTATATCCGCACCATCAAGGATTTTGCTGCTTTCCTTGGCCGATCGCCTGACACGGCGAGCTTCGAGGACGTCCGACGCTTTCAGTTGCACCTGGCAGCGAACGGCGCGCACATCCCCATTCTCAATCACACCGTGGCCGCGTTGCGGTTCTTCTTCAAGATCACGCTCAGGCGCTCCGACATCATCGAGCACACGACGTTCCTCCACGAGCCGCGCAAGCTGCCGGTGGTTCTCAGTCCCGAGGAGGTGGCGCGGCTGCTCGATGCCGCGCCGGGGCTCAAGTACAAGGCCGCGCTGAGCGTGGCCTACGGGGCGGGCCTGCGCGCCGCGGAGGTGATCTCGCTCAAGATCGGCGACATCGATAGCAAACGCATGGTCATTCGCGTCGAGCAAGGCAAAGGCCGCAAAGACCGCTACGTGATGCTGTCTCCGCATCTCCTCGAACTGCTGCGTGCCTGGTGGAAGACGGCGCGACCGCAGGGCTGGCTGTTTCCAGGGCGCGATCGTGTGCAGCCGATGACGACGCGCCAGCTCAATCGCGTCTGTCATGCTGCAGCCCAACAGGCCGAGATCGACAAGCGCGTCTCACTGCACACCTTGCGACACAGCTTCGCCACCCACCTGCTCGAACAGAACATCGATATCAGAGTGATCCAGGTGCTGCTCGGACACGCCAAGCTCGATAGCACGGCGCTCTATACGCGCGTCGCCACCAAGACGATTCGCCAGGTGATGAGCCCGCTGGAGCATATCGCCCGCAGGGTCGAGAGGGCCGAGCCGCCCGCTTAAGCGCGGCGCGCGTGCCGCGCCCATCGCTGGAGGTCGCGGACATTTTCCGCGGCCACGGACCGGCATGGCGCCGGGCCAATGCCGGCCATGTCAGCCTCGGCCAACTCAAGGTGATGTCGGCGATCGAGAACTGCCGCACGGCGGCGCTCGGTGGTCATGTCGCGCGCTGCGAGGACTGCGCCTATACGACCATCGCGTACAACTCCTGTCGCAACCGGCATTGCCCGAAGTGCCAGGGGGCGGCGGCAAAGGAGTGGCTGGCGGCGCGCGAGGCCGATCTGCTGCCGGTGCCGTACTATCATGTCGTGTTCACACTGCCGGCGGCCATCGCCGATATCGCCTACCAGAACAAGGCCGTCATCTATGACCTGCTGTTCAAGGCCTCGGCCGAGACCCTGACCACGATCGCCGCCGACCCCAAGCACCTCGGCGCCCGCGTCGGCATCACCTCGGTTCTCCATACCTGGGGCTCGGCCATGACCCATCACCCGCACGTCCACATGATCGTGCCGGGCGGCGGCGTCTCGCTCGACGGCGAGCGCTGGGTGGCGTGCCGGCCCGGCTTCTTCCTGCCCGTGCGCGTGCTCTCGCGCCTGTTCCGCCGGTTGTTCCTGGAGAGGCTGATCGCGGCCCACAGAGCCGGCCACCTGACATTCTTCGCCGATCATGCGGCTCTCGCCAACGCGCAGGCGTTCGCGGCGTATCTGGCACCGCTACGCCGAGCCGAATGGGTGGTCTATGCCAAGCGCCCGTTCGGCGGGCCACAGGCCGTGCTGGCCTACCTGTCGCGCTACACCCACCGTGTCGCCATCTCGAACCGCCGTCTGATCGCGGTCGACGAGCACAGCGTCACCTTTCGATGGAAGGATTATCGCGCCGATCGTCGCGACCGCCAAAAGGTCATGACACTTGCTACCGGCGAGTTCATCCGCAGATTCCTCATCCATGTCCTGCCGCAAGGCTTCCACCGCATCCGCCACTACGGCCTGTTCGCCAGCGCCACGCGCGCCGATAACATCGCCCAAGCGCGCGAGCTGCTCGCCGTTTCAAAACCTGAAGGCCAGCCCACCGGTGCCGCCGTCGATCACAGCAAGTCGACTTGTCCATGCTGCGGCGGTCGCATGATCATCATCGAGGTCTTCGAGCGCGGTGCCACGCCACGGTATCGGCCAACAAGTCCAACGATCGTAATCAGGGTCGACACCTCATGACCGCGTCACAATCCCGCAAATCTGATCGTCGCGCTCGCTGCCTCTCGATCGGCCACGGCAGAGCGCGCTCAGATATCTGGCCGTCGTCGCAAATCGATCGCCAATTCACAGCGTTCAACGCCACCCGCCGCTCATTCGTTAGCCGCTCCGCCCTCGGCCAACTCGCTGAACCGGCTCAACTCCAATCACTCACATCATCCGCGGCACTCAAATCCCCATAGCCCACGCCGCGCCACCCTCGTGCCCCTCCCGCGGTTTCCTCCCTTGGAGGTTTGCGGACGCCGGCCCCGTGTGCGCAGCGCCACCGTCATGGGGCCGGCATCCGAAAACCTTCACAGACTCGGAAGTCTGTCACACGCATCTACTTGGAGCGCTGGACATCGAGGACATCCAATACCGGGCACTCCGGCGCCGCGGTGCCGGTGCATTGGGCGACGGTTCTTGTCAGCAAGCGTTCAAGCTTGCGGAGGTCATTGATCTTGGCGCGGATGTCGTCGAGGTGATGTTCGGCAATCTCCCGGACTTCGCGGCAAGAGGCTTTTTCAGGGCCGCCGAGCCGCAGCAAGGCGCGCACTTCGTCCAGCGAGAATCCCAACTCGCGCGAGCGCCGCACGAACGCGAGGATGCGCCGTTCCATCGGACCGTAGATGCGGCGCCCGTTCTCAGCGCGCGAGGCGACGGGGAGCACCTTGATTTTTTCATAGTAGCGAATGGTCTCGATGTTCACGCCGGTAAGCTGTGACAGCTTGCCGATCGTCAGCCCATCCGCTCGCGTAGTCGTGATCGCAGCCATGGAAAACCTCCTTGATCCTGTAGTCGCTACAGGATGTAGCTTTATCGGCATGACAATCAAGCAAGACCATATCGTCGGTGATTCAGGGCGCGCGACGACGCTGATCGCTGCCGGCGGCCTGCTGGGCGCACTCGCCGCCTCGTCGTGCTGCATTCTGCCGGTGCTTCTGTTCAGTCTCGGGATCAGCGGCGCCTGGATCGGGAATCTCACCCAGCTTGCACCTTATCAACCGTATTTCCTCGCGGCGACAACGGCGTTTCTCGGAACCGGCTATTGGCTCGTTCACCGCGCCTCTAAACGTGCCTGCGTCGAGGGCGAAGCCTGCGCCCGGCCTTTGCCGATTCGTCTGGTCAAGACCGTGCTCGTTGTGGCGACAGTCCTGGTCGTTGCTGCCCTCGGCTTCGATTTCGTCGCGCCACTACTCCTCGACTCATGAATGGAAGGTGCCCCATGCACAAACTGCTGATGTCCACTGCACTCACATTTTGCCTGTTTGGGTCTTCTGCCGCGTTGGCCGCCGAGCAGACGGTTACACTTGCGGTGAAGAACATGTACTGCGCGACGTGTCCCCACACGGTGAAAGCAAGCCTTGAAGCGGTACCGGGGGTGACCCATGTCGCCGTGTCCTACAAGGACAAGACTGCAATCGTAACGTTCGACGACGTGAAGACTGGCGTGAATGCGCTGACCGCCGCCACGAGCAACGCGGGCTATCCCTCCGTTCCCAAAGGTTAGGCGCGGCGTCCAAGCGGACCCGCGACGTAACGACTACCGGCGCAGGCCTGCGCGGAGGTAAGGCATGGATACGTATGATCTCATCGTGATTGGCACGGGAACCGCGGCTCAGGTCGCCGCGAGTCGCGTCCGCAAGGCGGGACGTTCGGTGGCGGTGATCGACCACCGCCCCTTCGGTGGCACCTGCGCGCTACGCGGCTGTGATCCCAAGAAGATGCTGGTCAGCGGCGCCGAGGCCGTCGATCTCGCGCGCCGTCTGCGAAGTCGCGGCCTGGCCGGGGACCTGCACATTGAATGGAAAGACCTGATCGCTTTCAAACGGACCTTCACTGATCCGGTACCAAGAAAGCGCGAGGAAGATTTCGCCAGGCAAGGCATCGATGCGTTTCATGGCTTGGCCCACTTCACCGGTCCCGATCGCGTCGCGGTCAATGAACACGTTCTCCAGGGCCGTAGAGTGTTGATTGCAAGCGGTGCGCGGCCGGTCCCCCTCGGATTGCCAGGTTCTGGACATGTCACGACCAGCGACGCCTTCATGGACCTCGAACGCTTGCCCGGCCGTATTGTCATGGTCGGCGGCGGTTATATCGCCGCCGAGTTCTCCCATATCGCGGCCGGTGCGGGCGCCAAGGTCACCATCCTGCAGCGCGCGACGCGGATGCTGCCGACCTTCGACGCCGAGGTGGTGAGCTGGCTGATGGAAAAGTTTGGCCAAATCGGCGTGGACGTGCGAACCGCAACCACCGTGACGGCGATCGAACGCGCGGGCGATGAGTACCGCGTCCATATGCAGACGCCGCAGGGCGAAGCGGTCGCGAGTGCCGATCTCGTAGTTCACGCTGCCGGGCGCGTGCCCGACATCGCTGAACTCAATTTGTCCGCGGCGAACATTGCCGTGGCAGGCGGACGACTTCAGCTGAACGACTTTCTGCAAAGCATCTCTAACCCGATCGTCTATGCGGCGGGAGACGCTGCGGCAAAGGGCCCGCCACTGACGCCGGTGTCGAGCCACGATGCCAAAGTCGCCGCGGGCAATATACTGGAAGGCAATCGCCACAAGCCGGACTATCGTGGAGTGCCTAGCGTCGCCTTCACGCTCCCCCCGGTCGCCGCCGTGGGACTTTCCGAAAACGTCGCCCGTGCGCAAACCTCGAAGTTGCGGATCAAGTCCGCGCCGGTGCCCTACTGGTACACGGCCCGCCGCGTTGCCGAGCCCGTTTACGGGTACAAGACGCTCGTCGATGAGGATAGCGGGCGCATTCTCGGCGCGCATCTCGTCGGGCCACACGCCGACGAAGTCATCAATCTGTTCGCCCTTGCGATCCGGCACGATCTGACCGTCGATGATCTCAAATCGACGATCTTCGGCTATCCTACCGGAGCCTCGGACATCGGCTACATGCTATAGGAGACCCCATGATCCTAGAATCCATCATCACCTGCCCGGACTGCGCTACCGCGAAATCGGAGACCATGCCGACCGATGCCTGCCAGTTCTTTTATGAATGCACCGGCTGTGGGGCGAGGCTGCGGCCGAAAGCAGGCGATTGTTGCGTGTTCTGCTCCTACGGCTCTGTGCCGTGCCCGCCCATCCAGGCGGAGCGCTCGGGCGGGTCCGACGCGGCTGGTTGCTGCGGAGGGTAAGTGAATCACGCTGGACGAAGCCGTCCTGATACACCAGCCAGCCTCGCTCCAGCAGTCTCATTTGCGAAAAGGAGCACATCCATGCGCACCGATCCCGCATCTGCAAATCTCTCCGATCGGTTGGTCGCCAGCGTCGGTCAAGCCGCAAGCGCGCGCACCACGCCCGGGCTTTACCGAGCACTGCTGCGGCTCCTGTCCCATGGAGAGCCTGTCACCATCACCGAACTCGCGGCTGCCGCAGGACAAGCCTTCGATGTCGTGCAACGCGCGGTGGCTGGCTGGAATGACACCGAATACGACGAGCAAGGCCGCATTATTGGCTGGGCACTCACCCTGCGTCCCACTCAGCATAGGTTCAACATCGACGGCAGGCAGTTGTATACGTGGTGCGCGCTGGACACCCTGTTCTTCCCCGCCGTGATTGGCCGTCCGGCCCGTGTCGAATCTCCCTGCGCGGCCACAGGCGTTCCCATCAGGCTCACAGTCGATCCGACCGCCGGCGTCAGCGCGCTCGACCCGTCCGCTGCGGTCGTCTCGATTGTCACGCCGGAACAGATGAGCTCAGTGCGCACCGCTTTCTGTAACCCCGGCCGCTTCTTTGCCACGCCCGATGCAGCGCGCGCCTGGCAATGCAAGTATCCAGGAATGGAGGTGCTAAGCGTGGTCGATGCCCACCGAGCGAGCCGCCCCCTTAGCGAGATGCTTCTCAATGGCAGCGCTCCGCCGCTTCAACACGGTTTAGAATAAGCCGGAAATCGCTCAATGTCCGACTTGGGTCAATCGCTTCGGTTTGACCGCGTACCGCCGACTTCCGCTCTACCCCCGTCAACGGACATTAGTCTGGTCGGCCCGGCAGGTCCGTTTCGTGCTGTCGGCGGCAGCCGATCCCATGGCGCGACAAGCCTTGGCGCTTGGAGGAGACCCGCAGGTAGCTGACGAAGTTTTCTATGATGCGGGCTCATGGCGTCAGTGTCCTATCACATTGCGTTTGCCACGGTCGGCTTTGATGGTCCTTGGTTTGGCCTTGATGCCGTACTTCTTCTCCGCGGCTTGCGCGGCCTTGATGTCTTCGCGGTTTAGCAGTGCCTTCCGTTCAGGGGTCTGTTTGATCACCACCTCGGCGGCCTTGGCCGGTGTCTCGTTGAGCGACTTATTGCTTCGGTGGCTTCGTGCGTATGCCAATGCCGCCCTTACGTTGGTCACGATGGTGGCAATGCTACGGTCCGCATGACGGACCACATAGAGGCCATTGTTCTTCTGGCGCGAGATGATGAAGCCGTTGATCAGCATCAATACTTCTCCAGTTGGGTAGCGGCGACGAGACTTTTCATCGGCCGGTCTCCGACCAATGGTTGGTGGCCACAGTTATCATACATCGATGCGCCGACTTCGAAGCTGAACGGCAGGAGCGAACATTCAACGGGCTGATCCAGATCAGCCTCGCTGCCATCGGCATGCTGGGCCTGATCGATGAGCTGGCCAGCCAGCTGCTTAAGCGCCTTCCGATCATTCGGCACGCGCGCTGGCTGTACTGGGCGTGGCAGGTCGAGAAGCACTACGTCATGTGGGCGCAACTGGGTTCGTTGCCGATCTACCGGGACCGGGATCAGGGCGTGCTCGATGCCATCTGGCGCGGCGAACGGTAGGCGCAAGCCGCTGATCCTGCTGCGATATCGGCGTGGAAGTTGGTTCTATTTGCAGTGAACGGGGCGCAGAAAGCGGCCGATCTGGTACGGATGAGGAACAGATCCGCCTTCGGAAAGTCCGAAATTGAACAAGCAATTGCATAGCGACGGGCGCGAATAGCAATCAACCCATTGATATCATCGGGGAATAATTTGCTATGGGCGGGGGGCGGAGCCTGCGAATAGTTCGCAGCACATCCTGTAGCGCGGCGGCGCTTCAATTTTAGCGGCTGCGTTTTGAAAAAATCCCCAAAGACGAAAGTTCTAACCACCTGAAAAACAAGCAATTCCAATAGCTTGTGACCGATAATACCGTTCCGGCCCAAACAGTTAGCGGAGGCCCCTCCGGCTAACTATCGGGCCGAAACGGGCTTTTTCCTCGGTATCTAGATGCCGCGTGGAAGATCCTTCTAAACCCCAAAATCGGCGTAAATTCAGGGACTTAACCGGAGAAGCCGGAATGCAGCAGACCAACGAAAAGGCTGTTTTTCCCGGCAAAAACCGGCATTTCGGACTATCCGAAACCGCCAGGACATGGCCTGCCGATCGGGTAGAGCGCCGCGCGATCCGCGAGCTGGTGCCCAGCGCCCGCAACGCCCGCCTGCATTCCGACGACCAGATCGAGCAGATCGTCGCGTCGATCAGCGAGTTCGGATGGACCGCGCCCGTCCTGATCGATGAAGCGGGATCAATCATCGCTGGCCACGGGAGAGTGCTGGCTGCCGAGCAGTTAGGCCTCGATGAAGTGCCGACAATGACAGCTCGCGGCTGGTCCGACGCGATGAAGCGGGCCTATCTGATCGCCGACAACAAGCTGACCGAGAACGGCGGCTGGGATCAGGCGCTGCTGCGGATCGAACTGAACGATCTAGCGGCGCTTGGCTATGAAGGCCTGACCGGCTTTTCCGAGATCGAGCTGCGCGCGATGGGCGTTGGCGTCGAAGCATTGGGCGGCATGCCCGTGCTTTCCGATGGCGAGCATTCGCCCTTCCTGCAGATGACCTTCATCCTGCTGACGGCGCAGGGCGAAACCGTCACCGCCGCAATCGAGCGGGCTTCGGCGGCGCTGGGACCGCCGAGCGAGGCCGACGAAAACAAAAACCAGAACGGCAATGCGCTGGCGGAAATCTGCCGCGCCTACCTAGAAGCGCGATGAGCGCAATCGATCACGGCAAGGTCGCGGTCGTCGTGCTGCTCGGCTGCATCGGCATCAACGTCATTGTCCAATGGCTGTTCGGGCTGTTCCTCCAATGAGCGCGCCGATCTGCTTCCTGCTCTGCCTTGCCGCAGTAGCCGATCATTCCTACGCGCTGGCCTTCGCGCTGCTTTTGATCACTGGCTTTCGGGCGCTGACATCATGACCAGTGCAAAAGAAATCGAGGTCCGCCCCATCGCCAAGCGCGATGCTGATGCGCTGATCAAGGCCGTGCACTACAGCGGCAAGTTCGTCCGCAATTCGCAGCTTTCGCTGGGCGTCTTCCTACACGGCCGGCTGGAGGGCGCGATGCAATTCGGCCCATCGCTGGACAAGAGCCACATGATCCGGCTGGTCCGCGACACCGGCTGGAACGGATTCCTCGAATTGAACCGGATGGCCTTCACTGACGTGCTACCGCGCAATTCGGAAAGCCGCGCGCTCGGCATCGCGCTGCGCATGATCAGGAAGAACTACCCGCATATCGAATGGATCGTCAGCTTCGCCGACGCCTGCCAATGCGGCGACGGCACGATCTATCGCGCGGCGGGCTTCGTGCTGACGCTGATCAAGACCAACAAGGATGTGATGCGCTTCGCCGATGGCAGCGTCGGCCACAAGATGTCGCAAGTAACAGGCGGCAATCGGCTGCAGCATTTCGCGGCGACGGGCGGCAAATGGTCAGGCATCGGCACGCCGCTGGAAGGCCACACGCTGCGCTACATCTATTTTCTCAATCCGGCAGCGCGGGCGCGGCTGAATGCCGAGGCGCTGCCCTACAGCGCAATCGAGCAACGGGGAGCGTCGATGTATCGCGGCGTGCGTGGGAAGCAGGCGATGGCTGGCACCAACCAGCACAGCGACGGAGCAGCACCGATCCCCACGCTCCAGCGAGAAAAGAGGAGAGCATGACGACGACCGGAAGAAAGCCAGTGCCGACGCATCTGAAACTGCTGCGCGGCAATCCCGGCCAGCGCAGGCTGACCGAAGAACCGCAGCCCGAGCAGCACGATGATGTACCCGAGCCGCCTGCCTTCATCACCGGCTATGCCGCCGATGAATGGTGGATCACAGCGACCGAGCTGCATCGGCTGGGCCTGTTGACCAAGGTCGATGTCCCAGCGCTTGCCGCCTATTGTCACGCTTTCGGGCAATGGCGGATGGCGGCGGAATCGCTGGCGAAGATGGCTGCGAACGATCCGATCATGCACGGCCAGATCATCAAGACCAAATACGGGGACGCCGCCGCGAACCCGCTGGTCTCGATCGTCCGCAAGCACGCAGGCGATGTGGTGCGCTACGCCGCCGAGTTCGGCCTGACCCCCGCCGCGCGCAGCCGGATCACTTCCGGCATCCACGGCGACGATTCGCAGAGCAAGTTTGCCGGACTCATCGCAGGTTAAGCGGACGCCTGACGGCAAGCGCCGCGCCGCAGCTGTTATCAAATTCATCGAGAAACTTACCGTGCCCAGCGGCCATGGCATGGGCAAGCCGTTCAGGCTGGAGCCGTTTCAGAAGCTGTTCATCCGCGCGATCTATGAGCCGCATCTGGGGCTGCGGCGGGCGGTGCGTCGCGCCATCCTTTCGATGGCGCGCAAGAACGGCAAGACGGCGCTGATCGCAGCAATCGTGCTTGCACATCTGGTCGGCCCCGAGGCGATCGTCCACGGCGAGATTTATTCCGCCGCCAATGATCGGGATCAGGCCGCGATCGTCTACAAATTCGCCCGCCAGATGGTCGAGCTGGATCATGAACTGATGGCGATGATCGAGCTGGTGCCATCGACCAAGACGATGGTCGCGCGCCGCACCGGATCGGTCTACCGCGCGGTCAGCGCCGAGGCTGGCACCAAACACGGCTACCTGCCCAGCGTCGTGATCTATGACGAGCTGGCCCAGGCGAAGAACCGCGATCTGTACGATGTGCTCGATACCTCGTTCGGCGCACGCGATGAGCCGCTGTTCATCGTGATCTCGACGCAGAGCAATGATCCCGAGCACATCATGTCGAAGCTGATCGACGATGGCTTGAGCGAGATCGATCCGGCGATTGTCTGCCATCTGTACGCCGCCGATGAAGATTGCGAGCTGGCGGATGAGACGCAATGGCGCAAGGCGAATCCAGCGCTCGGAAAATTCCGCGATCATGAAGACCTTGCGACCGCGATCCGCAAGGCGATCAGGATGCCCGCCGAGGAGCCCAAGGTCCGCAATCTGTTCCTTAATCAGCGCGTGTCGCCGATCGCGTCGCTGATCAACCGCGCCGAATGGATGGCCTGCGCAGGCGAAGTGCAGCTGGAGCAAGGCGAGGAAGTCTATCTGGCGCTCGATCTTTCATCGACCATCGATCTGACCGCGCTGCTGGTCGGCTCGGCCTCTGATCCCTGCCGCATCGAGCCGCATTTCTGGAAACCGCGCGAGCATCTGACCGAGCATGCAAGCCGCGACTTCGGATCGGGATCGCATCGCTATCGCGAGTGGGCCGAAGCTGGCCATCTGAAGATCAGCCCAGGCAAGACCATTAACCCGGAGGCGGTGGCGCTTTTCATTGCCGAGATGACGCAGCGCTACAAGGTCAAGGGGCTGGCCTATGACCGCTGGCGCATCAACGATCTGCTGCGCGAGTTCGATCGCGTTGGCCTGCAGGCATTCGAGGACGGCGAAAAAGGCGGCGACGGGCTGCGGCTGGTGCCATGGGGCCAAGGCTTCAAGGACATGGGGCCAGCGATCGATGCGCTGGAACTGGCGGTGATCGAGCGCAGGCTGATCCATCCCAACAATCCGATCCTGAATTGGAACATGGCGAACGCGGTTGCGACGATGGACCCAGCGGGCAACAGGAAGCTGGACAAAGACAAGGCGCGCTTTCGGATCGACGGCGCAGTGGCTGCAGCCATGCTGCTGGGGGTGCGGGCGAAGGATCGCAGAGTCAAACCCATCGACATCGAGGCGCTGATCGGATGACCCCGCGCGAGCGCGACTATGTCCCATTGCTGGTTGCCATCTCGGTGGTGGCCAGCCTGATCATCCTCCTGATCGCCGTCTATTATGCGTGAGGCATGGCAGCACTTCTACGGCACCGCTTTCTGGCAGCGCCGCCGCAAGCTGCAGCTCCATATGCATCCGCTCTGTCGATTCTGCGCCGAGGGCGGCGTCGTCACCCGCGCCACGCACGCCGATCATGTCGAGCCGCACAAGGGAGACTGGAATCTGTTCTGCCTCGGCGAGCTGCAAAGCCTCTGCGCTTCCTGCCACAGCTCGCGCAAGCAGCTGATCGAAGCGCGCGGTCACGACATCATGGTCGATGACGATGGCTGGCCAACCGATCCGAACCACCCAGCCAACAGGCGCCGCTGAAAGGAGACTGCATCATGCCGATTACTATTCTCGATGGACCGACGATCCCCGCTGGCCAGTCCCTCTCCGATGGGATCGATTGCTCCGCTGGCGAAATCGTCCGCATCACCATCCCGCAAGAGTACACACCAGCGAACATGACGTTTCAGGTCTCCAGCAATGGCGAACTTTATAATGACCTGTACGACAGCGACGGCAACGAGGTCACGATAGTCACCAAGCCGGACACCGGCATCGTCATCCGTGATCGGGCATGGGTGCGTTCGATCAAGTTCATCAAATTCAGATCAGGCACGCGCCAACATCCAGTGGCGCAAAAGGTCAATTGCAAGTGCGCCATCGCAATCGACACGCCAGAGGCGGCTCCATAGGAGATGAGCCATTGCCAATTCTGCAGTGGCGTTGCGCACATGGTGAGGCTCCAGCTGTCACGCTTGCGTGTGCTCGCACCGTCAGGATCGCGCCGCTCGATGATGCGGTCGATAGCAATGTCGTCCGCATCAAAGGCCCCGGCATCATCGAATCTTTCGGCGAAGGCCCGCCGATCATCAAGCGGGTTTTCCTCGAAGCCGGAATCACGCTGAAGCATAGCGCCGAGCTGGAGCTGCTGACCGGCATGGACCGCCAGATCAGCGCGCTGAGCATCGGGCTTTATGCCTGCGATGGGCGCAGCTGGACCGAAGTGCATTTTACATCGACGGGCGCGCACGAGCTGACGCGCCGGCTGGACAAGATCGAAGCCCGCTTGGCCGAGGTCGAGCGCCGCCTAGAGCCCTGATCATCGAAAGCATCAACGCCTGATCACCCTGCAGCAGCGGGAGGAGCCGCCATGCGCCGCTACGCCATCAAGGCCCAGCGCCAGGACATCGAGCCCGATGACGACGAATCCTATTCCGACTTCATGGAGCGCTGCGAGAACGAACTCGGCGACGAGGAAGAGTGCCAGATCATCTGGGACAATCGCGCTGCCGAAGGCATCCGCCACAAGACCCATGCGGCCAAGGTCAACGGCATGCAGTTCGTGCTGTCGGATGAGACGCCCGATCGCATGGACGACATCATCATGTCCGATGGCTGGCAGCTGTCGAACTTCAAGAAGAACCCCATCGCGCTGTTCGGCCACAAGAGCGACTTCCCGATCGGCAGATGGAAAAACCTGCGCGTTGAAGACAAGCAGCTGCTCGGTGAGCTGGAGCTGGCCCCGGAAGGCACTTCCGATCGGATCGATGAGATCAGGCGGCTGGTCGAGGCCGATATCCTGCGCGCCGTCTCGGTCGGCTTCAGGCCGCTCGAAAGCAAGCCGCGCAAGGAAACCGACTACGGCGTTTTCTTTACCCAGGCCGAGCTGGTCGAAACCAGCCTCGTGTCGGTGCCAGCGAATCCAAACGCGCTGGCCGTGGCCAAGTCTCTGAAAATTTCACCCGAAACCATCGACCTCGTCTTCGCCGGGAAAGGCGCAAGGGACGGCATCGAGCGGCGCGGGATCACCGGCGGGCAAGCCGAAAAATCATCGCTTGTGAGAAAGGGCGCGACAATGTCGTTTGCTCAAAGGATCACTGCTACCGAACAGCGCATCAACGCGCTGCGCGATCAGCTCGCGGCCCACTGGGAAAAGGCCGACGAGACCAATGTCACCGACGACCAGCTGAAGATCGCCGCTGACTTTAACGAACAGATTGAGCGGGAGGAGCGCACGCTTACTGCGCTGCGCGACACCGAGCGCAATCTCGGCGCAGCATCTGATGACGGCGGTGCCGCCATCGTCGTGCGCGGCGCTCAGCCGGTCAGGCCGCTTGCCGATCCGCTTCGCCCGTTCTCGAAGAAAAAGATCGAGCCCCGCGAGGTGCTCGTGAAGATGGGCGTCGTTCAGATGCTCGCGCACTGCACCAAGAAGCCGATCGATGTGGTGATGCGTGAGACCTATCCCGACGACGAGCCGGTCATCCGAGGCGTGTTCGAGTGGATGGCCAAGGCGGCAACCGCGCCAGCAATGACCACTGTTCAAGGCTGGGCGGCTGAGCTGGTCCAGCAGATCAACGTTGGCTTCATGGACACCCTGATGCCGAAGTCGGTCTATCCCCGGCTTTCGAACGCTGGCCTCAGTCTATCGTTCGGCACCAACGGCAAGATCAATATCCCGACGCGCGCAACCACGCCGACCATCGCGGGTTCGTTCGTCGGCGAAGGTCTGCCGATCCCGGTTCGTCAGGGTCTGTTCACTTCGCAGCCGCTGACCCCGAAGAAGATGGCGGTGATCACCACTTGGACGCGGGAGATCAACGAGCACAGCGTGCCTGCGATCGAAGGCCTGCTGCGCAACGCGATCCAGGAGGACACTGCTATCTCGCTTGATACGGTGCTGCTGGATACCAACCCGGCAACGATTATTCGTCCTGCTGGCATCCGCAATGGCGTAACCGGCCTGACGCCCACTGCAGGCGGCGGCTTCAATGCCCTCGTCGGCGACATCAAGCAGCTGTCTGGTGCACTGCTCACCGCCACCAATGGCAACGTGCGCAATCCGGTCTGGCTGATGAACCCGCAGCAGGTCAACAGCATCTCGCTGACGGCGATGCCCGGCATGAGCGCCTTCCCGTTCCGCGATGAAGTTGGCCGAGGCCAGCTCAATACGTGGCCAATCATCGACTCGGGAACGGTGCCTCTCGGCACAGTGATCGCGCTCGATGCTGCAGACTTCGTCTCGGTTGGCGGTGATGCGCCGCGCTTCGAGCTGAGCGATCAGGCCACGCTGCACATGGAAGACACCACACCGGCTGACATCGTCGGCGGTGCCGACCCCGGCACGCCAGCCAACCCGGTCAAGTCGCTCTGGCAGACCGACAGCATCGCGCTGCGGCTGATCCTGCCGATCAACTGGACGCTTCGCCGCGCTGGTGTCGTCGCCTTCGTTGCTGGCGTCACTTGGTAACGGGCGGGAAAGGCAAAGGAGAAAGCACCATGACAGACAACAAGCAGGATGAGGCCGCCCGCAAGCGCCTGGGCGAAGAGCGGGCGCGGCGCGAGAAGCAGCGGGCGTCGCAGCGCGATGCGATGGCAGGCGTCAAGCCGACACCGACGCAGGAAGAGAACGACCTTGCTGCATCGGGCGTGCCGGTAACGCCGGAGCCGGATGGATCGCCGCAGCAGCCGCCCGCACCGCCAGAGCCGCCACCGCCTGAAGGCGGCGCAACGCGGACGCGGCAGGTCGAGGCGGGCAGCAAGGGCGCATACTCAACGCGCAGCGCAACTGCGTCTGAGTGAATGAGCGCGACGGCCGCCAAGCCCCGCTTTCGCGTGAAGGCGGGACGCAGCGCCGCGCTTGTGTCCAAAGCCGAAGGCGAATATCACCCCGGCCCGTGGCTGCTGCCGATCACCGGAGGCTGGTTGCCTGCCGGTGTCGGCGAAAGCCTGAACTGGTGGCAGCGCGGCTTTGATCCTGTCGGCTTCTCGTCGCGGTCGGCAATGGTCGAGGCGTGCGTCTCGGCCTACGCGCAAACCGTTGCGATGTGCCCCGGCGATCACTGGCGGCTGAACGACAAAGGCGGGCGAGACCGGGTCAAGACATCCGCGCTCGCCCGCATGCTTCGACATCCCAACAGCTACCAGTCGATCAGCGACTTCCTGTTGAACGCCACGCGCTCGCTCTATCTTGACGGCAACACCTACGCGCTGGCGCTGCGCAACGATCGTTTCGAGATCGATGAGCTGCATTTGATGGACCCGACGCTGTCGTACCCACGGCTGGCGCAGACCGGCGATATTTTTTACCAGCTTGCGGGCAATGACGTGATCGACAGGCGGCTCGGCGGCCAGAAGCTGATCGTGCCGCAGCGCGATGTCCTGCACATCCGCCTGCATTCCGTGCGTGGCCGCGCGCCCGTGCCGCTGGTCGGCGAGTCGCCGATCGTCGCCGCCTATGAGGACATCGGCGTCGGCGGGGCCATCGCGCAGCAGCAAGTGCGCTTCTATCTGAACGAGGCGCGGCCATCGGCGGTGCTGTCCACCGATCTGGTGCTTGACAAGGATCAGGTGCAGGCGCTGCGCGACCGCTGGAATGAACAGGCCAAGGGCCTGCATCAGGGCGGCACGCCGATCCTGACCGCCGGCCTGAAGGTGCAGCCATGGTCTACGGGCGGCAAGGATGCTGCCACCGCTGACATCCTGAAGCTGACCAACGAGCACATCGCGCTGGCCTTCCGCATCCCGCTGCAGGTGCTCGGGCTGGGCGGCAACAATCTCTCATCGACCGAGCTGCTGATGCAGAGCTGGATCGCATCCGGCCTCGGCTTCGCGCTGAACCACATCGAAGAGGCCATCGGCCTGCTGTTCAATCTGAAGGGCCAGCCTGACGAGTATGCCGAGTTCGATACGGCAGCACTGCTGCGCTCGGCTCTGAAGGACCGCATCGAAGCACTGGTGCGCGGGGTTCAGGGCGGCGTCTTCGCGCCCAATGAGGCCCGTCAAAGCGAAGGTCTCGACGCCGTCGAGTTCGGCGATGAGCCGCGCGTCCAGCAGCAGGTCGTGCCGCTGAGCGCGGCGGCAGCGATCCCCCCAGCGCCGCCTGCGCCAGCTGCGCCGCCAGCTGAAGGCACCGCCGAAGCTGATGACGACGAGGAAGAACCGCCACCGCCACCGCGTCCAGAAAAGGGCGACCGCGATGCAATCCAACGGGAAGTCCGCAACCTCATTGCCTGCGCCGACCGGATTGGCCGCCGAAGAATTACTTCTTGAGGCGTGGCGCGAGGCGCTGGCCGAGGTGCTCGATGCCGAGCGCAAGCAGTGGCAACGCGAGCGCGCCCTGATCGAGGCGCAGGCCGAGGCAATCATCGCCACGCTGAAGGCCGAAGTGGTGCAGTTGCGCAGCAGCTCGCTGGAGCGGATCAACGCCACTATGGGCGAGATCGTCCGCGTGGCTCTGGCCCAGATCACCATCGGCAAGGATGGCGAGCCGGGACCTGCAGGCGCGGAAGGCCCTGTCGGCGCACGCGGCGATCAAGGCTTGCCCGGTGAGAAAGGCGATCGGGGCGAGCCCGGCCCGCAGGGCGACAAGGGTGAACCCGGAGAGCAAGGCGAGCGCGGCGAACGCGGCGAGCAAGGCCCTGTCGGCGCACGCGGCGATCAAGGCTTGCC
Source organism: Bradyrhizobium sp. 170 (assembly GCF_023101085.1). Lineage (NCBI taxonomy): Bacteria > Pseudomonadati > Pseudomonadota > Alphaproteobacteria > Hyphomicrobiales > Nitrobacteraceae > Bradyrhizobium > Bradyrhizobium sp. 170. The sequence continues at coordinate 7,944,668 of NZ_CP064703.1, read as the reverse complement.
CGGTGAGAAAGGCGATCGGGGCGATCCCGGCCCGCAGGGCGACAAGGGTGAACCCGGAGAGCAAGGCGAGCGCGGCGAACGCGGCGAGCAAGGCCTTGCTGGTGAACGCGGCGAGCATGGCCTGCACGGCGAGAAAGGCGATCGGGGCGATCCCGGCCCGCAGGGCGACAAGGGTGAACCCGGAGAGCAAGGCGAGCGCGGCGAGCGCGGCGAGCAAGGCCTTGCTGGTGAGCGCGGCGAGCGCGGCGAGCCGGGAGAGCGCGGCGAGCAAGGGCTACAGGGCGAGCGCGGAGAACGCGGAGTACACGGTGAAAAGGGCGAAGTAGGAGAACGAGGCGAACATGGCCAGCAAGGTGAAAAAGGCGAAAGAGGTGAAGCAGGCCAACACGGCGAACAAGGTGCGCGCGGCGAGCAAGGCGAGCGCGGGGAAACGGGCGCGTCGGGGCAGCTGACAGCTGCGCACCCGTTTACTGAAGGTGCCGTCCATTACGAGGGCGACATCGTCCTCCATATGGGCGGCACCTATCAGGCGCGATGCGATACCGCCCGCACGCCGCCGCATGAAGACTGGGCCTGTCTCGCCGCCAAGGGCCGCGATGCCGCGATGCCGAAGATCATCGGCACCTATCGCGAGGGCGAAACCTATTCGTATCTCAACATCGTCGCGCTGGGCGGCTCCAGCTTCATTGCGCGCACTGATGATCCGGGGCCGTGTCCAGGCGAAGGCTGGCAACTGATCGCATCAGCGGGCCGCCCCGGCAAGCAAGGGCCGAAGGGCGAGCGCGGCGAAGCAGGAGCGCGTGGCGAGCGCGGCCTGCCTGCACCCGGCATCCTCGGCTGGAGGATTGATCGCGAGGCCTATACCGCCACGCCGATCATGTCGGACGACAGCGAGGCCCCGCCACTGCAGCTGCGCCCGCTGTTCGAGCAATTCCACGGCGAGGCAGGCTGATGGCTGATATCTGGGTCAAGGTGCTGGAGCCTGCCGACAGCTATGCGCTGCTGACGCTGGAGGAAGCCAAGACGATCCTCGGCATCTCGGCTGGCGACACTTCCGAAGATGATCAGATCAAGATGTGGATCGACCAGTATAGCGACGTGGTCGCCACCATGTGCAACCGCGTCTTTGCCAAGGAGAAGGTGCAGGAAACATGGCGCGGCGATCTGATGCCGTTCGACAGCCCGCGCCTGTTCCTGACGCACTACCCGGTCGCCGATGATGACATTGAAAGCGTGGAGTCGCCGCGCGGCAGCATCATCAATGCAGCTGCCTACGAGATCGAAAATGGATCGGGCAAGCTGCGCATCGAAGGTGCGTGGTCAGAGCCGATCACCGTGATCTACACGGGCGGCTATGCCTTGCCAGATGGAGCGCCCGATACGCTGAAAGCCGCGACCGGCCTGCTGATTCAGGGCGCGCGATCCGAGATGACGACCACCGCCGTCAGCGGCATCAAGTCGATCAGCCATCGCGAGAGCCGCGTGCAGTTCATGGAAGGCGGCGGCCAATCCAGTGGTGGCGGCGGCGCATTGTCGAAGGCCGCCGATACCGTCAACGCGCTGCTCTACAAATATATGCGCTTCCATGTTTGAGATCAGGATCGACGGCATCGAGCCCCTGCTGGCGAAGTTCGACAAGCTGGAGGATCAGATCACCGCGCTGCAGAGGACAATGCCCGCCGAGCTGGAGGCGTGGCAGCGCGATGACATGAAACGCAAGTATACCAACATGACGGTCGAGGTCGTCAACAACGAGACCAATGCAACGACCTACATCTGGCCGACATCACGCACGCCATCCGGCAGGCGGCGGCGATTTCAACGACCGAAGCAGCATCGACCGGCTACCGCTGGCCCTGTGGTGCGAAGCAAGCGCCCGATCCTTCGCGCCGAGCTGCTGGCGCAGCTCTGGGACCGCATGGTGAAGCTGACAGCCGAGGCTGTGAAATGGCCGTGAACCTCGATGTGCTGCTGCAGGGGCCGATCTTCGATTTCTGGGCAGTGCCGGTGACGTTCAAGCCGATCAAGTCGCAGCCGGGTCAGCCCGACTATCAGGGGCGCGGCATCCTGAACACCTACAGCCTCGATGTCGCGGGCCTTGATGGGAAAATCTATTCCGATCAGCGCACCATCCTCGACATCCGCGAGAGCGAGTTCGCGGTGCTACCTGAGCAGAACGATCGGTTGCTGATTCCGAAGGACTGCAACAACGTGCCGCGCGGCGAATATCAGATTGCCGATGCCTCCAGCGATGGCGGCGGCCAGACCATGCTGACCATCCGAAAGTACGAAACGATCATGTGACATGGGCATCACCGACACGCAGTCATTCTCGCTGGTGATCCGCGATGTGTTCTTCGATGCCGTGAGTTCAGATCCATTTTTCGCTAGTTACAGCAAGCGCAAGAACAAGATGCTGAGCGTGCAGCATCAGCAGCTGCCGTACCTAGGCGTCTACATCATCGATGAGACCATGTTGCCGGATGGCGATGCCAATGCGGGCATGATCCGCTTCAGCCACACGCTGCGCATCGGCTTCTCGGTGATGGTGGCGAACAACGATCAGGTTGTCGCCGAGCAGCAGATCGATGCGGGCTACTGGCGGATCATGAATCGGCTGTGGCCCGATCAGTACATCATGAACCTGTTCGACACGATGAACCCGCATACAGGCGAGCCGAATCCAGACAACACCCGAATCGAAAGCATCACGCGCGGCGTGCGCCGCCATGTCTTCGGGGCCACCGCGCTGAACAACGAAACGCCGGTCGCCGAGATGCAATACGACGTTTCAGTTTTCTTCCGCACCGGCTGGCCGCCGATCATCACCGATGACCTTGAAGAGATCGACATCTCGACCGGCATCAAGATCGGCGACACGCAGGAAGAGATGGATCAGCGCCTGCAGTTCCACGGCAAGTATCTGTTCGACATCTCCAGAAAACGGGAGCCACGACGATGACGAAGTTCAGCAAGGCATCGCTGCGCGGCCTGCGCACGAAGCAGCGGATGGAAGCAATGCACGCGACCGCGCCAGCTGGCGTGCGCGTCGTGCCCGCCAATGATGACGGACGCCGGCTGCTGCGGCATCCGAAGGGCGGCGGCTTCCCCGCCGAAGGCAGCGCCGAGTGGCCGGATGATCGCTTCACCAAGCGCAGGCTCGCGGACGGCTCGGTGACGCGCGAGGCCCCGCCCGAGCCCGAGGGCCGAGAGAAAGAGCGCCGCAAGCCCGACAAGGGCGATCAGCCGGATGAACCCAACCACGCCGCCTGACCGGGCGGCGTTTTCATTTTGACAGGAGGCATCGATGCCGATCAGCTTTGCGAACATCCCCGCCAACATCAAGGTGCCGCTGTATTGGGTCGAAGTCGATCCGTCGATGGCAGGCCTGCCGACCATCAACCTGCGGGCGCTGCTGGTCGGCGTCATGATTGCCGATGGCAATGCGCCGTTTGACATCCCGCGTCCCATTGGAAGCCAGGCGCAGGCCGATGAAGCCTTCGGCCAAGGCTCCGAGCTGTCGCGAATGTTCAAGGCCTACTTTGCCAACAACTTCGCGAACGAAGTCTGGGGCCTGCCGCTAAAAGAGGCGACAGCCGCAACCGCTGGCACAGCGACCATCACCGTCACTGCAGCTCCGACCAGTGCAGGCACGCTGCATCTTTACATCGCAGGCGAGCATATCCCGGTCAACGTGGCGACCACCGACACTGTCACCACCATCGCCGCTGCGATCGTTGCAGCGATCAATGACGAAGTTGCCCTGCCGGTCACCGCAGCCAATGCAGCTGGCGTTGTAACCTTGACCTCGGTGTTCAAGAGCATCAACGCCAACGAGATCACCGTCTCGCTGAATTACTATGGCAGCCGTGGCGGCGAACAGACCCCGCCCGGTCTGGGCATCACCATGCCTGCAACCGGCTTCCTCACAGGAGGCACCGGCTCGCCCGACTTCGACGCCGCGATCATCAATCTCGGTGAAGAGCCCTACGAGTACGTCGCGATGCCGTACACCGACAGCAATTCGCTGTTCGACTGGGATCAGGAATACGGCTTCACCGACATGGGGCGCTGGGGCTGGCAGCGCCAGCTGTTCGGTCACGTCTTCTCAGCCAAGCGCGGCACCTATGCCGAGCTGATCACCTTCGGCGATGCGCTGAACAGCCCGGTCGAATCGGTGATGGCGGTTGAGAAGGCCAGCCCGTCGCCGACCTTTGAATGGGCCGCAGCCTATGCCGCGAAAGCGCAGCGTGCCCTGATCAACGATCCGGCGCGACCGCTGCAGGCCTTGACGCTCAACCAGATCAAGGGCGCTGGCGTGCATCAGCGCTTCGACTTCGTCGAGCTGAACTCGCTCGCATCCACCGGCCTCGCAATCCAGAAAGTGGGCGCGGACAATCAGCCGATGATCGCCCGCGAGCAGACCACCTATCAGGTCAATCTCTACGGCCAGCCGGATGATGCCTATGAGCTGGTGACCACGCTGGCGACGCTGGCGAAGCTGCTGCGGAATCAGAAGCACGCCATCACCTCGAAGTATCCGCGCCACAAGCTGGCGAATGACGGCACCAAGTTCGGCCCCGGTCAGGCGATCGTCACGCCCGGCATCGCGAAGGCCGAGCTGATCGCGCAGTATCAGCAGGATATGTACGTCGGCCTTGTCGAGGACCTCTCCAATTTCAAGCGCCATCTGCTGGTCGAGCGCGATCCCAACGACCCCAACCGCCTCAACGTCCTCTATCCGCCTGACCTGATCAACCAGCTGCGCATCTTCGCGGTGCTGGCGCAGTTCCGGCTGCAATACGACCGGGGCATCGACACCCAGATCATCGGCCCGACCTCGCCGCCGTTCAACGCGGCATCGGGTGCGTGATCCCACGAGCATCAAGGAGGACTGATCAATGGCACAGAGAATTGCAGGCATCGCCTTCCTGACCGTGGATGGCAACCAGCTGGCGCTGCGCGGCAACTTCACCGTCAGCCCGTCGCCCGTCGAGCGAACCATGATCGCCGGGCAGGATGGCGTGCATGGCTATCAGGAGCTGCCGCGCGTGCCCTACATCGAGGGCGATCTGTCTACGCTTCCCGGCTTCTATCTGGAGGACCTGCTGAACGAAACCGATGTCACCGTGGTGGCGCAGCTCGCCAACCGGATGCAGTACGTGCTCACCAGCGCAACCTGCAAGGGCGGCTTCGAGAACAATACCCGCGACGGTCAGGTCCGCGTGCGCTGGGAAGGCGTGACCTGTGAGGAGGTTTCGCTGTGAACGTCAACCCGAAACACGAAGGCTTCGTTGATGATCAAGCGACGAAGCCAGAAGCCGAAATCATCTCGCCAAGCAATAAGCGCGCGATGCCGCCGCCCGAGATCGAGCCGCCGCCCGAGGAGCTGCCGCCGCTGGAGCTGGACGAGTGGCCGATCATCGTCAAGCTGCTCTACAAGCCGATCCGCAACAATCGCGGCGAAGAAGTGCGCGAGGTCTCGCTGCGTGAGCCGCGCGCTGGCGACATCAACCGCTATGGCAATCCGATCCGCGTCAATCAGGATGGCGACGTGATCATCGATGAACGCAAGATGACCTACATGATCGGCGCGCTGTCCAACATCCTGCCGCCGTTCATCGAGGAGATGGACCCGCGCGACTGGAACAGCTGCGCCTATCGATTGCGGCGTTTTTTTCTTCCCGATCCAGCGGCCTGGTAGGCGGCGAGGAAGAAGTGATCCTCGACTGCTACCGCTTGGCCCGCTGGTATCACGTTAGTCCCGAAGTGTTCTTGTCGATGCCGCTGAGCGAGGTTTCGCTGCATCTGCATCGCACCGCGCAGTGTGATCGCGCGCAGCAGGCAGCAACAGGCGATGACGACTGATGCCCACTGAACAGGAGGAACTACGCTTAACAGTCAACTTGGCCGACAACGCTTCGGCTGGGCTGGCGAAACTGAACGAGGAGATCAGGCAGCTCGGCAGCGGCGCGAGCCAGCAGCACATCGAGAAGTTCAAGCGCGAGACCACAGAGACGACACGCAAAGTAAAGGAGATGGGCAATGAAGTCGGCGAGGCCTACAAGGGCCTCGGCATGCTGCGGACGGGCCTCGCCGCAGGTGCCGCAGGCTTGTCGCTGTTCGGCTTTGAGATGGCGCGGCAGGTCAAGATCATCGTTGATTATGCTGACAAGATCAGGACGCTGAACCAGCAGGCCCGCCAGATCGGCGTCAACCCTTCGCAGCTGAAGGATGTCACCGAGCAGCTGCAGGCCTTCGGCATCTCGGGCGAGACGGCCGCCTCCAGCATCAGCGCCGTCTCTGGAAAAATTGCCGAACTGCAGCGCCAGGGCAGCCAGCTGCGGATGGAGCTGCTGAAGAACGCAGGCCCTGATCGCGAGTCGGTCAGGAATATGTCGCAATATCTCGACCGCCTGACCAATGCGAAGACCGTCGCCGAGCAGCTCAACATCATCCGCGAGGGCGGCGAGCAGGTCTACAATAACGCACGCAAGCAAGGCTACAGCGAGCAAGAAGCGGCCAACCGGCGCAACAATTTCTGGCAGCTGCAGGGGTACAACGCGCAGCTGGCGAACGCGGGCAAGCTGAAAGAGCTGAGCGCCGAAGAGAAGCGCATTGCCGATGAGCGCGCGGCGCGAGCCGAGGCCTTTTCCAACCAGATCGGCTCGATCACGCGCAAGTGGAATGAGATGGTCGAGGCATCGAACCAGCCGATGCTGCAGAACCTGAAGGCAGTGCTGGAATATGCCGAGCCGATGCTCGACAGGCTGAAGTCGTTCATGGAGTGGATGCAGAAGAACGATGTGCAAGCGCCGCCCGGACTGAGCGGGTTCGCCGAGGCCCAAAAACCAGTGCCATATGCCAAAGAGCCACCCGAGGGGAATTTCTGGATCAGGTTCGGCAACTGGTGGCGTGGTCCCGAAAAAAGCATGGATGAGCTGAAGAAGTCGCTTGATGAGCACAATAAGACGATCAAGGAGCTGAACGACGCCATCAAGGGCGGCCCCGGCAGTTTCCAGCCGACCGGTTTCGACGGCAGCGGTGGTGGTGGTCTGCTCCATCGCGCCACTTTCACCACACCTAGCGGCCGTCAACCGATGTTCGGCGGTGGAGGTGGTCTCTGGGGCGGCGGCAGCGGTCGCATGTTCGGCGGCGATGGTGGCGGTGCGCCCTACGGCTCGGATGTCGGTGCAGGCACTGGAGCTGGCGCAGGTGCAGCACCTGCAGCTCGCGGCACGCCCGGTGCTGGACCCTTCACGGTGCCGAAGGGCGGTGATCCGCGCGGCATGGAGCCGTACATCCGCGAGACTGCAAAAAAGTACGGCGTTGACCCTGACACGGCAGTGAAAGTTGCGGCATCGGAAGGTCTGCGAGACTTTCTTGGTGATCGTGGCAAATCAGGCGGCGCATTCCAGCTCTACACAGGCGGCGGCCTTGGCAATGAATTTCAGAAGCAGACCGGCCTCGATCCGCTGGACCCGAAGAATGAAAAGGCCACCATCGACTACGCGCTGAAGAATGTCGCGCGCACTGGCTGGGGACCGTATCACGGTGCCAAGCGCCTCGGCGTCGGCCGGCGCGAGGGCATCGGAGGCCTGCCAAATGGCCAGACTGCTGGCCCCGGCACCGGCTACGGTGCTCCTGGTGATGCTGCAGGCTCAGTGCCGAAGCCTGTACTTGATGAAGCCAAGGCGCTGTTGATCCGGGGCGGCGGCTCAGGTGAGCTGCAACAGTTCATGGCCTCGAAGGGCTATCCGCGCAGCGGCGCGTGGTGCGGCCAGTTCACTGCATCAGTGGTGGCAGAGGCTGGCGGCAAGCCGCCGAGGAATGCAGCCGTTGCATCGAACTGGCTGACATGGGGCCAGCACGTAGACCCCTCCGAGGTCCGCGAGGGTGATGTCGCGGTGCGCACGCGAAGCCGCTACGGAGGCCGCGCTGTGCCCGGCCAGACCGGCAGCCATGTCGGTCTCGTCGGCAGTGTTGGCGAAAAGTCCATCGACATGATCGGCGGCAATCAGGGCCGACCAGTTACGCCGCGCAGTCGCTGGGGCGGTGAATGGGAATTTCGGCGCGGCCTTGCAGAGGATCGCCAGCAGATTGATCGCACGCAGTCCTCAACCACCAAGGTAGAAGGCACCGGCAAGATTAGCGTCGATGTCAACGCACCCAAGGGGACCGGCGTCGGTGCCGAGGGCGGTGGATTGTTCAAGGATGTCGAGATCAACCGACAGACCCAGATGGAGCCAGCGCGTCGCGGGCCTGCACAGGAAGTAGAGACGTTATCGATATGACGAACATCTTCGACCTGCCAGCGGTATGGCGCAAGGCGCTGATGCCAGCATCGTTCAATGGTGCGCGCTTTCATTGCGAAATGAACAGCCGCGAGAGCGGGCGCAGGACTGTGCTGCATCAGTTTCCAAAAAAGGACTTGCCCTATGCCGAGGACATGGGCCGCGCTGCGCGCGAGTTCACGGTGCGTGGGTACTGCATCGTCTTTCCCTACGACAGCGAATATTCGCTCTACCAGCGCGACTATCGCCGCCCGCGCGATGCGCTGATCAAGGAGCTGGAAAAGGAAGGCCCCGGCACGCTGCAGCTGCCGACGCAGCCAGCGCAGCAGGTGGTCTGTCCGCGCTATCGCATGTCGGAGGAAGAGCGCTTCGGCGGCTACTGCGTAATCGACATGACGTTTCAGGAATACGGCCTCGATCCGCAGACCTTTGCGCCGAGCATCGCTACCGCTTCAGCGATCGCCCAGGCGAGCGAGGCACTGCGCGGACAGGTGCTGCGCACGCTGTCAGAGCAGCCGCTGCCGCCGCCGACAGGCATCATCAACATATGAAGCGGCTTGATGCAGATGAAGCGGCACCGATCGCCGATCGGATGCTGCTGAACCTACTGGGCACCGTGCCGCCGAAGGGGCGCACGGGCTCGGATGCCCGCACCGCGATTGGCGACACCCGAGCGCACGCCTACAAGCTGTGCATCAACGACGCGATAGGGCCGCCGCTCGACCAATGCTTCGATCTGGCGCGGCTGGCGGGCGCGACAACGCAGCGTCTCGACTATGTGCGACAGCGGATCGAGGCCGAAGCGCCCGCTACGCTGGGCGGCCGGCTGATCAGGGATGCCGGAATCCGGCTCTGCCTCGCCGCGCAGGCCCGCATCATTGCTGGCATGACCTTTGTCAGCCGTCAGGATGTCAACGCGATCAAGACGCAGCTCTACCAGCCGTTCCGCGATGCCGAGGAGATCGCCGCCGACAGCATGGATCAGGCGACCTTCCAGGCGCTGGTTACGCTGCACGGCGCGGTGACCAACCATCTGGTTGCGACCGCGCGGCCCCTGCCGCGCATGGTCAACTTCCGCTTCCATGAGCCGCTGCCTACGCTGGTGATGGCGTACAAACTTTATGACGACGCCTCGCGCTGCGACGAGCTGCGGCAGGAGAACAAGGTGGTGCATCCGGCATTCGCCCCGATGTCCGGCTTGGCCCTGTCGGCATGATCAAGAGCAGGTGGCGGCGAGTCGTCTTCGCCGCTGACTGCGATGAGGACGGCAACTGCCCGGTCTGCGGCATCGACTATGCCGAATGCAAATGTCCGGGACCGACCATGGAGGACTACGAATATCGCGAGCGCAACGGCGTGCTCTATGCCCGCCCTTTGGTGACGCATGCCGAAGCCTCAAGAAGTCGCCGTTCTTGATGTCAACGGGCTGCAGTTCGAGGACTGGGAATCGGTCTGGGTGCAGCAGCGCTGGGCCGACAGCTTCACCTATTTCCGCTTCACTGCCGCCGAGCGCGATCCGATCATCAACAAGCAAGGTGGCCCGTTCCCGCTGATCGCGAAGCTGCAGTTCAAGCCGGGCGACAAATGCACCATCACGCTGGCGGGGCAGCTCGCGGTTACCGGCTACATCGAGACGCGGCAGGTAGCCTATGACGCCAGCGCGCACGGTGTGATGCTGATCGGCAAGAGCGCCACCGCGTGGGCGGCGCGATCGAGCGTCGATACCAAGACCGGCAACTTCGACAAGAAGAATATCGTGCAGGTCGCGCAGGAAGTGATCGCGCCCTATGGCGTCGGCCTGCAGGTAATCGGCTCGCCAGACATGACGCCGTTCGACAAGCTGCAGAACGAGAAGGGCGAGCTGGTCTGGGACTTTCTAGAGCGCATCGCACGGCCTCGCGGCGTGGTGATGGGCTCCGACAGCAAGGGCAACTTCCTGCTCATCGGCGAGCATTCGTATCCGGTGGTCGCGCAACTGGTGGAAGGCCAGAACATCAAGTCATGTCAGTGCATCATCACCGAGGAGCACACTTATACCGAATATCGCGTCGATGGGCAGGCCCCGGCCAGCGACAGCAACGCTGGCACCGCAGCCAGCGAGTTGACCGGCAAGGTCGGTGGTACATCGCCAGTGATCAGCAAGCTGATCACTGCCGCCGAGCAGCCGGTGAGGACGCAGGCCGAAATACAGGCCCGCGCCAAGAATGAGAGCGTCTGGCACGAGGGCACCAAGATACAGGCGACCATCGTCGTGCAAGGCTGGCTGCGCGACGGCTCCAGCCTCTGGCAGGCGGGAGATGATGTTGCCGTCTACTCGCCGATGGCGATGCTGAACAACACTTTGAAAATTCAGAACTGCACGTTCACGCAGGACAACCATAGCGGCACGCTCACCACGCTCGATCTGGTGAGCCCGAACCTCCTGCGCGACCGCGCCAACTTCGATCCCGGCTAGAGGAGCAGATCATGCACCGCGCCACCCCGCTCAACACCTCGATCCGCGCTTACACCGCCGGCGGCTCGCGCAGCGTCGTCGATAAGGTCGATGACGAGAAGCTGATGCAGGAGATGGGTGGCAACTTCATGGCCAACGAGACCCGCGCCGAGGTCGAGGCTCCACAGAACTATGGCTTCACCAGCGTGGTGTTCGATGCCGAGAAAGGCGAGGACGGCAAGGTGCAAGGCAGCGCCGAGACCTTCATCGGCTTCATGGGCGGCAACCGATCCTTTCCTGTCTCGGGGCCGATGGATGATCGCAGGCACCGGCTCTACAAGCTGAAGAAAGGCGACACCGCGATGTTTCGCGGGCGCGGCGACAAGCAACAACTCCACATGACAGAGGACGGCGGTTTCTGGACCGCGCCGCAGAACAAGACCGTGCGAATGCAGCTGGTCGATCAGGATAGCGAGAGCAACGAGACGAAGCAGCAAGGCGGCAGTTCGGGCGGCGGCGCGCAGGCCCGCGCAACTGAAGGCGGCGGCGGCAGCTCGGCGCAGGGCGGCCAGCAGAAGCGCGGACAGGAGGCACTCTACAAGGAGGGCCAGAAGGGCAAGCGCTTTGTCGATATAACCAAGGACAAAAGCCGCATCTCGGGCAAGACCGTGCATTCGATGCTCGATGACGGCGAGACCTACGTGCATGTCAATTCCGACAAGAAGGTCTATGTCGGCGCTGAAGCTGGCAAGGGATCGTTCAGCCTGCTGGTGACGCTGGATGGCCCATGCGTCAACAGCCTGGGCAAGATCGGCTGAAGCCGTGCCGACCTACAATGTCCCCGACATTCGGCTGGTGCAGAACAATCTCTTTCCGAAGTATTCCGTCACGCTCGACTGGTCGCTGCTGCCGAACGGCACGCTCGATGACACGCAGGCGCTCGCCACTTCGGTCTGCGTTGCGCTCGGCACCAACGCGCTGGCCTCGCCTGATGAGCCGCTGCCCGATCCTGACAGCAACGACCGCTGCGGCTGGTGGGGCGATCTGGACGCCGAGCTGATCTGGAACGGCTGGCCGATCGGCTCGAAGCTATGGCTGCTGCGCCGCGCCAAGATTAATTCGGCATCATCGCGCGAGGGCTCCACCGTGGTGCTGGTCGAGAACTACATCCGCACCGCGATGCAGCCGTTCGTGGATCGCAGAATCTGCTCCAGCTTCGATGTCTGGGTCACGCGCGTGGACAAGCAACGCATCGACGCACTGCTGAGAATTTATCGAGGACCCGCCCAGCCCATCGAGCTGCGCTACGAGGTTCTCTGGGACGCGATGGGGCCATAGAGCAATGCCTTGGTCAACGCCGACACTGCGAGACGTCCGCTCGCTGGTGCGCGATGCCGTGAACGCATCGCTGCCGGGAGCTGATGCCAATGTGCCGAACAGCGTGCTGCGCGTGCTCTCCGATAATCAGGGCGCGCTCTGCCATCTGACGCTGCAGTATGTTGACTGGTTGTCGCTGCAGCTGCTGCCAGACACCGCCGAGACCGAATGGCTGGATCGGCATGGCGACATCTGGCTGGTCAATGCTGATGGCTCGACGGGCCGCAAGATGGCCACGCTGGCGACCGGCATCGCCAGCTTTCAAGGCATCATTGACGGCACGGTAGTGCCGACCGGCACGCAGCTGCAGAGCGCGGTCGGCATGCCCGCAGGATCGGACTCGCCCTATCAGGTGGTGACCTACGAGACGCTGGAGGACATCACCACTTCAGCCTTCTCGCTGGTGCAGGGCCCGATCCGCGCGCTCGATCCCGGCAGCTTCGGAAATCTGCCGATGGATACGCCGCTGTCCATTTCCACGCCGGTCCCCGGCGTCAGCCTGACCGTTATCGTGGTCGCGCTGACCGGCGGCACGGATGACGAGACCGACGAGCAGCTGCGCGCCCGTATCCTGCAGCGCATCCGCAATCCGCCGATGGGCGGCTCGGTCGCCGATTATGTGGCATGGGCGCTGGCGGTGCCCGGTGTCACCCGCGCATGGGCCGCAGCCGAGCAAGGCATCGGCACCATCACCGTGCGCTTCCTGATGGATGATCTGCGCGCCGACAATGACGGCTGGCCGAAACCCGATGACGTGCAAGCGGTGCATGACTACATCGACAGCAAGCGGCCCGTCACAGTCAAAGACTGCTACGTGCTCGCGCCGATCAAGGAGTTCATCAACCTCACCATCCAGAACCTGGTGCCGAATACGCCCGAGGCGCAGGAGGAGATCGAGCAGAGCCTGCGCGACATGCTGCTGCTGATCGCCGCGCCTGGGCAGACCATCTACGCGGCGTGGATCAGCTACGCGATCCTGAGCGCGCCGAGCGTGGTCTCGTTCGATCTGATCACCAATGATGACTTCGAGATGCCGTCGCTCGGCCACATGGCGGTGCTCGGCACGATCCTTTATCAAGCCGGTGCCGAGCTGAGCGGATGAGCGACCGGCACATCCGCAGGGGCGGCGGCGACTACACCGACGCCTTCCTCTCGATGCTGCCGCAAGGCCAGGCTTGGCCGAAGCATGCGCCCGATAGCGTGCTGGTGCGCGGCATCAGTGGCCTGTGCGACTACTGGGGCTTCGTCGATGGCCGCGCCGCCGATCTGCTGGAGCGCGAGAGCGATCCACGCCAGACCGTCGAGCTGCTGCCGGACTGGGAACGCAACTGGGGCCTGCCCGATCCCTGCTACGAGGAGCCGCAGACCATAGGCGAGCGCCAGCTCGCGCTGGTCATGCGGATGACGATGCAGGGCGCGCAGAGCCGCGAGTTCTTCATCTCGGTCGCCGCAATGATCGGCTACTCGATCACGATCACCGAGTATCGCACGTTCGTGGTCGGCATTGATCGTTGCGGCGACAACCGCGCCATCGGCGACGGCACCAGCCCGATCTACAACGAATGGGGCCAGCCGATCCTGAACAATGACGGCAGGCCGGTCGAGGATGGCGAGCTGTCAGAGTGGCCGTACTACGGACTCGGCCCGCCAGAGAACCGCTTCTATTGGACGGTGCATGTCCACGTAGCTTCGCTGACATGGTTCCGCGTCACCAAGGGCCAGACCGGCATCGATCCGCATCTGCGCATCGGTCTCGCCGACGATCTTGAGTGCCTGCTGGACCGATGGAAGCCGGCGCACACCGAAATCATCTTCGACTACTCCGGTCTCGACAATCCCGGTGATCCCATGGCCGGGACGCCTTAGCGGGGGATGCAAATAAAATGAAATATAACCAGCCTTACGGTGTCTCTGATCCTGAAGGCCCGTACATCAACGGCAATCCTTCCACCGGCACGATGGGCTCGATCCCGCCCGCTGCATCGATTGAGTATCCGCAGCGCGAGATCGTGAACCTGATCAAGGATGTCAACCTCGCCACGCCTGACAATGCCGACCTGCGCCAGCTGGCGAAGGCGGTGCAGTCAACGAAGCTGTGGTCGGTCGATGATGCAGGCACCGTCAACCAGTATTCGGTAACGCTGTCACCGCCCCCTGGAATGTATTATCGCTATCTCACGGTGGTGGCATGGATCACCGTGGCGAACACAGGTGGAGCGAACCTGAACGTCAATGCGATGGGCGCGAAGCCGATCGTGCGCTCGGATGGCTCAGAGCTGGTCGCAGGCGACATCGGCGTGAACACGCTGAACTGTTTCGTGTATGACGGCGCAAAGTTCAGGGTCGTTTGGCTGGGTCGCGACAAGGGCGCGACCGGCTTCCTGCAGCAGAACCTCACCTTTTATGTGAACTTCGCGACCGGCGACGATGCCAACGATGGCTCGGCGGCGGTGCTCGCGTCCGGCCATGGCCCGTTCAAGACGCTGCAGCGAGCCTCAGACATCATCGGCACCTTCAATCTCAATGGCCACAACGTCACAGTGAATGTCGCCGACAATCAGTCCTACATCTCGGTAAATCTGCCCGCCTCTGCAGGCAACGGCAACGTGAACTGGATCGGCAATGCGGCCAACCCAGCGAACTGCCTGATCACCGGCACCAACCGCAACGCCGTCGCGGTCGGCGGCGTCTGCAACACCATGACCGGCTTCAAGGTGACGACAGCAGGCGCAGCAATGCAGGACACTGGCGCTGGCATCCACGCGCAGGGCGCGACGACGGCATCGTTCATGAACATGGAGTGGGGCCAATGCAAGGGACCGCACGTCTTTGCTTATGGCGGCGCTTATGTTCGGCTCGGCGGGCCGAAGCGCATTTCAGGCGGCGCGACCAACCATAGCTACGGGCGCGGATGCTTCATCGACTGCCAGTACGGCGGCAAGGTGGACTGCATCGAGGTCTCGCCCGCGCAGCCGCTGACGATCATCGGAACGCCGACCTACGACACCGCCTTCATCGCAGGTAACATGGTCGGCGTGGTGGCTTTCATCTACAGCACGCTGACCGGCAACAGCATCGGCAAGAGATACGACGCGCAATACAATTCTGTGATCGGCGTCGGCGGCGGCGGCGTCAACTATCTGCCCGGCACCATTGCAGGCACCGTCGCAACGGGGGGTCAATATGCCTAAGTTTTTTTATGATCCTTACGACTGGTACTGGAAAGCCGAGGACGGCCGCATCTATAGCAGCAAGCGCCAGACCAATGTCACCGACACCGATGCTGACTTGCTGTCGTGGTGCGGCGAAGGCGACGACGCTGCCGTACCGCAATTCTGGCCGCGCGATGATGCGGGCGCGCAGACTGATGCCGCGCTGCAGGCGGTGCTCGATCCCTACGGCCTGACGATCAACCCGGCAGCGCCGTGACAGGTGTAAGCCATGGCCATCGTCAACTTCACCGTTGAGAACGATGCCGATTTCTACCGGCAATTCCTCTATCGGTACCTCGACGGCTCGCCGATTGATCTGACCGGCAACACCATGAAGATGGGCATCCGCAAGCGCGCTGCCGATGCCATCGAAGAGATGCTGCTCACCACCGAGAACGGCGGCCTCGCCATCGTGGATGCGGCGCTCGGCAAGTTCACGGTGCGGATCACACAGGGCCAGCTCGCGGAGCTGCCGGTCGGCGACTACGACCATTCGCTGATCCGCATGGCGGGCGGCCTGCACCTGCGCGTGTGGTCGGGGATGCTGACGAACAATGCAGGGCCGAGCCGATGAGCCGCAGCGTAGATGTCACCAACGATGCCGATGTGAAGATCAGCAACGCGTCAGCGCCTGCTGGCGACGTAGCGGTCGAAGCCGACTACGAGGTCGAGGTCATTCAGGAAGCCGAGCAAGGCCCGCCGGGACCAGATGGCCCGCCGGGTCCGCAAGGGCCTCCGGGGCCGCTGGGACCGCAAGGACCTCCGGGGCTGGATGGCAACACCATCCTCTACGGCGCGATTGATCCGATGCCAACCGTGGGCAACAGCGGCGACTTCTACATCAACACCACTTCGAATTATCTGTTCGGGCCGAAGGCTGGCAGCTGGCCGCCCGGCACTTCGCTGATCGGGCCGCAAGGACCGCAGGGCATTCAGGGCGTGCAAGGCAATCCGGGGCCGCAGGGCATCCAAGGCATTCAAGGTGTGCCGGGTCTTGATGGCAACACGGTACTGTACGGCGCGGTTGATCCAACCGGCGCGGTCGGCGTCAACGGAAATTTCTACATCAACACGACGACGAACTTTATCTACGGCCCGAAGGCTGGCGGTGCATGGCCTGCAGGTACTTCGCTGATCGGCCCGCAAGGTCCGAAGGGAGATCAGGGCCAACAGGGCGAACAGGGTCTTCAGGGCGTGCAAGGCATTCAGGGCGAGCAAGGCGAAGAAGGCCCGCAAGGCCCGCCCGGTGAGGTGCCCGAAGCGCCAACGGATGGCCAGACCTACGGCAGGAAGAGCGCGGCTTGGTCGCCGATCCCTGCAGTGCCGCTCGATGCGCTGGCGTTCAACGGCCTGCAGATCAACGGCTCATTTGACGTCGCGCAGGAGCTGGGCGCGGCGAGCGTCCAGGCCCTCAACGCCGCGAAATATGTCTGCGACAACTACCTGATGTTCGCGCAGCATCCGACCATCCAGCTATTCGGTCAACGGACTGGGCCATTTCCGGCAGCGCCATTCGGCCGGGCATTGCCGAGCGCGATATCGGTGACCGCCTCGCCGGGATCTGCGTCGTTAGCTGCGAATGACTACACGCTGCTGATGAACCACATCGAGGGCTACCGCTTGGCGCGGCTCGGCTGGGGCGGCAGCAATCCGACGCCGCTGACGTTCGCCTTCTGGGTCTTTTCAAACAACCGGATCGGTACCGCCACGCTGAGCATTCGCAATCTCGCGCAATCCCGCTTCTATCTGGCGAACTTCACCATCAACGCCGCTAACACATGGGAATATAAAACCATCACCATCCCTGGCTGCCCTGATGGCGTTTGGGAGACCAACGTGGCGCTCGGTGCCTATGTCGGCTTCTGCTTCGGCGCAGGTTCAAGCTATCTTGGCACGTGGAATACGTGGACCGCCGGATCATCGTTTGCCACCGCAACAACGACAAACTTCTTTTCGGTCACCAACAATGCGATCTACCTCACCGGCTTGATGATCCTGCCCGGCAGCCACGCGCCGACTGCTGCACAGCATCCGCTGATCATGCGGCCTTACACGTTCGAGCTGCCGCTGGTGCAGCGCTACTATCGGCAGATCAAATGGAATGTGGAAGGCAATTCGAGTGGCGCGCAGGCTCGTGTGACCTGCGGCTCGGCAATGCCGTCGATGCGGGTGCCTCCTGCGGTGACGCGCATCAGCATTACCGCCTTTGCCAACATCCGGGGCAACGACCCCAACCAGTTCGTGACCTGCGCGCCGTCGAGCGAAAATGCCTTGGTGCTGTCCTGCGAAAGCGCCGCCGCTGGCTATGTACAGGCCATTGGTGTGGTCGATGCCTTGAGCGCGAGGTTCTGACATGGCAGCAGAGTATCGCCTGATGGCATTCGAGGGCTTCGTTCAGCGGATGGCGGACGTCACCACGATCCCGAATGATCCGGCCAACGCTGACTGGATCAAATATCAGGAATGGTTGGCGGCAGGTGGTGTACCTGATCCCTGTCCTGCCTCCGCGAGTCCGCTGCCAGACACAGCATCAACGCTGGGCTTGAAACGCGCGCTCGAAGAGCTGGACCTGTGGCAAACGGCGAAGGATCAGATCATCGCGGCAGGCGAAGAGGACGAATGGTACATGGCGCTGGAAGTAAAGCGCGAGGCGGTTGATCGCTATGATCTCGGCTTGACGCCAGAGGAGATCGACAACCTCATGATCCGCTCGTGGCAACTGGCGGCGAAGGCTGCTACCCAAACCATCCCGCCTGATCTGGCGGCGCGGGCCATTGCACCGCGAAAATAAATTTCGCTGTCACCGCAAAACAATTTTTGGTTCCTGTCACTAACTGCATATTCCTCCCGAACCTGACCCCGCTTCGGCGGGGAATTTTTTTTGACTGCAGCAACGAGCCTGCACAGGAGCGGCGCAATTTTTCAGTTGGCGAACTGCCAGCGCTATACAACCGCCACGATCTAAATTAACTTCATACTCCCTCGGCCATCTCGCGTTCGCTGGGGCCTACGCGAGACCACCTTGGCAAAAGTGTGTGCGACCAAGGCACGGCAAACTCGTGCAGCGTATCAAGCTGGCCATCGCTCTGCCCCGAATCCTCACATCGCTGAAATCTGTTCCAACTCGAAAAGGGACTCGCGATGCCAAAAACTTTTCCGATCATGATCGAAGTCGAAGAGATAGCGCTCGGCCCTGTGCTGCGCCGTCTCAATGACATGCCTGGTATAGCCAAGCTGCATTTGCAGCTCGGCCATGGCGGCCAAGGAGCTGGGCACAAGCAGCTCGCCGAAAAAGCGGCCAAGGTCCGCAATGGAGAAAGCGCCGAGCAGACAACCATGAAGCTGCTGCTGGAGGGGCCGAAGCACATCAGCGAGATCAGCAGAGCGGTCGGCGGCGCGAAGTCGCGCGCCTATGGCGCTGTGCATCAGTTGCGTAAGAAGGGCTTTTCCGAAGCTGGCACCGAGAAGGGCACGCATCAGCTCACCGCCAAGGCGCGGGCGCAGCTCGGCGCTGCGCTTCCTGCGCTGCCAGCGCCTGCAGTAAAGCATGGACCATCGGGGCGCGCATCTCCCGGCTCGGGCAACATCTTGCTTCGCGCGGCGCTTGATGCAGGCCCAGTCTCGCCAGCCGCTCTGCGCTCGCACATGGCCAGCAAGGGCATGTCGCCGAAAAGCATCTCGGGCGTGCTGGAGCGCGCTAAGCGCGATGCTTTGATCAAGAAGAACGGCAGGGGCTACGCGCTGACCGCCAAGGGACAGAAGATCGAGCTGGAGGCTGCGGCACATGGCTGAAATGAGAATGTACCGCACCTATAATTACATCGACAAGGACCCGATCATCGACAAGGTCCGCACGCTTGTGCAGGACGAAGGCTTGATCAGGAAGCTGAAGATCGTCCACGAAATCTCGGGCGTCTCCACCGCGACTCTCGACAACTGGTTCAACGGCACGACGCGCAAGCCGCAGCACGTCACCATCGCAGCGGTGGTCACTTCGCTCGGCTATGCGGAAGAGTTCGTCAAGAAAAAGGACATCGATGTCGAGGCCGAGCGCAAGGCCGGCGCGGACTGGCTGGCGAAGCGAGAGAGGCAGCAGAAGGCGGCAAGGCCGAAGCCCGCCAAAAAGCGGAACGGCCATGGCGGGAGGAAATGATGAAGAATGGACGCAAGCAGGTGAAGGTTACCAAGCGCGGGACAACGCCAATCGATGGCATCATCGGCAACAAGATACGAGCACGCAGGCTGGAAATGCACTTCAGCCAGCAGCAGCTGGCCGATGCACTCGGTGTGAGCTTTCAGCAGGTGCAGAAATACGAGAAGGGCGTGAACCGGGTCGGGGTTGGGCGGCTGCAGCAGATGGCCCAGTTTCTGGAGACCGACATCCGCTACTTGATGGGCGATCTGGCGGGCGACCGCAAGAAGCCGCCGACTGTGTCGCGGTTCGCCAAGTTCATGGCCACCAAGGACGGCGCGGACATTGTTGAAGCGATGATCAGGATCGAAAGCCCCGCATTGCGCAAGAGCGTGATCCAGCTGGCGCGCACGCTGGGAGGTGCCGAGGCCAACGCATGAGCGAGCGCGAGCTGCGGCGGATGCTCGACTATGCTTCCGACTTTTGCGAGCACCACTTCGCCAAGAAAGGCGAGATAGCGCCAATGTGGCACGCGATCACTTCCGATGGGCAGAAGCTGATCGAGCCGCACCCGACCTATCTCGGCAAGGACATGGCGGCGGCGACGATCCGGATTTTCTTCGATCTGCGAGACCTGATCCGTTACGTCTACATCGGCGAAGCATGGACGCTAAACCGACTGATCCGGCCCGAGGAGGAGGAAGAAATTTTCCGCAAGGGAATTTCCGAGCATCCCGATCGCGTCGAAGTGGTGCAGCTGCAGGGCGAGGATCGCGACTACGGCCAGATCATCGCTTCGCGGGACATCATCAGGCCTGCGAAGGGCAAGCCGTATCTCGGGCCGCTAACAATGGTCAACGATCTGCCGCACGTCCCGCAAGGGGCCACGATCACATCCGAAGGCCGCATGGTCGGCATGCTGCCAGTGCGAGGGACGAGGCAATGAAGGAGCCACTTATTGTCCACGCGCCGCCGAACAAACAGCTGCGCATCGATGAGGTCTATCTGTTCATCTCGGTGGACGAGACCGGCGAAGGCGTCTGCGCCGCGCGGCTGATGGGCGCAGGCTCGCTGGTGCCGCTGATCGCTGCCGACGTAACGCGCATGGAGCAGCTGATCCCGATCGCCCGCAATATCGCCAAGGCGACCGGCAAGCAGGTGAAGCTGATCAAGCTGAGCCAACGCAGCGAGCTGATGACATTCCAACCCGATGATGGAGGAGCGATGCAATGAAGCTGACTCTTGGAGAGGCCAATGCCACCACCGCAACCATCTGCCAAGACGACGGCACGCCGATTGCGAACATTACGTGCCCCGAAGCGGCAGCGGTTGCCGAAAAGATCGTCCGCTCCTTTTACTATCACGATGCGCTGATCGGCGCGGTGTCAGCGCTCCGACGCGATGATCTGGGCGGCCAGCTTTGCGGTATGATCGACCTTCGCGAAGCCGGGGCCAAGGAAGCTGGCGAGCGGCTGGAGCAGCTGGTCAGTATGGTCGATGTGCTCACAGACCACGCGGATGAGACTAGAGATGATAGATGACGGCTTCACCTGTCAGGACTGCGGCGGATTCATCTTCCGCGCAGGACCGTGCGGCGGTCTTTCGCAGAACATCGAATGCGCTGGCTGCGGCCAGCGCTTCAATGTCTCGCGCTGGCGCGGGATGCTGGTCACCTTTGCGCGCATCCCGAACGACAGCGAGTGGCGCGAAGATATGTTCCCGAAGGTGCTGCAATGAAAACGCTGCAAGAGCGTGTGAAGGAGCTGGCGGCGCAGGAGGAGCTGGTGCTGCCGCCGGATCATGACCAGCGGGGGATGTACGATGACTCGACGCTACAGCTCGGCGACATGACCGTCTTCGGGCGCTGGCCGGGCAAGATGATGAAGGCGCTGGCCGCGATCAGCGCCCGCGCGCATCAGGCCTATGATGAATGCTCGGACTTGCCGCGCGGCAGCTCCCGGGACAAATGCCTTTTCATGTCGCTGGCGGTTCGCGATTTCCTCGTGCAGATCGGCTTCGCCGATGCGACGGTGCGCGCCTGCTTCCTGTACATCGCCGCGAATGATCTGCAGGGCCGCGAGCTGTGGTCGGTCGGCCTCGGTGCGCCTGGGCAAGAGCCGAACCCGGAAAAATTCAACGGCCATGCGGTCTGCACGGTGCCGTCGCTGGAACTGCTGATCGACACCACGGTCTATCAGGCGATCAGGCCGCAATGGGCGGACTCGGTCGGCGGGATGGTGGCGATCAAGTACCACAAGCCATGGGCCAACCAGCTCATCCACGGCTGCCTGTCCATCGCGGGCTGTGAGACCGAGCTGCCGGATCGCCGCGTTTGGATGATCTGGCTGGAACGGCCCGAGCTGAACTGGAAGCGCGAGATCGACTTCAGGCGCAGGAACGAGCGCCGCCGCTACCTTACCAAGGCGCTGCGCGAGGCATTTGGTGAGTGGCGCGATGGCTGACCGCGCGTTTCTGGAACGCTTGTCGCGAGAGCTGGCGGACAAGGGCCTGCTTATCGAAGCCGGTTGGGTTGGCTATCGCCTAGCGGTGATGTCGCCGCAAGCCCCGCCGATCCAGCTTGAAGAATGCAAGATGGCGTTCTTCGCAGGCGCGCTGCATCTGTTTCAGAGCATCATGACAATCATGGACCCCGGCAGCGAGCCGACCGAGGCAGACTTGAACAAAATGGATCTGATCGACAAAGAGCTGCGGAAGTTCGGGCGTGAGTTCGAGCTGAAGGCGACCAAGGCGAAAGGGTCGGCATGAGCGATGATAATGATCATGCAGACGAAGCGACGCGCGAGGCAGCGCAGCTGGTCGATCTGATCAAGCCGCTGTTCGCCTTCCGCGATCCCGAGGTGGTCGGAGCGGTGCTCGGCCAGCTGCTGGCGAAGCTGATCGCCGGGCACTGTCCCGAGATGCGCGAGGAGGCTATGAATCTGGTGATCGACATGGCGCGCGATCTGGTCCCCATCGAGATCGATGAGCAGATCGAAGCCGGGGCTGTCCCGCCAGAATGGCGAGGGACCAAGCAATGAGACACGGGCAATTCATCGACAGACCGCCTTGCGAACAGGCGCATTCCTTCGAGGTCGCCACATGCAGTGATCCGACCTGCGGCCTGCATCTCATCGCGAAGCGGAGCAACGACGCACCGATCTGCGAAGTGGTAATCGGGCGTCCGCAGCTGCGCCAGCTGCTCGGCTACATCCATGATGAAGGGCTCGATCTGCTATGAGGCAATGCGGCGATTGCCAGCTCTGTTGCAAGCTGCTGCCGGTGCCGCCGCTGCAGAAGGCGGCGGGCGCGAGCTGCAAGTTTCAGAAATTCCACAAGGGCTGCGCGGTCTATCATCGACCCGAAATGCCGAACGAGTGCGCGATCTGGAATTGCCGCTGGCTGGTCAATGACGACACCGCTGATCTGTCGCGGCCCGATCGATCGCACTACGTGATCGACGTGATGCCCGACTTCATCACCATCACGCCAGAGGGCGAGCCGCCGCAGAACATTCAGGTCGCGCAGGTCTGGATTGATCCGCGCCATCCCGATGCGCACCGCGATCCTGCGCTGCGGCGCTGGATGTTTCGACGCGCCCAGGCGGGCGTGGCCACGATCGTGCGCTACAATGCCAAGGATGCGCTGGTGATCTTCGCGCCGCCGTTCGATATCGAGGGGCAATGGCACGAGATCAGAAGCGGCATGAAGCCGACGCCCACGCATACGTTCGATCAGATACTGCAGGCGCTGGGCGGCGAAGCAAAGGCGGTGATCGAATGACCAACCGATGGGGAATATGGTGCGGCCTGCTCATGCTTGTAATGGCACCGCTGACCGCCACCGCCACCGCTGACGGTTGCGCAGTGGTTTTGAAAACGCCTGACGGATTTCTCGCCTTGCGTAAAGCGCCAACGGCTAACGCCGAGATCGTCGCGAGATTGAAGGAAGGCGAGAAGCTGGACGTGGACACCGCTCAATGCGAGACACGCGCCGACTTGTCGATTTGCGGTAAGGGCACACGCTGGACCCATGTGACGAGCATTCCACGACTAGACGGAAAGCAGTCAGCAACGCCGACGCGAGGCTGGGTGAGCGACCGCTACATCAAGTGGTTTCCTTGCGAGTGAGAAGACCGATGACCAATAGCGTCGAAATTGATGAAGGCGGCAACGGCGAGCACGCCGATGTGCTGGTCTGCGTGCGGCTGACGCAGCCGCTGCTGATGCCCGACAATCAGATTAGCCTCTGCGATGCCTGCGGCGAAGCCGTCCAGCATCGCGCGCATGCGCCGAAGCTGCCGCGCAAGCTGTGCTGGGAGTGCGCCGAGCACTGGCCACGCAGCTGGCGGCGAAGGGCGAGCTGCATTCCATCCTCACGCAGGAAAGCGCCGCCGAGCTGGCGGCCCACCTGGAAAAGAAGAACGCGAAATGAGTGAGCGCCTATGAGCAAGGGAAAAAAGCACCGCGTGATTCTGATTGATCCTGAAGCGCGCCTCATCAGCGAACTGGAAAGCACCGCCACGCTTGCCGCGCTGCACGAGATGATCGGCGCGGATACGCTCGATCACTTCCGGCTGGCGGCCTTCGAGAACGGCGGCGTCGATGTCGGCTGGATCGATGATGGCGGCCTGTCGCGCGGCAAGCCGATCCACGCCTTCCTGCTGCCGACCGCGAAAGACCCCATCGGCGGAAAGTGCGTGATCATCGGCGCTGATCGCTATGGCGAGACCTGCAGCTGCCAGATGCCGGTTGCGATCCTGCGCCAGGACACCAGCTGGCTCGGCGTGATCCTGCCCGAGGTGACGTGGGATCATACCGCGCAGGGCTCGCGCGCCATCGTCACCTATTCGCGGATGAGGGCGTGACGCGGCTATGGCTGACCGCGCTGGCGGCGGCGATGCTGCTGGTGATGATCGTCATTGTCATGAACGCGCAGATTTAGACGCCAGCTCGGCGAGATAAGTCTGCGCCTTTTCGAGTGCCTGCTCCTTGGTCAGGTAGCCGCCGGTGGCGCGGCGTCCTGCGTTGTCGTCATAGTAGAAAAATTTGCGCCCGCCTGGGTGGCGCACCTCGAAGCTGCCAGCATTGCTTCCGCCAAACTCCGCGAAATTATGCGCGATGCTCGGCTGATCCGGCACGATGCTGGCTTGCCAGCCTTGCGCCTTGATATGCGCGCGGGCCTCGGCATCGGTCATCCCGATCAGCGCCTTCAGGATCGGGGCCGCACGCCGCACCGTCCCGTCAGTCTCGAACGCGGCCACGAAGCCGGGGCCGACGACGCGGACTAATTCGAGCCTTTCGGCCATCAGTGCTGTCGTTTGCTCGCCACTTCGAGCGGGCGGTGGCCGAGACGGTAAAAGGTCTGGCTGGCTGGGTCCCATGTATCGGGTTCGAGGATGTTGCTCAGCGCCTGTGCAGCGCCGAACAGCGCGAAGCGATCTTCATCCTTGAGGCGGTTGTCCGCGAGCAGCGCCTCGATCTCGGCCAGCTCGGCGGTTATAGCATCGCGGTCGATCATTGGCTCACCAGTCGCAGTGTTAGTTGACGATCCGGCCCGACATGGCGGTCGATAAAGTCCTCCAGGGCTCGCGGCACCGTGCGACCCTCAAGCCCGAGGCGGCGCAGCAGCTCTTGAGCCACGGCATGGGAGACGTCCTCGGAGCGGTTGGTGTCGGGGTTGAACATGATCACCCGCAGCGGATCAGAGTGCTGCCCGCTCATCAAATCGCTGACGGTACTTTCGTAGTCGGCGCGATAGAGATCGGTCTCGGCGAAGGCTGGACCGTACACGCCGTAGTCGTTCAAAACGATGTAATAATCTTCAGGTGTATTCGGAACAATTGATGGCTCTATACGCATACTCAACTCCCGCATCCCGGTCGAAACCTACACGACGCGGGTCGGTTTTGGACTCGCATTTTTGGCATGGACGCCTATCTGCAACCTATGCGCAGGGACAAGACTATTCGCTCTGCCAGTCAAGGCGGCCACGGTTCAAGAACGGGGTTGTCAGGTGCGCCCCGTTCCCTTGTTCAGCCCTTTGAACGAACTCGCCCGCAGCAAGCCTTCCGACGTGATGTCCCGGTATTCAACATCGGCATAGAACTTTGGTTCTACCCATGTTGCTTTCGGCTTTCTGATAGGTCTGGTTAGCCTTGACTTCGGGCTGACCACTGTATCGAGCTGCTTTCTGATCTGGCTTGAGACGGTACGAGACCAGCCCGTCCCAACCTTGCCCATGTAGACAAGGTCTTTGCCTTCCTGCTTTCCGAGATACAGGGCGGCGACGCCGGTCGGGTCTTTGACAAAGCCGACGACAGGGAATTTGCCCTTCTGCACGGCCTTGATCTTCAACCAGTTCTCATTTCGCTCCGACCGATACGGGGCGTCCGCCCGCTTGGAAATGATGCCCTCCCAATTCAGCTTGGCGGCATGCTCAAACATCTTCTGACCGTCGCCGACTAGATGCTCGGAAATTAACACCGGCAATTCAATATCGTTCTCGCCGAGGAGGTCCAGCAGCAATTGTTTGCGCTCAATTTGCGGCAGCTTGCGTAGGTCGCCATTCCGCCAGAGTAGGTCGAAGGCGTAGTAGACGAGCCAGCCCTGCCTCCCTGCAGCCAGCTCTGCCTGCAGCTCCGAGAAGTTTGTGCGTCCTTCGTGGACAACCACTACCTCCCCATCGATGATGGCTTCGCCTGGAATGGCCAGCGCGCCGGCGATCTCCGTGAACCGCTTGGTCCAGTCCAGCCCGTTGCGGGTAAAGACTTTCTTCCGTCCCCGGTTCAGATGGACCTGAATGCGGTAGCCGTCGTACTTGATCTCATGGAGCCAATGGTCGCTTTGGGGCGCTTTGGTCTTCAGGGTGGCGAGCTGGGGTTTTATGAACCCCGGCATCTCGATACGCTTTGGCACTCGGGAAACTCACAAAAAGCCCGCCGCTTGGGGCAATGGCGAGCATTTTACTTACTTCCCGGACATCTCGAACAATCAGGGGACGTGACCGCTCTCACCACCACCAATGGTTTGCAGATTTTTCCCGATCAGGATTCCGGCCTCGAAACACCGTGATTCTACGGAATCCTCAATCCCGTTGAACGCTATAAACTTGCTCGTGCCAGCGTGGTGTTTTCATCCCGAACAAATTTGGGCTGGCGGAGGGCCGCAGGAATGCGGCCCTTTTGCTATCCTGTAGCTGAGCCATTCGCTCATGCCACAATTCGGCGGGGTTTCGGCAATCGACTACTACCAGCCCTAGTGCATTTGCGTTGCGCTCCGCGACCCGCTTTGATGGGTGATGGGCACCAAGTCACGGGAATCCATCTACGGCGCGTCAGTGCGGGCCGCCGCAGAACAAGCAGCGGAGGCGCGCAGGACCGCCGACCGCTTAGCCTGCGAGGCCTGGAACAAGCGCATGCTCGGCTTTCAGGGACCGGCGCAGCCTTCTCCTGCGCTGGGCGATGCACTGAATGCCGGCTACCTTTATCTCGAAGTAAAATGCTTGGGCTGCAGCACGCATCAAACCGTGCCGCTGAACATAGTCCGCCGACCGAAGGCTACGCCAATCCATGAGCTGGAGCGCTACATGCGGTGCAAGGATTGCTCAGAGCTTCAAGGGCGACCGTATAAGCGCAGCCATCTGATCGCGCTGCGGGCGACGAAGATCTCCGCCAATGATCCGGCGTCCACGTGGTGGCCGGGGGAGCGATGATTTCACGATTAAAGGTGTGCCGCCGAATTGTTTTCTCGACCGCTATGATCGCGACAACGATCGGTTCAAGCAGCGCCCAGAAACTTCAAGTGCCGGGGATCGACATGGATTGCTCGGCGTACCAGCGGCAAGACGACGGAAAGTGGACCGTTCTTTATCGGAACAAGGTTTTGCTTGGTAGCAATGTCAAAAAAGACGTTATGCCGGGAGACGATCCGCAGGCGGTGGATTTGACCCCAGGCTCGTACCTCCACGGCGTCCTCAACGCGACGTGCGGTCGATTAAAGAAATAGCCATGTGCAACCTCTATTCGATCACCACAAATCAAGAAGCGATCCGGGCGCTGTTCCGCGTCTTCAACCGCTATGTCGGCAACCTACCTCCGATGCCAGGTGTGTTTCCAGACTATCCCGCGCCGGTGATCCGCAGTGTCGGCGACGAGCGCGAGCTGACGATGATGCGCTGGGGTATGCCGCCGCCACCGCGCACTGGCGGTCCGCCGGTGACCAATATCCGCAACACCAGCTCCCCGCACTGGCGGATGTGGCTGAAGACGGAGAACCGCTGCTTGGTCCCCGCCAACAGCTTCGCCGAGTACGCTCCGGAGCCGAACCCGGAGACGAAGAAAAAGGACGTGGTCTGGTTCGGGCTCAACGATGATCGCCCGCTATTCGCCTTTGCCGGCATCTGGACGACGTTCAATGGGGATCGCGGCACCAAGTCAAAGCCGGTGCCAGGACCGCATCAGGTCTATGGTTTTCTCACGACATCGCCGAACGCAGTGGTCGAGTCGATTCATCCGAAGGCGATGCCGGTGATCTTGACCACCGACGAGGAGCGGGACATCTGGATGCGCGCGCCATGGGATGAGGCCAAGGCGCTGCAGCGACCGCTGCCGGACGATGCGCTCAGGATCGTCATGCGCGGGGCCGACAAAGAGGATCGTGCGGTGGCAGCATGAATGCCGCGCGCAAGGAGGCATGTCATGACGGTCTGGGTCTATGTCGATAGCTCGCGTGACGTTGGTGATGTCGAGCACCTTCGAGTGTTTGCAACGGCCGAAGCCGCCTATGACTGGTTCAAAGAGAATGATCCGGAGGGCGTCGCATTTGAATACCCGATTATAGCCTTGTGACGACCGGCCCAACGCCGAGCGATGAGCTGTCCGACTTGCGTGCTGGGCGCGGCTTATGACTTCTGTTTCACGCAGTGTTTGGCGAGGGCTTCAGTGAACGATGTTGTATGAACCGTATCACGATCCAGTTTTGCGCCCGCGACTGTATCCATCGCTTCGCAGACGTATGTAAAAATATCTTCAGCTTTCGCTTGATCCCAAAGGTGCTCACATATTTTCTGACAATAAGAATCCATCTTATGCGCGTTGAGCTGCGGCAGCGGATCAGTGTTGGCTAACAGCCGTAGCGCAAACAAGATTTGGAAGCGGGCGATCTTGTACTTTGGATCAATTTTCTGGTTTCGGAACAGGAATTCGAGCGCGTACAAAGCATATGCGGATGTGTAATACGGAAATAGCCTGTGATCTTTGATGAAGATATCTTGCCCGACTCGCTCCGAGAGCGCTTTACCTCTTCTTACTGTGTTGTGCGGTTCACCTAGGAACATCCCCGCGAAAGCTCGCACGGCGTTTGCTTGCACAACAACCCGGGTTTTTTCGATTGGCAAACCGTCGTACTGACGCGACCGGCGTTCGTAGTAAAGCTTTTTCGCGTCCGGGAAGGTCTTGAAGAACTCCTCTAGCTCCCTCGCAAAGTCAGTTAATGCGAAGAATTGCTCGCTTGTTACTTCCGTCTGCTTGTTAGTGGCGTGAATTATGTCTTCGATCACATCCTCTTCCTGCGTCCAAATCAGGCGCAAAGGAACCAAAACGCTGTCATCTAGATCATCCTGACGGTCAAAAAGCACGTGGCTCGTTTGGCAGCCGTTCACAACTTGAAAATCTTCGATCACAAATTTGCTGCTGGTGTGCGTCATGTTCCTTGCGATGATCGTTACGCCGTTGTTCATCAGCACGAAACGGCGCTTCCGATCAGACTTTAGGGTCTCGCTAATCTCCTTGTTTACGTCGTTGTATCCCTGCCAATCGCGAACGTTGTCGTAGAAAATGCTGCGGATTATTTTGCCGCTCTCGCAAATCAGCGGCAGATATTGTTTTGCAGGGATGAAGCCTACGAAGGCTTCTTTGACACCCGGAATTTCGGGGATGTCCTGCCGACTCGAGAACATGAACTCTCTTGAGATTGAATTCTTCGACAGGCTGTAGAGCTTCCGAAGCTCGGACGCGCCAATCAGCGAAACTTCAACGTCGTCGAAGTACTCCAAAGATTCCAATTCAGCCGTCACCTTGTCAATTCGGTTTCCGAGTGACGCGTCACCCTGAACCTTTCCGGTCGTGACGTAATAGAGGCGACAAAGAGGGTTGCCTCGCTTGAACTTGCCGCTGCTGCTGTAGATGCGCTGCATAACATGCACGGCTTCGAGAATGCGCTCGTTGCGCGGTTCTTTCGTATTGGGATTGAAAAATTCGCCAACACCATACCCAAAGCTACCGAGTGCTGCGCCGTCAAAAGAGGAACTTCGTTTAGCCTGCACAAACACAAAAGTTACTTCGAGATAGTCTGGATTGCTGTCGAGCAGCTCGTCCAGTGCGTCTTCGTCGTTGATGAGAACGCCGTTAACGAGGATGCCGATCGCGTCGATCGTCAGGTCCCGCCTGCGCCCGCTACGATATTCCCCGGATCGAAGGTCTCGGAGTAGTGGCGTTTTAGGACGACGAAACCCGCAAAATGTTCGAAACGTTTGTCTTCCGATAGGTTCTCTATCTGAAATTCTTTTGTGAATTCCGCAAGCAGCCCCGCCGTAATCATATCCATGCGCGAATCCTCCCGAAACCTGCGAACATGCACATTTGCGCGTTCCGGCAAGAGCATGGCAACGAGAGGGTGAGGTTTATCCCCGCAAAATCGGAGGTTAGGACGGATTTTGGGTGGGCGGGAATGGCGCGCCGCATTGGGACTATTACCTTAGGCCGGCAATGGGGTGGCGTTCGCAAGAAGACCACTGGCCGGCGCCGTCGGAGGTCGCACCTTTGATGAGATGCCGCACGGCGCGCGGCGCGTAGGCCGGGCAGGTACGGAGTCAGGGCTTAATTAACCAATATCTCGGCGATCTCGATATCGCCTTCGGCGGGCTGCACGATCCAAATCTATCGGAAGCGATTCTTTTATCCCGAGTTCAAGCGCTGCCGCACCTCAAGTTGGCGCTTTTTTAAATGAGAATGTTTTCTAACTTTCCGTCGATAGATGTCCTGTTCGCGCCATTTGGGAATATGAGCAGTCATCAGGGCCTTGAATAATCTGCCGTGATTGGGGACCTTCAGGTGAAGCAATTCGTGAGCGATGACGAAATCCTGAAACGCGTCGGATTCTTCATCTAGGTCAATTGCAAGGGTGACCGTTCCAGCCGTGGAGCAAGACCCCCATTTTCTGGTCATTCGCTGAACTCGAATGACTCCTGGCATCACCCGTAGTTTGACGACCCACACGTCCACACGCCGCCTCAATCGTGCAGCCGGCGTGAGTGATCCGTTAGTTGACCACCTCATTGCGTGACGATCTCGACCACCTGTTCGACCATCTTAGTTCGCTCCTCACGCCCCAACGCTAAGAGCGGCCGATAGAGCGCGGCGCGTAGCTGCCTTTGCTCGTCGGGATTGACCTTCGCATTTGGGAACTTCGCGAGAAGCTTCTCAATTTCCTTTGCCAATTCGAGCGGATCTATCCCGCCGCCTCTCAACGCGGTACTATCGCGCAAGGCCCAAAATGCGGCGAACGCCTTCGGCGTGAGGCCGGTGTCCTTTGCAGCTCTAGTTGCTGCGTCTTTCTCGGCGGCCAGCGATGCGAGAAGGTCCATCGCGGCCAAGCCGGTGGTATTGCGGTTTTCGAGGTCTTTCAGAATCCGCTCCGCACGGTCCTTCAGCGGCTGGAGCACCGGCGCGGCCTCCGCGTTATCGTCGATCTCTTTCTGCAAACCCCGCACTAGGTTGAACACCTTTCCCTCATCGGAGCCCTTGTCCGACCGAAGGGCTTCGAGCGTCTTCACATCGAATGTTACGCTCTTGGTCAGACGGCCGAGTCCGCTCTGCGCAGCGTTCTGTTCGACCAGTTGCCGTGTCTTGTAGGCGAGGTCGGCAACGAACCCGATCTTGTCGGCGTAAGCATTGCGAACCGCGGCATAGAGCTGGGCCAGGCGCTTGTACGTTCCGATGTGATCGACCAACTCTTTCGATGGCGACAGGATTTCCCAAAGGTTTTCGATGTCCTTGTAGGCTTCGAAGAACGCCTTGCGTGGCTCCGGCTCAAGGAAGCGCCCATAGACAAGGCGCTCTAGCCGCTCATCGGCATCACCGCCTTCGCCGGCATCGAGATAGTCCACTTTTGCTTTCGCGATCTTGTCGAGGAAATCGAGCATCAACAAATCAAGATCTTCGATGACGCCGTCAACGTCCGACGAATCGAACTGCAGCGCCTTCTTCAATTCGCGGAGCACGCCGACGAAATCGACGACGAGACCGATCTTCTTCTGGACACCTTCCTTGTCAACATAAGGCCGGTTCACACGCGCCACGGCCTGGAGCAGAACGTGATCCCGCATGGGCTTGTCAAGATAGAGGCAGTAGAGCAGCGGCGCGTCGTAACCGGTCAGCAGCTTGTCGGTGACGACCAAGATTTTCGGGTTCTTATCGGCCTTCTTAAACAGCAGCCGGACGTCCTCCTCACGTTCCTCGCTGAGCTGAAGCGCAGCGACAAGCGGCCGGTCAACCACATCGGCGGAGTTCTCCGTGTAAACGGCTTCCGTCCACTCGGGCGGCAGCAGCTTGTCGAGCGCCTGCTTGTATTTCGCGCACGCCTCGCGATCGACGGCTACCACGAACGCTTTGTAGCCAAGCGGCAGCACGTTTTCCTTGAAATGCTCGGCGACAAACGCCGCCACCTTCGCCACGCGATCATCGGCCTTCAAGAAGGTACGGAGACCTACGGCCCGGTCGAGAACCTTGTTCAGTTCCTCTATGTCGGTCACGCCTTCGGCGGCAGCGAGTTCGAAGAATTCCTTGTCCAACCGATCGACGGGCACGGTCATCTCGCTTGGCGCGAGGACGTGCTTGATCGGCAGGGTGGTTTCGTCGGCGATAGATTCTTTGATCGAATACTTGTCGAGATAGCCGGTCTCGTCCTCAGCGCCGAAAATCTTGAACGTGCCGGTGCCCTGCTCGGTGTTCGCAATCGGGGTGCCGGTGAAACCGATGATCGTCGCGTTCGGCACCGAGGCCATGAGATACGTGCCGAGGTCCTTTGCGACTGACCGGTGTGCCTCATCAATGAAGACGAAGATGTTGTGGCGGGTAGAGGAATCCTTCCGGATCGCCTCGAACTTGTGGATCATCGCAATGATTAGGCCGCGAAAATCCGCGTCCAGAAGCTGCTGAAGCTCGGCCTTTGTGTTTGCCCGCTTGATAGCAATGTCTTGGTTCTGCATTTCGCCGAGCACGCGTTCAACCCAGCCTTTCAACTGCCCTTCAAGCTCAGTGCGATCGACGACAAGAATGACCGTTCCGTTCTGGAAGCGCTCCTTCTGTTCGAGGATCAGCTTCGCGGCTGTCAAAAGCGTGAAGGTCTTGCCTGAGCCCTGCGTGTGCCAGACGAGGCCGCGCGTCTTGGTCGGGTCGGCGCAGCGGGCCACGATCGAATCGATGGCGCGCCGCTGATGCTGACGCAGGATCGATTTGCGCGTTTCGCTATCCTGGACGTAGAACAAAATCCAGTGCTGGAGCGTGCGCAGAAAGTCCGTGCGCTCGAAGAAAGCTTGCACCGCGAAGCGATAAGCCTCGTCTGGCGTTTGCTTCCAGCGCGCCATGTCACGGCGGGTCGCGTTCCAGGTGACGCCATACCAATAGTCGAGCAAATGCGTGACATTGAAGATTTGCGGCGCGCCGATCAGTTCTGGCGTCTCAATCTCATAACGGCGAAGCTGCTTGATACCGCGTTCGATGGCGTCACCATCCTTGGGGTTCTTGTGCTCGACGATACAGACCGGCACGCCATTGACGCAGAACATCACGTCCGCCCGGTTCCCCTTACGTGCGGGCGGCTTTAGCGCCCATTCCCATGAGACGTGGAAGACGTTGGCGTCGGTGGTCTCGAAGTCGACGAGCTGGACGCGGCGATGGCGCTTTTCGCCCTCGTCATACCAGCCGCGTTCGCCGCGCAGCCACATCAGCATCTCGCGGTTGCCGTCAACTGTCGCCGGGATTGCGTCGAGCGTTTCGACGATCGAGCGAACGGC
Organism: Bradyrhizobium sp. 170; assembly: GCF_023101085.1. Taxonomy (NCBI): domain Bacteria; kingdom Pseudomonadati; phylum Pseudomonadota; class Alphaproteobacteria; order Hyphomicrobiales; family Nitrobacteraceae; genus Bradyrhizobium; species Bradyrhizobium sp. 170. The sequence continues at coordinate 7,911,149 of NZ_CP064703.1, read as the reverse complement.
ATCAGCAGAAAGCCACGGATTGAATGTGGAAAGCTTTTCCTCGAGCTCGTCGCGCAGCAGCATGCCAGCTTCGCCGCCGCGCTTTTGCTTGGCGACTTCGGGGGCGAGTGGCGTCCAGCCGATTTCGGCCGCGTGTCTCACCATCGGAAACTGGACGGTGCCGGCTTCGCTGATCTTGAGGTCGCTCATGCAGCAACTCCCTCAAGGACGGTTTGGCCGAGGGCGGAAAGATCGAGATCGGCCACACTGATTTCACCGGTCATCAGCTTGTGAAGCAGCGCTTTGAACAAATCTTCGAGTACCGCGCGTTTGCGCTTGTGAAGGTCGATCTTTCGGTCGATTGCGTCGAGAATTTCGACGATTTCGCGCTGTTCGTCGAGGGGTGGAAATGGGATCGGCATGCCACGAAGGAACGCGCAAGTGAGCGCGCCTTTTGTGCTGCCGCCACCCGAACCAACCTGGCGGAGGTAATCGTACTGCGTTTCCAGATACCCCCGGACGAACGAAGGATCGGCCCGCTTAGTGTCTGTTGCGACGTAAGCAATATGCTGATTGATGGTGGCCTGTATTCCCAGCACCGCGCAGTGGCCAAGCGTTTTTCCTTGACCGGTAATGGCGATCAAGATCGCGCCAGGCTCAACGCGTGGTAGGTGGCATTCGCGAAGCGCGACATCCGTTACGAATTGATCCGCGGAAACGATCTCTCGATCATAGACCTTGGCGCTCGTGAGCCACGGATAGGTTCCACCAATCCAGTATTTGGGTAACGTCTTCTTTGGCGTGGAGCCGTTGCCGATGCGACCGAGCGACCCCAGCGGTACAACATCCCAACTGTCTGGAACTTGTCCGATTTCGGTTTCTTTTTGCGGCGCGCCGCGAAGGCCTCGCGTGAAAATGTCCCGCGTGACAGCGCGCTTCAGTTCTTGAGCAATAGCAGTCGCACGATCATGACTCTTCATTGCGGAGCGCACCCAAGCCAACGCCTGTGTGATCGCCCTTTGTTCGCCAATTGGAGGCTGCGGCACCTCTAGGTCAGCGAGGCGGTTTCGCGAAAGATTGGGGATCGTCGTCTTATTCCCTGCGCCTTCGAATATGCCTAGCTGGGTAAATGCACACTGAAGGAAGTAGACAAAGAACCGCGGCTCAACACCATCTGCTTTTGGTCGCAGACGGTGAAGGTGATTCTGAAAGGACATCGTTTCGACTTCGCCATTCCAGATGGCTGCGCGGCCGATGTCGCCCCCTTCACACACCAGCAAGTCGCCCGGACGGACCAATTTTCCAGGGAGTTCATGCGGAGGAATTGCCATCTCATCGACCACGGAGAGATCGATTTCATCCCAAAGAACGTTTGACGTCCGAAGGAATGGCGTCTTGTCTATTCCATCTCGCGCGACGGCGGACATCGTCTTGCCCGCGCCGATATCGAACAGATCGCCCAAAGGACGCCATTCCCAGCGCTCGTTTTTCATAGACGCACCAACATACGTGCAAGAATGCCATCTATCTCTCGTGTTTGATCGTCAAGCCTCAACAGCTCGCTGACGATTTCCTTGATTGGTCGATGGATTGATTCGTCGGCTTGGCCGACCCACCGGCTGGGGCTCAAGTTGTAGTCCGCTTCCTCGGCTTGCAGGCGCGTAATGACTGCGATTTCGCCATCGACCGGCTCGCCTCTGAGATACGCCGCTGCAAGGGGACGAATGGCTTCCTCGGGAATGTAGTTCTTCGGTTTGCCCTTTTTCAGCCGCTTGCTGGCATTCAGAAGGACGATCTTGTCCTTGCGCGTCGCGTGCTTACGATTGTTCAGCACCACGATCACGCCGGCGGCGCTGGTGTTGTAGAACAGGTTTTCGGGCAGCAGAATCACGCCATCGATCAGATCATGATCGACAAACCATTTGCGGATATTGCGTTCCTTATCGTCGTTCTTAGAGCCTGAGCCGCGCGTGACAGCGCCGGTATCGAGGACAACGGCAGCACGGCCATTGTCGTTGAGGCAGGCGAGCGTGTGCTGAAGCCACGCCCAATCGCCCTTGCCGGTAGTGACGCCGCCGGCGGTGCGGAAGCGATCGAACGGGTCATTAGCGAACACGTCCGGCGCAAAGGGCTGATTCCACATCGGATTGGCGGCGACGATATCGAAAGACCGCACCTTGCCTTCGTTGGTGCGAAATTTCGGATTGATCATCGTATCGCCGCGGGCGAGTTCGATTTCCATGTCGTGGATGATGCCGTTCATCTGCGCAACGGCGTAGCTTTCGGCCTGGAGTTCCTGGCCGGTGAGTTTTAGGGGCACCTTAGCCGTGGGATCGAGTTCTCGAGCGACGAGTTGCAGCTTCACCAGCAGACCTGCCGACCCGCAGGCGAAGTCGTGGCATTCCTCACCAGGGCGAGGGCGCATGATATGCGCCATCAAGAGGCCGACCTCGGTCGGGGTAAAGAACTCACCCGCGCTCTGGCCCGAGCCTTCCGCGAACTTGCGCAGGAGATATTCATAAGCGCGGCCGAGGAAATCGGGCTGCACATCGGCAAGCCCCAAGCGATAGCGCGGATCTGAGAACGTCTCGACGACGAGGCGCAGCTTCGCTGGGTTAATATCGCGCTCGCCGTTCCTCTCGGCGGCGAAGTCGACGACATCAATCACGCCGGAAAGCTGGGGGTTCTGTTTGACGACGGCGCGCGCGGCCTTGGTCAAGTGTTCGCCGATGTCCTTCGGCTTGGTGCTTTGCCCCTTTTCGTCCAGTGGCCAATCGATCGTTTCGCGCCCGCTAATTGCTCCCCAACGGGCTTCGGGGGGCAGATAGAAGCGCAGGAGTGAATGGTCACCCTCGGCAATTTCAAGCGCTGTGGCGCGCTCGCCATAGTCTTCGGCAAGCCGAGCGATTTCGTCGTCGAACACATCCGAAAGCCGCTTCAGAAAGAGCAACGGCAACAAGTAATCTTTGAACTTAGGTGCATCCTTTTCGCCACGGATCGAGCAGGCCGCATCCCAGAGCATTTGCTCCATCGGCTTGGTCGAGGGCGACAACGGAGCCGCACCTCGCCTACGACGTGTAACTCCCGCCGCCGGCTCAATTGATGAAACCTCGCCCTCAGCGCTGACACCAGCCTCCGCAGCCAACGCCAGGATGACCTCTTGAGCAGCCTTCTGTGGCTTGGTCCCGCCCTCCCACCGGTTCACCGTTGCGAATGACACACCAAGCCGCTCGGCGACCAGCTCCTGCGTGAGGTTGAGTTTTGCCCGGGTGGCACGAAGGAGAGCCGCAAAGTCGTTATTTTTTGTCATATTTGCGATATATGTTATAAGAACGGCCGATGTCAATCCCAAAGGCGGTCCTGTAGACACTTTGAAGTTCCGAAGGTGCCCAAGAGGGCATACTTTACTTTTAGTGAGGAAATGTGCATCATACTTAAATCGATTGTCAAACTAGAGATTCGGCATGACTGACGCAGAGATTGTGGCGGCGTTCTGGTCCACGATGGTCCGGGACACGAAGCTGACGTTCTGGAAGCGGCTCCAGAACGCCATGGAATGGGCATACGAGGATTCCTATCAGTCCGTTATCAACGATCCGCGCGTTTTGGAGGATCAAAGGGCGGCAAATCTCCTCGATCAGCGCTTCTATGTAGCTGAAACTGCATTGCAGCGGGCCGCGAGCGAAACCGGCCTGGTATCGAATGGTCAAAAGATCAGCATCAACGGCTGGAATTACACGCTCGTCCGCGGCGGCGGCGTTTCGATGGTGCAAGCTTATGTCCAAACGCCGTCAGATTTTGCTCGTCCCGCGAAATTCAGGGAAGCGCATTCTGCGGTCAATACTTTCTTGAGTGCCCCTCAATTCGACTTTGGCGATGTCGATGCCAAGGTATTTTCAGTTGCGTCGATCAACGGAATTATCATTCACGGTCCTGCCGGAAAGAATTTCGATGAGAATGGTCAGCGACTTGGCTTTTTGAACTTTGCCGTTCCAGACGAAACCTACCGAACATGGGGCCTGAACTATTCTGTTTTGGAAATCATTGCTCGTTTTGAACAAGCCGAAATGGGAGTTGAGGCTCCGCAACGCGATATTGCGCGCCCACTCATCAAGCGCCCCGCAAAAAAGAAGGGCGAAACGGAGGAATAAATGACGGTAGGAACCCTTGGATTCGTTGGCGCGCGGCTTACAGAAGCGCGCCAAGCCTTTGGTCTGACCAAAGTCGCCCTGGCAGAAATGGTCAACGTTTCGCCGGTTGCTATCACTCAATACGAGAACGGCCCTCAGTCGCCGCGCGCCGACGTGATGGACCGACTCTGCGATAAACTGGGTTTCCCCAGAACGTTCTTTCTAAACAGTCCCGCTCAAGACGAAGACAGTCCGTTGTTTTGGAGGTCGAACGCAAGCGCGACCAAGATGGCGCGGGAACGATGCTATCCTCGGCTCCGCTGGTTGAAAGAGATTGCAACGTATCAAAAGCAATTCTTGGAATTTCCCAAGTTGGATCTTCCGCGCTTTCATATTCCCGACGACTTTAAGTCGCTGACCTTCTCTCAGATTGACCATCTCGCCCAGGAATGCCGCGAATGGTGGAATTTTGGTGCTGGGCCGATTCCAGACCTTTTGTTGGAAATGGAGAATAGCGGCATCATCACTGCCCGCATCAACGTTGCGGCAGATTCCCTTGATGCATTCTCTCAATGGTCATCGACCTATTCAACGCCGTTTGTCGTTTTGGGGAAGGACAAGGCGAGTGCCGTTAGATCGAGATTTGATGCGGCGCATGAGCTTTTTCATTTGCTGCTTCATAGGAAGGTTGATCGCCGCCGCGTCAAGAATACTTCGGACTGGAAGCTACTTGAAGGACAGGCTCATCGCTTCGCGGCGGCCTTTTTGCTACCAGAAAAGAGCTTTGTGGATGAGCTATGGGCTCCGACTCTAGACGGAATGCTGGCGCGCAAGGAGCGATGGAAAGTGTCCGTTGCCATGATGATCGTTAGATGTGAGCACATAGGAATTGTAAGTCCGGATCAGGTTAAGCGACTATGGATCAATTACAATCGTCGCGGCTGGCGCGGTGAGGAACCGCTAGACAACATTCTGAAATTTGAAGAACCGCGATTGTTGCGTCGCGGCTTTGAAGCACTCCTAGATGAGAAAGTTAGAACGAAGGAACAGGTCATCGACGATCTATGCTTGCCAGCCCGAGAGATTGAACAGCTAAGCGCATTGCCTGCCGGATACCTTTCCGGCAGCAAAGCCGAGGTGAAAGCATTTCCAAAATTAAGGACAGCTGAAACAGAACAAAGGTCCGTATCTGCTGAGGTCGTCTCGCTGTGGGATAGGAAGAAGACTACTTAGCCTTCTTCCAGCGAGCATCGGCGGCCTTTGCGGCAATCTCTTTCCTCCGCTTGGCCGTCATCCCCTCAGCCCGCGCCTTACCGCCCATGCGCCCGAGCGCCACGGCAGCGGCGTTCTTGCCGTCCTCTGTGGTGACGTCCTCGATCTCACCGGCGGCGATCTTGGCGATCATGATGGCGTTGCCGATGGCGTCGGCTGGGCGCTTCTCGCCTTTAGGACCACCTCTAGGCATCGTCAGCCTCATGAAAGCCTAGCGTGCTATCCTGCACCTTCTCATATTGATTTTTTAGGTAGTCCTCGGCATCGCCGCCGACAGCCTGGTTCAGCTCATCTTCATCGATACCCTTTGCCTCGGCGTCGGCGATCAACTGTTCCGCCAACTCAACGACATGATCGCTGTAATCCTCGAGTCCCGGTATGGTGTGGACGTTAGCCGACACCCATTTGGCCACGAATAAATCGCTGCTTTCGCTCATAGGTTTCCTCCCGGCTTTCCGCGAACATCGCCATATGCTAATGCTTAGCGGTAAGCTTCGCAAGCGATGGCAGAAAATGTGGACTATCATTGTTGTGTTTTTGGCGACCCAAACGTCGCTCACGGTTCCGGGATATACGAGCATCGAGAAGTGCAGCGCGGCGCGCAAGGATCTGGTCAATTCACTCAAGATCGCCGTCAACAATCAACCACTTTACTCGGACTGCCTGCATGTTCAGTAGGATATAAATTTCAAACTGAGACACTACCCAATCGAGCATCGAGCGTCATGCCGCCCGCGCGCAGCGACCCGGGGGGCTTTCTTCCAATCGAGACTCAGAGAGTACCGCCAGCGGATAGGCCTCGGCCCACTGCGCAGTGCGCAGCATCGTTTCTTCCAGCTGATCGGCCGGCATAATCCTCGCTCATCGCCTGCACCTCCACGACAGATGCCGCCCGACACGGAAATAGCGGCGGCTTTGCTGCCGCATACGCGATCCGCATGTCGCTTGGCGCGCTGTGGCTTGATCTGGGCAGCAGTGCCGCGCTTCGGCGCGGGCTGGATTACTTCAGCCATGACCGCCTGATGCATAGCTGGCGCTGCGGACTGCCAGCGATCATCAAAGGCCAGTACCGGGCCGATCCGATCGGCCCGAATGATCCGCGAAATGGTCTTTTGCGGCGGCCCAGGCGGCGGCGTAGGTGCGGAATTTTCGCCGCCCCGGCCCAATACAGCCCCGATCGCCAGCGCGCACCACAGGGCCGCGCAAGCGATGGCCAGCCCGAGGGGGAACCTCGGCTGCAGCAATGGAAGCATTTTAGCCGCCTTGGCTGCGCCCCAGCCTTGGCGGGATCGATGGCAACAAAAAAGCCGCCCCGGTTCAAGCGGGGCGGCTAACTTTTTTTCAGGTCAGGCGGCTTGTCGCATTCCCTCCTGCGCTTCCATCGGCGCGCTGATGATGCGCCTGATCTCATCAGCCAGCTTTTGCAGGGCCTCGCGCTTTTCGCCGATGCGCGGGTCCTGATCGTAATGCTTGCCGGTCACCGCCGAGACCGCGCCATGCTCGTCGCTCTTCACGGTATGGTCGAGGCAGAGCGAGATGATCGAGCGCGGCACCTTCAGGCCACCCAGCAGGCTGGCGGCGGTGCGGCGCAGATCATGCGGCGTGAAAGGCTTCATGCCGAGCAGCCGACAGATGCCGATGCTTTCGATCACCACCTTTCCCTTCACCCGCTTGGTCTTGCCGCGGAGCGCGCAGGCCATCGCCTTGCGGTTCAGCGACTCGGTGCCGTAGCGCCCCGCGAACATCCACGGGTAATTGCCCATCGCTTCCTGCGCGATCTCGACAGCCAGATCAGAGAGCGGCTGATGAATCTCGCGGCCCGCCTTGACGCGCTCCTCGGGGATCACGACCAGCGGCAGCTCGCTGCGCAGGCCATTGCGCCCCAGCTCATCGCGATGGATCGGCAGCAGCTCGATCGAGCGCAGCATGGTCACCAGCGTGAACTTGATCGCCAGACATATCTTGCGATCGATAGGCATGTTGGGCTGATCGAGGCCGTGCCAGAGAACCCTGACCTCGTCAGGGCTTAGCTTGCGGGTGCGCGGCGGCTCCTTGTCCAGCGGCGGCAGGTTCACGCAGGGCGAGGTATCGACATAGTCGCGGCCTGCTTCAGCCGCCCAGTTGAACAGACCCGAAACCGCCTTGCGCATGTGGCGGGCGCTGCTGATCGATCCCTTCTTCGTGGTCTTGCCCTCGCTGATGATCAGCGTGCCCGCAAGGATGTCGCGCTGCAGATCGGCGATGTCATGCTTAGTGACTTCGCGGGCAATCTTCTTGCCGAGGCGCGGGCGCACGAACCGCTCCAGATGGCTGGCCATGTTCGCCCAGTCCTTTTTGCGCGGCCCCATCTTCAGCTTGATGCCATCCTTGTCGCGGCCCTTCGGCACCAGCTCGCTGACCCACGCGATCCGCTCGTCAATGATCCGATCGACGGTGACGCCTGCCTGCTTGGCCTGCAGCTGATGCTCGCGCCGCGTGGTCGCCGCGATGTCCTCGCGGTCGCCGATCCTGACCTTCAGCTTATCGGCCTCCCTGCGCCAATAGGTCACGTCGCGCGCCTCGATGCCTGCTTCGGCTTCGCGATAGATGCCCAGCCGATGGGTGCCGCGCTTCTTGGTGATCAGGCAGGTGTACTTCAGGAAGAACGTCGGCGGCGCTGTGGGGCTCAGGCTGACGTAGAGGCCCGAGCATTCGGCATCATAAATTTTGGAGCGCGTTTTGACTTCCTTGCGGCAGCTCCGGTTGGTGATGTTCTGCTTCGCTTTCTTGGACATGGTGATGCTGGTCCTTACTTGATCTTTGTCACGTTGGTGATGCCGGTGATGGTGCTGCTCGATCTTTTGCTGAACGCTGCATCGATCTGGCACTGCGAACCATCTGGGCAGACCGCGATGATGCGGCGGCCCAGCTTCGATGCAGTTTGAAACCTGCAGCCATCTGGCGCGAAGTCGCCGGTCGGGCCTTTGACGGTCGTCCATTCCTTGCCGACTGTCAGAGCGCCCTCGCAGATAGCTGATCCTGCGTGCGCGGCGGTGAGCGAGGCGAGCAGCGCAGCGGCTGCGATCATGGTGGTGCGCATTAGCGTATCTCCTTGGTTGGGTGGTCCGGGTGCGGCTCCAGCTGCATCAGGTCGAGGTTCAGAACGAGGTAGTGGCCATTGTCATGGAGGCCCGAGTACCAGCCGCGCGAAGCCAGCTCGTGCCGCATGTCTTCCTCATTGCAGCGATGCTGCCAGCCGCCGTGTGCATCGAAGTTGGCGACCAGCTGGTTCAGCAGCATGATCGCAGGGCCTTCATTGTCGGCCCGGTATAGCACGCGCACATCGGCGGGCCGCGCCATGGTGAAGGCCAGCTCGCTGATCTTGCGCGCCCTCGGATGGACGAGGCAGTCGCCCTCCATTCTGATCAAGCCGCGCTTCAGCATCACCGCGAACTTCTTGTCATCGACCTGCCACTGCAGGATCGCGCCGTCGGCTTTCTCCAGCTGTGCGAGGCAGCCCGCGATCTCGGCGCGCTCCTCTTCGACGGCCTCAAGGATCACCGCCCAGTCATCGGTGCAGATCGGATCGGTGATGTTGTCCTCGTTATCGGCGGGCTCCAGCACGAAGCGCGAGCCTTCAGCTATCTCGCGCTGGTGCTTGTCGGCGAAGTCAACCCAGATGCGCAGGCCCAGCTCCTCGCTGATGAAGTTGGGGCAGCTGTCGTTGTGCCAAGAATTGTCCTCGAAGCCTTGCGGGATCGCTGGCATGTCGGAGGCGTGGAAGTCGGGAAATTCAGTGCAATATTTCATGGATGATGATCCTGTTTACTTGCTGGTGGATTCTGCGGGGATGAAGAGCAGCGACTCGCGCGGCGACCAGAGGCAATCGGCTACGCCTTGCCAGCGAACGCAGATGCTGCGCTTGCCGTAGGTCTTGATCGCCTTGCCAGTGGCGGCCATTGGGATGGCGATGCAGCTGGCGGCTGCTTTGTCTGCAGCCTCTTCAGTATCGCAGCCGACCGTCGCTACATTGGCGGCGATGGTGTCGCCGTATTGCGCGTCGGGCTTCTTGGGCTGCGATGGCTCGAAAGCGCCGCCATACCAAAGCAGGCCCGCGCCGATGATGGCGGTGATGATGATCCCGTTTCTGATACTCATTGTGGGTTTTCCTTTCGTGGGTCTGAAGCAATGAAGGGCGGCCCGAAGGCCGCCCCGTGATCCGAACCTAATGCTCACACGGCAGGAGAATGACTCGCCCGCCATCGCCTGCCTCGACCCATAGATTGATCTCGTCGAGTGGGAAGTCGGTGAAGTCGATGGGCTTGGAGAAAACGATATTCCCGTTGCCGTCATCGCAAGTCAGCGTCGCGGTCGAGCCGGTGACTTTCAGCTTCCAAGACTGAAACTCCTCGGCCTTGACGTGCGGCTCGCCGATCTGCGCGAAGGCGATCTCATCAATCAGCCAATACGCACCGGCTCGCTCGGCCATGTACTTGACGCCATCGGTATAGGTGACCGTGCGCGCCAGATTGTGCCGATACCAATGGCCGGTGCCGCCCTTGAATTGCTGCAGATCGGCTTGGGTGAGTTTGTCGCTCATCTTCGCTCTCCTGCCGCTTACTTCGGAGCCGAAGCGGAGAGCGTGCCATCGCTGGCCTGCTTCAGCTTCATCTTCTTGCGCTCGCAGATCGCCTTGATGTTGATCGAAGGCCAATCAACCGCTTCGGCGATATCCTTGCGCGTTACAGGCTTCTTGCCGGTCAGCAGCTTGATCACCGCATCAACCTTTGAGCCGCCTTCCTTCTTGGCGGACTTCGCCTTCTTGGCTGGCTTGGCCTTGGCGGGCTTCGCGGCCTTCTCGGGCTTCGCCTTCTTCTCTGGCTTCGCCTTCAGCGCGGCGCGTTCGGCGGCTTCGGCTTTCGCCGCCGCCAGATCGGCCTCGGATGGCGAGGAGGTCTTCGGCGCTTTCGCGAGCGCGGGCTTCGCATCGCGCGCCTTGTCATCGGCCTTCGCCGCTTCGCTGCCTGCATCGGCGGGCGTGCGGCCATGCAATGCCGGAACAAGGATGGCGCGGCCTTCGTCGGTGATGGCGTACACCAGCGCCTTGCGGGCATTGTTCGCGGTGGCGTTCAGTTTCACCGCTTCGATCCGCGCAGCATCGAGCGAGTCGAACTCGGTGGTCTGCGGCTTGTTATTCTTCAGGATGGTCGCGGTGAACTTCTTGCAAGCCGGGATCAGCGCGAGATCGGCGACATCGGCGGGGTGGGTTTTCTTGGTAGTCATGAGTTTATGCTTCCTTTTTCAGAAGGCCGCGCGGAATTGCGAGGCGTTCTGACCGCCTAACCCCGGCACCTTTTGGTGAGCCGGGGCGGCTGGAAGTTTTCGATGGATCAGTTGAGCTGTGTGCCCCCTTCGGTTTCGCGATGCAAACCGGCCATCGCTTTTTCAATTTCCAGATTGCGAAGCGATGCCTGCAGATCAGCGAGCTTTTTCTTCAGCTCGGCGATGCGGGCGCGGATGGTCTCGGCCTCGGTCATTGATGCACCACGATGCCGCGTGAGTAGCAGGTGTCGATGTCGCGCCCGGCAGGCACGTCACCGGGGCGCAGGATGAATAGCGCCGAGCCGCGCGGATCGCCCTGCACGTGGAAGGCGAAGCCCGGATAGGCCTTCATGATCTTCGTCAGTTGCTTCAGCGCGGCGGTCTCGCGATCGGGAATTTGCGTGCGCCCGCGCTTGCCGTTCATGCCGGTGTCGTAGGTGAGATAAGGCAGGTTGGTCTCTTCATCGCGCTCGATCGCTTCGCCGCGCTCGTTGCCGCACTCCAGGTCATGCCAGCGATGCAGCGTCATCGAGATGCGCCGCAGCGCGCGTGCATCCACCGCGCTGATCCCCGCGCTCATCAGCGTGGCGATGCAGTCGGTCTTGGTCTTGCTCGACATTGTCGATAGTCTTTCTGGGCCGCGCCCATTGTGGGTTTTGGGTGCTGCCGCTGGTGGCTGGGCTCTTTCCTCGTCGGCCTGTGGAAGGGTTCGAGGTTGGGGCCTAGCCCCAGTTGCAGCGGTTCGCGGTGATCCGGCTGCGGCCTTGCTGGATAATGATAATTCCGAAAAGGCCTATTTTTGAAGGCCTTAAGATCGGGCCAGATCGGCTAAGTTCAGGTCACCTAAGCCCAGAATAGGGCCGTGTGGTCCTGGCGCCGCGGTGCTGGCGCTAAGCCATTGCGCAGGGAAGGCCGGAATGCTCCCGCTGCCCTGTATGCTCGTGGGCATTTTTGTTTGCGCAAATCGCACGCGAGACCGCGGGTGCAGCAAGCACCCGGTCTTCCCTGCGCCCCCTGAACAAGAGGGCGGGAAGTTCTCTAGCAAACCTCGGGCGCAACATGCCGCGAGATCGCGAAACTGAATCCTCGTCATTGCGAGCGCAGCGAAGCAATCCATCTATCCCCTTGTCGAGGCATGGATTGCTTCGCTGCGCTCGCAATGACGAGTGTGGCCTCAATCCCGCGCGACGATCTCGCGCTCGTCCCGATGAACGGTGTCGGTATTGATCAGGTTGCCGGCGCGGCGGCGCACCAGAAATTTCGGTCGGCGGGCGCGGATCGCGTTGTGGCGGCGGCGTCGGGCGGCCGGTTCGCTGTGGTCATCTTCCGCCAATAGCGGCAGCGCGAGGATGTCGCTCCACATCTGCCACGCGGAGGCGATTTCCTCGTGGTCGGAGCTCACGCACAAAGGAATGTTCAGCGAGGGATCGCGATGCGCCAGCACCAGCATCTGTGCGTCGTCGTCGAGACCGCGCAATGCAACGCCGAGAAAGTCGCTGACGCGGACGTTGATCGCCATCCGCATGCCCTTGACGGCACGGTGCAGCACGACGCGTTCGCGATGGAGTTCTATCCTCCGCACGCCGCCGTCTGCGCGGGTATCGTGCGCATGGAAGCTGAGCGGCAGAGAAAGAGGGTCGAGCCGCATGACACGGCTCGACCCGGCGGGATTGATCCCGCTTGTTGCTGTTTGATGCCTCACGGCTCTCATCTCCCCGCCGGGATTATGTTCCCGGTCGATACGCGAGACCTTAGCCGAGCGATTTCCGTTTCGCCTTAAAAAGCCTGGTTAAGGAGAGGTCACCTGCCATGGATCTGACCGCATGATTGACAAGACCTTGGCACGCATGATTGACGAGACCTTGCGCAAATGCCGAAAATGTTTGGCATTTGATGGCGCAAAATGCTTGAAATCCCTGTGAATCAGGCACATCTGGTGGGTCTGCCGATTTGCGCCCGAGCCCCTTCAATTGTCAGGGATTTTGTTTGTGAACTCTTCACCATCCACCGCTTCGCCGCTTTCGCAGGCTCCCGCAACTTCCCTGTTCGATCAATCGGCGCTCTCGACGCTGGCGCAGCGGCTGGTCGAGGCCGCCAAGCGCGCGGGCGCGGACGCCGCAGACGCGGTTGCGGTGCGCGGCGTCTCGCAGGGCGTCAAAGTGCGTGATGGCCGGGTCGAGGAATCCGAGCGCTCCGAAGGCGACGATGTCGGATTGCGCGTATTGGTCGGGCAACGCCAGGCCGTGGTCTCGACCAACGATGTTTCCGGCGATGGGGTTGCAAAACTCGCCGAGCGGGCGGTCGCGATGGCCCGCGTTGCGCCTGACGACAAATATGTCGGTCTCGCCGATCCCTCGCTGCTGGCGCGCGAGTTCGCCGATCTCGACCTGCTCGACCGCGAAGTTCCCTCGACGTCCGAACTCGAACGCCGCGCCTGCGAAGCGGAAGCCGCGGGCCTTGCGGTCAAGGGCGTGACCAAATCGGGCGGCGCGTCCGCCTCGAGCGGCATCGGCGGCATGGTGCTGGTGACCTCGACGGGCTTCCACGGCTCCTATTTGCGCTCCAGCCAGGGAATCTCGATGACCGCGATCTCCGGCGAGGGCACGGGCATGGAGCGCGACTACGATTTCACCTCGGCCCCGTATGCGTCCGATCTCGCTTCGCCCGAAAGCGTCGGCCGCAAGGCGGGCGAGCGCACCGTGGCGCGGTCCAATCCGCGCAAGGTCGAAACCTGCAAGGTGCCGGTCGTGTACGATCCCCGGGTGTCGGCATCGCTGGTTGGTCATCTCGTCGGCGCCATCAACGGCGCCTCGATCGCGCGCAAGACCAGCTTTTTGAAAGACCGGATGGGCGAGCAGCTGTTCGCGAACAACATCCGCATCATCGACGATCCCTTGCGGGTGCGCGGCCTGCGGTCGCAGACCTTCGACGCCGAGGGTGTAAGAGTGAAGAAGCTCGCGCTCATCGACGAGGGGGTGTTGACCACGTGGCTGCTCGATTGCGCGACCGCGCGCGAACTCGGGTTGGTCACCACCGGACATGCCCATCGCGGCGTCTCGTCCTCGCCGTCGCCGGGATCGTATAATCTGCATCTCGAACCCGGCGAGATGACGCCGAAGCAACTGATCTCCGATATCAAGCAGGGATTTTACGTCACCGACCTGATCGGCTCCGGCGTCAACGGCGTGACCGGCGATTACAGCCGCGGCGCCTCCGGATTCTGGATCGAGAACGGCGAGATCACTTACCCCGTCAGCGAGGTGACGATCGCGGGCCATCTGCTGCCGATGTTCAAATCGCTGGTTCCCGCCAACGATCTGGAATTCCGCTACGGCGTCAACGCGCCGACGCTGCGCATCGAGGGCCTGACGCTTGGCGGACGCTGATACCGCCGACAGGATCTCGGCGCGCGATGCCGCGCTGTTGAGGGACACCGTGGGCGAGGCCGGCGCGCTGGCGTTGTCGCTGTTTCGCACCGAACTGAAGAACTGGACCAAGGGCGCCTCGTCGCCGGTCTCCGAAGCCGACATCGCCGTCAACGACCTCGTCGAACGGCGGTTGCGCGCGGCGACGCCGGATTATGGCTGGCTGTCGGAAGAGAGCGTCGACGACGATTCCCGTCTCGGCAAGGAACTGGTCTGGATCGTCGACCCGATCGACGGCACCCGCGCCTATCTCGCCGGCCGTGAAGACTGGTGCGTGAGCGTGGCGTTGGTTAAGGGCTCGTCGCCGGTGCTGGCGGCGGTGTTCGCTCCCGTCAGCGACGAATTCTTCTTCGCAACCCGTGGCCAGGGCACCACGCGCAACGAAAGGCCTGTGCGTGCGGCGGCCGGCACGGAGCTCGATTTCTCCTGCATGGCCGGCCCGAAGCCGCTGGTGCAGCGGCTGAGTTCGTCACCGGATGAGATCACGCTGCATCCGCGAATCGGATCGCTGGCGCTTCGGCTGTGTCGGGTAGCTGACGGCAGCCTCGATGCCGCTTTTGCAGGCGGCCAAAGCCGCGACTGGGATCTTGCCGCAGCGAATTTGATCGTGCAGGAAGCGAATGGTAGAATGACTGCGCTCTCGGGGGATGCGATTGAGTATAATCGCCGGGAGGTGGTGCACGGGGTGCTGGTGGCGGCGGGACAGGATCGACATGCGCGCATTGTCGAGCATTTCCGAAATCGTCCGCTGCCCTGAATCGGTCGAAATCCGTGCCACAAATCATCCCGTCCACCCCGCGATATCAGCTCTCACTTGTGCTTGCCGGGCATCTCGTTAGGAAAGACCATCATGCCAGATAGTGCCCCGCAGCAATTGCTTCATCTCGTCATCGGCGGCGAGCTGACCGATCTCGAACACATCACGTTCAAGGACCTCGACCAGGTCGATATCGTCGGCGTGTATCCCAATTACGCATCCGCACACGCGGCCTGGAAGGCGAAGGCGCAGCAGACCGTGGACAACGCCCACATGCGCTACTTCGTGGTTCACCTCCACCGGCTGCTCGATCCAGGTCAAGATACGAAGTCCTCCAGTTAAGAAGTCCTGCAGTTGAAACGATTCCTCCGCGATTTGCTGCGCAGCAGCTGGGTTCAGCGCGCGCTGGGTGTGCTCGCGGCCGAATATCTGCGGCTGGTCTGGCTGACCAACCGCTTCAGCTACGATCCGGCCGACATCTATGAGCGGGTCGAGCCGGAGATGCCGGCGATCTTCGCGTTCTGGCACGGCCAGCATTTCATGACGCCGTTCATCAAGACCAAGAAGAGCCACCGCGCCAAGGTGCTGATCTCGCGCCATCGCGACGGCGAATTCAACGCCATCGCCGCCGAGCGGCTCGGCATCGGAACTATCAGAGGTTCCGGCGATCATGGCGGCGCCTTTCACCGCAAGGGCGGCGTCGGCGCGTTCCGGGAGATGCTGCAGGCGCTGGAGGACAAGTGGAACGTCGCAACGACCGCTGATGTGCCGAAGCGCGCGCGGGTGGTGGGGCTTGGCATCATCATGCTGGCGCGGGAGTCCGGCCGGCCGATCATGCCCTTTGCGATGGTGACCTCCAGGTTCATCCGGTTGAAGAACTGGGATTCTTCAACCATTAATTTGCCGTTCGGCCGCGGTGCGGTGGTCGGCATCGAAGCGGTGTACGTTCCGCCGGATGCCGATGCCGAGACTATGGAAAAGCTGCGTCTTCAGGTAGAAGTCTATCTGAACGAAGCGACCCGTCGCGCCTATGCGGCCGTCGGGCGTCCGGAGGCCGCTCTTGGCTAATTCGCTGCCGATGACGCTGCGCGTCTACCGGAAACTGTCGTCCGCGATGGTGCCGCTGTCACCGGCGTTGATCAGCCGGCGGCTGAAGCTCGGCAAGGAAGACCCGGCGCGGGTCGGCGAGCGCCGCGGCCTGAGCGCCGATATCCGGCCCACCGGGCCGCTGGTGTGGATTCACGGCGCCAGCGTCGGCGAAGTGCTGGCGGCGGCGGCGCTGATCGAGCGGTTGCGGGCCTTGAACCTGCGCATCCTCCTGACCTCGGGCACGGTGACCTCGGCTGCGATCGTCGCCAAGCGGTTCCCCTCTGACGTCATCCATCAATATGTGCCCTATGATTCGCCGCGCTATGTCGCGCGGTTTCTCGATCACTGGCGGCCCTCGCTGGCGCTGTTCATCGAATCCGACCTGTGGCCGAACCTGATCCTGTCGAGCGCCGCGCGGCGGCTGCCGATGGTGCTGATCAACGGACGGATGTCGCAGCGCTCGTTTCCGCGCTGGCAGCGGGTCCAAGGGACCATTTCGGCGCTGCTTGGCAAGTTCGACGTCTGCCTGGCGCAATCGCAGACCGATGCCGATCGCTTTGCGACGCTGGGCAGCCGCAATGTCGTGGTCACGGGAAACCTCAAGCTCGACGTTCCCGCGCCACCGGCCGATGCGAACAAGCTGGATATGCTGATGGCAATGACACGCGGCCGCCCTGTCGTGGTCGCGGCCTCCACGCATCCCGGCGAGGAAGAGATCCTGACGGAAACGCACCGGACGCTCGCCGGCTATTTTCCAAAGCTGCTGACCGTGATCGTGCCGCGGCATCCCGATCGCGGCGAGGCCATCGCGAGCATGATCGCAGCTTCCGGCCTCAATCCGACCCTGCGCTCGCGCGAGGACTTGCCCACCGCCACGACCGATATCTATGTCGCCGACACCATGGGCGAACTGGGGTTGTTCTACCGGCTGGCGCCGATCGTGTTCATGGGCGGATCGCTGGTCGAGCATGGCGGGCAGAATCCGATCGAGGCGATCAAGCTCGGCGCGTCGGTCATTCACGGCCCCCACGTCTTCAATTTCACCGACGTCTATGAAGCCCTCGATGCCGCCGGCGGCGCGCGGCGGGCCGATACACAGGAAGCGCTGGTCAAGCAGTTCGGGCAGCTGCTCGCCGATTCCAAGGCGCGCGAAGCCGTGCTGACTGCGTCCGAGCGTGTGGTCGGGCAACTCGGCGGCGCGCTGGAGCGCACGCTCAGCGCGCTCGAGCCGTATTTACTGCAGTTGCGGATCGAGATGGGAGCCGCCAATGCGTGAGCCGGGCTTCTGGCACGGACCGGCCTCGCTCAATTCGCATCTATTGAAACCGCTCGCCGCGCTCTATGGCGCCGTCGCCGCACAACGTCTGCGACACAAGGGATTGAATGCCGGCATTCCGGTGCTCTGCGTCGGCAATTATCACGTCGGCGGCGCCGGCAAGACGCCGACCGTGCTGGCGCTGGCGAAGCTGTTGCGCGAGCTCGGCGAGACGCCGGTCGTGCTCAGCCGCGGCTATGGCGGCGAATTGCGCGGGCCGATCCGGGTCGACCCGGAGCGGCACGCAGCTTCCGATGTCGGCGACGAGCCGCTGATGCTGGCAGGCCATCTGCCCGTCGTGGTGTCGCGCAAACGCGCCGAGGGCGTGCCGCTGGCGCGCTCGCAAGGCGCGACCGTTATCCTGATGGACGACGGCTTCCAGAATCCGTCGATCATCAAGGACGCGTCCCTGATCGTGATCGATAGCGAACGCGGGCTCGGCAACGGGAAGGTATTTCCCGCCGGCCCGCTGCGTGCGCCGCTGCGGCCGCAACTGGCGCGCACCGACGCGCTGATCGTCGTCGGGGACGGCTCGGCTGCTGCGCCGGTGGCCGTAGAGATCGCAGCACAGGGCAAACCGGTGCTATCGGCGCATCTGAAGCCGGATGAGGCCGTGGTGGCGCAGCTTCGCGGCAAGCGCGTGCTGGCATTTGCCGGCATCGGCGATCCCGCGCGATTCTTCAACACGCTGCGCGCCAGCGGCATCGAAGTCGTCGAGCAGCGGGCCTTCGCCGACCATCATCCGTATTCGCTAGTCGAGATCGAAGGCCTGATCACCGAGGGCAAACGCGATGGCCTGACACTGGTGACGACGGAAAAGGATCTGGCGCGCTTAAGGGATTGGTCGCAGCAAATCGTGCCGTTCCCTGTGACGCTCGAATTCGGCGAACCAACGCTGCTGCGGAAATTCATCGCCGATCGGTTGTTCAAAGCGCGAGAGAAACCGTAGGGTGGGCAAAGCGAAGCGTGCCCACCATTCAAGACAATGCTCGACGATAGATGGTGGGCACGGCGCGATGCGCCATTGCCCACCCTACGAAACCGCGATCAGCCCTGCGTCTTCAGCGCGCCGGGAAAATGCCGCTGCAGCACGGCGGTCGGGACCGAATAGGCCTCCTGCAGATCGACGCTCCAGTATTTCAATTCGTCGAGCGGGATCCGCACGTCGGTGATGGCGCAGCGCACATAGGTTCCAGGCGAGATCACGCGGAAATCGCCGTCCAGATATTGCACCTGCGCTTCGCCATGGCCCGAGGGACCGAATTTATTGAGCACCGTCAAACTCTCCGATTGGCCGCGCACGGGCTGGCCTTAAGTATATTTTCCGGATCGATCTATCATAAATAGGTCGTACTGTCCGCCCCGGAAACTGACCTACTTGTGATGATTTTGTGCCGAGGCGCATGATAGCGTGAAATTTATTGTGCCCGCAGCGTCATACCGATCCGACAGAGACCGATGCGCCTGTTGTCAGCAACGCTATTCCTGACGCTCCTTGCGCCGACCTGCACGGCCGGTGCCGCGCCGTTGCCGGCCCCGCGCCAGGTCGATATCCCGGCGAGCGGTCTGACCCTGCATGCCCAGCTCTACAAGCCCGATGGTGACGGCCCGTTTCCCACCGTGATCGCGCTGCATGGCTGCGGCGGATTGGGCGGGCAGTCCGAGCCGGTGCAGTCGCGCTATCGCGACTGGGCGGAGCAGCTGTTGAAGACCGGCCACGCCGTGCTGCTGCCGGACAGTTACGGCTCGCGCGAGCTCGGTCCGCAATGCCGCGTCAAGGAGCGCCGCGTGCTCGCCCGCCGCGAGCGGGTGGCCGACGTCAATGCATCGCGACAATGGCTGTTGCAGCAACCCTGGGCCGCGCGTGACCGGATCAGCCTGATGGGATGGGCGAACGGCGCCAGCGCGGTGTTGTGGGCGGTACGCCCGCAACTGGCGTCGCGCCGAGCTGAACCGGATTTCCGCTCGGCCATCGCGTTCTATCCGGATTGTCGCATCTCCTCCGGCCTCGGCTGGAGCGCACGCGTGCCGACGCTGCTGCTGATCGGCGCGCAGGACGACATCAGTTCGCCCTCAGCCTGCCGCCAGGTGGTGGAGGGTGCCCGCGGCCGCAGCGCGCTGGCGCAGATCGTGGTCTATCCCGGCGCATCCCACGATTTCGACCGCGCCAACCTTCCGCTGCGGGCGATCGCAGGCTCCGACGCCGCGTTGCCCGAACGCGGTCATATCGGCACGGATGCGGACGCGCGCAAGGACGCGCAACGGCGCGTCGCGGAGTGGCTGGCGCGCTAGAACAGGCTTCCCTGATCAACCGGCTTGGCCACGCGCTTCGGCGCCGCCGGCTTCTCCTCGCGCGCCGCCGCTTTCGGCGTACCCGCGGCGGGCGCCGTCGCCACCGGCCGATCGGCATCCGCGGTGGCGCCCACGCGGCCGTCGGCGAATTCGATCGACAGATGTGCACCCGGTCCGACCGCGGCGGCGGCATGGACGGCGTGGCCGTGCTCGTCGCGCACCAGGGCAAAGCCGCGCGCGAGCACACCGCGGTAGGACAGCGCCGACAACAATTGGCCGCTATGGGCGACGCGCGCGTCAAGACGCTGCAGAGCGGTCAGAAGCGCGCGGCGGGCGCGCTCGGCCAGCCGTTGCGTGCGCTCGCGGTCGCGCGCGATCGCGTTGCGCTGCGCCTGGGCGTTGGAGAGTTTTGAGGCCTTCAGCCTGACCTCGAGCCCGGCAAAGCGGTCGCGCCGGTTGCGCAGCAGCGCGCGGGCGGACAGGCGGATGCGTTCGCCCGACACCGTGAGGCGGTGATTGGCTTGGGCAACCTGTCCGCGCAGAACCTTCAGCGTCAGGCCGGCGCTGAGATGCGAAAAGCGGCGGTGATGGGCGTGCGTATTGGCCTTCAATCCGCGGGGAAGAGCAGCGCCGAGATGATCCAGCCGCTGCCTGGGGATCGCCAGCAGTTCGCTTAAACCCGGCAGCGCGCGGGCGGCGGCGCGCAATTCATTGCGGCGGCTCTCCTGGCCGCGCTGCCAGCACACCATCGTGCGCCGCGCCAGGCTCTCGACCTCGACGAACAATTCGCTGCGCACGGGAACGGCCATTTCGGCCGCCGCAGTCGGCGTCGGCGCGCGCTTGTCGGCGACGAAATCGATCAGCGTGATATCGGTCTCGTGGCCGACGGCCGAGATCAGCGGGATCATGCTCTCGGCGGCCGCGCGAACCACGATCTCCTCGTTGAACGACCACAGATCCTCCAGCGAGCCGCCGCCGCGCGCGACGATCAAGAGATCCGGCCGTGGAATCTTTCCCGCTTCGGGCAGCGCATTGAAGCCGCGGATGGCCGCGGCCACCTGTTCGGCCGAGCCTTCGCCCTGCACCTTCACCGGCCACACCAGCACCCGGCGGGGAAAGCGGTCCTGCAGCCGGTGCAGGATGTCTCTGATGACCGCACCGGTCGGCGAAGTGACGACGCCGATCACCTCCGGCAGCCAGGGCAGCAATTGCTTGCGCCCCTCGTCGAACAGGCCCTCGGCGCCGAGCTTCCGCTTGCGCTCCTCCATCAGCGCCATCAGCGCGCCGATCCCGGCGGGCTCCAGCGCCTCGATGACGATCTGGTATTTTGACGAGCCCGGATAGGTCGTGAGCTTGCCGGTGGCGATGACCTCGAGCCCCTCCTGCGGCTTGAAGCGCATCCGGGCGTGGGCGAACTTCCAGATCACCGCCTCGATCTTGGCGCTCTCGTCCTTCAGCGCGAAATAGCAGTGGCCGGAGGAGTGCGGCCCGCGGAAGCCGGAGATTTCACCGCGGACGCGGACATGGCCGTAGGCGTCCTCCACCGTCCGTTTCAGGGCGGAGGACAGCTCGGAAACGGTGAATTCGGGTGCGTTGATCAGGTTTTCGGCAGCAGGCATCGGCAACTGATTCGGGCGTTGGAGGTGTTGGGGCAACGTAGGGATTTTTAACCATCCCCGCCAATCCGGCTCTTGTGGAACTCATATACTCTGTAGTACAGAGTTCTCTGTATTATGTTCCGGCGAGGCAAGGTCAATGCTTAAAGTCATGATCCGCGGCTCCGTGAGCGTCCTGAAATGGGGCCTGTGTGGCGTCGGCGTGCTGGCGCTGGTGGTGCTGGCCCTGCTGGCAACCCCCCTGCAGCCGCTGCCGGAGCTGCAAGCGATCTCGCGGGCGCGAGCCAGTGTCGATCTTTCCAGCCTGCCTGCGATTGAGCGGTTCCAGGCCCGCGACGGCACATGGCTCGGCTTCCGCCATTATGGCGCGGGTGCCGCGCCGACGGGGCGCGTGGCGATCGTGATCCACGGCTCGTCCGGCTCGAGCGGCGGCACCATCCACGCGCTGTCGCAGGCGCTGGCGGCGCACGGCGTGGAAACCCTTGCGGTCGACATGCGCGGCCACGGCACGTCAGGCACGCGCGGCGATATCGGCTATGTCGGCCAACTCGAGGACGATCTCGCCGATTTCGTCGCGGAGTTGCGCAAGACCGTGCCGTCAGCACCGCTGACCTTGATCGGCCATTCGTCCGGCGGCGCTTTTGCGCTGCGCGTGGCCGGCTCGCCGATCCAGAACCTGTTCGAGCGCTTCGTGCTGCTCGCGCCTTATCTCGGCTACGACGCTCCCTCCACCCGGCCAGGTTCCGGCGGCTGGGCCAGGGCCGATATCCCGCGTATCATCGGCTTGCTGGCGCTGCGCAACCTCGGGATCACCTGCTGTGAGGCGCTGCCGGTGCTGGCGCTCGCGGTGCCACCGAACTCCGAGAAGACGCTGGTGTCGACCTATACCGACCGGTTGATGCGCAACTTTGCGGTGCGGGGCGATTTCCGCCACGATCTCGCCGCCGCGACAAAACCGCTCACAATCATCTCCGGCGCCGACGACGAATTGATGTTTACGGACAAATACGCAGAAGCCGTGCGCGGCGCGAAGGTCGCTGTCGACGTCAGGGTGCTCGACGGCATCAACCACATGGGTATCGTCGCCGCGCCGAAGGCGGTATCCATCATCGCCGAAGATGTTGCCACGCGCGCCATGGCAGGGTCATAGCGGCGATATCGCGGGGATGGGCAACATGATCGACAGCCGCGAGGCCACCGAGGCGCTCGCCGAAATCAACGAGATGACGCACCGCGTCCGGCAATCGCGGATCTACAATCTCGCCAGCCTGATGCTGATCATGTGGGGCGCGCTGGTATTTGCCGGCTATCTCGGCTCGTTTCTGCTGCCGCGCCAGGCCGGCTATTTCTGGGTCGCGCTGAACGTCGCGGGCGTCGCGGGATCGTTTGCGATCAGCGCCTTCGGATATCGCAAGACAGGCATTCGCACCTTCGATTTCAGGATGCTGATCGCGTTCGTGCTGTTCTTCGCCTTTGGGTTCCTCTGCACGAGCGTGCTCGGCCACTTCACGCCGCGCCAAATGGGCACGTTCTGGCCAATTTATTTCATGCTGCTCTACATCATCGCCGGACTCTGGTTCGGACAAGCCTTTGTCGTGATCGGTCTTTGCATCAGCGCACTGGCGCTGGTCGGATACTTCCTGGTCGGCGACTGGTTCGACCTGTGGATGGCCTTTGTCGATGGCGGCGGGCTGATGCTCGGCGGCTGGTGGATGCGCCGGAGCTAGCGCCATGGCCGAGATCGACGATATCATCCATCAACCGCTGCGCTTGCGGATCATGGCGGGGCTGAACACGCTGCCCGCGGGCACCGGGCTGGAATTCGCAAAACTGAAGCAACTCACCGGTGCCACCGACGGCAATCTTGGCGCCCATATCGAGACGCTGGCCAAGGCCGGCTATGTCGCGGTGGAAAAGGCCTTTGTCGGCAAGAAGCCGCAGACCACGGTAACCGCGACCCCCGCCGGCCGCGGCGCCTTCGCCCGCCATGTCGCCACGCTGCAGGAGATCATCGCCGCGTCAGGGGGGAAAGTGTAGCGAAACTCTTCTGCACAAACGTGATGCTCCCCTTGCGGGGGGAGGGAGTTTTATGCGACCGACTTGGCCTTGAACTCCCGTATCTGGCCAGATTCATGAACATCCTCCTGCTCGGTTCCGGCGGCCGCGAACACGCTCTCGCATGGAAGATCGCCGCTTCCCCACTGCTGACCAAGCTGTGGTGCGCACCGGGCAATGCCGGAATCGCGCGCGAGGCCGAATGCGTCGCGCTCGACGTTGCCAATCATCCTGCGGTGATCGAGTTCTGCCAACGCAATGCTGTCGATCTGGTCGTGGTCGGCCCGGAGACGCCGCTAGTGGCCGGCATCGTCGACGATCTCGCGAAAGCCGGCATCAAGGCGTTCGGACCGGGCAAACAGGCCGCCCAGCTCGAAGGCTCCAAGGGATTTACCAAGGCGCTCTGCACCGAATTCAACATTCCGACCGGCGCCTATGGCCGCTTCACGACGGCTGACGATGCGCTGGCTTATGTGCGCGCGCAGGGCGCGCCGATCGTGGTCAAGGCGGATGGCCTGGCCGCCGGCAAGGGCGTCGTCGTCGCCGAGACGCTTGATGAAGCCGAGGCGGCCATCGCCATGATGTTCGACGGCGCGTTCGGTTCGGCCGGCACTGAAGTCGTGATCGAGGAATTTCTCGCAGGCCGCGAGATCAGCTTCTTTGCGCTGTGCGACGGCGAAACCGCGATCCCGCTGGCCTCCGCCCAGGACCACAAGCGCGTGTTCGATCACGACGAGGGGCCGAACACCGGCGGCATGGGCGCCTATTCGCCGACACCGTTCGTGACGCCGGAAATTCACGACCAGATCATGGCGCGGATCATCTTGCCGACCGTTGCGGGCATGAAGAAACGCGGCACGCCGTTCCGCGGTGTGCTTTATGCGGGCGTAATGCTGACGGAGCAGGGGCCGAAGCTGTTCGAATACAACGTCCGCTTCGGCGATCCCGAATGCCAGGTGCTGATGCTGCGGATGATGTCCGATATCGTGCCGGCGTTTCTGGCGGCCTGCGATGGTGAACTGAAGCATTTCGACCTGCGTTGGTATCCGGAGCCTGCGCTGACGGTGGTAATGGCGGCGAAGGGTTATCCCGGCGATTACAGGAAAGGCACGCGTATCGACGGCCTCGAGGACGCTGCCGAAATCGAGGGCGTCGAAATCTTCCATGCCGGCACGGTGGCGAAGGATGGCGCCATTCTCGCCAATGGCGGGCGCGTGCTGAACGTGTGTGCGATGGGAAAGACGGTGCTGGAGGCGCAACAGCGTGCCTATCAGGCGGTCGATCGCATCAACTGGCTTGACGGCTTCTGCCGCCGCGACATTGCCTGGCAGGCGGTGGAGCAGGAGAGAGCGAAGGGCTAGATCGGTCGCGTAGGGTGGGCAAAGCGACTTGTCCGCCGTAGCTCGAAGAGCGAAGGTGGAAGCGTGCCCACCACGGCGATCTCCGTCCGCAATGGTGGGCACGGCGCTTCGCGCCTTTGCCCACCCTACGCCGTCGTCAGAGCAAATCGCCACCCACGGCGCTCGCCGTCGTGCCATGCTCGCGGAACGCCTTGATGACGTTCTTGCCGATCTTCCACTTGTGCACTTCGTCCGGACCGTCGACCAGCCGCTGCGCGCGCACCTGGGTGTACCATTTGGCGAGCGGTGTATCCTGGCTGAAGCCGAGCGCGCCGTGGAGCTGGATCGCGGTGTCGATCACCTTGTGCACCATGTGCGCATGGAAGATTTTTGCGATCGAGTTTTCCTGCCTGATATCGAGGCCCTTTTCCGCCTTGTAGGCGATGTGCAGCAGCATCAGGCGGCCGATGTAGAGTTGCTCGGCACAGTCCGCGAGCATGAACTGGACGGCTTGCCGGTCGGAGAGCAACTTGCCGAAGGTCGAGCGCTTGGTGATGTGGCCGACCGCCATGTCGAGCGCGCGCTGCGCCTTGGCGACGTTGTGCATGCCGTGGCGCAGCCGGCCATAGGCGAGGCGGTGCTGGCCCATCGCAAAACCATTGCCTTCGCCGCCGACCAGATTGTCGGCCGGCACTTTCAGATCCCTGATCTCGATCTCGGAGTGGCCGCCGTGGATCACATCGTCATGCGGTCCCTCGATCGCCATGTTGGCGACATTGCGCTTGATCTTGTAGCCGGGGTTCGGCAGCTCGACGAGGAAGGTCGAGTACTGCTTGTGGCGCGGCGCGTTCGGATCGGTCTTGGCCATCACAAGCGCCATGTCGGCGACGCTGGCGGAGGAGGAGAACCACTTCTCGCCGTTGAGGATGTAGTTCTCGTTGCCGTCCTTCACTGCGGTGGTCTGCATGCCGGTGGCGTCGGCGCCGGCCGCTTTTTCCGTCATCGAGAAGCAGATGCGCTTGTCGCCGTTGAGCAGGGGCTTAAGGAACTTCTCTTTCTGATATTCCGTGCCGTGGGCGAGGATCGTCATCATCGAGGCGTCGTCGGGGCCCTGCGTGTTCATCGACAACGCGCCGAGCATGCTCTCGCCGAGCTCCATCTGCACCAGCGCGTTGGCCAGCGGACCGAGGCCCATGCCGCCATATTCCTTCGGCACCCATGGGCACCACAGGCCGCGCGTGCGGGCCTTGGCCCGCAGCGGGCCGAGCACTTCGGCGAGCGGCTTGGTGTCGAGTTCCTTCTCGGCGGGGATGCACTCGTCATGCACCCATTGGCGGACTTTCTCGCGGATCGCCTTGGCTTCGGCCGGGATTTCGAAATCGATCGACATCTGACGGTTTCCTCGGTTCTTGTTCCTGTTGGTCGGGCTTGAGGAATGGCATAAACCTGCGATCTGTCAGCGGCAACGGCAAACAAAGTTTGAAGCAGCAAGGAGCGCCCCATGTCCGATCTTGCCGATCTGTTTCCCGGATACGCCTCCGAATGGATCAACACCTCGTCGGGCCGCATCTTTGCCCGCGTCGGCGGCAAGGGTCCGCCGCTGTTGCTGCTGCACGGATTTTCGTCGACGCACGTGATGTGGCATCCGGTTGCGCCGCAACTGGCTGACAAGTTCACGCTGATCATCGCCGACCTGCCGGGCTATGGCTGGTCGGACATGCCCCGCAGCGACGACAACCACACGCCCTACACCAAGCGCGCGATGGCGAAAGTGATGGTGGAGGCGATGGAGCAGCTTGGCCATGTGCATTTCGCGCTCGCCGGTCACGACCGCGGCGGGCGCGTATCATACCGGCTGGCGCTCGATCACCCCGGCCGGCTGTCGAGGCTCGCGGTGCTCGATATCGCGCCGACCTATGATTACTGGGAGCGGCTGAATCGGTTATCGGCGCTGAAGATTTACCATTGGGCGTTTCTGGCGCAGCCCTATCCGCTGCCGGAGACGCTGATCGACGGCCATGGAGAGTATTTCCTCGAGGAAAAAATGGCGAGCCAGACCAAGAACAAGACGCTCGACGCCATTGATCCACGCGCGCTGGCGCACTATCTGGCGCCATTCCGCGATCCGGCCCGCGTGCACGCGATGTGCGAGGATTATCGCGCCGGCGCCTATGCCGACTACGAGATCGACAAGGCGGATTTCGATGCTGGCAAGAAGATCACGATCCCGATGCTGGCGCTGTGGGGCGATGCCGGGGTTGCGAGTGCCGCAACGACGCCGCTCGATACGTGGAAGAAATGGGCGACGAATGTATCGGGTGCGCCGGTGGATTCCGGGCATTTTCTGACGGAGGAAAACCCGGAGGTGACGGCGAAGTTGTTGCGGGAGTTTTTCACCGCAGCGTGATTTCGTAGCCCGGATGGAGCGAAGCGCAATCCGGGACAGCGTCCACGATACTCCCCGGATTGCGCTACGCTCCATCCGGGCTACAGGACTGCTACCGCCGCACCTTGAAAAACTCCTTGAGCAGCGTCGCCGCTTCGGTCTCCCCGACCGCCGAATAAACCTCCGGCACGTGGTGGCAGGTCGGCTGGGCAAAGAACCGCACGCCGGAATCCACCGCGCCGCCCTTGGGGTCGGCGGCGCCGTAATAGAGCCGCCGGATCCGGGCGAACGAGATCGCGCCGGCGCACATCGTGCAGGGCTCCAGCGTAACGTAGAGGTCGCAGTCGACCAGCCGCTCGGTCCCGATGGCTTCGGCCGCCTGCCGGATCGCGAGAATCTCGGCGTGCGCGGTCGGATCGCGGTCGGTCAGGGTCCGGTTGCCGGCGGTGGCGATGACCTCGTACCCCCTGACGATAACGCACCCGATCGGAACTTCGCCGCCTTTTCCGGCGCTTTCAGCCGTTTTCAGCGCCAAATCCATGAAAGAAGGGGCAGTCATGCCTCGTATCATCGGAAGAAACCTGCTACTAGCTGCGCCTTCAGCAAACGTGGATGCCGGTTTTGCGTGAGAATGCGCCTTGAGCGAAGCGCGCGCGCGTTTCCGCTTTGGCAGCCCATCCACATCCGCCTGATAGCCATTTTACCTGTACCGAGAGACCATTCATGCCCCGCGATAGCGACAAAAACAACGATTCCCGCGGCCGGCGTGACCGGCCTGGCGGTGGCAAGGGGGGTGGCAAGGGCCGCTCGGGGGCGGCGAGGGGGCCTGAGAAGAAGTTCGCCAAGCGCGGGTTTGCCGGAAAGGGTGAAGGCGAAGGCGAGCGGCGTCCCTATGCCGGGAAGTCCGACGGTGCGAAATCGTTCGGCAAGAAGCCTTATTCCGGCGGTGGAAAACCTTACGCCGGCAAGCGGGACAGTGATGATCGTCCGCCGCGCCGGGACTTTGGCGATGCGCCGCGCCCGCGCGGCGACCGGCCATTTGCAGGCCGTCCGTCACGCGGTGACGATGGTGAAAAGCGTTCGTTCAAGCCGCGTGAAGATCGTGGCGGTGGCGACAAGCGCCCGTACACGCCGCGCGGCGACCGTCCGAACTTCAATCGCGACGACCGACCGCCGCGCCGTGATCGCGACGATGCGCGTCCGGCTGGACGTTTCTCCGATCGGAAATTTGGCGACAAGAAGCCCTATGCCCCGCGAGAAGGCGGCGGCGAGAAGCGGCCCTATACGCCACGTGGCGAGGGTTTTCGTAAAGACAGCGACCGTCCGCGTGGCGATCGGCCCTTTAGTGCCCGGCCGTCGCGCGATGGCGATCGCCCCCGTGGCGATCGCCCTGAGAGAAAATTTGGCGGCGATCGAAAGTTCTCCCGAGGCGCGCCCGACCGGGGCCCGCGCAAGGATTTTGGTGACCGCCCCGATCGTGGTCGGGATCGCGGCGATTCAAAGCCGTGGCAGAAGCGTGAGGATCGCGGCGAGCGCGATTCCCGTCCCGCCCGTGATGGCGCGCGCAATTTCGACAAGCCGCGCTTTGATCGCTCGCGCGATGATCGAGGCGGCGATGAGCGTCCCCGGTTTTCGCGTGCGCGCGAGGATCGACCGAAATTTGACCGTCCACGCCAAAGACCGGAAGGCCGCACCGACTGGCAGGAGCATCCGCGCAGCGAAGCGGGTGACGATCGGCCGCGTCGTGAGAACGAGGACGACAGCAAGATCTTTGCGAAACGCCCCGCGTTTGGCGGCCGTGGTGCTTACCGTGAGCGCAAAACCGAATTCGAAAAGCGCGGGCCGCAACCGCCCAAGGTCAAGAAATCCGGCGAACGCATCGCCAAGGTAGTGTCGCGGGCAGGGCTGGCCTCGCGCCGCGACGCCGAGGAATGGATCACGCAGGGCCGCGTCACCGTCAACGGCCGCGTGATCAATTCGCCGGCGCTGGACGTCACTGCCAACGACACCATCGCCGTCGACGGCAAGGTGCTGCCGCCGCGCGAGCGGACGCGGCTGTTCATGTATCACAAGCCGCGCGGGCTGATGACCACGCATGCCGACCCCGAGGGCCGGCCGACGGTGTTCGACAATCTGCCGGAAGGCCTGCCGCGGCTGATCTCGATCGGCCGGCTCGATTTCAACACCGAGGGCCTGCTGCTGCTGACCAACGATGGTGGCCTCGCACGCGCGCTCGAACTGCCCGACACCGGCTGGCTGCGGCGCTATCGCGTCCGCGCCCATGGCGAGGTCACGCAGGCGCAGCTCGACGAACTGAAAAAGGGCGTCGAGGTCGACGGTGTCAAATACGGCTCGATCGATGCTGTGCTGGAGCGCGACCAGGGCGCCAATGTCTGGCTGGTGTTTGCGATCCGCGAAGGCAAGAACCGCGAAGTCCGCAACGTCATGGCCCATCTCGGCCTCGAGGTGAACCGGCTGATCCGTGTTTCCTACGGGCCGTTCCAACTCGGCGAAATCGCCGAGGGCCAGGTCGAGGAGGTCAAGACCCGCGTGCTGCGCGAGCAGCTCGGCGAGAAGATCGCAACGCTCGCCGGCGCCGATTTCAACCGGCCGATGCAAGGTGAAAAATCTGGCGAAAAGTCCGACGACGAAGAGACTGACGCGCCGCGCGGCAAGAAGCCGTTCAAGCCGGCGGGAAAAAGCGCGCTGATCGCCGACCGCAAGGGCCGCCGCGTGCTGGTGCAGCGTACCGGCAGCGAGGAGGCCCGCGCCCGCAACGAGGAAGAGGCCAACGGCTACGGTCCGCCGCGCCGCCCCAAGCGCGGCTATCACGGCAAGCGCGATCTGACGCCGCGGGACGAGTAGTTGGGCTATGCGTGTCGTCGGTGGACGATTGAAGGGCCGTAATTTGGCTTCGCCTTCCTCGCAGGCCATCCGTCCGACGGCGGATCGGTTGCGGGAATCCGTGTTCAATATCCTGATCCACGCCTATGACGATCCGATCGAAGGCGCGCGTGTGCTGGATCTGTTTGCCGGCACCGGCGCGCTCGGCATCGAAGCAGTCTCGCGTGGCGCGGCGTTCACGCTGTTCGTCGACAACGGCGCCGAAGCGCGCGCGCTGTTGCGCAACAATGTTGAGGCGCTGGGCTTGGGCGGCGTGACAAAAGTCTATCGCCGCGATGCGACCAATCTGGGACCTGCGCATCCGGTCGAGCCGTTCTCGCTGGCCTTTCTCGATCCGCCCTACGGCAAGGGATTTGCGGAAAAAGCGTTGGCCTCGCTGCGCGATGGCGGCTGGCTGACGCCGGGCGCGTTGCTGGTGGTTGAGGAGGCGAAGGCGGCGGCGTTCGCAGCGCCCGACGGCTTCGAGGAGTTGGAGCGGCGGGCGTATGACGATACGGAGTTTGTGTTTTTGCGCGGTCCGTAGGGTGGGCAAAGCGAAGCGTGCCCACCATTGAGTGCGGAGTGTTGATGGTGGGCACGGCGCAAGTGCGCCTTTGCCCACCCTACGAATCCGGCGTCACCGTCTCCCGAACAGCTTCTCGATATCGCTCAGCTTCAATTCCACATAGGTCGGCCGGCCGTGGTTGCACTGGCCGGAATTCGGCGTGTCTTCCATCTCGCGCAGCAGCGCGTTCATTTCTTCCGGCTTGAGGCGTCTCCCGGCGCGGACCGAGCCGTGGCAGGCCATGGTGGCGGCGACATGCATCAAACGCCGCTCCAGCGGCAGCGCCTCGTCCCATTCGGCCATGTGCTCGGCGAGATCGCGGAGCAATCCTGCCGCGTTGGCCTTGCCGAGCAGCGACGGCGTTTCGCGCACCGCGACTGCGCCGGGGCCGAAAGAATCGATCGCGAGCCCGAAGGAGCAGAGTTCTTCGGCGCGGTCCAGCAGCTTCTCGACGGTGGCCTCGTCGAGCTCGACGATCTCGGGGATCAGCAGTATCTGCCGCTGCACGCCGTTCTTCGCCAGCGATGCCTTCAGCTTCTCATAGACGATGCGCTCATGCGCGGCGTGCTGGTCCACCACGACCAGCCCGTCGCGGGTCTGCGAGACGATATAGGTCTCGTGGATCTGCGTCCGCGCCGCGCCCAACGGGCGGTCGAGCAGATCGGCAGAGGGCTGCGCCTCGAAGCGCACGTCGGCGGTTGGCGCGCCGACATCGAAGGCGGCCTGTCCCGCTTCGGCGAGCGCAGACGCCGCACCACCAAATGAAGGCGCGCCGCTGACCGGATAGGCCGGCGAACTCCGCCAGTCCCAATTGGTCGGGCGCGGCGTAAAGGATGGGCGAAATGCCGACAGCGCCGCGCCGTCGGTATTGGCGGCGGTGCGCCTGCCTTCGCGGGCGAGACCGTCCTTCAGCGCATGCACGATGAGCGCGCGAACGAGGCCGGCGTTGCGGAAGCGCACCTCGGTCTTGGCCGGATGTACGTTGGCATCCACCTCCTGCGGCTCCGTTGTCACGAACAGCGCCACCACGGGGTGGCGGTCGCGCGGCAGGTAGTCCGAATAGGCCGCGCGCACCGCGCCGAGAATGAGCTTGTCGCGCACCGGACGCCCGTTGACGAACAGATATTGTCCGAGCGCGTTGGCGCGCGTCAGCGAGGGGGCGGCGGCAAAGCCTTCGACCGCGACACCCTCGCGCTCGGCGCGCACTTCGATGGCGCTCGAGCGGAAATCGCTGCCCAGGATATCGCCGAGCCGCGTCAGCCGGCCCGCCGCGCCGGGCAGCGCTGCAGCCCAGGTCACCGGCGCGCGTTCCTCGCCGGCCAAGGTGAAGGCGATATCGGGCCGCGCCATCGCCAGCCGCCGCACCACTTCGCGAATTGCTTCGGCCTCGGTGCGGTCGGTCTTGAGGAATTTCAACCGGGCCGGCGTCGCGTAAAAGAGATCGCTGACCTCGACGCGGGTGCCTTGCGACAGCGCCGCCGGCATGATCGCCGATTTCTCGCCGCCTTCGACCGACAGCGACCAGGCGTGCGGTTCGCCGGCATGCCGCGTGGTGATGCCGAGCTTCGCCACCGCGCCGATCGAGGGCAGGGCCTCGCCGCGAAACCCGAGCGTGCGAATGCGCAGCAAATCCTCGTCGTCGAGCTTGGAGGTGGCGTGGCGGTCGACGGCGAGCGCAAGGTCGCCATGGGTCATGCCGCTGCCGTCGTCGGTGATGCCGATCCGTCGCCGGCCGCCGCCATCGGTGAAAATGTCGACCCGGCTGGCGCCGGCATCGATCGCGTTCTCGACCAGTTCCTTGACCACGCTCGCAGGACGTTCGACCACCTCGCCGGCGGCGATGCGGTTGACGACCTGTTCGGGAAGCTGGCGGACGGGCATGAGGCGGGGGCTTGAGCGTCGATTCGGGGCTGAACCGCGATTGTAGGCGCTCAGGGTGGCAAATGCATGGGAAGAAGCCGAATCAATGCCCGGCTGGGGATGAAAGTAGACTATCGCCTTGAAGATGCTGGGGTTCGTTCGCGGCGGGTCGCAGCGACGTGGGTTGGACTTGAGATTGGGCTTGGGAGGCCGCCTGCGTCGGTATATCGTTTAGAAAAGTTATAAACTGACGGGGAGGAACGCCATGTGCCATCTGTTCGCGCACCAGGCCCAACGCGACTACGAATCGCAGACCCGATCGCTGCGGATGGGCGGCCATTGCACCTCGATCCGGCTGGAAATGTCGTTCTGGGACACGCTGGAGGAGATCGCGGCCAAGGAGGGGATGAGCCTCGCAAAGTTCCTTACCACGCTGCACGACGAGGTCCTCGACCACCACGGCGAGGTCAAGAATTTTGCCTCGCTGCTGCGCTGTTCCTGCCTGATCTATCGCGCCAAGAGCGCAGTCGTCGTGCCGGAATTTCGTGTCAGCGCCCCCGCCATTCTCGACGCGGCCGAATAGTTTTCGTCCGATCGACAAGGAAAAGCGGCTCGGTCCATTCCGGACCGAGCCGCTTCCGTTTGCGGGAACTAGAGCCCGGTTCTGACTAAATCAGAACCGGGCTCCAGCTTTTTTGTTGACGCGTTTTCTACCGCAGATAAGTCTACGCAATCTGCGCAGGCTTGATTGCTTTGCGAACCGGTGCCCACTTCGCTCGAAAACGCTCTAGATCTCCTTTCGCTGCATCGCGCCGGCGATGTGGTCCGCCTGCCGGATCGCGAGCGAGACAATCGTCAGCGTCGGATTGCAGGCTGCGCCGCTGGTGAACTGGCTGCCGTCGGAGATGAACAGGTTCTTGACGTCGTGGGCCTGGCCGAATTTGTTGACGGCGCCATCCCGCGGCTTCTCGCTCATCCTGACGGTGCCGAGATTGTGGGTGCTCGGGTAGGGCGGCGTCGGATAGGTCACGGTGGCCCCGACGGCCTCGTAGACGGCGGCGCCCTGCTTGTAGGCATGATTGCGCATCGCGATGTCGTTCGGATGATCGTCGAAATGCACGCTCGCCACCGGCATGCCGAACTTGTCCTTGGCCTTCGGATCCAGCGTGATGCGGTTGGTTTCCTGCGGCATGTCCTCGCCGACCAGCCACATGCCGGCCATCCGCGGATAGGATTCCATCGCTGACGTGAAGGAGCGTCCCCACGCGCCGGGGTTCAGGAATGCCGCCATGAACGGCACGCCGATCGACAGCGTCTCCATCTCATAGCCGCCGACGAAGCCGCGTTTGGGGTCGTTCTTCGCTTCGTCTTTGATAATGCCGGCCATGGTGGTGCCGCGATACATGTGCACCGACTTCTCGAACGCCGCGTACACGCTGCCGGTCATGTGCCGCATATAGTTGCGGCCGACCTGCCCGGACGAGTTGGCAAGGCCGTCCGGGAACATGGTCGAGGCGCTGTTGAGCAACAGCCGCGGGCTCTCGATCGAGTTGCCTGCGACCGCCACCACCCGCGCCTTCTGGCGCTGCATCGCGCCGCTCTGGTCGGCATAGACCACGCCCGTCACCTTGCCGGATGCATCGTGCTCGATCTTGATCACCATGCTGTTGGGGCGCACTTCGAGATTTCCGGTCGCCTCGCCCCTGGGGATCTCGGTATAGAGCGTCGACCATTTCGCACCCGTCTTGCAGCCCTGGAAGCAGAAGCCGATCTGCTGGCAGGCTCCGCGCCCGTCGCGTGGCGCACTGTTGATCGCCATATTGCCGGTGTGCACGGACTTGTAGCCGAGCTTCTTGGCGCCGGCTTCCATCACCTTGAAATTGTTGTTGCCGGGCAGTCCTGGAATGCCGTTGGTGCGGGTGACGCCCATCTTGTCCTCGGCCTTGGCGTACCACGGCTCCATCTCGGCAAGTGTGATCGGCCAGTCCAGCAGGTTGGCACCGGCGATGTTGCCATAGGTGGTCTTGGCCTTGAACTCGTGCTCGTCGAAGCGCAGCGACGCGCCGGCCCAGTGCGTCGTGGAGCCGCCGACCGCCTTGACGATCCAGGCCGGCAGGTTGGCGAAGTCCTTGGCGACACGCCAGCTTCCGGATGTGGTGCGCATGTCGGACCAGGCGAGCTGGGTAAAGCTCTCCCATTCATCGTTGACGAAATCCTGCATCTCGATGCGCGATCCGGCTTCAAGGATCACGACCTTGACGCCTTTTTGCGCAAGCTCATTGCCGAGCGTTCCGCCGCCTGCGCCGGAGCCGACGATCACGACCACGCCGCTGTCATTCAGATCGAATTTTGCCATGTTGAATTCCTCCCTGATTGTTCGTTGCCGGTGGCCTCAAGCCTTCGGGAGCCAGTCGATGTCGGCGAAGCCGCGCTTGATATAGCCGCCGTGCTCGGCGGAGGAGCCCTCGTAGCCGAACTTCGGCCAGAGTTCTTTCTGGTTGTAGAGGGAGACGACGAGGTCACCGCGAACCTTCTGGAAGAAGGCGGTCTGCTCGATGCGCTGCAACAGCGCCACGCGGTCGGTCTCCCACTGTACCTGCACATAGGGAACCTTGTGGCGATCGTTGGCTTCCTGATCCAGGCGCGCGACGCCGTCATTGATCAGCGACTTTGTGGCCGGATCTTTCGCCGACTTGCCGTCCCACGGCTTGATTGCGGCGATGTAGTAGCTGTCGCCCAGGAAGTCGTGCGGATAGATGTCGCGCGCGACCTTCACCAGCGTCTTGAGCGTCGCCGGCGTCAGCGTGGTGGCGTCGTCGGCCCAGGCGTCGCTGACACTCAGGCCCGCGCTGGTCGCGATCGCGACGGCCGGCACCGCCGTGGCCGCGCCCTTCAGGAAGACGCGACGATCATATTTGCTTCGACGATCGACTTCTCTCATGGGTGTCCTCCATTGAACGTTTGTTGATTGCGATTAACCGAAGCGGCCGCCGCGCTGGATCACTTCGATCTTGTAACCATCGGGGTCGGCGACGAAGAAGAAGCGCGCCAGCGTCATGCCGTCATGCTTGAAGTCGCGCAGCGGCCCGGGCGCGAGATCTTCGCGTGCGAATCTCGCGTGCTCGGCGTCGACATCATCGACGACGACGGCAAGATGGCCGTAGCCGTCGCCCAGCGCGTAGGGCTCCTTGCGATCGAAATTGACGGTCAGTTCGACCTCGAACGGCGAGGACGGATGGCGCAGATAGATCAAGGCGAAATCCGCAAACT
Source organism: Bradyrhizobium sp. 170 (assembly GCF_023101085.1). Lineage (NCBI taxonomy): Bacteria > Pseudomonadati > Pseudomonadota > Alphaproteobacteria > Hyphomicrobiales > Nitrobacteraceae > Bradyrhizobium > Bradyrhizobium sp. 170. Next base: position 7,875,614 of record NZ_CP064703.1, on the reverse strand, counting down.
TGAGATGGTCGGCGACCTCAAGCCCGAAGGCGCGTGCGTAGAAGTCCAGCGATTTCGCCTCGTCGAACACGCGGATCATCGAATGAACGGGCTTTGCCATTCAGTTCAGCTCCTTCAGATAGGCGATGATGGCGGTGCGGGTCTCCGCCTTGGGCTGGCGGTAGGCCATGTTGGAGCCCGGGACCATCGCCTGCGGATTGGCGAGATAGGCATCAAGCCCGGCGTCGTCCCAGACGAAGTTGGCCTCGGCGAAGCCGGCGGAATAGCGAAAGCCGTCCGTCTTGCCCGCCGGCTTGCCGACGATCCCAAACAGCGACGGCCCCTGGCGGGTCGGGTCGGACAGGTTGGTGGTATGGCAAGTCGCGCATTGCTGCTTGAACAGCGTCGTCCCATCCGGCGGCCTGGCGGCGGGCAGCGGCATCTGTGCGCCGGCCATCGTCACGACAAGCAGCGCGGCGCAAAATCCCGGCCCGATTGCCCGTGTCGTACGCAGCTTCGTCATGTGCTTCACCATTGGCGTGCACAGACTGTAGGTCGCGGAAAATAAGCGGTGGTAGTAGCGGGCTGTTTCACGACAGAACAAAAGCGGCTGGGCTCCAGGCCGGACTCCCAATCTTCAGGCGGCTGCCGCTTCAAATGCATGTGTTCAAAATATTTTTACGGAACTTTCCGGAAGCTGCAGAGGCGCCGAATATGCGGTCTGCGTGTGGCCAAGGATTCGCAAAATGACCCAGAAATCCCTGCACGATCACCACATCGCGCGGCTTGCATGGCGGGCGCGCCGTTCGCGGATAACGACTGATCCGGCGATGAACATGTTCGCGTTGTGAACGGTGCCTGAAGAAGTCGAACTGTTCTTCGTCAACCAAACCTTGGAGAAATGGATGAAGCTAGTGAAAACCTCGGCGATCGCAGTTGCAATCTCGGCTCTGCTTGCCGGTCCGGTACTGGCGCAAGGCGCCTCATCCGGCACGCAGACCCGCGGCGGCGCACAGGGCAAAACCCAGATGCAGGGAGGCGCTTCGGGCAGCATCGACGAGGACACCGATGCGCCGGCGGGCGCCGCCAGCCAGAGGGCCGGTGCGAAGAGCGGCATGAAGGGCACCGTCGGAGCCGGCAGCGGCGCGCCCACCGGAGCGGCCAAGGCCACGGGCGGGGCGGCTACCCCTCCAGCGACCAGCCGATAGGCTCCCCCAGGAAGAAACCCGCCTCCTCCGTCGGGTTGCTCTCCAACAGAACTCCGGTCGCGATGGGCGGCCGGAGTTTTTTTTGTGTTTTGGCCTGAACTCCGCGAACCGAAAAACCGGCTGGATGGCTCTATGGGATGAGAACGCTGAGGTTCTCTCGCGAAATCAAAGGGAGCTGTTATGTTTTATCGCAAGAATTTGCCGGGCTGGGAGCGGGCGATGCGGACGATCGGGGGCGTTGCGATGATCGTCTACGGGCTTTTCGGCATGCCCGGGCTGCTTAGCATGCCCGGCACGACGGCCGGCTATCTGATCGCAGGTGCCGGCGCGATCGCGATTCTGACCGGCTTTTTCGGCTTTTGCCCGATGTGCGCCATGGTCGGCCGGAGGCTTCCTTCGCCATGACCGCGCTGGCCGGGGCAGGGCGCTGCGATCCCTCGCTGGTCGAGGCCGCCCGTCGCGGCGACGCCGATGCGCTGGTATCGCTGATCGCGATAGCCCAGCCGGACATCCGCCGCTATGCCGCGCGCAATTGCCGCGCGGCCGATATCGATGACGCGGTTCAGGAAACGCTGTTGCTGCTGTACCGACGGGTCGGAACGCTGCGCGCGGTGACGTCGTTCTCGGCGTGGCTGTTTGCGGTGGCCCGCCGCGCCTGCCTTCGCCTGCTGCGTCGGGCGACGGGAATGGCGGACGCTTCGGCCGATGATGCGGAAATGCGTCTGGCGCATCTTCCGCCCGAAGACATTCGCATCGATCTTTCCCGCGCGATCCAGTCCTTGCCCGATCATTATCGCGAGGTGATCCTGCTGCGCGATATCGAGGAATTGTCGATCGATGAGATCGCTGAAATTCTCGCCCTGACGCGCGAGAGCGTCAAGGCGCGCATTCACCGCGCGCGATTGATGATCCGGGAATATCTGATCCGGGACTGAGGGAGAGCGTTTTCAAGCGGAGTAGATACCGGTTCGCGTCAAGAAAACGCGTCAATCAAAAGATCGGCGGCAGCCCTCAATCGTCGAAGCGCGCGGTGGTGCGCTTCGCCTTGACGTCGCTGCGGCGCTTCTTGCCTTCCAGCCTTCGCTGCTTCGAGCCGAAGGTCGGCTTGGTGGCGCGCCGTGGTATCGGCCTCACCATGGCTTCGCGCAGCATTTCGAGCAGGCGGTCGATGGCATCGGCGCGGTTGCGCTCCTGGGTGCGGAAGCGCTGGGCGTGGATCACGATCACGCCATCCTTGGTCATGCGCTGGCCGGCAATCCGGTTCAGCCGCAGGGCGGCGTCCTCCGGCAGCGTGATCTTCCGCGTGTCGAAACGCAGTTGCGCTGCCGTGGAGAGCTTGTTGACATTCTGCCCGCCCGGACCGGAGGCGCGGACGAAGCCGATCTCGATGTCGTTCTCGTCAATCGTAAGGTCGCGGGAAACTCGCAGCATGGTGTTTTGTCGGTGCCCAAAGTATCCGAAAATTAACTCGCGGTATCCTGCGCCCCGGATCTGCGCGGGCTCAACAACAAATTGTGCCAGATCACTGGGCCTTCTGCATCGCGATCCACCACTACGGCATGATCCTTTGAACTGAATGCCCAAAGACCAATATTCCGATCGCAAAAGACGGCGGTTGATACTGAAAGCCATGCGAACATTTTCGGGCCGAAAGGAACCACGAGGAGTCGAAAATCGCTTTCCAGAGCGTTCAACAATGCTTCCAGCCGGCCCCTAGTGTGGGTGGGCTTTGAGATTTCATAGTTGAACTCTGTTACGTCGAATATGTCGTCGATGTGCTCATTCGCCTGACGCATTGCTTCGTCGTAAGCTGGATCGTTTCCTTGAGGAGCAAAAGTCCAAGCCTTATTGGGCTCCAAGTATTGAAGCGCCCCTAGCGCGAGTCCAGGCTCGCATCCTAGACCGAAGATAATTCCGAGCGGTCGCTCTGCACGAGAACTCCACCCGGCTAACGCTGGAACGATGGGATTTGCAACCCTTATGGGTGCCGCTTGATAGGGGCCGACAAACTTGGATGGTGCATATGCGGTTGCGAGACGAATCGTGCGAAACTTCGCGGCCAACTGCATTCCGAGCGCTACATTTGCTATCATCTCCCGAGACATCGAAGATATGTCGACAAAGATGCGGCACTCTTCGTCAGCAGGCGTTTCCAAAACGGCATTTGAAATAGCGGTCGTTGCGCTCGCGTCCACACCAGAGAGGAGCGTGTATGATTTGTTCAGAAAGAACGTCTTGTTATCCTGATATGAGCCAGCTTTCAAAAATCCGAACTCCAGGCCAAGCCCACGCGAGGCGGAAATCGCGTGCTGTTCCACGACCCACCGACATCGACGTTCGTAGCCAACGGCAACGATTGCTAAGGCGAACGTTTCTCCCGTTGGAGGGCGATCGTTCTCAGCTATCACCATTTTGACCACCCGTGTCGAAGAGAGTTTGTTGGGCGTTTCGAATGTCTACGCCTCGCATCTCCAACAACAGTCTTGATAGGCTGACTCGATCCCCAAGTGTAAGTAGTAATCGATACCGAGAAGCGAGCGCATAAGAAAGCCGAAAGCGTTGGCCCCTTAGTCCGCGGAGCAATGTATCAGGGCCGCTCTCTGGATGAGGGACATGAATTATCGCCCCCGCGTTCAAGGCTTTCCCGACTGCACTGATCACGTCATTGGTGACGTTACTATCGAGAACGAATGTGCCGACATAGTCCGTCGAGAAGGGGCCCTTCAGCAATCGGTCCTCGAACGATCTCCCGATCTGGTCTACAAAGTCCAGCAATCCTTTGCCGGGCTCGAAGCCCCCAAGGTCTAACGGAATCACTTGCAGAAGGGAAGTCAAGAGGAGCTCAACGCGACGAATCGCTTGGGTTTGCATTCCAAGCGATATTGAGCCGCCGCCATCCGATCGTTGATCCAGGAATTGACGTGCCATCGGCCCAACGCACGTAAGGATTGCTCTTGGATTCCCCTCTGTTATTTCCACGATCGCCGGATAACCAGCATACAAAGAATGTGACTTTCTGGAACGTTCAGCAACTACCCGTCCAGCTTCGAAACGACGCAAGAAGAAGTTCCGCGCAATAACTATAGGCAGCACCTTTCTCACATCCTGCGCAATGTTATTCTCGTTGAACACGTATGTGGGGGACAGCAAACCGCGATCACTTACGTATTTTGCAAAGGAGTCATCCTTAGCTGCAAGCTCGTTGAATTCTTCGGGAATTCCACGACGCGTCTGGAGTTTGTTCGGAGCTCGTCCAAAGCTGCGGCCGAAATTTGGAGATTCGAACATTCGAGGTAGCGAACGGACTTGAATGCCGACCCGCTCAAACGTTGTTCGAAACAGCTCTGCGCTGAACTGGGTTGCGTCATCCTTGTTTGGATAAGTTAGTTGGACGGTCTGATAATCGTGGAGTGGTTGCGGTGAGGTTGGGGTTCGATGCAATCCGGCATCGTCCATGAAAGGTGCCAAAGCTAATTTCACGATTATTCTCTCGTCAAAACTCCGAATGCCGGACAAGAGGAACGACTTAATTCTAGTGGGGGCGATTTCCATCTCATCAAACAGTAGAGCCCACCTGCGGTCATCTCTCCTCGACATGCCGTTAAAGGCCGATACGAGCATGCTGATTTTGCTGGGAAATGAATCAACGCTGAACGAATGATCAGCAGTGTTTCCTACATTTATGGCATCAAGGCGAGACTCGAGCGCCAGTTCTAGCCCCAAGAGCGTTTCAAGCTTCGGCTTAACTTCCAAATCATCCGCTACTAGCTTAACAAGCTGGCGTTCTTGATCGGCGTCAATCTCAATTGCCAAATGCCTTGCGTGTTCGGAAACCTTCGAACGACCTAATTCTACTGCCTCGCGCATTGCGAAAACGAGACTACGGAGCGTATGCAGAACAAACGCAGCCTCCTTTCTTTCTGTCTTGTGGGTGAGCCGATCGAAAGCCTCAATCTGACGTCCCCATGCGATATCTGCCGGGATGAACGCGGCGTTGAATGTGACTTCTCTTGCGAAGGTCCTGGCCTGAGGATGTTCCCAATTGTCTAGTGCTCGGGCTGTGAGCATCTTGAGTAGTGTCGTCTTGCCACTGCCTCTTGGGCCAAGAAGTAACGTATGGTTTCTTGCCAACAATCGCGCGAAATGCGGTTCTGGGGGGATAAAGGAGCGGGCGATATCGACCGCCGGAATTGATCTAGCATTGTATTCTAATTCCAGTCTCATGGGCGTCGCCCTAATTGTGCGTAACTTCCGTCCCGATCCGTGAGGATCACAAAGCCCCGTTGCTCGAGTTCTCGTTCAAGTGCCCGGAAGTCGGACGGAACTAGTCTCATGAGCGATGGAAATGTCGCGATTGCCGTAGTCCAAGCCAACGAATTGACGCTCTGAGTTGTGTAGTAGGCATCGATCTGATCAACAAGGGAAGCTGCGCTGGCTCGATGTCCGAAGCCGCACACGTGTCGTAAGCCGTGCGGCCCGAATGATTTCTTCCAACCCACACCCGGCTGCCATGTCCAACTAAGAATAGTCCCGGCGGAGTTCCAACCGCTTTGGCGCGCTCCACTTGGGTCAGATGTCAGCAAGTGAACTTGATTGGGATTCTTGTTTTGTGCGTCAAAGTTAATTTGCGCACTGAAGCTTGCGCAACTCACTATCACCGGAGAATTTGCGCCACCGTGACCATAAAAGAGGTCTGGAACGTGTTTGTGTCCGTGAATGAGAATCCACGATGTCGGTGCGTCGTTTAGCACGCGTATCAGTTCAGATCCTCCCCGAGTAAGTCCGGCCAAATTCTCATCTGATTGTTCCGGTTGAAGTGGATGATGATGGCACAGTAGTATATTGGTTGATGCGCTAGGGAGCGTGCTCAACTTGGTCTTTATGGCTTCGATCGTTCTCGGGCTAATTCGGCCATGTTCTATTTCCGCAGCCGTGTCGCGTCCGGCGCCGTGATAAGCTGCCGTGTTGAGAGCAAGGATATTGCAATCATCAAGTGAAATCGATGTGAAATCCTCAGCCCAGAATTCAAGGTAATTCTGCCGATCGCCAAAAGGTATCGGGGGCACTATTGCTTTTGCAAAGTCTCTTGGGTCGAACGTGCTGGTCTTGTAACGAGAGTCGACGTCGTGGTTACCTACAGTGGATACGAGAGGTATGCCGAGTTCGTTGGCTAGATCGTGCAGTCGTGGCCATACGTAATTGAAAGCGTTGGAGTTGGCTTTGTTCGTGATGTCACCCGGGCACAGTATGCAATCAAGTTGCAACTGCTCTTCGTCAATCAGCCGACGCAAGTCTGAAAGGGGGTCCACCGTAGGCCGAGTGCCTCCACCAAAGCTACTCACGTAAGAGGGTGAAAGCGACGACGAGGGATCATCTTCGCACGCATGCACGTCACTGATCAGCAGGAATCGCTTCAAGTAGCCTCGACCAATATGGGAGAGTTCGAATAGAGGACTTCGACTTGCTTCTTGCGCGACCCGCTGAACCCCCCAACGTTTCGCGTTACCTCGAATCGAGTGCGATGCCAGCTTTTAGGGATGCCTTTGATGGGCATGCTTTCATTGTAAGTTAGCGCAACGGTGGCCCCCCGGCGCACGGCTTCTCGTAGGGCAAAAATTAAGTCATCCAAATCTTGCGGACCAAAAGACTTCTTGCCGTATTCTATGAACGTACGATCGATAGAAGAAAAGTACGGTGGATCCGCGTAGATGAATGAATGGCGCCCAGCTTCAGCTATCGTCTTTCGAAAATCTTGGTGGCGAAGTCTCACACGTTTAAGAGCAACCGAACAATCTTGGAGCAACGATAGGGGTGGATTTCCTCCCATCTCATGGCCACCAAAGGGAACATTGAACAGGCCTTTGCTGTTCGTCCTCCATAATCCATTGAAGCAATTGCGGTTCAAATAGACAAAAAAGACTGCGGCCTCCAAGCCATTCGGTCGCATCGTATTAAAGGTGTCTCTTACTTCGTAATAAACTTTTGGGCTTCGCTTCAGGGCCACCAACTGTTTGTGCAATTCCCTCGGGCGATCGCGAACATGTCGCATCGCGTTTACGAGATGTCCGTTCAGGTCGCCAAGAAGGCCGCTATCCGGCTGGAGAGAGAAAAAAAGCGCGGCTGAGCCAGCAAACGGCTCGACATATTGTCGACTGGGGTCTGAAAAAGCGGACGACAATACACCTAGCGATTTTCGTTTACTTCCAGCCCAGCGCAAAAAGCTCGGGCCATGATTGCTGGAGCGTGTTGCGCTCGGCACGTCAACCTCATCTTTTCGCCAGAATGCGAAGTAGCTCTCGATTGCAATCTAAAATCGAAGAACATTTTAGCTCAACATTTGGCGGCCTAAATGGAAAAACAGCCCCAAAACCTAGGGATACACACTATTCGCACAACTTCCCTCCAATCAGCGAGGCAGATATGCGATATAACCTATTGAATACACGAAATATTTTGAATTTTTAAAAAAATGGCTGCTCTACCCCGTGGCTAGGGGTAAAGCACAGCGTTCCGCGTTGCGAAGGCCTAATCGAACCTCGGAAGTGGCTAGTAGAGCAGGATGAGATTAGGTTGGGCGGCGACGACGGACCATCTCGTGCCCCGGACGCAAGCGGCCTAAGTGCTGCGGGCCGGGGCCCATTCTACTTTGCATGGGGTTGTTTTCGCCATTTTGTGTCCGGGCCCTGCGGTGTACCGATGAAGAGTATCTGCACTGCGTCGGGGACACGAGATCGTGCTTCGCACTAACGGCGAATCGATTCGACTCCAACCCATTCCGATCTAGTTCGCCTTTGGCGGCGCCACCACCGGCTGGGCGGCGGCTTGCGGGGCGCGGCCGACGATGACGGTCAGCAGGCCCTGGCCCCACAGCTTCTGCGCGGCCTTCTTGGCGTCGTCGAGCGTGACGGCGTCGACGAGCGCGTTGCGCTTTTCGATGTAGTCGATCGGCAGCTTGTCGAGCTGGTATTGCAGCAGCGCCTGCGCGAGCTTGGAGGAGGTATCCAGCGCCAGCATCTGCGAGCCCTTGAGGTAGGACTTGGCCTCGTCCAGCTCCCTCTGGGTCGGGCCTTCCTCGGCTATGCGACGGATTTCCCTCTCGATCGCGTCGACGGTCTCGCCGGCGCGGTCGGCGCGGGTGCCGGTATTGCCGATGAACAGCGCGGATCGATCCATCCAGAGCAGCGATTCATAGACCGAATAGGCGAGGCCGCGTTTTTCGCGCACCTCCTTGTAGAGCCGCGACGACGATCCCCCGCCGAGGATGTGGTTCACGACATAGGCGGCCATGAAATTCGGATCGTGCCGGCGAATGCCGGGACCGCCGAACGTCACCACCGTCTGCGGCACGTCGAGCGGCACGAACGCGCGCTGCGGCGGCTTGGTGGCCTCGACCTCGGCGACAGGCGTCAAGCTGGCCTTGGCCGGCAGTCCACCGAACGTCTTGTCCAGCAGCTTGCCGAGCGTGTCGGCATCGACATCGCCGACCACGGCAATGCGCAAGCTATCCTTGGCGACGACGCGGCGGACGTAATCCTTCATGTCGGCGACGTCGATCTTCGGCACGCTGTCGAGCGTGCCGTTGCCATTCCTGCCATAGGGATGATCGCCGAAGGCCACTTCGAGGAATTTGCGGCTCGCCAGCGAGGTCGGGTTGGTGGTGTCGCGACGCAGCCCGGAGAGCACCTGTGCGCGAATGCGCTCGACGTCGGTGGTGTCGAAATGCGGCGAGGTCAGCGCCAGATGCAGAAGGCCGAAGGCCTCGTCCTTGTTGTCCTTGAGCATGCGGAGCGAGCCGCGGAAATAATCCCGGGTCGAAGAGAAGCTCAGCTCGATGGCGCGGCGCTCGAGGCGCTCGTGAAAGGTCTTGGAATCGAGATCGCCGGAGCCCTCGTCGAGCAGGCCGGCGACCAAATTGCCGACGCCCGATTTGCCTGACGGGTCCTGGGCGGCGCCGCCGCTGAAGGCATACTCCATCGCAATCAGGGGCACGGTGGCGTCCTGCACGAACCAGGCCTCGATGCCGCCAGGCGAGACCAGCCGCTGGATCTTTGCCGCGGCATGCGACGGCGTTGCCGCCAGCAACACCAGCACGGTGCAGGCGATCAGGCTGGATGCGAGGCGCTGCGCGCCAATCGAAAAACGGATCACGAGCGCTTCTCCTCGCGTTTCGGCGCGGCATCCTTGATCAGATAGCCGGTCACCGAGCGGTTCTTCTCGAGCCATTTCTGGGCGGCGTCGCGGACCTGCTCGGCAGTGACGGCGCGAATCCGCTCCGGCCAGCTCCTGATGTCGTCGATGGAAAGCCCCGTCGTCAGCGCACCGCCATACCAGCGCGCCAGCGTGGCCTGATTGTCCTGGGCGTAGATCGCCTCCGCAATCAACTGGGTCTTGACCCGCTCGAGATCCTCGGCGCGGGCGGGATTCTGGATCACCTCCGCAATCACGCCGTCGATCGCCTGCTCGATCTGCGAGAACTCCACGCCCGGCTTTGGCGAAACCGAGATCGAGAACTGCGACGGATCCAGCGAAGTGCCCTGGTATCCGGCGCCGGCGCTGATCGCGAGCGGAAGGTCGATCACCAGCGCGCGGTAGAGATAGGAGTTGGAGCCGCCGCCCATCAGTTGCGCGAGCACGTCGAGCGCGGGGCCTTCGCCGGCCGCAGCCGTCGCGGAGGAGGGGACGAGATAATAGCGCCGCAGGCTGGTCTGTTCGACGCGCGGATCGGACAGCGTCACCGTGCGCGGCGCGGCGGGCACCGGCTCCTGCGGACGGATGCGATGCGCTGATATCGCCGGCTGCGCCGGGATGCCGCCATAGGCTTTTTCCACCATCGGGCGGACTTCCTTGGCATCGACGTCGCCCGCGATCACCAGGATCGCGTTGTTCGGCGCGTAGAAACGCTTGTAGAACGCCAATGCATCCTCGCGGTCGAGCTTCTCGATCTCCTGGCGCCAACCGATGATCGGCCGGCCATAGGGATGGTTGAGATACAGCGCCGCCATGATCTGCTCGGTCAGCCGCGCGTCCGGATTGTTGGCGACGCGCATGTTGAACTCTTCCAGCACGACGTCGCGCTCGGGCAGCACGTTCTCATCCTTGAGGATGAGGCCGGTCATGCGGTCGGCCTCGAACTCCATCATTTTCGCCAGCTGCTCGCGCGGCACGCGCTGGAAATAGCCGGTGTAGTCGAGCGAGGTGAAGGCGTTTTCGTTGCCGCCGATCCGCAGCACGGTCTGGGAGAATTCACCGGCGGGATGTTTGGCCGTCCCCTTGAACATCAGATGTTCGAGGAAGTGCGCCAGTCCCGATTTGCCCGGCGTCTCGTCGGCGGAGCCGACCTTGTACCAGATCATCTGCGTGACGACGGGCGTGCGGTGATCCGGGATCACGACCACTTGCAGGCCGTTGTCGAGGGTGAAGCTGGCGGGACGTTCCGACGTGACCGTGGTCTGGGCGAATGTGCTGCCGGCGGAAAATGCAAACGTCGAGATGAGGGCTGCTACGAGAGAGGCGGCAAAACGGTGTGAATACATCATGACCTATCTGGCGCTTGTTCCGCAAAACGGGTTACCGGTCCTGCGGCGGGTATTCGCGCAAATGTTAGAAGTAACCCGATAAAGCCGTTCGGGATCAAGCCGCGGCATCGTACACCGCGCTGGCACCGGCAATCGTCACGAAGGCGAGAGATCAGCTTAACTAATCGCCATACTTAACTATTCGCCATACTTGCCCTTGGCCGGGTTGTATTCCTTGTTGAGCGATTCCTTCGGCCCGGTGCCGTAGGCATAATTCGGCGACGGCGTCTGGTAGCCGGGCGGAGGCTGGGTCAGCGAATCCCGCGTCGGCTCGGCCTTGAACGGGGCCGTCTCGGTCTTGCTGCCGCCGAACAGGCCGCTGAAGCCACCGCTATAGCCGAGCTGCGACGGGCTCAGGATCGGGTTGTTGTTCGAGGTGCCGGGCTGAACCGGATCGTTGTCTTTGCGCGAAGGCGCCGCGGTCTTGCCCACCGCGAGTTCGGCCGGCGTCAGGATGCGGGCCGCTTCGCGCGGGTCCTTGTTCTCTTTCTTGCGCGCCGCGATGGCTGCCTTGCGGCGCTGGTCGTCGGGATCTTTTGGCCAGTTCGGGGCCTTCACCTCGGCCGCGGTCGCGGCCGGCGGCGGCAAATCGAGCTTGGGGGGGACCACCAGCGGGGAGCGCTCGCGGTACTCGATGCCGCGGTTTTCCATGTTGGTGCCGCCGATGCCGCGCATGATGCCTTCGATGATCTTTTCTTCGAAGGTCTTGTCGTCTTCGTCCTCGTCGTCAGCCGCGCGCAACGGTCCGGCGGCCATTACGAGGCCTATGCCGAGGGCAATGGCGGCGAACCGCAGGGCCCGGCTCAGCGAGCTGGTCTGCAGCATCCAGAAGCGGGCTTCGGTCTCGCGCATCGCGCTGTTCCCATTCATAATTTCTGCAACACGCGGGGGCTGGCTTGAGGCGCGTAATGGCTCCATACCGCAAGGGTTCGTATCGGCCGGGATCAGGGCGCTTTTGCGGCGGGTACCCCCAGGAACGAGTCATACAATAGGCCCGCTACCCCGGCAACAATGGCCACATCCGCGAGGTTAAACACGTACCAATTGAAGGTTTTTCCCCCGATCTCGATGTGGAACAGGGCGAAATCGACCACCGCGCCATACAGGAAGCGGTCGATGACGTTGCCGGCCGCGCCGCCGATGATGAGGCCGAGAGCCAGCGTCGCCAGCAGCGTGCTGGAGCGCGCCATCCAGATCCCCAGCACGATCACGGCAATCGCCTTGACCGCCATCAGCGCGACCTGGGCAAGCTGGTTGTCGCTCTGGAACCAGCCAAAGCTGATCCCGACGTTCCAGGCCAGCACCAGGTCAAAGAACGGCGTGACCCGGACCGCGCCGCGATGGGCGAGGTCGAACACGTAGAGCAGCCAGAGCTTCGAGGCCTGATCGATCACCAGCGCGGCGATCGCGGCAATGACGCCGGCGCGGAGGTGAGGGGTTCGCGGGCGTTCGAGGCCAGACACTTACTTGGCCTTCTTTTTCTTCTTTGCCTTGGCCGCTGGCGGCTTCCTTCCCGGCTTCTTGGTGGTCTTTTTCTTGTTTGCCTTCCTGGCCGCCGTCTTTGCAGCCGCCTTCTTGGTCCCCTTCGTTGCCGAAGAAGCTTTCTTGGATTTCGCAGCCTTCTTGGCCTTTGCCTTCCCGGCTACGGCTTTCTTGGCCTTGGCTTTCGTAGCCTTGGTGTTCTTGGCTTTGGCCTTCTTGGTCTTGGCCGTCTTGGGTTTGCCCTTTTTGGCCTTGGCCTTTTTGGCATTGGGCTTCTTGGCTTCGGCTTCAATGGCCTTCTCGGCTTCGACAGCCTTCTTGGCCGCTGCGACCTTGTTGACCTTGACCGGTCTCTCGGCTTCCTCAGCCTCCGTGCCTGCCAAAGTCTTCCTGGCCCTGACTTTCTTGTCGGGCTTGGCAGCCGTCACGTTTCCCGAACCGGCTTGCTCGGGCGTTTCCTTTAGTTGCTGCTCTTGCTCGACGTGTTGCGTCTCGATCAAGGCGACAGGCTCGGCGGGCGCTTCGACGGCTTCAACCGGCTTCTCGCCTTCGGCAAGCGCCTTCCACTCGCGCAAGGCCTGCGCATCGCGCGGGGAGACATCGGGATACTCGGCGTCTTCACCCACGGTCGGCAGGATCTTCCACGACCGGGCGCATTTGGTGCCCACTGCCTTCTCGACCACGACGGCGACGCCGGGAACGTCGGGGAGGGTGAACGCACCGGCCGGCGCGTCGTCGTTGGTCACCATCGCGTTCGAAGTGATGCAGACTTCGGCCATGTCGACATCGAACAGCGTGTTGAAGATGTTCTTGTCCGACACATAGATCAGAGGCGATGCCTCCAGCGACGAGCCGATGTTCTTGGCCGCGCGTTCGAGTTCGAGTGCGCCGGTGACGACACGGCGGACGTTGCGGATGATCTCCCATTTGGAATTCAGCTCACCATCTCCGTATTCATCGATACCGTCAGGAAACAGCGTCAGATGCACTGAAGGTTCGGCGTTCGGCTTGTACATCCGCCACGCTTCTTCGGTTGTGAAGCTGAGGACCGGCGCTAGCCAGCGCAGGATTGCATCGCAGATGATGTCGATAGCGGTTAGGGCCGCCTTGCGTCGCTGCGATGACGGCGGATCACAATACAGGGTGTCTTTGCGAATGTCGAAATAGAACGCGGATAGCTCGGCATTCAGGAAGTTAGAAAGGGTGGCGACCACAATCTTATAATCGAAGTTCTTGTACGCAAACTGCACGGCAACATTCTGGACAGCCAATTGATGGAGCATCAATCGTTCCAACTCTGGCATTTCTGCAACCGGAACCGAATCGGCAGGATCGAAATGATGCAGCGTGCCGAGCATCCAGCGGATCGAGTTGCGTAGCTTGCGATAGGTCTCGATGGTGTTCTTGAGGATCTCCGGCCCGATGCGCTGGTCGTCGGCATAGTCGGTGGCGCAGACCCAGAGGCGGAGGATATCCGCGCCCGAATCCTTCATCACCTTCTGCGGCTCGACGGTGTTGCCGAGCGATTTCGACATCTTGCGGCCGTTCTCGTCCAGCGTGAAGCCGTGGGTCAGCACCACGTCATACGGCGCGCGGCCGCGGGTGCCGGCGCTTTCCAGCAGCGAGGAATGAAACCAGCCGCGATGCTGGTCCGACCCTTCCAGATACATCACGGTATCGTCGCCGCCGTCGATCTTGCGGACGATGTTGCCGAGATTGGGGAAATTCTGGCGGTCCTCCAGCACGAAGGCGTGGGTCGAGCCCGAATCGAACCAGACGTCGCAGATATCGTCGACCTTCTTCCATTCCTCGGCCGCGCGCTCCCCAAGAAATCGCTCGCGCGCGCCGTCCATGTACCAGGCGTCGGCGCCTTCCTCCATGAAGGCTTCGACGATGCGCTGATTGACGATTTCGTCCTGCAGGATCTCGGCGGAGCCATCACCCTTCTCGCGCACGAAGACGGCGATCGGCACGCCCCAGGCGCGCTGGCGCGAGATCACCCAGTCCGGGCGTCCGGCGATCATGCCGTTGATGCGGTTTTGTCCTGCGGGCGGCACCCATTGCGTCACCGAGATCGCATGCAGCGCGCGGGCGCGCAGCGTGTCGCCGGGCTTGGTCTTGCCGTCGACGGCAATGTCCTTGTCCATCGCAATGAACCATTGCGGCGTGTTGCGGAAGATCACCGGCTTCTTCGAGCGCCAGGAATGCGGGTATTGATGCTTGAGCCGGCCGCGCGCGAGCAGCTTGCCGGCCTCGACCAGCGCCTTGATGACGGCCTCGTTGGCGTCGCCTTTCTCGCCCTTGTCGTTGATCACGCGCTTGCCGGTGAAGCCGGGCGCATGGTCGGTGTAGGCGCCGTTCTCGTCGACAGTGTAGGGGATCACGGGGTGGATGCCGCGGGCCTCCAGCTCGCGCACGTTCGCGATCCAAGCATCGAAGTCCTCGCGGCCGTGGCCCGGTGCGGTATGGACGAAGCCGGTGCCGGTGTCGTCGGTGACGTGGTCGCCGGGCAACAGCGGCACGGTGAACTCATATCCGCCGCTGAAACCTTTCAATGGATGGGCACATTCCACTGCGTCGAGCGTATCGCCCGGCAGGTCGCGCACCCTCTCATAGGCGGTGACGCGTGCCTGCTTGAATACCTCTGCAGCGAGCGCATCGGCGAGGATCAGGAGATCGCCGGTCTTTGCCCAGTTGTCAGCGGGCGCATCGGTGACCTTGTAAAGACCGTAGGCGATTTTCGGCGAGAACGAGATGGCGCGGTTGCCCGGCAGCGTCCACGGCGTGGTGGTCCAGATCACCACGGATGCTTCCGCCAGCACGCCATGCGCGGGCGAGGTGACCGGAAACTTCACCCACACCATGTCGGAGGTGTAATCCTCGTACTCGACCTCAGCCTCGGCCAGCGCGGTCTTCTCGACCACGCTCCACATTACGGGCTTGGAGCCGCGATAGAGTGTGCCGTTGGCGGCGAACTTCATCAGTTCGCGCGCGATCTGGGCTTCGGCCGGATAGCTCATGGTGGCGTAGGGATGATCCCAGTCGCCGATGATGCCGAGCCGCTTGAACTCCTCGCGCTGCACGTTGAGCCAGTGCGTCGCATAGGCGCGGCATTCTTTCCGGAACGCCACCATCGCGGTGGAGTCGCGGAAGTCCGGCTTCGGCTTGCCCTTGGAGCGGTAGTTCTCTTCCTCGATCTTCCATTCGATCGGCAGGCCGTGACAGTCCCAGCCCGGTACATAATTGGAATCGAAGCCGAGCATCTGCTGGCTCTTGGTGACGACGTCCTTGAGGATCTTGTTGAGGGCGTGGCCGATATGGATGTTGCCGTTGGCGTAGGGCGGTCCGTCATGCAGCACGAATTTGGCGCGGCCGGCCGCGTCCTCGCGCAGCTTTCCGTAGAGGTCGATCTCGTTCCAGTAGTTGAGGATTTCCGGCTCGCGCTGCGGCAGGCCGGCGCGCATCGGGAATTCCGTCTGCGGCAGGAACAGTGTCTTGGAATAGTCGGCAGCTTCGGACTTTTGCGGATTTTGGGACATGAATGCTCTGGTTTGGGCTCGTAAACGGCGCTGAAACGCGGGGAATAGCGGGTGAAGCACGAAAATCCCGGTCTTGCGCCGAGCTGAACGCTCAGGCGGAAGCCGGGCCGCTAATGCTGATGGTGCGCCGCGCAAACATGGGGGATTTCCATAGCAGCCAACCGGGAAATCGCAAAGCCCCGGCGCGGCCGTCCCGTCAGGCCCGACGCGGTCGGGCCGGGTTTCCGGCAACTATCTGATTGGCGGCAACATCCCGCGTGACGACGCTGCCGGCGCCGATCACGGCGCCATCGCCGATCGTGATCCCTGGCAGGATGATGGCGCCGCCGCCGACCCAGACATCGCTGCCGATCCGCACCGGGCGGCCGAATTCAAGGCCGGTCCGCCGCGTCTCCGCGTCGCGCGGGTGGTCGGCAGCATAGATTTGCGTCGCGGGTCCGATCTGGGTGCGGTCGCCGATGACAACTTCGACCACGTCGAGGATGACGCAGTTGAAATTGAGAAACACCTCGTCGCCGAGCCGGATGTTGTAGCCGTAATCGCAGAAGAACGGCGGGCGGATCACGGCGCCGGTGCCGACGTGTCCGAAATGGGCCGACAGCAGCGCGTGCCGCTCGGCCACGGGTGCCGCGAGCACCGCATTGTAGCGCGCGAGCCAGGCCTTGTTCGCGGAGGCATCCGCCTGCAGTTCGGGATCGCCGGGGCGATAGAGTTCGCCAGCCAGCATTTTTTGTTTTTCGGTCTTGCTCAGCCGATGACTCCAAGCTTCGGAAATGCGTCGGGCGCGGCGGCCAGGGCCGCGCGGGCTCGGGCGCTGTCGTCGTCCATTTGCCTGATCAACGCGTCGATTGAGTCGAACTTAAGTTCGTCGCGGATGAAACGAATGAAAGCGACGTCGAGCACAGCGCCGTAGAGGTCGCTCTTGAAATCGAACAGGAACACTTCGAGCAGCGGCGCGCCATTGTCGAAGGTCGGGCGGCGGCCGAAGCTTGCCACCGCGTCAAAGCGCTCGGCTCCGCGGCCGACCCGCACCGCATAGATGCCGTGCTTGAGGCTGCAATTCTTGTCGAGGCGGATATTGGCGGTGGGGTAGCCGAGATCGCGGCCGCGCTTCTCGCCATGGATCACCTCGCCGCTGACGAACCACGGTCCGCCCAGCATGGCGGTGGCTTCGTCGATCTGGCCCTCCGCCAGCGCCATGCGGATCGCGCTGGAGGACACCGGCCGCTCCTCGATATCGACATGGGCCTGGACGTCGACCTCGATGCCGAGCCGCGGCCCCTCGCTGACCAGCAGGCTCGGCGAGCCGGAGCGGCCCTTGCCGAAATGAAAGTCGTAGCCGACCGCAATGCCGCTGACGCCGAGGCGCTGGATCAGGTCATGGTGAATGAAATCTTGCGCCGAGGTTCCGGCGCGGGTCTTGTCGAACGTCATCACCACGGCTCCGTCCAGTCCCGTCCCGGCCAGCAGCCGCAGCTTGCCGGCCTCGTCGGAGAGGCGGAATTGCGGGCTGTTCGGGCTGAAAAAGGTGCGGGGATGCGGCTCGAAGGTGAGGGCGAAAGCCGGCTTGCCGTGGGCGCGGCCCATCCGCAGGGCCGCGTCGATCACGGCCCGGTGCCCCAGATGAACGCCGTCGAAATTGCCCATGGCGACCACGGCCCCGCGGGGGATCTCGGCGGCAGGGGTGGTGTCTCGGATAACGGTAAAACCAGTTGTCATTTCGGGGATTCTTCAGGGATTCTTCAAAGATTCTTTGGGTCAGGGAACGCGGCCGGACCGTGACGCGGTGCCCCCGTCGAAGTCAAGCGGGGCGGGTCGGACCAAAACGGCTGCAATCCAGCGCCGCCCGGTTAACTGGCTGTTTAACGCCTGATGCTAGAGCTGGGGGGAGGACTGCGGGTCGCGCAGGCCTGCCGATAGTTTGTGGCGTAAGCATTGAGTGGGGGAAAGATGGCGGTTGATTTGTCCATGCCGGTTCTGGTGGTTGATGACTACAGCACCATGATCCGCATCATCCGAAATCTTCTGAAGCAGCTCGGCTTCGACAACATCGACGATGCCAGCGACGGTTCGGCGGCGCTGAACAAGATGCGCGGCAAGAAATACGGGCTCGTGATCTCCGACTGGAACATGGAGCCGATGACCGGCTACGACCTGCTCAAGGAAGTCCGTGCCGACCCCAATCTGGCCACCACGCCCTTCATCATGATCACGGCGGAATCCAAGACCGAGAACGTGATCGCCGCCAAGAAGGCCGGCGTGAACAACTACATCGTCAAGCCGTTCAACGCGGCGACGCTGAAGACCAAGATCGAGGCGGTCTTCCCGGATATGGCGACGGCGTAAGGCGCCTGGTCTCCAGCTGGCTCCAACTCTCGTGATGTCCGGCCCAATCCCGGGCATGCTGGGCTCTCATGAGTCCACGCCCTACCAGGTCTTGCGTTTTCGGATGATGTTGTGGGGACACTTTGAAAACGACTCGGTTAAGTGCTTGAGTTTGCTGATTCCTGCATTTTGAAAACGACTCGATCTTGACCTTAAGAACGACTCGATCAGCGGTGCTTTCGTTTTGAAAACGACTCGATCCTGCAAGTCGTTCGAGACGCTGCGGAATTCGCCCCGTTTTTGTGTCGGCGGGCGCTCGGTCCGGCAGCTTCGGCTCAGTCGCTGATAGTCCTGGTTCAGGACGAAGTTGAAAGCCGTATTCGCACGATGTTGCCGGCGATCGCTCGATCGAATTCGCTCCGGCTCGCCAGGGTCAACCGAAGGCGCGTCAGGGCTACTCGTAGATGCTGGCCGCATGCAGCAGTCGAGCAAGGACGGCGTAAGGCATGCTTTCCCGCTCATGCCCGTCCAGGAGGCGGCTTTGGCCAAGGGGGCTCGGCCCTTGATGGTCTCGCAGCACAGCTGCGAAAGCTTCGAGATATTGGTCCAGCGTAACCTGCTCCCATTCCTCCGGATGCGCCAGCAAGTGCTCGCGGAGACTCTCCACATAAGCGGAGAGCTCGGACGCATTCGAGGGAGCGGCATCGATAAGCCGGTGACTCATGTCAGCACCCATCTCTTCTGCGTACCTGACCGATTGGCCAACTAACTAACTCTCTACTCTCCGAGACCGAGACCGCCGGCGAATACGCCCTCATCGGGTCCCGCTGACCGACCAAAGACGCCCCCCTCCACCGAGCGGGGCGTCTTCCCTGCTAATCCCTGTCAGCTTGCCGGATTGCGCGCCATGACGATCCACGTCGCGCCGTCGATCATCACCGACCGCTCGCCGGGGCGGCCCGCGAAGGCGGCACGAACCGCGGCCGAGGCGCGGGCGCGGATGTCGTCGGGCTGATCAGCGAGCGCGCCCGCCTCCACCAGCGATAAGGCGCCAGACCTGCGTGTGATCGTCTCATGCGATGGATCGTGCGAGCAGTTCGCGGAAGCGCGGGAGTACCGGACCGGGCCGCGCCACGATCCGCTGCGCCTCGAGCTCCACCTCACCCATCAGCGAGTGCGCCACCGCCTGACGGATCGCCTTCTTCGATTCGAAGAATCGATAGACATTCGCGGGGCTCATCCGCAGTCCTTTGGCGATGTCGCCGACCGTGGTCTTCTGGTAGCCGATCTGGCGGAACAGCCGGGCGCGGCGGCTTCGATCGCGGCCTGGCCGAACACCGCCAGCCTGGCGTCGAGCCGGGCCTGGTGGGCGACCCAGCGCTCCCCGCTTTGGCCATTCCAGTCGGCGACCTGATCGGCATTGTGCTGTGCCATGACATGTTATCCTTGTTCTGATCCGTTCTTAACTAAGCTTCCTTCTAGACCTGCGTGTCAGAGTCCGCCCGCGCCGCCCATCCCGGAGGTCTCGCCGCGAGGGTCGAGTGATCCGCTACTCGGCCCATGCCGCGATCCTTTCCGCGATCGCCTCGGGGGCCTCGATGTGCAAGAAGTGACCGACGTCGGGGACGACTTCCAGCGCGTGCGGGGCGGCGAACCGATGTCGGTCGTCGACCCGCGGGGGGAAGATGCAGCCATCGTCGGCACCGTGGAGCTGCAGCAGGGGCGTCGCGATCGGCGGAGATAGGCGGCGCATCGCCCCAACCATGCCGGGTCGCAGCAAGCCCCGGTAGTGCGCGTGAAAGGTGCCGTGTGGCAGGTCGAAGGTGACGTGTTCGAACTCCATGTGTGTCAGGCTTCTCCAAGAGCGGTCAGACGAGCGATGCTGATGCTGGCTTCGTTGTCTCTGGTTTTGGACATGTGCGTCTCCTCAGGCGCTGGGTGTACTGCGGGGTCAGCCGGCCAGTCGGTTTTCCGTGACACCGGCCCGCAACCTTCAGAATATGATAGCTCGCAGCAAGGAAGCCGGTGCTGGTTTATCAGAAGGCCCCGCAGGCGGCAGCGGCGGAATAGTCAGAGCCAGCGGCGAACCTCGGCCTTGTAGCGGCGGTAGTCGTCGCCGAACTTCGCTTCGAGATAGCGCTCCTCGCGGGCGATCACTTGCGTCTGGATCGCGATCAGCACCAACGGGAGCAAGGCGAAGGCGATCGGCCCGTCGAAGCCGATCGCAAGGCCGGCATAGATAAGCGCCATTCCTAGATACATGGGATTGCGGGTCCACCGATAGGGACCGGTCGTTGCGATGAGGGTCGTTGGCTGCGACGGCGGAACGTTGGTGCCGAGCCGCCGGAACAGCCCCGCCGCCGCAAGCATCATCGCCGCGCCGGCAACGAACAGCAGCGAGCCCGTCGCGACCAGCAACCACCAGTCGATGCCGAAAGAGCGCAGGGTGACGAACCGCTTCGCCGCCAGCCCCAACAGCAGCGCTCCCAGATAGAGGAAGGGCGGAGGGAAGCGCACACCCGCGCTGTCCGGTTCGACGGCCATGCTCATCCTCCAATCTGTGCTCTCAAACCAGCATCGACTGCTGGGCGAAGATACCCGCCGTCGCGCCCTGCGATGATGCCGTGGTGACCGAGGGCATTCCGGGGGTGGCGAGGTCGCCGGCGGCGTAGATGCCGGGCATGCTGGTTTCGCGGCGCTCGTCGACCTTGAGGGCGATGCCGCCGGGCGTATCGACCGTGGCGAGGCCCAGTGATTCATGCAGGCTTGCGGACGGCTTGTTGCGCGGATGCGCGAACAGGATGTCGACCGCGACATTGGGGCCGGTATCGAGCTTGACGGTGGCGTTATGGCCCCTGTGATGGGCGATCCCGGTGATCCGGCCATCGACGACAGGTATGTTGCGGCGCGCCAGATCGGCCCGGATATCGGGCGGAATGTCGTGACCATCGGCGAAGAGCGTCAACCTGTCGGTCCAATCGTGGTACAGCCTGACATAATTGTGCGACTGCCGGCCGGACCAGACGAGGCCCCAATGCTGGCCGGCGACTTCAAAGCCATCGCAATAGGGGCAGGGCACGATGGAGGTGCCCCAGCCTTCGGCAAAGCCCGCAACATCAGGCATCTGGTCGGCGACGCCATAGCTCAGGATCAGGCGACGCGCCCCAAGGCTTTCGCCATCGCCAGTAAGGACAGAGAAATTGTCGATGGCGCCGGAGACGCTGTCGGCCCGCGCACTGACCAGCCTGATCGTGTGATAGCGCGCTAGCTGCTGCCGCGCCTCGGCCAGGATGTCCAGCGGTGGCTTGTGATCGTGGCCGAGCAGCCCATGCGAATGGCCGGCGAAGCGGTTGCGCGGCAGGCCGGTATCTAGAACGGTGACCTTGCGGCGGGCACGGCCGAGCTGCAGGGCGCCGGCGAGACCGGCAAAGCTGCCGCCAATGATGATGACGTCATCCATGGTGATGGGCTCCGTTTGGAGGACAGGTGAAACCTACCCATTGGCTTGCACATTTCAGACACTACATGGTATCGTAATTCAAGAATTAGAATACTGTCAAGTACCGGAATTGTCGTGACCGAAAACAGCCAGGGCCGGCGCGGCCGGCCCGCCAACCAGGCGCTTGGCCAAACGATAGTCGACGCCGCGAGCGAACTCTTTGTGGAATTGGGTTTTCAAGCGACGACATTGGACAAGGTCGCCCAGCGGGCGAAGATATCCAAGCTCAGCATCTATCGGCACTTCGAGAACAAGGAGGCGCTGTTCAGCGCGGCCATCGCGGCCGGCTGCCATCAGTTGTTTGCACCACAGGCCCTTCTTGAAGGCGTCGACGGTTCGGTCGAAGATCAGCTCATGGCGGTGGGATCATCCCTGCTTCGCACGCTGTTGAGATCAGACGTCCGCAGTGTCGAAGCCATGGTCATGGCCGACAGGACGAATCAAAACTCGTTAAGCAAGCTCCATTACGAAGCCGGCCCCGCCCATGTCATCGCCCAAATCGAGGCCCTGTTGCGTCAGTTGCACGCGAAGGCGCTTCTGAACGTGCCCGATCCTCTCCGGTCCGCCCGCTTGTTTGCCGCGCTTTTCAAAGGATCCGATCTCCTGATTATCGCACGGTTCGATGAGGCGAGAGCAGAGGACGACAACGAAATCGAATCCTATTGCCGGTCGGCCGTCGCCATGTTCATCGCCGCGCACGGTGGCAACGACCACGCGGGCGGATATTTGCCTGCCTCAAGGTCAAAAAACAAAATTTGAATCGTGCGTGACCGATGTTGTCAAAATAACCGAGACCGGTTTGAAAATCATGGAGGCTGAAGAGCTTTCGATTGGCGACAAGATCGCGGAAAAATACGCTTGTTGAACTATCGGTTGCGATACCAGTCCGCACGATGATTCCCGCGCGCCCACCCGGTTACGGTGACAGTGCGCAAAACTCCTCACACGTGTTACGGTGGCATAGAATTCAATTCGCTGTTGGGCACGATGCGATTTTGCTACTGGCTTTCCAATTGAGTGCACCGTCACCGTAAACCCCGGCAAGTTAAGTGCACTGTCACCGTAACTCCTGATTTCGAATTGAGTGCACTGTCACCGTAATTAATGGTTCTATGATGCGATCTCCATTGTTTATCGCTTTGCAACTTCCTGATACTATCAACGTGCGCGCGATGCTCCGGGGGTACGACCCAGAGACGGAAGATATAAGATCGATCCTTTCGGATCTGTGCCGAACTGTTGCAAAGCAGGGCCAATTTGTCGTTTCCGGATTTGGTCAAGATCGTTGGCCTGTCGATGTGGGTGCCGATCTTGCAATTTTCCTTGAGCAGCTCCCGAATGTGTTGCGGGCAGTAAAGGTTGGTGCGGCAACCGAGATCGACTTCTATGAGCAAGGTATCGAGCGCAAAATAGAATTCTCTCCTGCAGGAGACGTATACCAAGCGACGTGTATATCTCAGACAGAGTGGCAGCCGGACCCGGCAGTTGAACAAGTAGGTCGCGCAGTTCTGGAGGGAATGTTAGTGGGCGTGCAAGAGCGGGTGGTGAAGCTCATAAAAGAAGTCGCTCCCGATCTTGCTGAGCATGACTGGGTGCGGAGGTGGCACAATACGGCGATTGAGCAGTGAGCTTCAGACCTGCACCTCCCTGCGTTTGCCAGGGGGAGCCGGGCATTACGGTGACAGTGCACAAAACATCCCATCAAGCGGAAGCGGCGAACCCTCGGCAGCGCATTTCCCCGAATCCAGTCCGCCTTCGCCCTGCGGGCTTCGGCTTGACAGCCTTCGTTCGCTTCGCTGGGAGTTCGTGGCACGGGCTTGCCCAGCCCGAGCTCGCGAAGCGACGCTAGGATCGAAAAAGACCCCCTCGGCTCTTTCGCGCTCAGAATCGGTACGGAAAAAATCCGGGCGGATTTGGCGAATCAAATCAGCGGATTACGAAGTCGAGTCACTCTTAAAGGCGGCAATCGAGTCAGTCTTATAGAGGAATCGAGTCACTCTTTCGGTGTCCGCACAAAGCGATGTAAGGCCCATTCCTACTTTGCATGGGGTTGTTTTCGCAATTTTGAGTCCGGTGCAGCGATGTACCTACCACCGCAGCTCGCGCATCAGCGCGCGGGGCGGATGGCCGAACAGCTCCTTGACCGAAGCCGGATCGAGCTGGTCGATGCCCTCGAATTCCTCGGAATGGATGCCGCGGGTCAGGAAAAGACAGTCGATTCCGAAACCGAGCGCGCCGGTGAGATCGGTCCGCACTGAATCCCCGATCGCCAGCACGCGGTCGAGCGAGGTCGGCCGGCCGCGGCGTTCGGCGGCCAGCGCCATCGCGCGTTCATAGATCGGCCGGTGCGGCTTGCCGTAGAAGATCGCCTCGCCCCCGAGTTCGCGATAGAGCTCGGCGATGGCGCCCGCGCAGTAGATCAACCGGTCGCCGCGCTCGACGACGATGTCGGGGTTGGCGCAAATCAGCGGCAGCTTGTGCTCGCGCGCCTGCAGCATCATCGCGCGATAGTCTTCCGCCGATTCGGTCTCGTCGTCGAACAGGCCGGTGCAGATGATGTAGTCGGCCTGTTCCAGCGGCGCCATCACGGCGTCGAGCCCGCGATGGATCGACGAATCCCGCTCCGGACCAATCCAGAAAATCTTCTTGCCGGGATGGTCGGCGACGAAACTCCGGGTCAGGTCGCCGGAGCTGACGATGGCGTCGTAGGTTTCGTCGGCGACACCGAGCTTGCGCAACTGGCGCTGCACGGAATCGGCCGGCCGCGGCGCGTTGGTGATCAGGATGACGGTGCCGCCGCGCTGGCGATAGGTGTGCAGCGCCGCGCAGGCTTCGGGAAACGACTCCAGCCCGTTATGCACCACGCCCCAGATGTCGGAGAGGATGACCTCCACGCCGTCCACAAGGTCGCTCAGCCTCTCCACGAAACGCAATGAGGTCATGAGTGCGGAAGCCTGTTAGCCCGGTCCCGCGGCACGGCGCGCCAGCGCGGCATTGCCGGTCGCCCGCATCGGGGATTCTGCAGCCGGGCTGGCGATGGGAACGGTGCTGCTGGAGCCATTGGGAGTGCCGGATTCCTTGTTCGCTGTCGTCCCGCCGGTAGCAGATGCCCCCTCGGGCCGCAACGGCCGCGGCGGTGCAAACAGAAAACCCTGGCCAAACCGCACGTCATAGTCGAGCAGGTCCACCACCGCCCGCTCGCCCTCGATCTTTTCGGCGATCAGGTCGATGCCGAAGCGGCCGAGCAGGTCGGAAAGGTCGGAAGGGTGGATGTCCGAGGTCGAGCTCTGCTTGGGATCGAGCAACAATGCCGCCGGCACCTTGATGAAACGGACGCCGCGGTCGGCGAGGTCGCGCGGCTCGATCCGCAAGTCGGTGACGTGATCGATCGAGAAGCGGTAACCGCGCTGCGACAATGCGGCAAGATTCTCGATTTCGGTCGGGCCGAGGTGGCGGAACGCCGCCTGCTTGAATTCGAGCACGAAGGACGGCGCCAGCGCCCGATTGGCCTCGAGGAAGTCGAGGCATTGGGCGAAATTGGCGGGATTGCCGAGCGTCGCCGCCGAGACGTTACAGAACACGCCAACGTCCTTGTTGCGCACCATCAGGCGGCGCAACACCTGGATACAGCGCAGCATCACCATGTGATCGATCTTGCCGATCAGCCCGCCGGCTTCGGCGGTGGCGATGAAATCGTCGGCGGCGAGTATCTGATCCTTGTCGTCGCGCAGCCGCGTCACCGCCTCGTAGAAGCGCACCTTGCGCTGCGGCAGCGTCACCATCGGCTGCAGGTAGATGTCGAGCCGGCTTTCCTCGACGGCGTTCTTCACCGCGGCAAGCAGTTGCGGCTGGCTGCGCGAGGGCGAAGCGGCTTCTGCGGCAACCGCTGAAGGTGCCGGCCTTGCCGCTGCAACCGGCGCGGGCCTGACGATGGGGGCCGCTTGCTCCGGGACGATCGCCGGTTGTTCCGGCGGTTCGGAATGCGGTCCGTCCGACGGCGCGGGGGGCGTGGCCGCCGCGCCCGAGGCCAGCAGATCCTCATGGCTCGCCACCGAGATGGCCAGTTGCTTGACCAGCCCGCCGAGCTCGTTGATCTCGCCGAGGACGGCCTGGATGCGGTCGGAGCTTGCCGAGTTCGCCGACACCACCCGGCCCTCGACCGCGGCGAGCCGGCGGCCGAATTCGGCGACCTGGCGGGCGAGGTCGGCGGTGCCGCGGGAAAGATCGGCGATCTGGCCGCCGACGTCGGAACGGTCGCGCAGCCGCATCGACACGGCGTTGTAGAGGATCAGGAAGGTCAGCGCGGTGAGCGCCACGATCGCGGATTCGGTGCCGCTGAAGCCGGCCACCGCATGCAGGACGAGGCCGAGGGAGGCTGCAACCAGCACCATGCAGATGGCGATGAAAATCGTCGAAATGCGAATCATGTCGCGCGCTACGCCCTCAGGTCCGAACTGTATTCACCCGGGAAAATACGGAAGTTTCAGCCATGGTCCGCCTTGCGCTCCCCGAGCGGTGCAACCTTAGCATCAATGTTGATTCGCAGAGCTAGTGTTCTTTGGGCACGGCCGGAACTGACTGGCCGTGCCGGCGATCACGCGCGGCTGCTGTCCGCCGGTCTGGCGCCCTGGGCGGCGGCGGTCGCATGGCGCTCGATCTCCGAGTTCAGTTCCGCCCCGAACAGCACGATCGTTGCCGATATCCACATCCACATCATCAGGCCGATCGCGGCACCAAGCGAGCCGTAGGTCGCGTTGTAGTTGCCGAAATTCGAGAGGTACCAGGACAGCGCGGCCGAGCCGGCGATCCAGAGCAGCGCCGCAGCGAGCGTGCCTGCGCCCAGCCACTCCCACCGCGCCGCACGCCGGCTGGGTCCAAATCGGTAGAGCAGGCTTAGCGCCACCAGCAGAACTACCAACAGCAACGGCCAACGCGCCAGGCCGAGGATGAAGCCGCTTCCCGGCGGCAGGCCGAGATGATTGAACATTAGCGGAAACGCCACGACCGCGCCGACCATCAGCAGCAGGGCCACGATCCCGCCGGTCGTGAAGGCGAGCGAAAGCAGGTTTAGTTTCAGGAAGTTGCGCGTTTCCCGCACCTCGTAGACGACATTGAGTGCGTCGATGATCGCCTTGACACCGGCGTTGGCGCTCCAGAGCGCAAGGACGAGGCCAAACAGAAACGTCCCGCCGAGCGCGGCGTTGCCCTTTTCGAGCACGCGGGCAATCTGGTCCTCCACGATCTGGAACGAACCTTCGGGCAGCATCACCGCCAGCGTTTGCAGATTGGCGCCGACGGTTCTGGGGTCGGCGAACAGTCCGTAGGACGAGACCAGCGCTGTCACCGCCGGAAATATCGCGAGCAGTCCGAAGAACACCACGCCAGCGGCGGTGGCGAGCAAGCGGTCATCATTGGTGCGTTCGTAGATACGCCACAGGATGTGTTTCCAGGCCGCCCAGGGAATTGCGATCCAATTGATCATACCCGCTCGGGCGACGGGTTCCTGAGCCCGTTCGCGCGTGGGCGAGCCGGGTTGCGCGATCAATTTTCCGGAAGAACCAGCTTTTGCTCTGGGTTGAAAAAAATGCTGCGCGGTCAGGACGAGAATGGCGGTCGCCGCGATCAAGCGCAGATTGTTGTCGGGGCCGGATCGCGCGCGGGGCATCAGACGTCCATTTGTCGCGCTTGCCACCGCCGTCGCGTTGCCGCCCAGCCCAACAAGGTCGCCATCAGGATCAGGCCGGCCTTCATATTTCTGTTGTCGCGTCTCGTCCGGGATCGCCGCCTGCGACGGGCGCCGGCCGAAGGCGCCAACAAGACCGACGCGGCGGTGTCCCGTGCGGCTTCGATCTGGTCCGGCTGGAGCGGATTGGCCTTGATCGCCACGCGAAGGCGGCTGGTGAGCGAGGGAAAATGCGGCGATGGTTTTCTGAGTTTGGCCGCGGCCAGCCCGGCGCAGATCGCGGCGATCGCGAGTAGCAACGCGCCGATTGCGCCGAACGCCCAGAACTGTCCGTAATGGATTTCGATCCAGCGAAACAGCGCCGTGGCGCCGACGAGGCAGGCGGCGATAAGGAAAATGCCGGCTACGACGAACAGGCCTGCCGCGACGGCATAGGACGTGATGGTTCCGCTCGCTTGGTTCGTTCTGTCGCGCAGATACGAGCGCGTCGCCAGCTTGATCTGGTTGAGCTTCAGTCCGATCCCGGCGCGCAGCAGGTCGCTCGAAGGCGCGAGCATCTCTGCAATACCTCCACCGGCGGTGACACGATCGTCTCCGCCGGTGAATGAACGCGGGGTCGTTTCGAATGTTCCTACCGCGGCTCAAGCCGTCGCGCGGATCACCTTGGCGACTTTTTCGATGATCTCGCCGATCTGGTCTTCGGTGATGATCAACGGCGGGGTCAGCACCAGCGTATCGCCGGCAACCCGCACCATCAGGTCGTTGTCGTGGAAGGCGCTGTTGAGCCCGGCGAAGCCGCGCTTGCCCGGCGCGTCGGCGACCGGTGCGAGATCGATGCCCGCGGTCAGGCCGACGGTGCGGATATCCACGACATCAGGCTGGTTCCGCAGCGACATCACAGCGTCGGCGAATTTCGGCTCGATCTTGTTGGCGCGCTCGAACAGCTTTTCGTCGCGGTAGATGTCGAGCGTGGCGAGACCCGCCGCGCAGGCCAGCGGATGGGCCGAGTAGGTGTAGCCATGGGCCAGTTCGACCGCATGTTCCGGGCCGCTCATGAAGGCGTCATGGATGGTGTCGCGCACCAGCACGCCGCCCATCGGGGCGGCGCCATTGGTGATGCCCTTGGCGAAGGTCAGCATGTCGGGCGTCACGCCATAGCGTTCGGCGGCAAAGGCGAAGCCGAGCCGGCCAAAGCCGGTGATGACCTCGTCGAAGATCAGGAGGATGCCGTGCTTCTGGGTGATCTCGCGCAGCCGCTTGAGATAGCCCTTCGGCGCCGGCAGCACGCCGGTCGATCCCGCCATCGGCTCGACGATCACGGCCGCGACGGTGTTGGCGCCGTGCAAATTGACGATGCGTTCGAGCTCGTCGGCGAAATGCGCGCCATATTCGGGCTCGCCGATGCTGAAGGCTTGCTTCTCGCGGTCATAGGTCGCCGGCAGATGATCGACGCCGGTCAAGAGCGAGCCGAACATCTTGCGATTGCCGACGATGCCGCCGACCGAGGTGCCGCCAAAACCGACGCCGTGATAGCCGCGCTCACGGCCGATCAGGCGGATGCGGCCGCCCTGGCCGTTGATCTGGTGATAGGCCAGCGCGATCTTGAGCGCGGTGTCGGCCGCTTCCGAGCCGGAATTGCAGAAGAACACGTGGTCGAGGCCTGCGGGCGCCAGTTCCGCGATGCGGCTGGCGAGCTCGAAGGCCTGCGGGATGCCGAACTGGAACGGCGGCGCATAGTCCAGCGCCTCGGCCTGCTTGGCGATCGCCGATGAAATCTGGGTGCGGCCATGGCCGGCATTGGTGCACCACATGCCCGAGGCGCCGTCGATGATCTTGCGGCCGTCGACGGTGAAGTAATGCATGTCCTTGGCGCCGGCGAGCAGCCGCGGGTTCTTCTTGAACGCCCGGTTCGCGGTGAACGGCATCCAGTGCGCGGCGAGGTCGTTCGGAACCGCGACGGGGGTGGGATGGGGGCTCTTGTCCAGCATGGGCGGCCTCTTTTCTGTTTGGGGCAGTGGGCTGCCGCCAAACTATCAGTTTCGCCGCGGAACGGGAACGCCAGCACGTCGTGATATTTCCGCGCAAATATGCCGGATCAAAGATCTGCCGCAGCGATCCAGAACACTTCGCCCTCGGAATCCGCGGTATCGAGCCAGAGCAGCGGCAGTTGCGGATAGGCGGCTTCCAGTTGCGGGCGGCAGCGGCCGATCTCGCATAACAGCCCGCCCTGCGGCGTCAGGTGCGCTTCTGCTTCGTCCAGGATGCGGCGGACGATGTCGATCCCGTCCGGGCCGCCGTCGAAGGCGAGTTTCGGCTCGGCGCGGCACTCGCGCGGCAGGCCGGCCATGCCTTCCGCATCGACATAGGGCGGATTGGAAATGATGAGGTCGTAGCGCTTGCCGTTCAGCGGCTTGAACAGATCGCCGCGGTACAGCGTGAGCCTGTTCTCCAGCCCGTAATCCCGGACATTGCGCGCGGCGACTTCCAGTGCGTCCTTTGAAATATCCACCGCGTCGATTTCGGCATTCGGAAAATTCCGGCTGGCCAGAATGGCAAGGCAGCCCGAGCCGGTGCAGAGGTCGAGCACGCTTTCGACCACGCCCGGGTCCGAGATCAGCGAGCCGGCCTCCTCATCGCCGTCGCCGCCGAAATGCTGCTCCAGCAATTCGCCGATGAACGAGCGCGGCACAATGGTGCGCTCGTCGACATAGAATGGCAGGCCGCGCATGTAGATCTTGTTGACGAGATAGGCTGTGGGTTTTCGCGTCGTGACGCGCCGTCCGATCAGATCGAGGATCTTCTTGCCTTCGGCGGCGGTTACGCGCGCGGTGGCGAACGCCTCGAACTGGTCAGGGTGCAGATGCAGCGCCTCGCAGACCAGGAAGGCGGCCTCGGCAACCGGATCGGTGGTGCCATGGGCAAAGACCAGCCCGGCCTCGGTGAAGCGGCTGACGGCGTAGCGGACGAAATCGAGCAGGGTCAGCAATTCGCCTGCACTGACCTTGGGGAGTTTCGACGGGCTGGCGCCGCGCTTCGCTGCCGGTTTTGCGCGTTTGGCCATCAGGGCTTGGTCCAGCGCGCGGCGGCGGCATCATCATGGTCGCGCGCCTCGACCCAACTGGTGCCTTTTCCGCTTTCTTCGCGCTTCCAGAACGGCGCGTTGGTCTTCAGATAGTCCATCAGGAATTCCGCCGCTTCGAAGGCTGCCTGGCGATGCGGCGACGCCGTCACCACCAGCACGATGTTCTCGCCCGGCGCGATGCGGCCGAACCGGTGAATGATGGTGAGCCCCTGCAACGGCCAGCGCGACAACGCCCCCTCGGCGTGGCGGGCGATCTCGGCCTCGGCCATGCCGGGATAATGCTCGAGCGTCAGCGCGGCGATCGGCTCGCCGTTCTCGCTGCCGCGGCAGATGCCGCTGAACGAGACGACGGCGCCCACATCGGTGCGGCCCTTGGTGAGTGCCGCGATCTCCTGCGCGACGTCGAAATCCGCTTCCTGGATGCGAATGGTCGCCGTGACAGACATGGATGAGCTCAACCGCCGGTCATCGGCGGGAAGAATGCAATCTCGCGCGCGCCTGATATCACGGCGTCCGGCTTGACGTGGGCGTGGTCGATCGCGGCGCGGATCACCTTCGGCTTTTCGAAGGCGTAGGCATAAGCCTCGCCCCGGCTCGACAGCCAGCCGATCAGGTCGTTCACCGTACGCACGTCGGCCGGCGGCTCGACGGTTTCCTCCGCCATGCCGACCCGCTCGCGTACCCAGGCGAAATATTTGACCTTCATCCCTCATCCTCCTTGATGAGGTGATGGATGCCGGCGCGGAAATAGTCCCAGCCGGTGTAGATGGTGAAGATCGCCGACACCCACAGCAGGGCGATGCCGATCAGGGTGGTCTGGGGCAGAATCTGCTCGCCGGCCTCGCCTGCGATCAGGAAGCCGATCGCGACGAGCTGGATCGTAGTCTTCCATTTTGCGAGCTTGGTCACGGGCACGCTGACCCGCAACGCCGCCAGATATTCCCTCAAGCCGGAGACCAGGATTTCGCGGCACAGGATCACGATGGCAGCCCACAGCGTCCAGCCATGGATGCTGCTATCGGCTGCCAGCATCAGGAGGCAGGACGCCACCAGCAGCTTGTCGGCGATCGGGTCCAGCATCCGGCCAAAAGCGGATTGCTGATCCCACATTCGCGCATAGTAGCCATCGAGGTAGTCGGTCACCGCGGCAGCGATAAAGACGGCCAGCGCCACCCAGCGCAGCCACAGCGGGCCGTCCAGGATGGATTGGGCGAAAACGCAGCCGACCACCACCGGAATGGCGGCAATGCGGGCGTAGGTCAGGATATTCGGCAGGGACAGGGTTTTGGCCTGTCCCCTGGTTGTTGCGATGTTCATCCGTCTTACCAATACCGCTGGAACGTGAAGGTCAACCGTGTGGAACTAGATCATCTGTCGCAGGCGACGCCCAAATGACATCCCTGTCGACTAGAAGTCCCCTTAACTCGGTTGCGCATGGAAAAACTCGAAAATCTTGCGAGCGCTTTCTGCGCTAACGCCTGGAACCTTACCGAGGTCCGCGATCGAGGCCCGTTCGATCTCCTTCAGCGTTCCGAAGTGATGCAGCAAGGCACGTTTGCGTGACGGGCCGATGCCCGGGATTTCCTGCAGGCCGGCTTCCCTGATGTCCTTTTTCCGTAGTTTGCGGTGCGAGCCGATCACGAAGCGATGCGCCTCGTCGCGCAGCCGCTGGATGAAATACAACACCGGATCGCGCGGCTCGAGCTTGATCGCTTCGCGGTCCGGCATGAACAGGGTCTCCCGCCCGGCATCGCGGTCCGGGCCTTTTGCCACGGCCATCAGGGAGACCTGGGTCAATCCCAGACCCTCGAAAATCTCCCGGACGGCATTGAGTTGGCCGCGGCCGCCGTCGATGATGACGAGGTCGGGCCATTGCGGAAACGAATCATCGTCGGCCTTCGCCTTGACGGCGTCGCCCTCCGGCGGCTTCAACAGCCGCTTGAAGCGCCGTTCCAGCACCTCGCGCATCATCGCGTAGTCGTCGCCGGGCGTCAGTCCCTCGGACTTGATGTTGAACTTGCGGTACTGGTTTTTGATAAAGCCATCCGGCCCCGCCACGATCATCGCGCCGACCGCGTTGGTGCCCTGGATGTGGCTGTTGTCGTAGACCTCGATGCGCTTCGGCACCTGCGGCAGTGCGAGCGTGGCCGCCATGCCCTGCAGCAGGCGGCTCTGGGTTGCGGTGTCGCTCAGCTTGCGGCCGAGCGCCTCGCGCGCATTGGTCAGCGCGTGCGCGATCAGCTCTTTCTTTTCGCCGCGCTTCGGCGTCGAGACTTCCACCTTGAAGCCGGCCTTGACCGAGAGCGCATCGGCCAGCAGCGCGCTTTCCTCAATCTCATGCGACAGCAGGATGAGTCTCGGCGGCGGCTTGTCGTCGTAGAACTGCGCGAGGAACGAGGCCAGCACTTCCTCCGGCGTGAACGACTTCTCCGCGCGCGGGAAATAAGCGCGGTTGCCCCAGTTCTGGCCGGTGCGGAAGAAGAACACTTCGACGCAGGAATAGCCGCCCTCCTGATGGATGGCGAACACGTCGGCTTCTTCCACGGTACGCGGATTGATGCCCTGCTGCGACTGGATCGCCGACAGCGCGGCGAGGCGATCACGATACAGCGCCGCGGTCTCGAATTCGAGTTCAGTGGACGCCTTCTCCATCTCGGTGGCGAGGAGTTTCTTCACGGCGTGGCTGCGGCCGGACAGGAAATCGGTCGCCTCGCGCACCAGTTCGCTATAGCCGGAGAAGTCGACCTCGCGCGTGCAAGGGCCCGAGCAGCGGCGGATCTGATAGAGCAGGCAGGGCCGGGTGCGGCTTTCGAAAAAGCCGTCAGTGCAGGAGCGGATCAGGAACGCGCGCTGCAGCGCTGTGATGGTGCGGTTGACAGCGCCGGCGGATGCGAACGGCCCGAAATACCGGCCGGGCCTGGATTGCGCGCCGCGATGTTTGAGGATCTGTGGCGCCCAATGGTCGCCTGATATCAGGATGTAGGGAAATGATTTGTCGTCGCGCAGTTGCACGTTGAAGCGCGGCCGCAGCTGCTTGATCAGGTTGGCTTCCAGCAGCAGCGCTTCGGTCTCGGTCGTGGTGGAGACGATCTCGACCGTCACGGTCGCGGCGATCATGCGCAGGATGCGCGCCGGCATCGGGGCGTTGACGCGGGCGTAGGAGGAGAGCCGCTTGCGGACGTTTTTCGCCTTGCCGACATACAGCACGTCGCTTCCGGCATTGAGCATGCGGTAGACGCCGGGAGAGGTCGGCGCCAGCCGCACCGCGTTTTCGATGGCCGTGTGGCCGACCGCCAGCGGGCCCTCGGCAATCGCCTCGGCAGGTTCCTCGGGGGCTTCCGGCAGGCGAGCCTCGTCGTCCTCCTCGGCGGCGGATGTCGCGGGATCGACGTCGGCGGCGATCAGGTCCTGCGGCGGCATATCCGGCTGGGAACTCCGCCGCGCCTTGCGCGGGGGCTCCGGGTGGTCGGTAGAATCGTGATCCATGGGCCTAAATTAAGCGCTGCAGGGCTGCATCGCCAGCACTCACGGCGCGCCTTGCCGGGGAAAGGCGCCGGTAACGCATCCTTAAGAATGATGAGCGGGCGGTAACCCGGCTTAACAACCCTTTAACTTAAAACTCTCGATAAATCTTACTGGAAAAAAGTGGAGTTCCGTAACCAGGCCGGCCTCTCGCCCGGCGTGGTCGCGGCAGTTGCGTGGAGTTGTGTGATGGGCAGGTTTGTGTGGGGCGCGCTGGCGCTGATCGCTGCAGGCTGGGCCACGTCCGCGCGGGCGGCCGACCTCTACGGCGCCCCCAATACTATCAAGCAGTCGCTGCTCCGTCCCGATAGCTGGGCCGGTCCCTATCTCGGCGTCAACCTCGGCTATGCCTGGGGTTCGGTCGCAAACAATCCGACCAAGCCGTCCGGTTTCGTGGGTGGTGTCCAGGCCGGCTACAATTGGCAGAACGGCGCCTGGGTGTTCGGTGTCGAAGGCGACATCCAGGCGACTGGCGCCGAAGAAACCTTCGCACCGTGGAAATTTTCCAACCCCTGGTTCGGCACGGTTCGCGGCCGCGCCGGTTTCGCGCTCAACAATGTCCTGTTCTTCGGCACGGGCGGTCTCGCTTTCGGCGAGCTGCGCGCCACAACCTTCGGCCTGTCGGAATCCCATACCAATGCGGGCTGGACGCTTGGCGCCGGCGCCGAAATGGCCTTCGCCCCGAACTGGAGCGCCAAGGTCGAATATCTCTATGTCGATCTGGCCAACAGCAACTTCGTCATTACAGGCGCGTCGAACGGCTACCGGTTCGGCCTGATCCGGGCCGGCTTGAACTATCGCTTCTAAGAACAAAGAGACTATCGGCTATCACCTCCCGGCGGCAGTAAGTCGCCGGGATTTTTTTGCCTTCGGGCCAAGGTTACGCGCGTGGGTGCCGCGCGCTTAAACGCTCTGGGCGGCGATGCCGTGCCCAGCGCAAAATCCTCACAGCCAAAAATTCAGTCCGCGTCAACGCGAGCGTCAGCTTACGATGAAATCACCAGGTTGACTGCCTTGGGGCCCTTGCCCTTCTTGTCCGGTTCGACCTCGAACGTAATGCGCTGTCCTTCTGTCAAATCCTTCAATCCGGCCCGCTCGACGGCGGTGATGTGCACGAACACATCGCGGCCGCCATCATCGGGCTTGATGAAGCCGTAGCCGCGTTCTCCGTTGAAGAACTTGACTATTCCAGTCATGGCCATCGGGAAACTCCTCCCCCGTATTGCTCCGCCGCTACGCGCACCTCGCGCATCGGCTGACCGGACATTCGCTGCCGGAAGCTTGGCCACCTGAGCCGATCGGATTCAAGCCGCCGACCAACCTGGATTTTATTCGGCCTTGATCACTCCGCCGCAACCATTCGCGGAAGCGGAACGTAAAGCCAGTCCCAATGGCCTGAGCATAGTACGGTTTCGCGTAAATTGCCTACGGTCCAATCGCACTTTTCAGAGGTAGTACCCCTTCAGGGCTTAGGCGTCTCGAGCCTGAAACGGCCGGCTCCGCCCTGACCGAGCGGCTTTTCGAGTTCGGGGAGAATTGTCTTCAATTCGCCCGCCAGCGTCCACGGCGGATTGACGATCAGGAGGCCGGTGGAGGCGAGGGGGCCGGCCGCCGCCTGCGGCGCAACGGAAAATTCGAGCCGCAGACATTTCCCGGCCGGCTTGCTGGCGGCGGCAGCGGCCGCGACAAGGCGTGCCAGGGTGTCGGTGGCGCGCCGGCTCTTCACCGGATACCAGATCAGATAGCTGCCGGTCGGCCATTTCGCGTAGGCCTCGGCCAGTCCGTCGGCCAGCCGCTCGAATTCGTCCTTTTGCTCGAACGAGGGATCGATCAGCACCAGACCGCGCCGCTCGTTGGGCGGCACAAAGGCCGGCAGCGCTGTCCAGCCGTCGAGATCGACTACCCGCGCCTGGCTGTCGCGGCGCAGCGCATCGATCAGTTGCCTGCGCGCGCCAGACTCGATTTCGCAGGCCGTGAGACGGTCCTGCGGCCGCAGCAGCGCGCGGGCGATCAGGGGCGATCCGGGATAGGCCTCAAGCTTGCCCGGCGCGTTGAATGCCCTGACGATATCGAGATAGGGGGTCACCAGCGGCAGCGCGTTTTCCGAAAAGCGCGCCTGCATCACCCGCGCAATGCCGGTCAGCCATTCGCCGCTGCGGCGCGCCTCCTCGCCCGTGAGATCGTAGCGCCCGGCGCCGGCATGGGTGTCGATGACGCGAAACGGGGCCTGCTTTTCCTGCAGATAGGTCAGCACGCGCACCAGCACGATGTGCTTGATGACATCGGCAAAGCCGCCGGCGTGAAAGGCGTGTCGGTAGTTCATGGAGGAGGGGTTACGACATCGGGGCGCGGAAAGTAACCCATATCGTCGACGACGCGAGCGTCGGATGACGTCTCGCGTTGGCGGGGCGTCCGTTTCATCGCGAGGTGATTTAGCCGGCTATCCATGGAAACGGCCAAAACCATCGCATAGCAGATTGCTGCAAATGCAGCCCATCCGCTAACTTTCTATTTAAGGATGTATGTGTATTCCAATACTCCTGGAAAGAAGGAAGTGCCTCATGAGTGTGATTGCCGCTGCCTATTCATCGTACACTACTTGGTCGATTTCGCAGGCCGGTACTGCGGATGCAGGCACCAAGGACGGCACGGCAAGTACGCTAGGCGGGACTTCGTCCTCGGCGGCCGGTGCATCGGCCACAACGGTCAGCATCTCGTACCGCGCCAAGCTGTTGCTGGCGCGGGCGTCGGCAGAACAATCCGTCGTCGATCAGCTTCAGGCACAGGTCAATGCCTTTCGCACCAGTGGTACCAACGACGGGTTGTCGGGCGGCATCGA
This sequence comes from Bradyrhizobium sp. 170, assembly GCF_023101085.1. Classification (NCBI taxonomy): domain Bacteria; kingdom Pseudomonadati; phylum Pseudomonadota; class Alphaproteobacteria; order Hyphomicrobiales; family Nitrobacteraceae; genus Bradyrhizobium; species Bradyrhizobium sp. 170. The sequence continues at coordinate 7,838,881 of NZ_CP064703.1, read as the reverse complement.
TCTGTTCCAGATTATTAGCGGAGCCGGTAACGACAGCATCAAGGTTCAGGCCAACAACGCCACGATCGATGCCGGCGCGGGCAACGATGTGATCGATACCTATGCCCACGCCAATATCGTCGCTGGCGAGGGTGACGATGTCGTCAGCACCTATCGTCATTCGACCGTGGATGGCGGCGCCGGCAATGATCGGATCAGTACGTACGCGCATGCAACGGTCACAGGCGGTGACGGCGATGATCATATCAGCACCTACGATTATTCCAGCGTTTCAGGTGGAGATGGAAACGACAGGATCGAGACCGACGCCAATTCCACCCTTGATGGCGGCGCCGGCGACGACGTTCTCAGCGCCAATGCCAACTCAAGCCTCAGTGGCGGTGCGGGCAACGACATGCTCAACGCCGGCGACAATTCCACCCTTGACGGCGGCGCTGGCGACGACGTTCTCAGCGCCTATGCCTATTCAAGCCTCGATGGCGGTGCGGGCAACGACAAGCTTAGCGCCTACCACAACGCCACGCTTGATGGAGGCTCGGGTGACGACATTCTCAGCGCCGGTCATCAGTCTACCTTGCGCGGCGGTGACGGCAATGACAGCCTCAACGCCTACGATCAGGCCAACCTGAGCGGCGGCGCGGGTAATGATCGGATCGACGCCTATGACAATGCGGTTGTCGACGCCGGTACTGGCAACGACACCGTCACCACCTACTCACATGCAACCGTGTCGGCCGGCGACGGCGATGACTATGTGCGGACCAATGATTATTCCGTCGTCGATGGTGGCGCTGGCAATGATACGATCCAGGTCGGCGAATCGTCGACGGTGACGGGCGGCGCCGGTAACGATCACATCTGGGTAACGGGAGATAATTCCACGATCAATTTTGCCAAGGGTGATGGCCACGATGTCGTTCGGGTCGACAACGGCAGCGACAGCGTCGATCTCTCGATCAGCGGTTATTCGCTGAATGATGTTATCGTCACCCAGCAGTACGGCAGGACCACTGTAAACTTCAAGGGCTCGAACGATTCCCTTGTTTTCAATGGATCGGCACGACTGAGCTTCGCCGATCACACCAGCGTGGATATTCGTGCCTGATGCAGCTCTTGCGTGGGGGGATCCCGGCCATCCACGTGCCGTGCAGACGACAATAAGGCCGTGGATGACCGGGAACACAGACAACCCTGGGCTGTCTGCGCAGGACGGGCCGCCATGCCTTGGTGTATTTCCTTGGCATGGCGGAAGAGGATCTTCAGCCGCCCCGCACCGGGGGCATCACCACTTCGTCGCGGCGGCAGGCGCGGCGGTCGATTTCTTCGCAGGCGCGGAATTGCATGTCCTTGCTCAGGCAGACCCGCACCTCGCTGAGTCGCCGGCTCGAGCAGGTCACCGAAATCGCCGAACTGCTCAGGCCCGGATTGATCTTGATGAAGGCCGCCTCGAGATCGCCTGGAGCAATGGTTTTCTGCTCCGACAATTGCAGGAATTCCTCGGGGATCTTCACCGCCGCGCGCGCCTTGCGGACGCTCTCGAAATAGGCCCGCGCGCCAAGGCCCGAACAGGTGCCGTGCTTGTCCCACTCATTGAAGATCAGGCCGGGCGCCGGCATCAGGTCCAACATCGAGGTCATGATGTTGCGATCAAGCCGCGGCGAGGGCCGCTGGCAATATTCGGGAAAGCCGCGCTCATATTGCGGCCACAGGCCGTGAACCACGAACGAATAGGGCCGTTCGCACTGGACCTGTGAGCGCCCGCTATTGCCGCGCTCGGCCGCCGCCTCGCAGAACGAGGGCGACCACGAAAGGGCCAGGACATAAAAATCGAACTCGCCCGGGGCGTTCTGCCGGCGGTCCTGCGCGAACGCCATCCGGGCGGAGACGACAACAAGCGCCAGCGAAATCAGAAGCCGCGAAATAACGGTGGATCGGTGCATCGAACGCCCCTCTACTCGACTACCGGGAGCCTAGCAGGGAACCGGAACATTTCAAGAACAAAATTAGGTAGTCGCGAACGGCAGCCGCGGGGGCTGTCCTATCGCCACGGATCAAGGAATCAGGGCCGGGCGGCCCGGCAGCCGGGGCTATACGCCCAGTTGCGGTCAAGGCCGGTCACGCACCATTCGACGCCCTGTCCGAAGCCGGCAAAGCCGCCATCCTCGATGATCGAGTAGTGCACGGTGCGCATCTTGCCGTCGCTCAGCATCACGTCTCCGCTGCAGTAGCGGCGCGGAATGTTGTCGGACTGCCAAGGCCGAAACGCGGTTTCGTGGATCCGGCCGTAAGAAGTGATCGTCAGCGACGAATTCCAGAACTTGCTCTCTTTCGCCTGGAATTGCGACGTGATCGTCGTCAGCGCCCGCTCGCATTCGGCGACGCGGCCGTCATAGCGGGGACCGAACAGCCCGAAATTCAGCTCCAGCGGGTTGGCGGCCTGGGCGGCATGGCTGGAGACCAGCAGGGCGACCGCCGCCGTGATGGGGCCGAGTGCTCTCAAGGATGTGAACAGGTTGCGCATGGGGAATCCGCCGGTAAACCAACGCCCGAGACGGTGCCGCGAAGCCATGACGAGGTCAAGTGCAGCGCGGCAACACCTGACGGCCAAGTCCGCCTCGTGCTGCAACCATTCTTTTCACGGCCATCGGCGCACACTATGGTGGGCTTCGAGCGAAATGGAGTCTGCGATGCGAAGAATTCTGGCCGCGTGCCTGGTTGCCTTGTGCCTGGTAGTCATGGGCGGAATGCTGGCGGGCGCGCCGGCGCAGGCGGACTGGGTGCCATCGTTCAAGGGCAACGACACCGGCGGCATCATTGCCTATCCGCTGGCGACGCAGACCGATGCCCGCCAGCTCGCCGTCGATCACTGCGCCCGCTACGGCAAGGTGGTGAAATTCCTCGGCGTGCAGCCCTATTACGGCGGCTACGTTTCCTTTGCCTGCCGCTGGGTGCCCTATGGCGCCGCCGAGCGGCCGCTGCGCACGCTCTACTGAACTGAGCGCCCGCGCTACCTGCTTTTCCGGCCGGACATGTTTTTGCCACGCGAAGCGTTCACTTCGCGTGCGCACAATATCGTGGAAGGATTGAGGGGGAGCACACGCATGAGACGACTGCTTCTTGTGTCTTGTTCGGCCGTTGGACTGCTTGTCCTGTTGCCGGTGAGTGGCGCGATCGCCGTGGAGTTGCCGGTGCGCAAGGCCGGACTATGGGAGATGAAGGTGCTGAGCGGCGGGACAGTGCCCGAGATGACCATGCAGCAATGCACGGACGAGACCACGGACAAGGACATGGCCACCGCAATGTCCCCCGTGGCCAAGGAGATCTGCTCCAAGCAGGACATTCAGAAGACGGCGACCGGCTATGTCACCGATTCCGTTTGCGGCATCGCCGGCATGTCGATCAAATCAAAGGCCGAGATCACCGGCGACTTCAACTCCGCCTACACCGTGAAAACGACCTCGCGCAGCGAGGGGGGCCCGGCCGGTGGGGCGGCGCGCGATAGCAACAGCACGATAGAGGCCAAATGGGTCGGCGCCTGCAAGGCCGATCAGAAGCCCGGCGACATCATGATGCCCGGCGGCATGAAGATGAACATCAAGGACATGGAAAAGCTGAAGTCCATGATCCCGAAGCAGCCGGGGAAGTAGCGAGGCCGCAGAATCTGCAGCGGTGAATTGTCGTCCCTGCGAACGCAGGGACCCATACGCCGTGCCGTAAATTTTGAGAGCCGCTGTTCGATGGCTTTTGTTTAACAACCAAGCCCTGTGGTTATGGGTCCCTGCGAACGCAGGGACGACAGTTCGTAGCTCGGATGGAGCGAAGCGAAACCCGGGATTCTTTGTGCGCGGGCGAGCTGTCCCGGATTGCGCTTCGCTCCATCCGGGCTACGCAGCTTCGTGGACCTACACCGGCACCCTTACTGCCGCCCTCAATCCGCCCATCGGGCTGTCGCCGAGCGTGATGTCGCCGCCATGCGAGCGGGCGATGTCGCGGGCGATGGCGAGGCCTAAGCCCGTGCCGCCTTCGTCCTGGTTGCGGGCATCGTCGAGCCGCAGGAACGGCTTGAACACTTCCTCGCGCATATTGGCGGGAATGCCCGGGCCGTCGTCGTCGACCGTCACCGTCAGATAGCGGTGATCGCGATGGCCGGTGATGGCGACCGTCTTGGCGTGGCGGGCCGCGTTGGAGACGAGGTTGGCGATGCAGCGCTTGAACGAGGCTGGCTTCACCGTCACCACGGGCAGGCCGTGGAACGTCACCGTCGCGATATGGCCGTTGCGCTCGGCGTCGCTGCGCAACTCTTCCAGCGCCTTCGCCATGTCGGTCGGCTGCGCGATCTCGCCGCTGTCGCCGCGCGCAAAGGAGAGATAGGCCTCCAGCATGCCGGCCATTTCGTCGACATCCTTGCGCATGCCGTCGACTTCGGGGCTGTCGCCGATCAATGCGAGTTCGAGCTTGAAGCGAGTCAGGATGGTGCGCAGATCGTGGCTGACGCCGGCCAGCATCGCGGTGCGCTGCTCGATCGAGCGCTCGACGCGCGCCTTCATTTCCAGGAACGCCTGCGCCGCCTGCCGCACTTCCCGTGCGCCGCGGGGACGGAAGTCTGGCGCCTCGCGCCCTTTGCCGAAGCTTTCGGCGGCCTCGGCCAGCCGCAGGATCGGCCTGATCTGGTTGCGCAGGAACAATACCGCGACGATCAGAAGGATCGAGGAGGTGCCCAGCATCCAGAAGATGAAGATCTCCGAATTCGAGGCGTAGGCCGCGCTTCGCTCCGCGAACACGCGCATCACGGCGTCATCGAGCTGGATGCGTATTTCAACCAGATTGGACCTGCCGACGGTATCGATCCAGAACGGGCGGCGGATCTGGCGGCCGATCTGCGACGACAGGGTCTGGTCGAGCAGCGAGAAGAACGGCTTCGGCCCCGGCTGCGGCATGTCGCCGACCGGGAGAAAATCGACCACGAGCTGCAGCCGCTGCCCGACGAGGCGCAATTGCGCGCGCTCCTTGTCCTGCGGATAGAACTTGTAGACGTCGATCAGGCTGGCAATGTCCCGCACCACGGATGCCGACAGGCGCCGCGTCACCGTATTCCAGTGCCGCTCCATGAACACGAACGCCACGACCGTCTGCAGGATCACCATCGGCACGATCATGATCAGGAGCGCGCGGGCATAGAGGCCGGTCGGCATCCAGCTCTTGAACGCGTTCCCCATCCAGCCATTGGCCCTGGAGACGCGTTGCGACGCGTTGCGGATGAACGTCAGGCCGGTGTCGAGCGTACTCATGAATATCGGCTCAGGGCGACGCGACCAGGCGATAGCCGATGCCGCGCACCGCCTGCAGGAACAGCGGATTGGCGGGATCGCGCTCGATCTTGCGCCGCAGGCGGTTGATCTGCACGTCGACCGCGCGCTCGTTCACCGTGCCGCCACCGGTCAGCGCCGCGCGCGGCACGGTTTCGCCGGGGCTGGCGGCCAGAATGCGCAGCATTTCGCGCTCGCGGTCGGTCAGGTGGATGATCTCCTCGCCCTGGCGCAGTTCGCCGCGGTCGAGATGATAGACGTAAGGGCCGAACGCGATCTGCTCCAGCGCTTCCACCGGCGGCGGCGCGGAGCGCTTGAGGATATTGCCGATCCGCAAGACCAGTTCGCGCGGCTCGAACGGCTTGGCGACGTAATCGTCGGCGCCGATCTGGAGGCCCTCGATCCGCGCCTCCGCCTCATGGCGCGCCGTCAGCATGATAATCGGCACCGAGGACGAGGCGCGAATGAACCGCGCCAGATCGAAGCCGGTTTCGCCGGGCATCATGACGTCGAGGATCAACAGATCGAAATGCAGGCCGAGCAGTTTGGCGCGGGCGTCGTTCGCGCTCGACGCGGTCGTGACGCGATAACCCTCGCCGGACAGAAACCGCGACAAAAGATCGCGGATACGGCGGTCGTCGTCGACCAGCAGCAGATGCGGGGCGTCGTCGGCCATTTGCTGCGTTGCACGCGCGGTGGCTGTAGCGATGGTTGCTCCTTGCGCCACGATCACTCCCTTGGCTTCTTGCTGCCGGTCCCGAAGATCGCCTCTAACACCTTGTCGGGGTCGTCGCGATCGATCATCGCGCGCAGGAACTGGCTGATAACAGCGACGCCTTCGGGATTGATGTCCCGGAGCGCGCGGGTGATGCGGTCGGTCTGCAGCCCCGCAAGCTTTGCCACCAAGGCTTCGCCCTTGGGGGTGGCGTAAAGAAGGCGCTGCCGGCGGTCGTTATTGCCGGTCTTCTGAACGATGTAGCCCTCGTCCAGCAATTGCTTGAGCACCCGGCCAAGCGACTGCTTGGTGATCCGCAATACGTCCAGCAGGTCGGCGACCTTGAGGCCGGGATAGCGGTAGACGAAATGCATCACCCGGTGGTGGGCGCGGCCGAACCCGAAAGCCTCGAGTTCATGGTCGGCGTCGCCCACGAAGTCGCGGTAGGCGAAGAACAACAGTTCGATGATGTCCCAGCGCATTTCACCGGCCCGCGGAGCAGGGGACGTGCCGGCGGCTCCCTGCGAATCGGGGTCGGCCGGGCCCCTTGAGAAATTTATGTCAGTCATGTTGACATATCTTGGGTTCAATGTTACAAAACTGCCAGCCACGACGAAACTTTAAGTCGTTTCGAACCTGGTGACGTGTCAGGCAGCCGGAAAAAGCCAGCAATGGCGGCAACGGCCGCAAATGAACTACCGTGCGATTGTCGAGCGGCATTTCGGCAAACATACTGGACTTCGGCATTCCGCAAAAGCATGTCCTCAACCGACATGACGGCGATGGAGACCGGCTGCAAGGCTGGTGGTGGTGAAGTCCGGACCTAATAAGCCAGCAGGCCGGAAGCGGCCGGCCGGCGCCAGAGATCGCGCCGATACCGACAGCGGGAAGCAAGGGCAGGAAGCAAGGGAATGAGTTTGAAATTCGAAATCCAGCATGCGGCGAATCCGACTCCCGAGAACGAGCGCACGGCAAAGCTCGCCGACCCGGGCTTCGGCCGGATTTTCACCGATCACATGGCGATCGTTCGCTACAATCAGGCGCAGGGCTGGCATGGCGCGCGGGTCGAATCCCGCGCGAATTTCCCGCTCGATCCGGCTGCCGCCGTGCTGCATTACGCGCAGGAGATTTTCGAAGGCCTCAAGGCATACAAGCGCGACAACGGCGTGAACCTGTTCCGCCCCGACGCTAACGCCCGGCGCTTCAGGAACTCGGCGGAGCGTATGGCCATGGCGCCGCTGCCCGAGGACGTGTTCATCGAGGCGGTCGAGCAGCTCGTGCGCATCGACAGCGCCTGGATCCCGGGCGGCGAGGGCAGTCTCTACTTGCGCCCCTTCATGATCGCGAGCGAGGTCTTCCTCGGCGTGAAGCCGTCAGCGGAATACATCTTCGCCGTCATCGCTTCGCCGGTCGGCTCCTATTTCAAGGGCGGACCTGCGCCGGTGTCGATCTGGGTGTCGGAGAACTACACGCGCGCCGCGATCGGCGGCACCGGCGCCGTCAAGTGCGGCGGCAATTATGCGGCGAGCCTGCGCGCGCAGGCCGAGGCCATCGAGCACGGCTGCGATCAGGTGGTTTTCCTCGATGCGGTCGAGCGCCGCTACATCGAGGAACTCGGCGGCATGAACGTCTTCTTCGTGTTCGACGACGGTTCGCTGCTGACGCCGCCGCTCGGCACGATCCTGCCGGGCATCACCCGCGATTCGATCATCGCGCTCGCAAAGGATTCCGGCACCCGCGTGCGCGAGGAGGCCTACACGATCGATCAGTGGCGCGCGGATGCCGCCAGCGGAAAGCTGAAAGAGGCCTTTGCCTGCGGCACGGCGGCCGTCATCTCGCCGATCGGCAAGGTGTGCTCCGCGGGCGGCGAGTTTCTGATCTCTGGCGGCGCGGCCGGCCCGGTCGCCATGGGCCTGCGCAACAAGCTGGTCGACATCCAGTACGGTCGCGCTGAAGACCCGCACGACTGGATCAGAAAGGTCCTGTGACCGGCGGCGGAATTATCCCGCCGCCTCCGTAGACAGATCACTTGAGCGCTGGGTGCGCGCGTCTCGTTGAGCCGCGCGAGGGCTGATGCGCGGCCAATCGAAGCAGTGTCTATCCGGGAGAGAGACCATGGGAGTTTCGTTCGACAAGATCGACGGCGTCATCTGGTACGATGGGAAGCTGGTGCCGTGGGCCGACGCCAACGTGCACATTCTCACCCATGGCCTGCATTATGCGAGCTGCGTGTTCGAGGGCGAGCGCGCCTATGGCGGCAGGGTCTTCAAGAGCACCGCGCATTCCGAGCGGCTGAAGAACTCGGCCAACATCCTCGATTTCGAGATTCCGTATTCGGTGGCCGAGATCGACGCCGCAAAACAACTCGTGATCGACAAGAACAGCCTGCCGGATGCCTATCTCCGCCCGATCGCCTGGCGCGGCTCGGAGATGATGGGCGTGTCGGCGCCGACCAACACCATCCATCTCGCCATCGCCGCCTGGGACTGGCCGAGCTATTTCGATCCCGCCGAGAAGCTGAAGGGCATCCGGATCGGCATGGCCGAATACCGCCGGCCCGATCCGGCAACGATTCCGGCGATGGCCAAGGCGTCCGGTCTCTACATGATCTGCACCATCAGCAAGCACAAGGCGGAGCGCGCAGGCTATGCCGACGCCATGATGCTGGACTGGCAGGGCCGCGTCGCCGAATGCACCGGCGCCAACATCTTCTTCATCCAGGACGGCAAGATCCACACGCCGACCGCCGACTGCTTCCTCGCCGGCATCACCCGCGCCACCGCTATCGACCTCGCCAGGCGCCGCGGCATCGAGGTGATCGAGCGCCGCATCATGCCGGAGGAACTCGATGGCTTCACCGAGTGCTTCATCACCGGCACCGCGGCGGAAGTAACCCCGGTGTCGGAGATTGCGGATTGGAAGTTCACGCCCGGCAAGATCTCCGAGCAGTTGATGGCGGACTACACCGCCGAAGTGCAGCCCAAGGATAAGGCCGCGGCGGCCTGAGGCCCGGCTTGTTCCCTCGACGGATCTCTCTTTCCTCTCCCCTTGTTGTGGGATCGAGACGAGCGAAGCTCGCTGTTAGGGTGGCGCCTCACGCAGTGAGGCGACGGGTGAGGGGTCTGTCTCCGCGGATCGGGTTCGGCTCCGGCCGCACGGTTCAACCCCGCCGATCACGGTGAGGCGCGGGGTCAGGGCTTCGTCGTCGGTCAGGGTTGTTGAACTGGATAGAGGAACTCGGCTGGTCGGAGCCGCGTTGGTGATGCCGAAGATTGACGAAGCATTCCCGGCCGGCAGCAGCATCCGCGACGCCAGGCTGCACAACCTGATCGGGAGCGAGCTGGTTTTCAGGCGAAATGCGAAGCCATCATGGCCACGATCTTGGAGCGCTCAGGAAACGAGGCGGACAAGAGCAACACGGAGGGCACATGAGAAACATCGTGAACGAGGACGGCGAGATCATCGCCAAGGCAACGAAGGACGGTACACTGGTCGGCGGCCACCACCGCCTCATAGTGGCGGGCAGCCTCAGTCAAAAACTGTTCTGGCAAGATACCGGCGAACCTGTGAAGCTTGACGCCTTAATGCATCTAAATTCTCATCGACGTATAGCTTGATGCGCTCGCCGCGTTAGCGAACGGCTTACTTCTTCTCGTCCTTCGGGGCCGGTGCCCCGTCCTTGTCCCTTTTGATATTGCCCTTGGTTGCGCTCATGCCGGTGGTGTCCATCGAACCATCTGGCTTGGCGCCGTTCGTCGTTCCGGGCTTCTCCATGCCGGTCTGCGGAGCGGGGCCGGTGTTCTGGGCAAATGCCGAGCCGCACAGGAGCGTAAGAGCGGTGAGGGTGATAAGCTTCTTCATAGATCTCTCCTTTGGAGACCTACAAATAATTCGGCGCGCAAAGTGTGGTTCCTGGATCGTGAACTCTTCTGCGGCTTTGTGCGACCAACTCCCGGATTGCGGATAGAATTCGGTGCGTGAAATGGTGACAATGACCTCAGCTCTCTCAATATGCTCCAAATGCGTCGTGGCGGCTGCCGTTGCGGCGGCCCTCGCGGCTTTCGGCTCCCCGACAGGCGCCGTCATGGCCCAGGACCGTTCCCCGGTGATCGACCTCAGTTCCGGCAACGCGGAGATGAATGCCGCGATCGCAAAGGGGCGGGCCACGCTGCCGACGTTCTGGGCCTCCTACGACGCGCCTAAACCGTCGGAGACCGGTCACTCCCTGAAGGCGCGTTTTCCGAATCCGAGGAACAATGGCGAGCACATCTGGATCGCCGAGGTGAAGAAGATCGCGGACGGCCGCTATTCGGGAAGGTTCGCCAACGCACCGCGCGATCTGCCCGGCAAGAAGGCAGGCGACGTGGTCGAGTTCAAGGAGGCCGACATCTCGGACTGGATGTTCATGCGGAACGGCAAGATCGTCGGTGGCGAGACCATCAAGCCGCTGCTGAAAGCAATGCCGAAGGCCGACGCCGACGCGCTTCGCGCGCGGATGGAATCCCCTTAAGGCAGGCCCAAGGCCAAACAGGACGTTCTGGTCAAAGCCCGCCCGGTGGGTTAAGTGCGTGGGATCCCCCTGGTTTTGCCGGTGGCGGTGCCAAAAGCGGCTTTCCCCGTCAGGCACATGCTGGTACCAACGCCGCCCATGGCTGAAAAACCCAAAAAACCCCAGAAGCTCCGCGCCCGCCTGCCGCGCGGACTGGAAGATCGTGGCCCGGCGGCGATTGCCGCCACGCGCCAGATGGTCGAGAAAATCCGCGAAGTCTACGAGCGTTATGGATTCGAGCCGGTCGAAACCCCGGCGATGGAGTTCACCGACGCGCTCGGCAAGTTCCTGCCCGACCAGGACCGGCCGAACGAGGGCGTGTTCTCGTTCCAGGACGACGACGAGCAGTGGATCTCGCTGCGCTACGACCTGACCGCGCCGCTGGCGCGTTACGTCGCGGAAAATTTCGACGCGCTGCCAAAACCGTATCGCAGTTACCGTGCCGGCTACGTCTACCGCAACGAGAAGCCCGGCCCCGGCCGTTTCCGCCAGTTCATGCAGTTCGACGCCGACACAGTGGGCTCGGCTTCGCCTGCGGCCGACGCCGAGATGTGCATGATGGCGGCGGACACGATGGAAGCGCTCGGCATTCCCCGCGGCAGTTATCTGGTGAAGGTAAATAACCGCAAGGTGCTCGATGGGGTGATGGAGAGCATCGGGCTGGGTGGTGAGGAGCATGCAGGCATACGGCTGACCGTCCTAAGAGCGATTGATAAGCTCGATAAGTTTCCAGTCGAGGAAATCGAAAAGTTACTTGGTCCAGGCAGATGGGATGGCGGAGAAGAAGGAAAAGGCGACTTCACCAAAGGGGCAGGATTGAGTGACCGCGCAATATCGCGCGTGATCAATTTCACAGGTTACAAGGGCCAGTCCGGATCGAAAAGCGATGTGGGTTCGAACGCGGTGACGATTGCGAATTTCGAAACCGTCGTTGAAGACAACGCTTTAGGGAAAGAGGGTGTTGCCGAACTTACAATGATTAAAGAGCTTGTTGCGGCGGCAGGGTATGACGAGAGCCGAATCGTCATCGATCCTTCCGTCGTCCGCGGCCTCGAATATTACACCGGCCCCGTCTACGAGGTCGAACTCACGCTCGAAACCAAGGACGAGAAAGGCCGCCCCGTACGCTTCGGCTCCGTCGGCGGCGGCGGTCGCTATGACGGCCTCGTCTCGCGCTTCCGCGGCGAGCCGGTGCCGGCAACGGGATTTTCGATCGGCGTGTCGCGCCTGCAGGCCGCGCTGACCATGCTCGGAAAGGTCGACACGAAGCCGGCATTTGGCCCGGTAGTCGTCACGGTGTTCGGAGGAGAAATCGCTGACTATCAAAAGATGGTCGCTGCTCTTCGCAACGCGAATATCCGCGCCGAGCTGTATCTCGGAAATCCAAAACACAGCATTGGTCAGCAAATGAAATATGCCGACAGGCGAAACGCGCCCTGCGCGATCGTCCAGGGGTCGGACGAAAGGGCGAACGGCAAGATCCAGATCAAGGATCTCATCCTTGGTGCGGGCCTTACCGAGATCAAGGACCGCGAAGAGTATTTGAAGAAACAGGCCGAGGCCCAATACGAGGTCGACCAAGGCAAGCTCGTCGATGCCGTGCGCGAAGTGCTGGCGCGCCATGACGTGAAGTGGGGATAGCTATTCATTCCAGGCGTCGTGCCCGGCCTTGTGCCGGGCATCCACGTCTTGTTTGATGGGGAGGATCGCGGACGGTCGGGAAGGGCTCGGCTATCGCGAGAAGAAAAGCAACGAGGAGACGAGAATGCCTGAGATTACCGTGAGCATGGCCGCCGGCCGCACCGACGAACAGAAGGCCGGCATGATGCGCGACATCACGCAGGCGCTGGTGAAGAACCTCGGCGTCGATGCCGATGCGGTGGTGATCCAGATCAACGAAGCGCCGCTGGCCCACAAGATGAAGGGCGGCAAGACGTTTGTGGAGCGGGCGGCTGCGGCGAAGAAGTAGCCTCCATCGTCGTCCCTGCCTAGTGCGCAATTGCGCACGGGCGCAGGGACCCATAACCACCGATGTTAGTTGTTACGCTGGGCTGGAGCTCCAGCTAGCTGCAACAATGGCGATTTGTGGTTATGGGTCCCGGCTCAAGGCCGGGACGACACTGCATTTGTGGAAGGATCCATGGACGCACGCGAATTCATCAAGATCGGCATGAGTGCGGAGCGGACGCTGGTCGTGCCGGCCGAGCGCACGGTCGGGCACTTTGTACCTGACATGCCGATGGTCTATGCGACGCCGATGATGATCCTGGAAATGGAGATGGCATCCAGCGATGCCATCAGGGGCCATCTTCAGCCCGCCTGGATCACCGTTGGCACCGAGGTTGATATCCGCCATCTCGGCGCGTCGCTGGTTGGCGCAACGGTGCGGACCACGGCTAAAGTCGTCGCGGTGGAGCGCCGCGTGATCCGCTTCGAGGTCGAAGCCTTTGAGGGCGAGCGCAAGATCGGCGACGGCCGCCACGCCCGCGGCCTCGTCAATGTCGAGATGTTTACCAAGCGGTTTGCGGGGAAGTAGCGGCAAACTCAGTGCGTAGGGTGGGCAGAGCGAAGCGTGCCCACCATTTAGCACCGTGCTCGCGATGGTGGGCACGCTTGCGCTTTGCCCACCCTACGCACCTTCTACTTCGCCAGTTCCTTCGATCGCTTCGTCGCCGCGGCAATCGCGCGGATCATCAGCGGCTGCATTCCGTCCTTGCCCATCAGCACCTCCAGCGCGGCCGCCGTGGTGCCGCCGGGCGACGTGACGTTCTGGCGCAGCGTGGCGGAATCCTGTTCGGAGCGGTGCAGCAGTTCGCCGGAGCCCGCGACGGTTTCGCGCGCGAGCTTGGTGGCAAGTTCTGCCGGCAGGCCGGCCTCGACGCCGGCGCGCGCCAGTTCTTCGGCGAGCAGGAACACATAGGCCGGGCCGGAGCCGGACACGGCGGTCACCGCATCCATCAGGCTTTCATCGTCGACCCATTCGACCGAGCCGGTGGCGCGCAGCAGCGCATCGGCGGTGGCGCGCTGCGCGGCGCTGACATTCTTCGCCGCGACCGCAACCGTGATGCCGCGGCCAATCGCGGCCGGCGTGTTCGGCATGGCGCGAACCACCATGCCGCCGCAGAGCTGTTCCAGCGCAGCTATGGGCGTGCCCGCCATGATCGAGACGACCAGCGTATTCGGTCCGACGAGCTGCTTCAGCGCCGGACCCGCTTCGTGGAACATCTGCGGCTTCACGGCGACCACCAGCGTATCGGCTGTGCCGGGATCTTTCGGATTGAGACAGACGCCCTTGGCGACCAGCGCCTTGATTTCGTCGGACGGGAACGGCTCGATCACCACGACGCGCTTGGCGTCGAGGCCGCCAGCCAGCCATCCGGTCAGCATCGCGCCGCCCATCTTGCCGGCGCCGGCGAGCGCGATGGTGCCGTGGACATTAGTGAGGGGACTAGCTGCGGTGATCGACGACGACATGCGACATACTCCCTCGTCGTCCCTGCGAACGCCGGGACCCATAACCACAGGCGGTTCTAGTAAAGGGAGAGAGAGGCCACAAGCAGTTTGCTTGAGCCGCTGAGGTCACGGAGTATGGGTCCCTGCGTTCGCAGGGACGACATGGAATGCGCGGAGACGGCGGAAACCCCTACGCCTCGCCCTCGGTATCGAACATCGCCGCGCTCATCGCCTCCTCGGCGGTCTTCCCGGCCCAGACCACGAACTGGAACGCCGGGTAATAGCGCTCGCAGGCGTGGATGGCGCCGGCCAGCATGACCTCGCACTGCGCGGCCGAGGCGGTCAGCCCGCCCGGCAGCATCAGCGCCTGCCGGTACATGATCATGCCGGTGTGGGTCCAGATGTCGAAATGGCCGACCCATAATTGCTCGTTGATCGCCGCGATCAGCCGCTGCACTTCGGCGCGGCGCGCCGGCGGAATCTTCATGTCGAAGGCGGAGGCCAGGTGCAGCGCCTCGATCTCCGGCATCCAGGTGAAGGAGAGCTGATAGTCGGTCCAGTTGCCCTTGGAGACGATGGTGACTTCGTCTTCGCCGGATCGCTCGAACGCCCAATTGTTCTCGGCGGCAATGTCCTCGACCGCCGCGAGCGGGTTGTTCCGGGAATCGATAATGCCTTCGAGGAGGGACATGCCGTCTCGACCTTGTTTTTGAATTCTTCTGATACGCACGCGGAGCACGGCGCGCGTTGAACTGATGCGCCGGCGCCGGCTGCAATCCCCCGATCGCTGATCATCCCGGGGCCTGCCGACGCTCAAGTGATGTGATTTGCGGAATCCGCGCAACTGACCCCAGAGTCCGTCCACAGGCCAAAGCGGCGTCGTCCACAGCAGATCGCAGCCACAGTTATTAATTTGAGAACAAACCGGAATCGGATTCGAGCGCCGCGGAGTCCGGGGGCCGGAGAAATCGGGCCGGTTTGCCACAATGGTTAATAGATCGCTAAATGGTTAATAGATCGCTAATTTCCTTTGGATGGTCTTGTTTCGCCACCCCCGCCGCCGATACTCACATGCTGAGGGCAGAGGCCGGTTCCCGCCCGAAGTGCGCGCCAAGCCGGGCAGAGGCGCGCGAGACGCATGCTGCAACGCTCGGCTTGAAGATCGCCCTTCATCGATCAGGCGGCTTGACGGACCGGCGGATACGCTCCGGGCTACTTCTCGCGCGCAACCAGTGGACACGCCTCGATGGCTGTCCCTAGCCACGCGCCTTCGATTTCGACGCACGCTCGGGAAGCATCGACGCGCAAGCCATATCGCTCCAGCAATGGTTCGCGGATCGGCTTGCCGCGCGTGTGCAATTCCCATGCACCGCCCGGCAGCGGATTTTTCAACGCGGTGCGGATGCGGCGGTCGAACTCACCGTCGGGCATGATGGGCAGGGCGATGTCGGCGATCTGATAGAACCGCGACTGCGGCGGCAGCAGCGGGGCCACATAGGCCAGCGGCTTGTCGAGAAGAAGATAGACCGCGGGCTGCTCGAGGGATTTTGAGATACTCGGATTGTACGGATTGGACCAGGGGCGGCGGAACCAATCCCCCGGTTGCGTCCACAGCGCGATGGCCAGCGCTACGGCAAGCATCACCGCACTCACGCGCACCGAAGATGAACGGAGCGAGGCAGAGCCGGGCGTGGCGGCGATGCTGCGATGGATCAGCAGGACGATCAGGGGCGCGCACAACAACTCCAGCACGATCGCATAGCGATGGATCGAGAACAGGGTGAGCCATGTCGCGTAGGAGACGGCGAAAAACACCAGGAACTGGATGTCGCGGCGCGTGAGGATCGCGGCGCGCGCGATGAAGCTTCGGCCGATGCCGAACAGAATCAGCACCGTTGCGACCGCAAATCGCGCATCGCGAAACGGATATTCCGAGCTCCTGTTGTCGCCGACCAGCCAGTAGAAGGGATAGGCCAGCGCGTCCAGCATGCCGCGCGGCAGGAATTGCCAGTCCATGATGTTCATCGGGACCAATTCCGGGGACTGGAACACGGCGTTGAAGAGCGGGAAAATCGGATTGCCCATCTCGCGCCAGAGCATCAGCCCCCACGCGCCGCCCGTCGCCAGCGCGCCGACCGCGCCGCCAAATCCGAGGCAGAGCGTTGCCAGCAGCGGCCGGACGGCAACAAGGACGGCCGCGGCGGCGCCGAGCGCATAGACGACATTGGTCAATTTCAGCCCGACGGCGGCGCCGATCAAAAGCCCGGCGAGAATGTAACGTCCATGCCGCGATTCATCCGCCGACAGGATCAGGATGCAGCCTGCAAGGATCGGAAGCGCGGTGAGGATGTCGGAGAAGCTCGTGCCCACTTCCGAAAGCGTCATCGGCCCGACCGCGGCAATCAGGATCGATGCCCCGATCGCGCTCGCCGTCGCCGCTTCCCGCAGCAGGACGCGGATCAGAAAATAGATCAGCAGCAGATTGAGGCCGTGCACCGCGCCGAGGATCATCAGGCCGTAGGGCAGCGGCAGCAGATGGCGCAGGTAGTAGACCGGGAAATAGACGGTCGGATTGAAATAGGTCTGGAAGCCGGCGGGAAGGGCATCGAGGCCGTAGCGGCCGGTGATGACGGCCCAGACATTGTACTCGTGGTAGTTCTGCCAGTCCCAGTTGACGTCCTCGCCGGCAAACCAGGTGTAGATCGCACCGGCCAGCAACGAGCCGAGCGCGATGGCCATCGGCACCAAGGTCCTGGTTTGAAGAACGGACCACTGCCAGGGCCGGTGAGCGGGCCTTCCGGCATCCGTGCGGGAAACGTCGGTGGCGAGTGTCACGCTTGCCTCGTTTGTGTCGCTGGGCCAGGAGTTGAAAGACACATCTAGGACCCGTCATTTTAAGGATTCATGAATGTATCGCCCCGCATCTGATCTCGCAGAGCCCTTCGCAAATTGTGCGTTAACGCCGGTCCGCTAGCGTCGTGCCGCTTGCTCGCAGGATAGGCCCATGACCTCTGAATTCTCCGCCATTTCGCGCCGTTCGCCGTCGGGGTTGGCGGGATGGGCAGGGCTGGCGCCGATGCCGCTGTTCCCGACCGGCCTCGTCTTCCTTGTCGCGATCGTGCTTCGGCAGGTGGTTCCCCTCAATACGGATGTGAGCTGGCTGCTGGTGGTGTGCGAACGCATGCTGGATGGCCAGCATCTTTATCGCGACATCATCGAGATCAATCCGCCGATGGCGGCCTTTGCCTATCTGCCGGGCGTGGCGCTGGCGCGTGTTCTCGGCGTCGATCCGCGGCACGTGATCGATGCGCAGCTCCTGTTGTTGGCGGCGGCCTCTCTGTTTGCGGTGTCGCGTATCCTGCGCCTGTCGCCGGCGCTAGCCGGATTGAATGGGGGCCCGTTCGTCATCTGGGCCGCAGCCGTCGTTACGATCCTGCCGATGCATGTCTTCGCTCAACGCGAACATATGGCCCTGCTGACCTTTCTTCCGGCGCTCGCTGTTTATGCGCTGCGCAGCAACCGCGAGCCGTTGCCGCTATGGGCGATCCTGCTTGCCGGCGTGGGCGCCGGGATCACGCTGGCCTTCAAGCCGTTCTTCACGGTGCCGGCGGCCTTGTGCATCCTGTTCGCAGCGATCCGCTCGCGCTCCTGGCTCACGCTGCTTGCGCCGGAGAACATCATCACGGCCGTGCTGGTGATAACGGTCAGTGTCAGCACGTACATCTTCTATCCCGAGTACTTCACGGTCACCTATCCGCTGGTCCGCGACACCTATTTGTCGTGGTCGATGCCGCTTTCGGTCATCTTCCTCAACGACGCCACGCTGATATTCTCGATTGCGATGGTGTCAGTGCTGCTGGCGCGGCAGAAGCACGCGCCTGACTCCCTGTTGCTGGTGATGGCTCTCGCATCGATCGGATTTGCCGTCTCGTTCTTCCTGCAGCGGCGCGGCTGGGCCTATCACTCCTATCCGATGGTCGCGGTGGCCTTGCTTGCGATGGGCTATGCGCTGACGGGAGCGGCGGACAGGGGGGCGCGCTCGCGTCGTCTTGAAGTTGTTTCGGCATTCATGCTGGCCGTGACCTTTGTTGTCGGCGTGCTCTGGTTCAACGTCACCGTCTATGTCGGCCCGGTCAGGCAAGCGGTAGAAGGTCTCATGCCGCATCCGCGGATACTGGTGCTGAGCGGCGAGGCCGCCATTGGTCACCCGCTGGTGCGGGATATCAAGGGCGTCTGGGTTTCCCGCCAGGAGAATCTCTGGGTTCGCGCGTTCGTGCGGTTGACGCGCGAAAGGACCTTTGTCGATGCGGCGACCGATGCGAAGCTGAACGATTATCTGGCGCTGGAACGCCAATGGCTGATCGAGGATTTCAAGAAGCTGCCGCCTGATATCGTGCTGGTCGACAATCTTCGCAATGAGTGGGGCGCCTGGGCGCGCGCCGACGCCGAAGTGTCGCAGCTCCTCAAGTCCTACACTTTCGTGCGTTCGGTCGAAGGGATCGACATCCTGCGCCGGAACCAATAGCCGCTTCGCGGCAGCTATTTCTGCGAGACGCCGATGATGAACGTGTAGGGCACACGCGAATAGTCGTCGCGAATGGCGAGGTTCACTTTTCCGAACGCGCGCCGAAGCACCTGATCGTAGCCGTCCCGGTCGCGGACGAATTCGCCACGGTCGTTGTCGAGCAGCCATTTGGCGATGCGCGACTGGCCCTCGCGATAGCAGCCGTCGAGCGTGAACAGAACGCCGTCACCCTTGAGGACGTCGCGGATATCGGCAAGCGTAGCCTGCAGGCCGTCATCGGCGATGTGATGCAGCACGCCGTTCATCATGACGACGTCTGCGCCGGCGAATTCGCGGGCGGCCGCTGCATCGAAATGGCGGCAATGAAAGGTGCCGAGATGGCCGAATGCGCGCCGCGCGTAAGCGATATAGGCCTCGTCGATGTCGAAGCCGATATATTCGATATCATCCGGCAGATGGCGCAGGATATGGCCGGGCCCGCATCCGATATCGATTACCCGCATTCCCGGCCGCAGCGTCAGGTAATCGGCGATCGCCTTGATGCGGGCGCCGAAGAATCCGCCGGCGTTCTGGTAGGCCTGGTAAAGCGCCGGATGGCTCAGGATCGCCTTCATCAGGATGCCTCGTCGTAGGCGTGGCTGCGTGCTTTCGGTCCCGATTGGGCCAGCAGGGTTTTGAACGAATCTCTCTCGATGTCGCCCTCACCGTCGGCCACATTGTGCGGCAGCCGCCCGCGGCGGTGGATGTGCGAGATCACGAACAGCGGACGGTTCTTCGACTGGATGTAGATGCGGCCGACATATTCCCCGATCAGGCCGAGCACCAGAAGCTGAACCGAGGAGATCATCACGACCAATAGCGTCAGACTGGTCCAGCCGGGTACGGTGCCCGAAAGGATCCAGCCAATCACGGCGCCGATGCCGACAAAGGTGAGAACGGTCGTCAGGAGCGCGCCGACATAGGTCGCGATCCGCAGCGGCACCATCGAGAAGCTGATCAGCGCGTCCGCGGCAAAGCCGATCATCTTCGCCAGCGGGTATTTGGTTGAGCCGGCGAAGCGGGGATTACGGTCGTATTCATAGGCGACCTGCTTGTAGCCGAGCCATGCCACCATCCCGCGGATGAAGCGGTCATGCTCCGGCATCTGCACGAGCTGGTCGGAAATACGCCGGCTCATCAGCCGGAAATCGCCGGTATCCACCGGGATATGGACCCGCGTGATCCGGGCGAGCAGGCGATAGAAGGCTTCGGCCGATTTCTTCTTGAAGCGGGTTTCGCCGGCGCGGCTGCGGCGCAGGCCATAGACGACGTCGGCGCTTTCGCGAACCATCATCTCGTACATCGGCGTCAGCAGGTCCGGCGGGTCCTGCAGGTCGGCGTCGATGACAAGCACGAGGTCACCGCGCACGGTGGAGAGCCCTGCCGTCAGCGCCAGTTGATGTCCGTGGTTGCGGGACAGCCGTACCGCAACGACGTTGCGGTCTTCCGCCGAGAGTTCGTTGATCAGCTTCCAGGTGTTGTCGGTCGAGCCGTCATCGACCAGGATCAGCTCGAACCGCTGGCCGAATAGCGCGCGGGCGGCGGCCGTCATCTGATGGTGGAATTCGCGCAAGCCTTCCTCTTCGTTGTAGCAGGGCACAACGATGGACAGAAGCATCTTGCCGGGGCGCGGCATCCCGTCCTGAATTTCCATGGGTTTGGCAGCCTGTCCGGCAATGAAATTGGTTCGACTCGCTGCCCGCGATAATCGATGAAGCCCGGTTAATTGTTCATCAATTTTTAGACCGGCCGGGATACGATTCGTTGAGGCCGACCCCGGCTAAATTAATCAAATGTTTAGGCGCTATCTAAACGTTGCATCACGATGCAATACCGGCCCTCTCGCGCAGCCGCTCGGTGAGCCGGCGTCATTTATGGAACCTGGATCTCTGACATGGACAAGGCCGAGTTCGACCGCTTCGCCGACGCCTATTACGACCAGCATCGTGAGAATGTTGCGGTGACCGGCGAGAGCCCGGAATATTTCGCCGAATACAAGATCAGGCAGCTTCGGCAGATCGTCGAGCGCGAGCAGGTCGAGGTGTCGCGGATTTGCGACTTTGGCTCGGGCATCGGCAATTCCATTCCGTTCTTTCGAAAGTACTTTCCGGATGCGGCGCTGACGTCGTCCGACGTGTCGGAACGCAGCCTCACGCTGGGTAAACAGCGTTACCCCGGCGACGGCAACAGCGTTCTGATCGAGGACAGCCGCATCCCCTGCGAAGCCGGCGCGTTCGATATCGCGTTCTCGGCCTGCGTGTTCCATCATATTCCCCACGAAGAGCACGTGACGTGGCTGAAGGAGTTGCTCCGGATCACGCGTACGGGCGGCTTGATCGCGATCTTCGAGCACAATCCGCTGAACCCGCTCACGGTTCATGCCGTGAATACGTGTCCGTTCGACGAGAACGCCAAGCTGATTTTTGCGCGCAGTCTGGCGAGGCGATTGAGTGCCGCGGGATGGACGTCGCCACGCATTCAATACAATCTGTTTTTTCCGCGCGGCCTCGCCCGGTTGCGCCCGTTCGAGGCTGGGCTCGGCTGGCTTCCGCTCGGTGCGCAATACGTGGCCTTCGCGCGCAAGGCGTAGCTCAACGCCGCGCCTTTTACTCCGGCTTGAGCCCGCCGGTGCGAACCACCTTGCCCCATTTCTCGGTTTCGTCCGCGATCAGTCTGCCGAAATCGGCCGGTGAGCCCGGCATCGGGGCACCGCCGATGGCGGCGAGCTTTGCCTTCATGCCGCCATCGGCGATCGCCGCATTGATTTCCTTGTTGAGCTTTTCAACGATTTCGGCCGGGGTGTTTTTCGGCGCGGCGAAACCGTACCACTGGCTGGCTTCATAGCCCGGCACGGAATCCGCCACCGTCGGAACCTCCGGCAGATCCGGCATGCGCGCAGCTGTCGTTACCGCGAGCGCGCGCAGCTTGCCGGTCTTGATGTGATCGGCGGTGCCGGGCGCTGCCGCAAACAGGATCTGCACCTGGCCGCCGAGCAGATCCGTCAGCGCCGGCCCCTGGCCGCGATAGGGGACGTGGACCATGTCGACGCCGGTCATCATCTTGAACAGCTCGCCCGCCATGTGCGGCGCGCTGCCGCTGCCGGCCGAGGCCATGTTGACCTTTCCTGGATTGGCTTTGGCGTAAGCGATGAATTCGGCCAGCGTCTGCGCTGATACCGAGGGGTGGACCAGCACCACCATCGGCACGCGGATGACGCCCGCGACCGGCGCGATGTCGCGGACGAAATTGAAGTTCAGTTTTTCGTAGAGCGAGGCGTTGACCGCGTTCGGGACCGTTGCCAGCAGCAGCGTGTAACCGTCGGGCGCGGCGTTCACGACCGCCTCGGTGCCGATATTGCCGCCGGCGCCGGTGCGGTTCTCGACCACGAACGGCTGCCCGAGATGGTCGGCCAGCCACTGGCCGATCAGGCGCGCCGTGATGTCGACGCCGCCACCGGCGGCGAAGCCTGCGACGATTTTCGTCGGCCGCGTCGGATAATCGAGCGCCAATGCCAGTCGCGGCAAGGCTGGTGCAGCGATGAGCGCGCCGGCGAGTTTGAGGAAATTCCGGCGAAGAAGAAATTTCATGCTGAGCGCCCCCCTGTTGGTAGCAAGCCTATCCCAATTGCCGCGGCCCGAGTAAAGCCGTCCGCGGATTACGCGTGCGCGCCCTGTTCCGGCGGCATGGGGACATGCCGATTCCCCATGCCAAAGGTGCTTGCCCCTGTCGCGGCGTTTCGTCATATTTCCCGGCAGGTCGTCCATTCCGGGCGGCCGATGTTCTCAGGGCGGGGTGAAAATCCCCACCGGCGGTAAGGGTGACGTAGCCCAAGCCCGCGAGCGCCTTCTTCCTCCCAGAAGTTTTCTTTGGGGAAGAAGGGTCAGCAGATTCGGTGCGATTCCGAAGCCGACGGTTACAGTCCGGATGAAAGAGAACGGTTTGCGGCGGCCTTCGCACGTTTGTGCGTGGGCTGACGTCGTTCCGTATGCCCTGATTCTGGTCCTGAAAGAGGAAAGCCATGAATCAGATGTTGCAAGAGCCTGAAGTCCAATCCCATCCCCAAACGGTCGAAGCGAGCCACGTCCCTGACGTGCCCGAGCGTCCGCCGGCGCCGGTGCACCCGCGCTTCGTCAAGCCGCAGCGGGTCGCCTTCGTGCAGTCGTCCTGGCACCGCGACGTCGTGGAGGAATGCCGTATCGCCTTCCTCGAAGAGATCGAGGCGCGCCATATCACGCGCGCGCAGGTCGATCTGTTCGAGGTGCCGGGTTCGTTCGAAATTCCGCTGCATGCGCAACTGCTGGCCAAGACGCGGCGCTATACCGCGATCGTGGCCGCCGGCCTCGTGGTCGATGGCGGCATCTACCGCCACGAATTCGTCGCCGACACCGTGATCAAGGCGCTGATGGACGTGCAGCTCAAGACCGAGGTACCGGTATTCTCCGCGGTGCTGACGCCGCAGCAGTTCCACGAGAGCGCGGTGCACCACGATTTCTTCCGCAAGCATTTCGTCATCAAGGGCATCGAAGTCGCGGAGGCCTGCGCCAGCACGCTGCACAGCCTGGAGCGGCTGCGCGGGCAAGTGGCCGCGGGGATCGTCGGGTAAATTCTCCGTCATTGCGAGCGAAGCAATCCGGCCATGCAGGATTGCTTCGTACGCACGGAAGAATTGCGCTCGGTCGTACGATGACTCTCGGCTACGCTGCCGGTGTCGTTCGCAGCACCGGAGCAAGAAGCCATGGCTGGAAAAGAACCTTCCGATTGGCTCGGCCTGTCTGGCCGCGTCTGCGTGGTGACGGGCGGCGGTGGCGGGATCGGCCGCACCACGGCTCTGAGTTTCGCCAAGGCCGGCGCCCGTGTCGCCGCCATCGATCTCGATGAGCGCGGCCTCGAGGTGACGGGCGCCGAACTCGGCAAGCTCGGCACCGACCATGTCACGGCTCGTTGCGATACCTCGAGCGTCGAGAGCGTCACCGCTGCGTCCGCGACGATCGAAAAATCGCTGGGACCGTGCGACGTGCTGGTCAACACCGCGGCCGTGCTGCGGCCCGGTGCGCTCGATACGTTGTCCCTTGCCGAATGGAACGCGGTTCTCTCCGTCAACCTGACGGGCTATTTCGTTTGCGCGCAGGTTTTCGGCCGGCAGATGCGCGCGCTGGGCCATGGCAGCCTGGTTCACGTGGCGTCGATCGCCGGCAGCAACGCGCAAGGGCAGAGTGGCGCCTACAGCGTCAGCAAGGCCGGCGTGATCATGCTGTCGCAGCAACTCGCCAACGAATGGGGACCGCACGGCATCCGCAGCAACGTCGTCAGTCCCGGCATGGTGATCACGCCGATGAGCCAGTCATTTTACGATACGCCGGGGGTGACCGAGCGGCGGTCCGCGGTGGTGCCGATGCGACGGGTCGGCGTGCCGCAGGACATGGCCGACGCGATCCTGTTCCTGGCCAGCGACCGCGCGTCCTATGTCAACGGCGACGAGATCACCGTTGATGGCGGCTACGCCAATATGCTGATGAATTTGGTGCCGCGGCCGGGATTTGAGTGAGGCGGCCGTAGGGTGGGCAAAGGCGCACTTGCGCCGTGCCCACCATCTATCCCGAAGCGTTATCGTGAATGGTGGGCACGCCGCGCTTTGCCCACCCTACGAAGCCAACTCAGTCGAACAGGCTCGACACCGATTCTTCCGACGCGGTGCGGCTGATCGCTTCCGCGATCAGCGGCGCGATCGACAGCGTGCGGATGTTGCCGGCCTTGCTGACCGCGTCTGTCGGCAGGATCGAGTCGGTGATGACGAGCTCTTTCAGCTTGGAGCCTGCGATGCGGGCCGCAGCGCCGCCCGACAGCACGCCATGGGAGATGTAGGCGTAGACATCCTTGGCGCCGTTGGCGATCAGCGCGTCGGCCGCGTTCACCAGCGTGCCGCCTGAATCCACGATGTCGTCGATCAGGATGCAGGTGTAGCCGGCGCAGTCGCCGATCACATTCATGACTTCGGACTCACCGGCGCGCTCGCGGCGCTTGTCGATGATGGCGAGCGGGGTATTGAGGCGCTTGGCGAGGCCACGCGCGCGGACCACGCCGCCGACATCGGGCGATACCACCATGAGATTGGCGAGGTCGAAGCGCTCCTTGATGTCGCGCACCATCACCGGCGAGGCGTAGAGATTGTCGGTCGGGATGTCGAAGAAGCCCTGGATCTGAGCGGCGTGCAGGTCGAGCGTCATGACGCGGTCGACGCCGGCGTGGGTGATCAGGTTCGCCACCAGCTTGGCGGAAATCGGCGCGCGCGAGCCAACCTTGCGGTCCTGCCGGGCGTAGCCGAAGTAGGGGATCACAGCGGTGATGCGGCGGGCGGACGAACGGCGCAGCGCATCGGTGATGATCAGCAGTTCCATCAGATGGTCGTTGGCCGGAAACGACGTCGACTGGATGATGAAGGCATCCGAGCCGCGCACGTTCTCGAGGATTTCGACGAAAATCTCGTTGTCGGCAAAGCGGCGGACGCTGGCCCTGGCCAGCGGCAGGTTCAGCCAACTGGCGATTTCCTGGGCCAGCGCGGGATTGGAATTGCCGGCAACCAGCTTGATCGAGCCGTTCTTGGCCGCCATCAACGCTTCTCCTCGCGCCTTGCTGGATACGACGTTCAGCATATCGAGAAATCCTCGGAACCGGCGCTTTCGATGGGCGAGGAGATATCAGGCGGGTGGCTCGGCTGGCAACCCGTAGACGTCGTTTTCCCGGTCAAAAATCGGCCAATACGGGACTTTACGGGGCCGATTATTGGGCGCTGAAACCGAGCGCCGTGACGCTGGCCGCACCTTGGGCGGGTGCTGTCTCTTCCACACTCGCGACCGCGGGACCGCGGCGCTCGGGGACCGGGGCCGGGGCTGCATCCGGAGTTCCGTTAATCATACCCGACAGGCCGCTGAGGCCGGCCTGCGCAATCTTTCGCAATACGAGGTCGTCGGCCGCCGCCCAGGCGTCGCGTCCGGCCTTGCCGGCCGCTTCTTCGCCGGAAAGCCGCAGCGCGCGCTGCTGGTTGTTGTCGTAGACGTCCCAGACCCAGGCGATCACGGTCTTGCCACGAACCACCTGCGCCGACAGATAGCTGCGCACGCGGTAGGAAGCCCCGCCCTCGCGGGAGACGATCGACAGGTTGCGCAGCTTCGACTCGCTGTCGAGCACGCTGACCATGCGGTCGAACACCTGCGGCGGCGGACCGTCGATCGATTCGAATGCCACGGTGGCGCCGCCACCGGCGCTCGGCGCCATCGCGTACGAGCCGCTGCCCGTTGCGCCGCCGCCAGCGCAGCCGCCGAGCGCGCAGGAAACGACAAGCAGTGCCGCGGCGATCGTCGCGCGCGGGGCTTTCAGGCACGAAGCTATCAAGGCGTCCCTCATTGCTCCCTGCGATATCGTTAAAATGTATTAAGGTCTAGGGCAGCGGGTGCACCGGTCCGCCAAAAAGATTGCGTCGAGCTCCTCCCCGTTCACCTTGTTGTTGCCAGAATTCCTCAACCCGGCAGGATGATCCATGCGGGCCTTTATTCTCGGCGGCTATGGCGCGATCGCCGACCATGTCCGCCTGGCGGAAATCGCCGATCCGGTATGGATCAGGATCCGCTGCCCGGACTTCGCACCGGCACGCTGACCTATCTCGAAGCAGGGCGCGCGCGAGGCAAGGTAGTCTTGCGCGTGAAGTAACTACTCGCCCGTCAGCGCGATCGCGTGGACGTGGCGGCCGTAGTCCGGCTCTTTCCGGTGCACCGAGCGGCGGTAGCTGTAGAAGCGCTCGTCGGAATAGGTGTCGACGCCGATGTCGTCGATCATCAGCACGCCGGCATTTTCCAGCCGCATGCGGATGAAGCCGGCGAGATCGAACATGGCATGGCCTGATCGAACCGAGGGGATGAAGAACACGCCATTCTCGGCGTCGGCATCGAGGAAACGCTCGACGAATTCGCTACCCACCTCATAGGAGTGCTGGCGGATCAGCGGGCCGATGGCGGCGACGATGCCGGAGCGGTCGGCGCCGAGTTTCTCCATCGCGTCGATGGTCGATTCCAGCACGCCGGTCAGCGCGCCCTTCCAGCCGGCATGCGCCGCGCCGATCACGCGCGCGCTTGCGTCGGCAAATAGAACGGGTCCGCAATCCGCGGCGGTGACGCCGATCGCGATGCCCTCCGTGCGGGTGACGAGTGCGTCGGCGCGCGGCTTGTCGTCTTGCCAGGGGCCGGTCACAACGACAGCGTCGGGTGAATGGATCTGGTGCGCGCTGAGCAAGCGCTCGGGCGCAACGCCCATCTGCTCGGCCATCCGGCGGCGATTTTCCGCGACACTGGCCGGGTCGTCGTTGGAGCCGAGGCCGCCATTGAGACCTTCGTAGATTCCGCCGGACACCCCGCCCTCGCGGGTGAAGAAGGCGTGGCGCAGCCCGGGAATGGCTGCGAGCAGCGACGATCCGAACGTCATTCTGTTTCATCTCCCGGCGCCGGCGGTTCGTCGCTGAGGCCCGCGACCGCGGTGAGATTGGGCTCCGTGATCGCAAGCACCTTGAACATCGATCCCATGCCGCCGCGGCCGCTGTCGGTCAGGCGCTTCAGCGCGGCGGAAATATCGGCGGAAACTTCCGGCGTGGTTTTTCCCATCAGCGTGACGGCCCGCGTCTCGATGCCGAGCCGCTTGAGGAATTCGCCTTGCGTCACCGGGCCATGAACGCGTGCGCCGACGTCTTCCGCCGCGCGCGCCAGCGCCTGGAAATCGACATGGGCGGTGACGTCGGCCTGGCCTGGATTCTTCAGGGGATCGGCAAAGCTGTGGCGGGCGATCGCCTGGAAGGTGTCGCCGGCGTCGCTGCGCAGGTGGCCGTAGTCGATGATCAGCGCCGCGCCGTCCTGGTCGCGTACCCGCGCGGCGATCTTCATCATCTCGGAGTCCGGCCGCCATTCGAACACGGCGCCGACAGGGGCCGCGCGCACCAGCGGCGGCAGCAACACCTCGAAGCGCGGCGTCGGCTCGTCCGAGGCCGCGAATACCAGCTTGCCATTGGCGTCGAGGTCGACGACGCGCTCGTGCCAGCCGGTCTCGCGTTTGACCACCTGATGGATCGGCAGTACGTCGAAATATTCGTTGGCGAGAATGACCGCGGGGCCCTCCGGCACGTCGTCGATGCTGTCATGCCAGGTAATGTTGCGGGCGCCGGACAGCGTCGCCCGCTGTTTTTCGCGCAGCACCGGGTTGATCTCGACGAGATCGACATGGAGCGATTGATAGAGCGGCGGCAGCACCCGAACCGCGCGGAGTGCGTCCGCCATCATGGTGCCGCGGCCGGGGCCGAGTTCGACCAGCCGCAGCATCGGCGGCGATCCGATCGCCTTCCACACCGAAGCCGTCCACAGGCCGAGCAGCTCGCCGAACATCTGGCTGACCTCGGGCGCGGTGGTGAAATCGCCCTCGCGGCCCAATGGATCGCGCGACACGTAATAGCCGTGCTCGGGATGCACCAGGCACAGCTCCATGTATCGCCAGACCGGCATCGGTCCTGACGATCTGATCAGCTTGTGGATCTCCGCCTGCAACGGTGAAAATTCGGTCACGGCCTGCCTTAAATCGACTTCTGTATATGCTCCGATGTCTTGCGGCGCCATGCCATCATAATCAGGATGGCCCCGGCAATGATCATTGGTACCGACAAAAGCATGCCCATGGTCAGTCCGCCCCACAAAAATCCGAGCTGGGGATCGGGTTCTCGGAAGAATTCGCCGGTGATGCGCGCAAGACCGTAGATGGCGATGAAGCTGCCGAGGATCAGGCCCGGCCGTTTCAACGCGCCCATCCGGATCATGACCGCCAGGATTGCAAACAGCAGGATGCCCTCGAGCGCTGCTTCGTAGAGCTGGCTTGGGTGGCGGAAAAGTTGAGACGGGTCATCGGGAAAGACCATTCTCCAGGGCACGCTGGCATCCGCCCCACGCCCCCACAACTCGCCCTTGATGAAGTTGGCGAGGCGCCCGAGGAATATTCCTATCGGAGCGACCGCGGTCGTGATGTCGCCAAGCGACAGGATGGAGATATTGTTCTTGAGCGCAAACAGCATCACCGCGGCGACGCAGCCGAGAAAGCCGCCGTGAAAGGACATACCGCCTTCCCATAATTTGAGAATGGCGGCGGGATGCTCGATGAAGAAGGCGGGGTTGTAGAACAGCACATAGCCGGTACGGCCGCCGAGGATGATGCCAAGGGTGACCCAGAGAATGAAGTCGTCGAGTTGCACGGGTGCGATCGGCGCCGGCCCGTCCCACAATTTCTCGCTTCTGATCAGCCCGCGCGCATATACCCATCCGATCACGATGCCGCTGATATAGGCCAGCGCATACCATCGGATCGCGAGCGGTCCGATTGAGATGGCGACGGGATCAATTGCCGGAAAGGTGATGGTGAGGAATTGCATCCGGTGCGATGCCTACGGCACGAGGTTGCGGCGATAGAGCGCCAGCAGTCGCTCCCAGTGCCGTTCGGCGGCATCGCGGTGGTAGACCGGGCGCTTCGGGAAGGCAAAACCGTGATGGGTGCCGGGGTAGATCTCGACCTCGTTGTTCGATCCCTTCATGCCGGCCGCGACCTTGTCGATAATCTCCTGCGGCGCATAGATGTCGGTCTCGGCGCAGGCGAAATAGAGTTCGGCCTTGGTCTTCGACGCGGCCAGATGCGGGCTGTCGGGCTGCTCGGTCGCAAGGTGGGTGCCGTAGATCGAAGCCGCCGCCTTCACGCGATCCGGAAAATGCGTCGCCGCGTTGACCGCGTAGCGGCCGCTCATGCAGTAGCCGACGGTGCCGACGATCCCTGTATTCGCAGCCGCTTGCGTCTCGGCATAGGCGAGCAGGGCCTTGGTGTCTTCCATCACCATGGGAATGTTGATCGAGTTCATGAAGCCGAACATCCGCTTGCGCTCAGGCGCCTCCGGATCCGGCGGGATCGGGCCGATCTCCATAACGCCGGAGCGGTAATACATATTGGGCAGCATCACGTAATAACCCGAGGTGCCGAGCCGCCGCGCCATGTCGCGCAGTTCCTCGCGGATCGCCGGTGCGTCCATGTAGAAGATGATGACCGGAAACGGTCCGCCGCGTTCGGGATGGGTGATGAAGGTCGTGGTCTTGCCGTCCTTGGTCGCAATATCGATCTGCTGGTCGATCATGGGCGTTTCTTTTTGCGTTGTGATTCTGGTTGTTGGTTAGGCGCTAGATACGATTGCAAGGAAACCGGGGCATGACAAGGCAAAGGGCACCACGTCGGCCTTGAACGGCGCACTTGAACCTTGCTCTTGAACCTTGCCTTGGGGATCGCCATTGTCATGCCGGTGACGATCAATTTGCAGCGACCGGAGCGTTTCAGATGACCCAGACCAACAATCGGTTTTTCGACGAGATCGGCCGTTTGATGAACGACGCCGCCGGCGCTGCCCAGGGCGTCAAGCGCGAGGTCGATACGGTCATGCGCAACCAGGCCGAACGCATCCTGCGCGACCTCGATCTCGTCAAGCGCGAGGAGTTCGACGCGGTCAAGGACATGGCCCGCCTGGCGCGCGAGGAGAACGAGGCGCTGAAGGGCCGGATCGCGGCGCTGGAAGCCAAGCTCGGCATTTCGCCGGCTGCGCCGGATGCCGGCGCGGTCTGAAGACGGACGGGTAGGGGATTTACCCCGTAGCCCGGTAGCCCGGATGGAGCGCAGCGCAATCCGGGGGAGTTTTACGGCTGATAGGGTGTTCCCGGATTTCGCTCCGCTCCATCCGGGCTACGGGTTACGGGCTTTGAGGCCGTCATCGCCCCCAAAACCGCAGAAAAATCCCTTCATTTCCTTGTCATTTTGTCCCTTTGGGGCTAAAAGCCCGCCACGTCCGCAGCCCCCGCACCCCTGGAGGCTTGCTGTGGGACGCCAACGGGCCGCGATGCGGCCTTTAACTTTTTAGAAAACAAGGACTTAACACGATGGCGACCGTCAAGGAATTGAAGGCGACCGCGCGTCCGCAGAGCGGCAAGGGGGCCGCCCGGGCAGAGCGTCGCGCCGGGAGAGTGCCCGGAGTGATCTACGGCAACAACCAGCCCCCCGTGACCATTTCGGTCGACGACAAGGAACTGCGCCAGCGCATCCTGGCCGGCCGCTTCCTGACCACGCTTTTCGACATCGATCTCGAGGGCAAGAAGCACCGCGTGATTCCGCGCGACTTCCACCTCGATCCGGTGCGTGACTTCCCGCTGCATGTCGATTTCATGCGGCTCGGCGAAGGCGCGACCATCCGCGTCAGCGTCCCCCTGCACATCGTGAACGCGGAATCCGCACCCGGCGTCAAGCGTGGCGGCACCGTCAACATCGTCACCCACACCATCGATCTCGAATGCTCGGTCGAAAACATTCCGCAGTACATCGATGCGGATGTCGGGGCG
Organism: Bradyrhizobium sp. 170; assembly: GCF_023101085.1. Classification (NCBI taxonomy): domain Bacteria; kingdom Pseudomonadati; phylum Pseudomonadota; class Alphaproteobacteria; order Hyphomicrobiales; family Nitrobacteraceae; genus Bradyrhizobium; species Bradyrhizobium sp. 170. The sequence continues at coordinate 7,807,851 of NZ_CP064703.1, read as the reverse complement.
CTGGAAATCAGCTACTCGCTGCATCTGTCCGACATCAAGCTGCCGACCGGCGTGAAGTCGCTGTCGCGTGAGGACGCGACGCTGGTGACCATCGTGCCGCCGTCGGGCTACGCCGAAGAACAGAAGGCTGCGGCGGCTGCTGCGGCTGCGGGCACGGGTGCTCCGGCGGCGGGTGCCGCTGCGGCGCCGGCTGCTGCCCCTGCGGCGGGTGCTGCGGCTCCGGCGGCTGGCGCGAAAGCGCCGGCCGGTGGCGACAAGAAGAAGTAAGCTGGCGCGGGATGCCGCGTCATGCGCCTGTTTGTCGGTCTTGGTAACCCCGGTTCGAAATACGCGAACAACCGGCATAACATCGGGTTCATGGCCGTCGATGAGATCGCGCGTCGTCACGGTTTCGCACCGTGGCGCCGCCGTTTTCAGGGCGAGACTTCCGAAGGCACGCTCGATCGCGAGAAGGTCGTTCTGCTTCGGCCGACCACCTACATGAACGAGTCCGGGCGCGCGGTTCAGGAAGCTGCCAACTTCTTCAAGCTGTCCGCCGGAGACATCACTGTTTTTCAGGACGAGCTCGAACTGCCGGCGGCGAAGGTGCGCGTCAAGATCGGCGGTGGCATTGCCGGCCATAACGGGCTGCGCTCGATCTCCTCGCATATCGGCAACGACTATCGCCGGGTGCGGCTCGGGATCGGTCATCCCGGCGTCAAGGAGTTGGTGCACAGCCACGTGCTGTCGGATTTTGCCAAGAGCGATCGACCGTGGGTGGAAGCCCTGTGCGAGGCGGTTGCCGACAATGCCGGGCTGCTCGTAACAGGCAAGGACTCGACGTTCCAGAACAAGGTGCATCTGACGCTGCAGGCCAAGGGATTTTTCGAGAAGGAAGATGACGGGAAGCAGGGCTGACTTCTCGTGCTAGCGCTCCGCTGTCATGCCCGGCCTAAAGCGCGAAGCGCGTCTTCGCGCAGATGTGCCGGGCATCCACGTCTTCCTTTTCTGGAACGAAACAAGACGTGGATGGCCGGGACAAGCCCGGCCATGACGAAGAGAAATCATTGAGGACGAAATGGGATTCAAATGCGGTATCGTTGGCCTGCCCAATGTCGGCAAGTCGACGCTGTTCAACGCGCTGACCGAGACGGCAGCGGCGCAGGCGGCGAATTATCCGTTCTGCACAATCGAGCCGAATGTCGGCGAGGTCGCCGTGCCTGATCCCAGGCTCGACAAGCTGTCGGCGATCGCAGGCTCCGCGCAGATCATCCCGACGCGGCTGACCTTCGTCGATATTGCGGGCCTCGTCCGCGGCGCCTCGAAGGGCGAAGGCCTCGGCAACCAGTTCCTAGCCACCATCCGCGAGGTCGACGCGGTCGCGCATGTGGTGCGGTGTTTCGAAGACTCCGACATCACCCATGTCGAGGGCAAGATCGCGCCATTGGCCGATATCGAGACCATCGAAACCGAGCTGATGCTCGCCGACCTCGACAGCCTGGAAAAGCGCGTCGACAACCTCGCCAAGAAGGCCAAGGGCAACGACAAGGACGCCAAGGAAGCGCTCGATCTCGTCAACCGCGCGCTGGTGTTGCTGCGCGACGGCAAGCCGGCGCGGTTTCTGGAGCGCAAGCCGGAGGAAGAGCGCGCGTTCAATATGCTGGGCCTGCTGACGTCGAAGCCGGTGCTCTATGTCTGCAACGTCGAGGAAGGCTCGGCCAAGGACGGCAACAGCTTCTCAAAACAGGTGTTCGAGCACGCCAAGAAGGAAGGCGCGGTCGCGGTGGTGATCTCGGCCAAGATCGAATCCGAGATCGCGACCCTGTCACGCGAGGAGCGCGCCGATTTTCTCGAGACGCTGGGTCTCGAAGAGCCCGGCCTCGACCGCCTGATCCGCGCCGGCTATCAGCTGCTCGATCTCATCACCTATTTCACCGTGGGCCCGAAGGAGGCCCGCGCCTGGACCATCCATCGCGGCACCAAGGGGCCCGCCGCGGCCGGCGTGATCCATACCGATTTCGAAAAGGGCTTTATCCGGGCTGAGACCATCGCCTATGCCGATTACGTCGCTCTGAACGGCGAAGCCGGCGCCCGCGACGCCGGCAAGCTCAGGCTGGAAGGCAAGGAATATGTCGTCGCCGACGGCGACGTGATGCATTTCAGGTTTAATACCTGAGAATTCTCCACGTCATTGCCTGCGACAAACGCGGAGCGTTTGCGCAAGGGAGCGAAGCGACGAAGCAATCCATCTATCCCCGCGTGGAGAGGTGGATTGCTTCGCTTCGCTCGCAATGACGGTGAGGGGGCTTACCGCATCTGTCCCTGATCGCGGATCGCGCCGAGATGCTCGTTGATGCGGAAGACGATCAGGATGAATTCTGCGGCGATGCGCGAAAACACCACGCCGACCACGACACCGGCGATCGAGGACAGCAGCAGGATGAATCCGCCGAACGGGCTGATCGCCATCGCGGCAAGTGCCGAGAAGATCCCGGACAGGCCGAACAGCACGATCAAGCCGATAACCAGCCAGTAGAAAGTCTTGATGATCGTGGGCGTGATGAAGCGGTCCCACTGAAACAGATCCTGAAAATCGAGCATCGATGGTTCTCCGGCGGGTCAAAAACCTGGTCCCAGATGGCACAGGGCTAGCCCCGAAAATTGCTTCGGGCAAGTCAGGGGCGAGTGCCGGGAACGGTACTCGCCTCTGGCGAACGAGCCATGCGGGTGGACGGGTTGAGATTGCCGCAAATAACGGCCACATTCAGGCTTCTCCACAACCAATCCCCAATCCTTATCCTCGATCAATGATGACACTCACCTTCGATGACTTCACGCCCGGCCATTTCGGCACATTCGGACCGCGCCACGTCACGCGCGAGGAGATTTTGGCCTTTGCCGCCGAATTCGACCCGCAGCCGATGCATCTGGACGAGGCGGCCGCCAATGCGTCGATGCTGAAGGGGCTGTCCGGTTCGGGCTGGCATCTTGGCTCGATCATGATGCGGATGCTGTTTGACGGCTTTATCGGCCGCACCGCCTCGCTCGGCTCGCCCGGCGTCAACGAGATGCGCTGGCTGGCGCCGCTGCGCCCGGGCGACGACCTGACGCTGGATGTCGACGTCGCTGAGGCCAGGATTTCGAAGAGCCGTCCCGAGACCGGCATCGTGACCTTCAAGGGGACGATCCGCAACGCGGCTGGCGTGGTGCTGTGCGAGATGGAGTCGCCGATCATCGTACGCCGGCGCACTGAGGCGGGAGCGAAGTAGCGATGCGTTTCTTCGAGGACATCGAGATCGGCGCACAGCGCGAGGTTGGCTCGTTCACCTTCACCGCCGAAGACATCAAGAGGTTTGCCACGCAGTTCGATCCGCAGCGCTTTCACCTCGATGAGGAAGAGGGCCGCAAATCCCTGTTCGGGGGGCTGGCAGCATCGGGCTGGCACGTCGCCGCGGTCTGCATGAAGCTCATGGTCGCCGACGGCAAGCGTTCGGCGGCAGAGGCTGCCGCGCGCGGCGAGAAAGTCGCGGTGGGGGGGCCCTCGCCGGGCTTCCGTGAATTGCGCTGGATCAGGCCGGTGCTGGCTGGCGATACCATCCATTTTTCTAGCCGGGTCGAAACCAGGCGGACCTCGGAGAAGCGTCCCGAATGGGGCATCCTGCAGATCCGCAATACCGGCATCAACCAGCGCGGCGAGGTAGTGTACTCGTTCCTCGCCACCGCCTTCGTGCCGCGGCGGAGTGGGATTTCCGGAGCTTAATCGTAGCCCGGATGAGCGAAGCGACATCCGGGAACGGTGCCCGCGTGAATCCCGGATGTCGCTTCGCTCATCCGGGCTACGTGCTACGTGCCCCTCCGTGGCATATGGTTAGCGATTTGTGCCGTTAGCACCTCGTAATCCATGACTCCACGGAACGGATTCTTTGCTAACGCATTTTGAACTTTCTGCCTGCCAAATGCGTCTCAGGGGAAGTACCGAGGGGATGATTATGGCAGATCGCAGCAGCCTGAAATTCGTCGGCTTTGTCTTCGCAACCGTCACGCTGGCGGTGATGCTGACCGCCGGAATGGTAGTGAAGTCCTATGCCGACGGCGTCTACACGATCGAGGACACCGCGTTCGTCCGCCAGTAGTTGCGGATCGGACAGACATGCGCGCTGAAGAAGTTCAGCGGCTCCAGATCAGCGTCATTGCCGCGACCGCAAGCGTCAGCAGTCCGACGAAGCGGATCGCGATCGTGCCCACGCTATGCGACGATTGCCGCAGCGGCATTGAATTCATGTTGTCTGGCTGAACGTTCTGCATCGCCGGTGTGTCCCCAAAAGGTGCCTGCCGCCACGTGACGGCATCCGTCCTTGGACGCGACCGTGCTTATAAAGTTTAGATCGAACACAGCCAAATAAAACCGCCGCGCTCCCGTACGGAACGCGGCGGAGTGTTAGATTTTTGCAACGATCGCGCTTAGCTGTTGCGCAGGCCGTCGGCGGCGCGCTTCCACTGCGTGACGTTGTCGGAGATCATGCGCGTCGACTTCATCGCGGCCTGGCTGAGCTGGGCATAGCCGGAAATCTCGCGCTGGACGCGCTGGCCTTCGGCATGCAGCAGGTCGCGGAGGCTTTCGAGTTCGGAAATCAGCTTCTCGATTTCCGCAAGCGAGGTGCCGGCGACGCGCTGGATCAGCGAATTGACGTTGTTGACGGTGGCTTCCGCATTGGCGTCGAGCGGCGCGGTGTCCGGGGCGACCGCGGGGCGGCGTAGATAGGCAATGTCGTTGCGAACGAATTCGCGGATGCCGGCCTCGACTTCGGATACGGCGGCGAGATCGTTGTCGACCTCCGGGGTTTCATCAATCTGTTCCGGGCGAATGGTGGCGTTCATCGGCAATTCCTCTGTTTCGCTTTCAGGCGAGCGCGGAAGTCCCCCGCACGACGAAGTGGAGCGTTCCCATCTGCGCTGCCGATTTTGGCCAATCTGCGGCAATGGTTGATCATTCTCGGGGGGCGGCGCTTTGGGGCCGGCAAACTGCGTCAAATCGGGACGAGTCCAGCCCTTTACCAGCTACGTTTGAACCCCGCGCTGAGGCTCTTGTTGGCGGCGCCGGACGGCGTTTCGCCGATCGAGCCCGAGATTGTGACGCCGTCGAACAGCTTCTGCTCGGCGCCGACCTTGCGCAGCCATTTGTCGTCCGAGGTCGACAGGGTCTGGCCGGCGATCAAGCTGGTGCCGGTGTCGGTGATGCTGAGCCTCGCGGATTGATCGGTCTCATAGCTGCGCGCCGGATGGCTGACGATGCCGGGAACCGGCACGATGCCCTGCTGGATCAAATTGTAGTCGTTCTTCAGGGTCACCGAATATTGCTCGCTGAGCGGCAGCGATTTGCTCAAGGAGGTGCCGAGCCTGCTCTGCTCGGATCCGGGATCGACGCGGGCTTCAACCGAGGTCTTGTCCCAGATCGAAGCAACGCCGGGTGCCGTGATCGCCGCCCAGGCGGTGCCGGATGATTGCGGCAGGCTGCCGCCATTGGCGAGTTTTTCCGAGAGCAGTTCGGATGTCGTCGCCGTGCCCTGCCGTGCGACCGTCATGTCGGCGCCGATGCGCGTATCCCAGAACGGCGTGATCGACTGCTTGACCGACACCGCGGAGGTGCCGTTCGCCCTTTCATTGGCGGACCACGCGGCATCCACGCTGCTGGCGGCTTTCGACGCGCCGCTTCCCTTTGGCGCCGGACCGGTCAGGGTCGACGCATCGACATTGAGCAGGCTCCAGTCGAGCTTGCTGACGTCGATATCCTTCATGATGTCGACATCGTTGACGCTGGGAGCTGCCTCGGTCTCTTCCTCGGCAGGGGTGTCCGGATCGTCGTCCGCCGGCGGCGTTTGTGCCGCTGCCGCTATAATCGAAGCCAGTGTGATGCCGGCCGCCAGCAATGGCAGCCGTGCCCAGCCAAATCGCATTTTGGGAATCATTGCCCGCCCGCATTCCAAGTCGCGCCCAGAATGCGTTCGCTCTGTTGCGAAATTATGGCGTGCACGATCTTGTTCATTTCACGAGAACGTCATGGCCGGGCACAGCGCGTCGTCGCGCCAGATGACCCGGCCATCCACGCCCCTTGGGGCTGGCGAAGGAAGGCGTGGATGCCTGGGGCGCGAAGACGCGCTCCCGGGCATGACGATTGGAATCGATTGGCGTGAGCTAGACCGCCATCCGCGGCAGGTGAATCGGATAGCCCACGGTCTGCTCGACCAGATCGAAGGTGTCGATCAGCACGCGGAAGTTGGTCAGGCGGCCGGCCCTGAACTGGGCGAAGTGGGCGATCCGCAAGGAGATCGGCTTGTTCGAATCCAGCGCGGTCAGCGAATAGCGCATCATCGAGGCGGCCGAATCCACCCCCAGCATGATCGATTCGCGGTCGAAGCGGTGGACGCGGAAGTTGTCGGCGATCTGCCTGATCACATCGATCACGGCCGCCTTGCCGCGGCGCGAGCCGAAGAACGGATACATGTCGATCGGTCCGTAGATCGCCCAGTCGACGTCCTCGTCGAGCAGGGCTTCGAGATCGGCGGGCTGGCGTTCATTGATCGCGCGATGCAACGCGCGCGAAAAACGCCAGAGGCTATGCTCTGTCATTTTGGTTTGGTCCTTGAAACTGGATTTAATAAGCGGCAATCGCGCCCAAAGGGGCGTCTTCATCGACGCCGGGCCGAAATGCCGAACTTCACTGTTGCAGCCAGAAATAGAGTAGATCGGCCAAAATACAATTGCCGTTTTTGCATTGCACAAATGCGGCGGTTTTGGCCGTTTTCCGGTCACTTAAGGGTCATGACGACGCACCGGCTCGCGCTCGATAGCGATTTCGGCGTCGCGAATGGCGATGATGCCGAACAGCAGGGCGCCGCCGACGCCGCCGATCGCAACCCCCAGCGGCATGAAGGTGAAGAACACCAGCATCCCGTTATGGCCTTCAAAACTCGTGGTTTTGAAGATTTCCACCCAGGCGAGGCCAGCCCCGATGCCCAGTGCCGCGCCTCCCAGCGCCCCCAACGCCAAACCAAGCAAAGCCAGCAATGCGATCTTCATACGTTCTTCGTGTCCGGAAACAGCCTTGTGGTGGGTCACGGCCGGCCGAATGAGGTTCAATGGTGCGCGGAAAATGAGCGGTGCGTCGGTGTGCACCTCAGATGTGCAATGGCGTATCCGAGGGGTCTGCTCTGCGGCGCGTCTCGGAATGACGGAGTCCGCAATCGCTAGATCGGATCCGGCCGCCTGCCGGTCAGGATCGCGGCGATATCGCGCTCGAGCAGCTGCTGGACCAGGTCGAAGGTGTCGATGACTTCCCTGATATGGCTGATCTTGCCGCCGCGCAGCGTGTAGAAGCCGGCGATGTCGAACTGCACCATGCGCTGATTGATGTTCTTGCGGAAGAACACGCGGATGAAGGCGGCTACCTTGTCGCCTTCGGTGACCAGGGTCGGCACTTCGCAGCGCAGCTCGGAATAGCGGGCGCGCACCGCATTCCACATCTCGCGCATTTCGGCCTTGCCGCGGCGGTGGCCCATATGGGGCAGGATATCGATCGGCGCATTGGCGAGGAATTCGATGTCGTCGGTGCAGCGCTCCAGTGCGGCTTCGACGTCGCCGGAATACAGGACGTTGAGGAAATCCAGCACGTGCTGGCGATTTGATCCCTCGGTCATTCGTCGCTCTCCGCCTGCATTCGACCCGGCTTTGCGGCGGACCCATTGTGAGGGGATCGGCAGAGGGATCAATCCGCAAAAGGACTCACAGTATGTGACGCGGTGGTTTCCAAAAGGTTCACCGCCGTCACCGCGACGCAGCAAGGGCGGTAATCATTGCTTGCCGAATTCCGCTTCCCGCATGGCCTTGCTGGTTGTGAGGTCGATCACGAACCTTGCCTTCTCATGGCCGGGCGGGACATAGGCCTCGCCGGGTCCAAGCTCGCCAAAGATCTCCTTCGGGCGCGGAAAGCCCTTTCCGCATGCGGTCGCGATCGTGTCCTTGTCGGCGTAGTCGATGTCGACGGCGACGGTATCGCGTCCCGGCCCGGCGCCGAGTCTGGCGAAGCCGAAATATTTTGACGTGTCCTTGCACTCGACGACGTTGGATCCGTAAGCGCCGGTCGCGTCCTCGCCCGTCACGAAATAGTTCTGCGACACATCGATGGTTTTGGAGAAGTCCCGCGTGAACACCGTTTCCGCGACGCCGGATTCGAGATGGCCTTGCCCGAGATGGCCGGTAATGCAGATCAGGCGATCCTGCTTCTCATTGCGCGCAACGATGATGCAATCGTTGGCCTGAAAGCCGGGCTGATAGCCTTTGAAGATGGCGGCGCCGTCCTTCTGTTCGAAGATCACCGCGCCGCCGAAATTCGTGGCGTGCGGCTCGCAGCCGCTCTCGTAGTTGACGACGAGAAGCGTGCTGCCGTCGGCGAGGAATTTTCCGCTGTAGCGGTCCGGCTGCAGCTTGACGTCGCAACGCTTGCCGCTGCGATATCCCCTGGCCCGGGTGCAGGCCGATCCCTTGATATTTGCGGTATCGCAGAATGTCGCGAGCAATGGCCGGTCTGGATTTGGCGCCTTGCCCTTGGCTTGCGCGAATGCGGGTCCGCTCAGCGGTAGGACGCCGAGTGCCAGCAGGAGCGCGCCGATTGCCTTCAAGAGGGTCTCCTATTGCAGCCTCAGCATCCGCACCAAACCGGCTTTTAAGCCGGCGACAATGCATGCCGCCGTTGCATGCCGTCGTTTCCGGGGAACGATCCCGCTACGGCCGGCGTTGTTTTTCATCCGTTGATAACGGAGACCATGATGACGAAACCTGTTCCGCCTATCCCCCACGACAACCAGAGCCACAAGGGCCCCGGCAGCGCGCCCGACGTTCCGCTCGACACCACCGAGGGCCATCGCGACGACGAGAAGAACAACATCCGTGAACAGGCCGAGCACGGCAACATGACGCAGAACACGAGCAACCGCCGGTCGGGGTGAGGGGGCGCGGTGCCACCGTCATTGCGAGCGCAGCGAAGCAATCCATAGCGCGGCAAGCGGAGAGGTGGATTGCTTCGCTGCGCTCGCAATGACGAGGCGGCGATGTCGGATTCGAATGTCAAACAGCTAGATCCGTAGGATGGGTGGAGCGAAGCGATACCCATCAATCGTGATGGACGCGGCGCTCGATGGGTTTCGCTTCGCTCTACCCATCCTACAAGAGAACACACGTCCGCATTCTCGCGGCGCGACGCGCCCGAAGTGATGCACTGGCGATGCCCTCGAAATCGAAGAGGGCGCAGGGAAAGCCGGGTGCCCTCAGCACCCGCGATCGTGCGCACAAAATGCACACGGGTGATCGCAAGGTGCGCCGGAACACCCGGCCTTCCCTGCGCAATGGTTTTACGGCTTATAGCGCGCTCTCCCCGGCGACGAATTCCTCTTGCCACCGTCGCTGACGGATTGGCGACTGGCCGAAACCCGGTTGGGCCCGGCAAATCTCCATCAGCTTGACACCAGCCACGGGTGCCAGGACCACACGCCTTTGCCGTCCGCGGCTTCCTCTGCCAAAACGCTTCGACCGGCTCATGTGCTGCCGACCGAGATTCTGGCGAAGGCGTTTAAGCGCCGGTCGTCTGCGCGGAGGCCTGTCGCTCACAGGCCGAAGCCCGCCCTGCGACCCCTCGCGCGCCCGACGCTGCCGCGTCCATCGCATCCCGCGCCCAACGTCCGTGACGATCGCGATACGCCCCTCTCATGGGGTGCGGGATGGCGGGAGTTGTAGGCGTGATTTGGGGTAACGGCGAAGGGGAATATTTTTTCGGACAGGACTAGACAGGATTTTACTGATTTGCCCGACAAGCAATTTTTGCACAGCTCCCCGCATCGATCCTGTCGTCCGCGGTCGCTTTGTGACGCCGATCACGGCGCCCGCGCCAGAGGCGAACGAGACTGGCGGCGTCGTCCTCGCAACGGGAAACGCCGCCATGAACGCCGCAACAGCGCCGAAATCGCGTTCGCAAAACCGGCTCGAAGGTTTTGCGCTGACAGTCCTCCTGCAGGGCTTCCCGACCTTCGCCGGCGCAGCTTTGCTGTTGAAACTCGCCCATCACGAGATCGCCGGCGGCGTGGTGTTGTTCGTTGCGATGGCCTCGATCTTCCATGGCCTGCTCACGCCCTGGCTCGCGCCAAGGTTTCCAAAATTCCTTGAGCATAGCTACGAGCCGCTGTTCTTCGATGCGAGCCTGTCATTTGTCGAAAAGATCGAAAAGTGGCGCGCCCAGCCCACGACATCGCTTCAACTGGTGACGAACGTGCTGATGCTGTCGCTGCTGTCGCTGCTGGCGGTGGGAGCAGCGAGTATGAACTGAGCTGCGCGGCCGTCATTCCCCGATGCGCAATCGCGCATCTGAGGGCGCCGCTACGCGGCTTCCGGAATGATGAAGCGTGTGATATCTACCCCGCGCGGCAATGGGCCGCGTTTGAACCAATGGAGGTGTGCCATGCGCAAGCATCGCGATTTCGAAAACCTCCCCTGCTTTCAGCATCTCGCGTAAGCGGCGGAAGTCCTTCCCCTCGGAAACCCATGTCAAGCGTGGACCGCGCGTCGTTCATGGCGATGTCGAGCTGACCGAAAAGCTCGGCCGCAACGATCTATGTCCATGCGGCTCCGGACGCAGGTTTCAAAGCCTGCTGCATGAAGTCCGGCGTCTATGATGGGTCGAACAGGGATTATTACTTTCAGGGAGTAGTTGCCGGTCCCTGCACGTGAACTGTCATTCCGGGGCGCCGCGAAAGCGGCGAGCCCGGAATCCATGGCGCGACAGGGATGCCGCTAACGTCGTTTCCGGAATGACGCAAAGCGATGCTTCGCTTATGGTGCGAGCAAGTCTGTTGACGGACCATTGTGTTGCAGTACCAAGCCGCGAGCCTAGGAGATTGAAGATGGCCGAGGCAAAACCGTTTGATGCAGCCGAATATCTCGATAGTCCCGAGATGATCGTCGCTTACCTCAATGAAGCGCTCGAATCCGATGACGCGTCTACCATCGCTGTCGCCATCGATACGATTGCCCGCGTCCGCGGAATGAGCGCGGTAGCGGAAAAGCCGGACTCTCGCGGGAGAGTTTGACAGGGCGCTGGCGGAGAAGATCGACCTTTGGTGCCCTTGGCTTCACCAGTTCAAATCCCGAGCGCGCTCTGATAAGCGAAAAGCGCCGGCGCGCCGCCGGTGTGCAGGAATATGACATCCTCGTCGTTGCGCCAGCGCCCCTGGCGGATCAGGGCGATCAGGCCCGCGAGGCCCTTGCCCGAATAGACGGGATCGAGTGGAAGCGCCTCGAGTTGGCCGGCAAGCCGGATCGCTTCGATGGTGGCTTGGTGCGGGACGCCGTAGGCAGGTCCCGCATGGCCCGCGACGACTTCCACGCTTGCTTCGTCGAAGGGAACGTCAAGCAGATCGGACGCTTCCCGCGCAAACGCCACGACATCGGCGCGCACCCGCGCGGGCTCGGCGTCGATATCGATCCCGACGATCGCTGTGTTCGGCATGGCCACGGCGGCACCGACGACGAGACCGGCCTGCGTGCCGGCGCTTCCGGTGCAGTGCACGATGGCGGCCGGTGCAAAACCCAATCGCGCGGCCTGCGGTTCGATCTCGGCAATCGTCGTGGCATAGGCGACGGCGCCCAGGGCATTCGAGACGCCGTATGGCACGAAGTATGGCTTGTGACCCTTTGCCTGGAGATCGCCGACGAGCGTGCGAATGGCGGCATTGCGGTCACCGGACCACGGCACGTCACGGAGGTGCGCGCCGAACAGCCGGTTGAGAAACGCGTTGCCCGAGGTCTTGTATTCCGGCGTCGGCGGTTCGAGCCGGCCGTGGTAGACGGCGAGATGGCACGCGAGGCCGAGCTTTGCCGCCACCGCCGCGACCTGCCGCTGGCTGTTCGATTGCACGACGCCGCCCGAGACGATCGTATCGGCGCCGCTCGAAACGGCCTCGTGCAGGACGTAGTCGAGCTTGCGCAACTTGTTGCCGCCAAAGCCGAGCCCTGTCGCATCTTCGCGCTTGACCCACAGCCGCGGTCCGCCGAGATGCGCCGTCAGCCGCTTCATCGGTTCGAGCGGGGTCGGCAGAGTTGCAAGACCCAGGCGAGGAAAGGCGGCGAGTCGGTCGGCTAACGGCCTGCGATCAATTTGCATCGTTCTGTCCGTCTGACTCACAGGTAATATTCTAAACAATGGACCGACGGCCGCAATTATAGCGCCATTCTCGCTTCCTTGCGTCGAAGTCCGGGGTAAGTAATTCGCTCGTGGCTGCGTCTCCTCGGTTGATGAGGAGGCCATATTCCGAGCGGAAGAGCTCTCAACGTGGTCCGCTTTCAGTCACCTTGAGACCTGAGGTCATCCGGTTGCGTGGTCCAAGACGCCGCTTTTGACCCAATTCGGACGTGCAACCGGCCTATGACTATCCAACCGCACAGTCTTCTTGGGCCCGAATTTAGCCCCAGCGCAGTGTGGCAACTACGTCGGAAAGTAGTAAGCTCGAAGGCCTCTCGCCTCGCGCGGAGGTCCCGATGCGGGTCCCGAACACTCAATACGCCAAGAGCGGTCACGTTCGCATCGCTTATCAGGTCGTGGGGGACGGACCATTCGATCTCGTGTTTGTTCCTGGCTTTATTTCCAACCTCGACCTGACATGGGATGATCCAGTCCGGGCACAGGTCTGGACCCGCCTTGCTGCCTTCTCGCGCCTTATTTTGTTTGACAAGCGGGGTACCGGGCTATCCGACCGAACAGGTGGAGTGCCAACACTTGAAGAGCGAATGGACGACGTGCGCGCAGTAATGGACGCAGTTGGCTCGCGTCAGGCGGCTCTTTTCGGCGCCTCGGAGGGTGGCGCGATGTCAATGCTGTTCGCAGCCACCTATCCGGACCGCACCCGGGCGATGGTATTGTATGGTGCCTTTGCCCACTTCCTCTCTTGGATTACACCTCCAGACCAACTCGAGGCATTTCTTGAACGTTTGGAGAAAAACTGGGGGACGGGTGAAACGCTTGCTTCGTTTGCCCCTAGTCTGCTCTCTGACGACGCGTACAAGCGACGCTACGCACGCTTCGAACGCCTCAGTGCGAGCCCGTCATCGGCCACTGCACTCATTCGCATGAACAGTGAAATCGACGTTCGCCCAATCCTTCCACAATCCGAGTACCCACGCTTATTGTCCATCGAGAAGCAGATGCTAATGTCAACGTTGAAGCGGGGCGGTACCTAGCTCATCAAATCCCAAACGCGAAATACGTCGAGTTGCCTGGAAATGATCACTTGCTGTGGGTCGGCAACACGGAACGGGTGGTGGACGAGGTCGAGAAGTTCTTGACGGGATCGCGGCATACACCCGAGCCCGATCGTGTGCTTGCCACCGTTCTGTTTACCGACATCGTAGGCTCGACGAAGAGAGTGGAGGCAATTGGAGATCGGGCTTGGCATGACTTGCTCGATCGACACAATGAGATTGTACGGCGAGAGGTTCTACGCCATCGTGGGCGTGAGGTGAAAACGACTGGAGACGGATTTCTCATTACCTTCGATGGTCCGGCGCGATCAATCAAGTGTTCGCTGGCCATAAGCGAGGCCGTCGAGGATCTTGGCTTGCAGGTGCGGGCTGGACTTCACACGGGTGAAGTCGAAATGACGGACAACGACGTAAGCGGCATTGCAGTTCACATCGCATCGCGCATTGTTGCAATGGCGCAACCTGGGCAGGTTCTCGTGTCAAGCACGGTCCGTGCCCTTGTCGCAGGATCAAACATTCGTTTTCGCGATGAGGGTAGCCACCGCCTCAAGGGTCTGGAAGAAAGCATCAGGTTGTTTGCTGCAGGACACCGTAGTTAGCACGTAGGCTTGTCGGTCAGGGCACTTAAACTCGCTCCGACGAGTGAGCTTTTGCGCTCAATGAAGCTGGAGTCCGCTTCTGGCACTTTTCGGACCTGACGCACCCGGTCGGCGATGTCCGCTGATCGGAGAAGAGCAGAAGTTCGCGGCGCGCTGTCAAAGTGAAGCGATTGACCCACAGCAGACATTGCTTCCGCGACGCACGGGAATACTACCGTTCCGGTTTCGACTTCCACTCAACCGCCAGCTTCTGCGCTTCGGCGATCTGTGCCGGGGTCATCTGCTGCGCGACGCGATTTCGATTGCTGATCGCATCTTGGTCACTTCGCGCAGCCGCCAAACTGAGCCACATGTATGCTTGAATATTGTCTTGCGGCACGCCTAGTCCCGTAGCGTAACAGAGGCCAAGATATACCTGCGCTCCAATATGACCTTGGTCTGCAGCGCGGCGAAACCACTTCGCAGCCTCGATCCGGTTCTCGGACACGGCCACGCCCGCGAAATGCAGGACCCCGACGTTGAACTGCGCACCATCGTTACCGCGCTCGGCGGCAAGGTGATACCACTTCAATGCTTCAGCTTTGTTCTGAGGCACCCCATTGCCGTTGTCGTACAAGGTCCCCAGGTTGTACTGGGCGAAGGTATGGCCTTGATCGGCTGCGAGGCGCCACCACTTTGCAGCCCTAGCGTAATTTTTCGGCACACCTTGGCCGCCGTCGTACATGAACCCGAGTGCGTACTGCGCCTCGGCATTGCCTTGGTCGGCCAGCGGACGCCAGAGCCGTAGCGCGGTTGCGTAGTCGCGTCTGCTATGCGCCGCCTGCGCATCCTCAAACGGCCCCGCAACAGCGCCTCCCGCCATCGACAGCGGCGAAGCGAGCGCGAGAAGGACCAGGAGGATTCGGACGATCGGCATGGGAAACCTCAATTGGCGTCGCGCGATCGGCGCGGCACGCGCCGCCGTCGCGACGATGGCGGCTTGTTTGTCGCGGGCCGCCCGCGAAAGGTTCACCGCCGACGGCCTCTTGCGGACACAAACGAACGACCATTGCGCATTAGCCCGGATCCGTGCCTTTGCAAGCATGTCGCCTATTGTGAAGGTTTTCGGATGCCGGCCCCATGACGGTGGTGCCGCGGGCGCGGGGCCGGCGTCCGCAAACCTCCAAGGGAGGAAACCGCGGGAGGGGTACGGGGATGGCGCGGCCTACGCTATGGGGATTTGAGTGCCGCGGATGAGGTGTGTGAATGGAGTCGAGGCGCTCCAGCAGGCCGGTGGACGGTGAAACGGCTGCTGGATGAGGGGCGGGTCGCATCGACCGCAGTGAAGTGTCGGACGATTTGAGACGACGGCTGGATATCTGAGCGCGTTCTACCGTGGCCGGTCGAGAGGCAACTAGTGCGACGATCAGATTTGCGGGGGTGTGACGCGGTCATGAGGTGTCGATCTTGATTGCGGTAGGTGAAGCTGTCGGCCGATGCCGTGGCGTTGCACCGCGCGCGAAGACCTCGATGATGATCATGCGACCGCCGCAGCATGGACAAATCGGCTTGCCGGGATCGGCGGCGGCACCGGTGGGCTCGGCCTGGGAGTTTGAGACGGCGAGCAACTCACGCGCTCGGGCGATGTTGTCGGCGCGCGTGCCGCTGGCCAAAAGGCCGTAGTGGCGGATGCGGTGAAAGCCGTGCGGCAGAACGTGGATGAGGAAGCGGCGGATAAACTCGCCGGTTGGGAGTGTCATGAGCTTCTGGCGATCGCGACCATTGGCACGATAGTCTTTCCACCGGAAGGTGACACCGGTGCGGTCACAGGCGATCAGTCGGCTGTTGGCGATGGCGACGCGATGGGTATAGCGCGACAGATAGGCCAGCACGGCCTGTGGCCCGCCGAACGGGCGCTTGGCATAGACCACCCATTCGGCTCGGCGTAGCGGTGCCAGATACGCCGCGAACGCCCGCGGGTCGGCGAGAGCGGCATGATCGCCGAAGAACTTCAGATGGCCGGTGTTGTGGGCCGCGATCAGCTTCTCCAGGAACAGCCGCCGGAACAGGCGCGAGAGCACGCGGACGGGGAGGAAGAAGCCAGGTCGGCAGGACACCCAGCGCTGGCCGTCGGGCGAGACGCCGCCGCCCGGCACGATCATGTGGACGTGCGGGTGGTGGGTCATGGCTGAACCCCAGGTATGGAGAACCGAGGTGATGCCGACGCGGGCGCCGAGGTGCCTGGGGTCGGCGGCGATCGTGGCCAGGGTCTCGGCCGAGGCCTTGAACAAGAGATCGTAGACCACCGCCTTGTTCTGGTAGGCGATGTCGGCGATGGCTGCCGGCAGCGTGAACACCACATGATAGTACGGCACCGGCAGCAGATCGGCCTCGCGCGCGGCCAGCCAGTCCTTTGCCGCCGCGCCTTGGCACTTCGGGCAGTGCCGATTACGGCAAGAGTTGTACGAGATCTTGGTGTGCGCGCACTTCTCGCAGCGCGCGACATGGCCGCCGAGCGCCGCGGTGCGGCAGTTCTCGATCGCCGACATTACCTTCAACTGGCCAAGGCTCAGATGGCCGGCGTTGGCGCTGCGCCATGCCGGTCCATGATCGCGGAAGATATCCGCGACCTCCAGTGCCGGACGCGGCACGCGAGCCGCGCTTTAGGCCGGTGGCTCGACCCTCTCGATCTTGCGGGCGATATGCTCCAGCGGGCTCATGACTTGTTGGATCGTCTTGGTGGCGACGCGGGTATAGAGCGCCGTGGTGTCGAGCTTGGCGTGCCCGAGCAGCACCTGGATCACCCGGATATCGATGTTCTGCTCAAGCAGATGGGTGGCGAAGCTGTGCCGCAAGGTGTGGAGCGACACGCGCTTGTCGATCTCGGCCCTCTCGGCTGCGGTATGGCAGGCGCGATTGAGCTGGCGCGTAGTCATCGGCTGCACGCGGTCGCGGCCAGGAAACAACCAGCCCTGCGGTCGTGCTGTCTTCCACCAGGCACGCAGCAACTCGAGCAGATGCGGAGACAGCATCACGTAGCGGTCTTTGCGGCTTTTGCCTTGTTCGACGCGGATCACCATGCGCTTGCTGTCGATGTCGCCGATCTTGAGCGAGATCACCTCGGCGGCGCGCAAACCTGCGCCGTAAGCCACACTCAGCGCCGCCTTGTACTTGAGGCCCGGCGCGGCATCCAACAGCCGCGCCACCTCCTCTGGGCTGAGCACGACCGGCAGCTTGCGGGGCTCGTGGAGGAATGTGGTGTGCTCGATGATATCGGAGCGCCTGAGCGTGATCCTGAAGAAGAACCGCAACGCAGCTACGGTATGATTGAGAATCGGGATGTGCGCGCCGTTCGCCGCCAGATGCAGTTGAAAGCGCCGGACGTCCTCGAAGCTCGCCGTGTCGGGCGATCGGCCGAGGAATGCAGCAAAGTCCCTGATGGTGCGGATGTAGCCTTGTTGGGTCTTTGGCGCTAACTTGCGGATCGTCATGTCTTCGATCATGCGCCGCCGTAAAGGGCTCATGGCCTCGTCGGTCATGGGGATGCTCCTGTCTTGAGTGAGGTTGTCGAAACCCCTCGATCTCAAGACAGGACGTCCCGTTGCGCTATCGCCTTGGCTGTGCCTCCCGCCGCAGTGCCCTACCGCGCGAGCGGTTTAGTCCTTTGGCACATTTGAGACATGCCGACCCACGGTAACGAGGTCTGTTTCTAGGGGTAGAGCGGAAGTCGTCGGTACGTGCCTAAACCGACGCGAATGACCCGAAGCGGTCATGTCGAGTTTGTCCCGAGCTACTATCAGCCTAGCTGATCGACCAGGGCCGACCACAAGGCCCATGGCTCGTCTCGATGTACCGGGTCCTCAATTGCAGTGTGCACCATGACAATCTTGGAGGTCGGATCAACGCAAATATACTGGCCTTTGAATCCTAACAACGCGAATTGCCGCCTCTCACCGGGAAAAAGCCACAAGAGATAACCGTAGCCAAATCTTTTCGTCGCCACGCCCGGTAGCAGATAGCCATCCGAAGCTCGAACGGTTGTTGCATCGATCATCCATTGCTCCGGAACGATCTGCTTGCCATTCCATGCGCCATCATGCGCCAGCAAACGCCCAAGCCGGGCGTAATCGCGCAGAACGGCATTGAAACCGAAGTGTCCCAGTTCAAATCCTTCTGCGTCTACCAACCAATTGGCATCCGCTTCCGCGCCGATCGGCTCCCATACTTTCTCGCGCAGATAGTCAGACGCTGACTTGTTAACAGCACTGTGAAGCACCATACCGAGCACGTCGGCTTCAATGCTGGCGTAGTAGAATCTCGTTCCCGCTGGGGCGATACGCTGATTGAATTGCACGATGCTCTTAGTCGTGCCCAATTTCGTGTTCGGGAACGCGATCCCCATACCGTTCCACAGGCGATTGAGGTCGCGTCCTCCGTCTCTTGTTTCACCGAAATCCACGCCTGAGGACATGTGCAGCAGATCGCGAATCGGCGTCCTGCCGTACTCGCTGCCCATAAAGCCCGGCACATAACTTTCGGGGATATCATTGATCGACTTAATCGCGCCCTCCGAGATCGCGATCCCGATCAACAGTCCGGTTATCGACTTGACCATCGACTGGGATACGAACCGATCTTGATCAGTTCGCGCGTACTGATAGCGCTCGAAGATAATCTGGTCGTCCTTGGCGATCAGCAGGCCAGTGACCGGATTGCGCGACATGTAGTCGAGTGGCGAAAACCTGCTTCCCTGAAAATTGTAGTAAACTTCTGCCTTCGAGCACTTGAACTTCCAAGGCGTCACAGCTCGCTTAATGAGCCGTGTTGGATAGATGTGATCGATATGGGTGAATGCGCCGACACGGTATTTGGGTTCCCAAGGGGTGCCTTGCCTCCGTGCCTCCGTAATGTCGGGAAGAGGATAACCATCTTTGGCTCCGTACAGCTCGGCGTTTGGCCCTGTTGTGGAGAAAATCGGTCCGGCGCAGTCTTGCGTCTCGCCCGCGGAAGCTGGTTCTGCGGTTGCGGAGATGGGGCCAGCCAACGCACAGGCGACTGTAGCAGCCAGCGATGAAACAGCCTCACGACGGGAATATTGCTGCTCCGACATATAAATCCCCCAAGGATTCCCGTAAGTAGAGACCAAATTGAGTGGAAACTTCAAGGAGTATGTCTCTTGTTGGCACTTTTCGGACCTCACGCGATGACCCGACTTGAGTCCGGAATGCGCATCAAAGCGGACGTCCGCCGACCAATCTGAATTTATGGGTTCACGCCCTGGAATGCGGAGCAGCGACTACCTCTTCTTCCATCCTCCCCGATGCCCCGGCGCGCCGCCGCTCGATCGCGGGGCGGGGCCGAACTCGGGGCCGGATTGGCGGGAGTCGGTGGGCTGGAAGATCTTGCTGCCGCTGTCGGTCTCGGGCTTGCGCGGTCTGGCGCCGCCGGGGCGGAAAGGCAGTGACTCCGGACCGTGCATTTCGTCGAGATGGGGTTTGTGGACCTTTGAACCGCCACCGCCGCTGGCCTTGATCGCCGAAGACACGCCTTTCTTCTTCATGGCGCTGACGGGGAGGTTTGCCGCCTCGCCATACTTCTTCGTGCCGGCATAGGCGCCGGCCTTGCCTTGCACGGCGCGTTGTTTGGCGGTGGGGTCGTCGACGACGGCCATCTCCGTCGCGCGCAATCGCTTGACTTCGTCGCGTAATCTGGCGGCTTCCTCAAAATTCAAGTCGGCGGCGGCTTCGCGCATCCTCGTTTCGAGGTCGGAGAGGACGGCCTCGAAATTGTGGCCGATGCTGATGACGTCATCGGCCATGCCGCCGTCGCCGATCTCGACCAGCACGTGGTCGCGCTCGTAGACGCTGTTCATGATGTCGCCGATCGACTTCTTCACGCTCTCCGGCGTGATGCCGTGCGCCGTGTTGTACTCGACCTGCTTCTCGCGGCGGCGGTCGGTCTCGGCGATGGCGCGCTCCATCGAGCCGGTCATCTGGTCGGCATAGAGGATCACCTTGCCGTCGACGTTGCGCGCGGCGCGGCCGATGGTCTGGATCAGCGAGGTCTCGCTGCGCAGAAAACCTTCCTTGTCGGCGTCGAGGATCGCGACCAGCGCGCATTCGGGAATGTCGAGGCCCTCCCGTAGCAGGTTGATGCCGACCAGCGCGTCGAACGCGCCGAGGCGGAGGTCGCGGATAATCTCGATGCGCTCGATCGTGTCGATATCGCTGTGCATGTAGCGCACGCGAATGCCCTGCTCATGCAGATATTCGGTGAGGTCTTCCGCCATTCGCTTTGTCAGCACCGTGATCAGCGAGCGATAGCCGGCCTGCGCGGTGGCGCGGACTTCGCCGACGAGATCGTCCACCTGCGTGCGGGCGGGGCGAATGTTAACGGGTGGATCGATCAGGCCCGTGGGGCGGATCACCTGCTCGACGAACACGCCGCCGCTTTCGTTCAATTCCCAGCCGCTCGGCGTCGCCGACACCGCGACGCTCTGCGGGCGCATCATGTCCCATTCCTCGAACCGCAGCGGACGGTTGTCCATGCAGGAAGGCAGGCGGAAGCCGTATTCGGCGAGCGTCGCCTTGCGGCGGAAGTCGCCTTTGAACATGCCGCCGATCTGCGGCACCGTGACATGGCTTTCGTCGGCGAACACCAGCGCGTTGTCAGGCACGTATTCGAACAGCGTCGGCGGCGGCTCGCCGGGTCGGCGTCCCGTGAGGTAGCGCGAATAGTTTTCGATGCCGGCGCAGCTTCCCGTGGCTTCCATCATTTCGAGATCGAAGGTGGTGCGCTGCTCCAGCCGCTGCGCTTCCAGCAGGCGGCCGTGATTGTTGAGTTCATCGAGCCGCAGCTTCAACTCGGACTTGATCGACTTGATCGCCTGCACCAAGGTCGGGCGCGGCGTCACATAGTGCGAGTTGGCGTAGATCTTGATGAATTCGAGATCGTCCTGCTTGTGGCCGGTGAGCGGATCGAACTCCTCGATATTTTCCACGGTGTCGCCGAACAGGTTCACCCGCCAGGCGCGGTCTTCATAGTGCGCCGGGAAGATGTCGATAACGTCGCCGCGAACCCGGAAGGTGCCGCGGGTAAAGTCGGCTTGTGTCCGCTTGTATTGCAGCGCCACGAGGTCGGCGATCAACTGCCGCTGGTCGATGCGCTCGCCCTTCTTCAGCGCAAAGGTCATCGCGGTGTAGGTCTCGACCGAGCCGATACCGTAGATGCACGACACCGACGCGACGATGATGACGTCGTCGCGCTCCAGCAGCGCGCGCGTCGCCGAGTGGCGCATGCGGTCGATCTGCTCGTTGATCGAGGAGTCTTTTTCTATGTAGGTGTCGGTGCGCGGCACATAGGCTTCGGGCTGGTAGTAGTCGTAGTACGAGACGAAATATTCCACCGCGTTGTCGGGGAAAAAACTCTTGAACTCGCCATAGAGCTGGGCGGCCAGCGTCTTGTTCGGCGCCAGGATGATGGCGGGGCGCTGCGTCGCTTCGATCACCTTGGCCATGGTGTAGGTCTTGCCCGAGCCGGTGACGCCGAGCAGCACCTGCGTGCGGTCGTTGCGGTTGATGCCCTCGACCAGTTCGGCGATCGCGGTCGGCTGGTCGCCCTTCGGCTCGTATTCCGACTTGATCTCGAAGCGCACGCCGCCTTCGGATTTCTCCGGGCGCGGCGGCCGGTGCGGCGTCCAGACCTTGATCTGGCCGGCATCGCCCTTGAACTCCGGGCGGCCGTCGCGGATCAGATTCTCCAGCGCCTCGGCGGTGGCCTTGACGCCGAGCGCCTCCATCTTGTTGCGCGGCGGCCGGGCCAGCGCCTCGTCGTCGTCTTCCGCGGTCGGCAGGCCGAGCTGGCGCGCAAGTTCGGGATCGAGCGTGGGGATGGTGGCCGAGGTGCCGTAATTGGCTTGGGGGGCTTCTTCGAGGCCTTGGCTCGACGCGTCGCGTTTGGCGACGTCATCGCTTGTTCCCTTGGTCGAGGCCCGCGCGCGATGCGCCGCGGCCTCGCCGCCGGCGCGGCGATCCCAGGAATTGTCCGGCGGCGGCTGCAAGCCGGTGCCCGAGCCCATGCCGGCATCGCCGCGGTTGAGCGCGGGATTGAGCAGCTCGGCCAGCGCCGGCCCGATCGGTTGCACGTCGGGCCGGTGTGCTTTGGATTTTGGAGTTTTCGATTTCTTGGGAACTTCGGGAGTCTTCGCCATGACGGCAATATGGGACTGCGGCAGGCCGCTGAAAAGGCCGAAAACGGCAACTCGTTTTGCAGTCCCGTGGCAAATCCGTTCGCTTCAGCACTGCTGCCAGCCACTGACAAGCGCAGCCTAGACGTCACCCGAACGGGGGAAGTGAAAGATGTCTGGATTCGCTGCGCCGAGTCTTGCTGGTAAAAACAGCCTGTGATTGTATCGATGCCGGAGCAAACTCCGGGGGGAAGTCATGCAGCTCATTGAAGCCGCGCTGGCGTTCGCGATTACGATGCTCGCGCTGTCGCTGGTGGTCTCGTCATTCGTGGAAATGATTCACCGCATATTCTCGATGCGCGAAGCCGGGCTCAAATACGTGCTCGGGCAGATGTTCGACCAGGTGATCAAGAAATACCTGACGGATGGTAATATCCTTCACCTGGTCAACGGCTCAAAGCCCGCGAACGAACGTTTAACGAGCGTGACAGAGGCGCTGAAGATCCTCCGAGACGGCTTTGTCGAACGCATGAGCGCAAATCGCGCGCCGATGGGTGTGACCCCGAACGCCACGCCCACCGTTGCGGCCGCGGACGTCGCGGGCAGTTCGACGGCCGCGCCAACCGATGCAACGGCGCAGGGCGTGGGTGGTCAGCAAAAACGCAGTCTGCCCGAAATTCGTTTGTGGAACGGCCGCGATCTCGCGGCGATGACGTCAGCCGAGTTTATGGAGCGGCTTGGCAGCATGGATGTCGGTCAAGCTATCGCCGGGGTCAAGTCTGCCGCAACAGGCGCCGTCGAGAACGCCGGTGCGACTGCAGCGGATGCCGTCGATACCATCCTCAAGGATATTGCGCAGAAGTTCGAAGCGTTCGGCAAGGAAGCAAGCGTTTATTTCGAGGGCCGCGCCCGATTGCTCTCGGTGGTGGTGGCGATCGCGCTGGCGTTCCTGGCCCATGTTGATGCGGTCGATCTGTTCAGGACCTATCTGCGCGATCCCAACGCGCGCGCCAAGGTGATCGAGCAATCCGAGGCGGTGACGGCGCAGCACAAGGCGGCCGTCGAGGCGATGAAGGCGCTGAAAGAGATCGATCCAACCGAGGCGTTGACCGCTGAGCAAGTCAGGCAGCAGATCGAAGCGTTAAGAAACGACTGGAAGGAAGCAATTGCCAAGGCAAATTCGACGGTCAAGCAATACGCCGATCTTGGCGTTCCGCTCGGGTGGAGCGATGACCGCATCAAGGCGGCGGAGATGTGGCGGTTGCTCTGGACCTGCACCAAGCTGAGTGATGGCGACACGGAGCGATTTGGAACCTGGCGGCAGACCTGCAGGTCGGATGAAGAGGACAGCAAGACCAAGCAGGAGTTGGCCGAGCTGCGGAACACCGGCAAACTGAATTACACCAAACACCGGAATATCTGGTTGCAGATTCCGACGGCGGCGGGCGTCTGGTTCTACCTTTTCCTCGGCGGCCTCCTGGTCGGGCTCGGTACGCCATTCTGGTATAACGCGGTCACCGGGTTGACCAACATCCGCAACGCGGTGCGCGGGGCGACTTCGACTGATGCGCAAACGCGTGCTGCTACAGTCGCCGCCGCGCAGGCCCGCACGCTACAGCCGGCGACGCCGGTCGATGCCTTCAAGGTATCGGCCAAGATGCCGAACGCGGCGCAGCCGTGAATGAAAGGCAGAGGAGGGGAATCTGAACGCCTCGCCCGCCACGACGGTGGCGGGGGCCGCGCCTTACGCGATCAGCGGGGCGGTCGAGGGTTTGACGATATCCAGATGGATCCCGCCGCAGCGGGTGCAGCGCATGGTCCAGTACTCGGCGCCGGAACGGCCCGGGATGATGCGCAGGACCGAGAGCGAGGCGCTGCAATCCGGACAGTTCGAGAGCACCGGCGTCGCCTGCAGGATCTGTTCGGACAAGGGCAGCGAGAGTCGGCCAGCCAGCGGGCGGGCCGTTCCGTTGGGGGCGCTTACGGGTTCGCGAACCGCGGCTTGAAACGGTCGATATGGGCTTTCGCGTCCGCAATCGCCGCTTCCGGATCCGACCACGCGAAACCGACTTCGAGGGTCGGAAACGCCATTCCATCGATCACCACCGGCTCCTGGTCGGCCCGTTGAATCCTGGCGTGCCATAGCCCTCTCCCTGCTTCGAACGACTGAATTTCAAAGCCGCCATAGATCATGGCGTGTCCCCCGGATTGTCCCATGGGACGAGAACAGCATGGCTGGGGGATGGCATATGTGAACGGGTTCACATGTCCGGCGATTTTTTGGCGTTCCACGGATGCGGCGCAGCGTTACCGGACGATGCTACGCATCGCCTGGGCTGCACCGCGTCCGGGACACGAGAGCATCTCCGGCTTGTCAGCCCCGCGCCAAAATATGATCGGCAAGTACCGCCGCGTCGTCGCCGACGCCGGACAGGAACGAGGAGTTCATTTTCGACAGCCATTGCAGGCCGAGGAAATACAGGCCCGGCACGGCGGATATGCCGTTGCGGTGGACTGCCTCGCCTTTGGCGTCGGTGACCGCAAGGTCGATCCAGCCGAAATCGACGCCGTAGCCGGTGGCCCAGATCACCGCGGAGATGCCTTCCGCGGCGAGGTCGAGGTGCGTGAGCGGTGCGGTGACGCAAGGCGGGTCGGCGAACGTCGCGCGGGCGTCGGGGTCTTCGGGCAACTCCATGCGGCGCCGTTTCACATACGCGTCCACCGTATCGAGGAAGGTGGTGTAGACGAGGTCGCCGTCGGTCATGCTTTCGGCAAGGCCGGGTGCAATCTCGATCACGCCGCCATGCGCCGCCTCGATGCGTCCCACCAGGATCATGCCGTCGGCGGCGAAGTTGCGGAAATCGATGGTGCGGCCGCCATACGCGCCGGAAATGACGGGGCCCAGGCGCGCGGGCCCACGCTCCTCCGGCGTGACCTGATCGAGGCGCATCTCGGCGAGCCACCAGACCAGGTCGCGGCCGCGGTAGCGGCGCGGCAGGCGGCGGTGCCGCCCGATCGAGAGGTAGACGCGGCGGCCGGCCTGCAACAATTCCTCGGCAATCTGCGCGCCAGATGCGCCGGCGCCGGCGACCAGCACCGCGCCCGGCGGAAGCTGTCCGGGATTCTTGTAGTCGGCGGCATGGACCTGGAACACGGGATGATTGTGCAGCAGGTCCGGGACGAGGTTGCGCTGATAGGGGCCGGTGGCGACGACCACATTGTCCGCCGCGATCGTGCCGTCAGTGGTCTCGGCGATGAAACCTGTGCCGTCACGCTTCGAGAGCCGCGTCACGGCTACGCCGCAGCGGATCGGCGGGTTGACGAAACCGGCATAGGCCTCGATGTATCTGATGATGTCGTCCGTGTTGGCAAAGGCATCCGGATCGCTGTGCGGAAACGGAAAGTCCGGCAGCCGCACCGACCAGTTGGGAAACTGGAATTTCAGCCCGTCCCAGCGTTCGCTGCGCCAGCGTTCGGCGATCCGGTGGCGCTCGAGCACGAGGTGCGAAAGCCCCCGCTCCTTCAGCCGGTGGCTCATCACGAGGCCAGCCTGGCCGCCGCCGATCACGAGCGTTTCGATTTTTTCATCCGGCATGTCTCTGGCCCCTGCGGCGCATGGCGGGTTCGGCCGCCGCGCGGATAATCCAGCGCCGGAACGCGGCGAAATCGCGCTGCTCCGTGCTGAAGCCGCGATAGACCAGATACCAGCGCATGCCTTTCGGCACGCTTAACGCAAACGGCGCGACCAGCCGGCCGGCGGCGAGGTCGTCGTCGATATAGGGGCGGATGCCCATGGCGATGCCGAGGCCGTCGACGGCGGCCTGCAGCGCCTGGCCGTAAAATTCGAACTCCGGTCCGCGGGCGGTGATGCGCCCTGTGCCGGCGGCCTCGAGCCATGATGGCCAGTCGTCGGGCGAATGGGCAACCCGGAGCAGCGTCGGCCCTTTCAGGTCGGTGGGGCGCTTGAGCGCGTTCGCAAGCCGCGGGGCGCATACCGGCAGCAGGTCGGCGGCGAACAACGGTTCGACGATCAGGCCGGGCCATTCGCCGTCGCCCAGCTTGATGCCGCAGCTCCAGTCCTCGCCGAACGGCACCGCGGCGCCGCCGGTGGTGATGCGGACGTCGATATCCGGCTCTGATTTCCGGAAATCCGCCAGCCGCGGGATCAGCCACTTCATCGCAAAGGTGGGACCGACCCCGATGGTCAGCACGCGGACGCTGGAGGGCGCGGTGACCTGCGCGGTCAGGCTCGCCAGCGCGTCGAAGATCGGCGTCAGCCCGCCCTGATAGGCGCGGCCCGCCGCCGTGGTGGCGAGGCGGTTGGCCTTGCGCTCGAACAGCGCGACCCCGAGCCGGTCTTCCAGCAGGTGCACCATCCGGCTGACCGCGGCGGCGGATACGTTGAGCTCGGCGCCGGCGGCGGCAAAGCTGCCGGTCCTGGCCGCAGCCTCGAATGCCTTGATACCGTTGAGAAAGAGCAGCCGCCGCACAATACCCTCAGGAAAACTGATGCCAGAGCAAGATAACTCAGTTTGCGTGCGCGTCACAAGCTGAGGCACAAGAATGGGCATGTTGATAGGTTGAATTGGTGCGGCTCTTTCAACCTCGCCCCGCTCTTTTGCGGGGAGGGGTCGGCGCGAAGCGCCGGGTGAGGGGCTCTCTCCGCGAGTCCGACTGTGAGCGAGTCCGCGGAGAGAGCCCCTCACCCCGACCCTCTAAGAGCGAGCTTTGCTCGTCTCGACCCCGCGAAGAGCGGGGAGAGGGGGCAGAGGCAGCGCCGGCACCCTGAGCCTGGCTTGCGAAGGAGACTTCTCTTGACGCCCCTGATGATCGCAGCCCTCGGTGCGTTGATGGTCGCGACAGCGTTCCTGTCGGGCCTGTTCGGCATGGCTGGCGGGATGATCCTGATCGGCGTGCTGTTGATGCTGATGCCGCTGCCGACCGCGATGGTGCTGCATGCGATCACGCAGATGGCCTCGAACGGCTGGCGCGCCTTTCTGTGGCGGGCGCATATCCGCTGGCGGCCGGTGTTCGTCTATCTGATCGGCTGCGCGCTGGCGCTCGGCGTCTGGTCGATCGCCCGTTACGTGCCGGACAAGCCCATTGCATTACTGTTGCTCGGGGCGACGCCGTTCCTGGCGCGGCTGATGCCGAAGAACCTGAAGCCCAATCCTGATAGCATCGCGCAGGGCTCGTTCTACGGCTTCATCTGCATGGGCCTGATGCTGATGACCGGCGTCTCCGGTCCCCTGATGGACACGTTCTTTCTCGGCGGCAATTTCGGCCGCCGCGAGGTGGTCGCCACCAAGGCCACCTGCCAGGTCGCCAGCCATCTCACAAAACTGATCTATTTCGGCGGCATCGTCGACCAGGCCGCGACGCTCGATCCGGTGCTGGCGGCGGTCGCCATCGTAGCCTCAATGCTCGGCACCACGCTGGCGCGGCGCATCCTGGAAGCGATGAGCGATGCGCAGTTTCGCACCTGGGCGAACCGGCTGATCACGACGGTCGCGGGCTACTACATCCTCTACGGCGGCTGGCTGTTGTTCACGCGCACCAGCGCGATGGCATTTTGAGTTTGACCGCTTCTGATACGGAGGCGCTGATGACCGAGACCACGGACGCACTGGTGCTCGATCTCGTCGAATGGATCGGCCGCGAGCCGAGACTTTATTCCGACGTGATCGAGACGTGGCGCACCTCATGCCCGCGCCTGACCATCTGGGAAGACGCCGTCGATCGCGGCTATGTCACGCGCCAGCCGGCGGTGGGGCAGGGCGTGCGCGTCACGATCACCGCAAGCGGCGCCAAATTCCTGCGCGAGCACGGCCGCAGCGCCTGACACATCTATCACATTCGCGCGTGCGGGGCCGGCGCCAATTGACTTGAGCGTGTGATCCGCCCAAATTCATGCAGTCGCATCTTTCTTGCGAAAACAACAATCTAGCGCATAGCAGGATCGCCCATGATCGACCTTCACTACTGGACCACGCCGAACGGCCACAAGATCACGATGTTCCTCGAGGAGACCGGGCTTCCCTACAAGATCTTCCCGGTCAACATCAGCAAGGGCGAACAGTTCAAGCCGGAGTTTCTGGCGATCGCGCCGAACAACCGCATTCCCGCGATGGTCGATCATGAGCCGAAGGGCGGGGGAAAGCCGGTCTCGATCTTCGAGTCCGGCGCGATGCTGTTGTACCTCGCCGAGAAGACCGGAAAGTTTTTGCCATCGGATCTTTACGGCCGCTACGACGCGATCCAGTGGACGTTCTGGCAGATGGGCGGGCTCGGCCCGATGGCCGGGCAGAACCACCACTTCAGAAATTACGCGGTAGAGAAAATCAAATACGCCATCGACCGCTACGTGAACGAGACCAACCGGCTCTACGGCGTGCTCAACAAGCGCCTGTCGGATCGCGAATTCATCGCCGGCGACTACTCGATCGCCGACATGGCGAGCTATCCCTGGATTGTGCCCTACAAGAACCAGGAGCAGAACATCGACGACTTCCCGCATCTGAAGCGCTGGCTGGAAACCATCCGCGCCCGGCCGGCGACCGAGCGCGCCTATGCCAAGGCGAAAGAGGTCAATCCGAATTTCGGCCAGCCCGTCAACCGCACCGAGGAAGAACGCCGGATCCTGTTCGGCCAGACCGCGGCGGTGGTGCGGTAGGGTGCGCTGTTTCCATCACGCTCCACCCGTCATCATCCGCGAAGGCGGATGATCCAGTAATCACCGACGGATGTGAGTCTCACTACTGTCTCGGCGTACTGGATGCCCCGCCTTCGCGGGGCATGACGGGAGTGGTGGGCGTAGTGGCATGGATTGCTTCGCTTCGCTCGCAATGACGATTGTCTTCGGCGTTGACTTCGCACACAATATCCTCATGCCACTCAAACTTTTCGAACTCGTCGGCACCGACGCATCCCGCCCGTTCAGCCCGTTCTGCTGGCGGACGCGGATGGCGCTGGCGCACAAGGGGCTGTCGGCGGAAACGATCCCGTGGTGCTTTACCGAGAAAACGGCGATCGCGCCGCATGGCTCTGAAAAGGTGCCGGTGCTGCTCGACGGCGATAGCGCAGTCGTCGATTCCTGGACCATCGCCAACTATCTCGAAGACAAATATCCGGACCGGCCTTCGCTGTTCGGCGGCGAGGGCGGCCGCGCGATGGCGCGGATGCTGAACTGGTGGGGCGACGGCGTGATCGGCGGCATGTTTCCGCTCATCATCGCCGACATCCCGCTCAACCTGAAGCCGGAGGACGCGGCCTATTTCCGCACGTCGCGCGAGGCGCGTTTCGGCAAGAAGCTGGAAGAAATCATGGCCAGCCGCGACAAGGCGGTCGACGGTTTTCGCAAAAGCCTCGACCCGCTGCGGCTGACATTGCGGACGCAGCCCTTCCTCGGCGGCACTGCTGCGAACTATGCGGACTATATCGTGTTCGGCGCGTTCCAGTGGGCGCGGGTGGTCAGCCCGTTCAAGCTGCTGATGGAAGACGATCCGGTCTATGCCTGGCGCGAGCGGCTGCTCGACGCGTTCGATGGGCTGGCGCGGAAGTCGCCAAGCTATCACGGGTAGTGTCAGCGGGCGCAGGCCGGCTGTCGGTGCTCGATCCACGTATTAATTCCTTCGCCGAGATCGCCGGCCGGCGCCAATCGCGGCGGCGTTGGTTGGCGGCAGCAATGACGACGTTCGCCGGCGCAAATCAGCAGGCAATGATTGCGCGACTGTCCGCCCTATCGCCGAGGCTGTAAATTAGTTCTATCCGATAACGATGTTAGCTGTGACGTAAATTGAAGGCGTAGTCTTGTCTCCTTGGTGGCCGTCAGGGGAGGCGCGTCATGATCGACTTTGAAGCCAAACTGGAGCGGTTTGAGACTCTCGCTGCCGAATGCGATTTGATCAGCAAGTTGACGGCGGATCAGACGAAGCGCGAGCTATATCTGCGCCTCGGCCAGCATTACCGCGAACTGGCTGATGACATGCGGACGGTGATTGCGACCAAGAACGCCGCTTAGCGCGTGGACTCATTGGCGCGCCGTCACAGCCGTATTGACGGGGTGAAGCGAGCCGGCCTTTAGCTGCGCTGCGGCATCGAGACGTTCGGAAAGCTGAGCCGGTCATCGTCCAAGCTGCCCGAGCACGCCGAACCACAACGCAAGCGGCTCGGCATAAGAGGCCGGGTCCGACGGTTTCCTGCGAACGGCGGTGTGCACCATGACGAGCTTGGAGGCTGGATCGACCAGGATGGTCTGACCCCGGATTCCGAACAGCGCAAACCTCCGCTGCTCGCCAGGGAAAATCCACACTTGGTAACCGTAACCAAAGTAGGGGTTGGCTATTCCCGGAGCGAGATAGCCATCCGCCGGCTTCACTGTCGTGGCGTCCAACACCCACTGCCGTGGAATCAATTGGCGCCCTTCCCATGCGCCGTCATGCGCAAGCAGCCGTCCCAGTCGCGCGTAGTCGCGCAAGGTCGCGTTGAAGCAGCAGAAGGCGATCTCCTGCCCGGTGCCGTCGATGGCCCAGGCCGCGTCGCCCTCGGCGCCGATTGCGTCCCAGATCCGGTCGTGAAGATAGTCTGCAATCGGTACGCCCGTGGCAGACCGCAACACCAGGCCCAGGATCTCGGTCTCGATGCTGGCGTAGTGCCATTTGGTTCCCGGTGGAACAGCGCGCGTGTTGAACTGGGCGACGCTGGCGACGGGATCCTTTCCGGGCTGACCAAACAGGTCGAGCGATAGCCGCGCGATGTCGTCTTTCCCATCATAGTTTTCCGAGAAAGCGACGCCTGACGACATGTGCAGGAGGTCCCGGATAGACGTCTTTCCATATTCCGCGCCCGCTAGGCCGGGAACATAGGCCGAGACGGGATCATCGATCGATTTGATTTTGCCTTCGGAGACGGCAATGCCGATCAGCATCGCCGTGATCGTCTTGGCCATGGACTGTGAGAGGAAGCGGTCGCGATCGGTGCGTCCATATTGATAGTGCTCATACAGGATGGTGTCGTCTTTCGCGATCAAGAGGCCCGTGGTTGGGTTGTGGCTAAGATAGTCTGCGATCGAGCGCCGTTCCGGCCCGAACGTGTAGGAGATCACAGGCTCCGGCGCCCGCTTGAACAGCCAAGGAGTGGTCGCGCGCCGGATCTGGCGCGAGTGAAACATTTCGTCGAAATGGCTGTAAGTGCCGACGAGATTTTCGATCTGACTTGCGGTTGCCCGGGTACCAACTGGAAAACCAGCCGCAGCGCCGTAGGCGGGCGCGTCGGGGCCAGTATCCGAAAACACAGGCCCTGGCGCAGCCACACCGTTATGGCCCGCGCCCGGCATGCCTTGCGCGTGTGCCGATGACGTCAAGCCGGCCATGACAAGGTTGAGCGACACCAAGAGAGACCGTAACCAGCGCGACCTATCCAGGGCTGCGAACGCTACCGGGGCCGAGGTTGAAATCCTGATCACCTGTATTCTCCCGCTATGGTCTTGCCACCGGAAAGGTTGGCGGATCGATCGCGAACTGGCTTGTCGAATTTTGAAATCGCCCGGTCGAATTGTCAGGTCGATGGATCAATCCCTGACTCGTCGTTCCCGGCATGCCGTCTGGCGAGTGCCGAGCGCCGAAATTCGGTCGGTGTCTGCCCGGTGTCTGCCTTGAACGCGCGGTTAAACGGCGTAATGGACTGGAATCCGGCATCCAGGGCGATCGTCAGAACCGGCACGTCCATCTGATCGGGATCACCTAGCGCCGCCTTGGCCTCGTCGATCCGATAACGATTGAGGAATGCATTGAAATTGCGGTGCCCCAGCCCCTCATTGATCAGCGTTCGCAAGCGATGTTCGGGCAGCCCGAGCTTGACTGCCAGCAGCCCGATCGTCAGTCCTTCCTGCCGGTAGACACGCTCCATCGTCATCACGCGTTCGATCTGCTTCCGCCAGGCCTGGTTTGGCGGAAAGACACCGATGCGCGCCGCCGCCTCTCTTTTTCGAGTGGCTTCCCGGACCGGGCCGGCGGCGCCGACCAGGGCCGGCTGGCCGATGAATTCCGGGAACGAGGTCCACACGCCGAGCAGCACCACGACGCCAAGGCCGAACGCATAGCTGAAACTCAGGGATCGCCACGGAATTGCAGCGAGGCCCGAAACCGCATTGACCACGACAAACGCCGTCATCGCCAAGAGGAAGGCGATCAGCAGCCGGCGACGCCCCGCCACCAGATCCGCACGCCAGACCGGCAGGGTCTGCGCAGCAGCCAGAAGGGCGAACATGATGGAGACCAGCGCGAACATGCGGCCGCTGATCAGGCTGATCATCGGCGAGGTCGCCCATCCGCAATAGGCGAAGAGCCCGAGGCCGGCGACAAGCGCCCAGATCGCCAAGTGGTGCGGCCGCAAGACGAAACTGTCGTCGAAGACCGCGAGTGCCCACAGCCACAAGATGACCGGTGAGCCGGTATAAAGGATTACAAGCGGCGCGTTCCAAAAGGATCCCAGCGGAAAGAACGGCGCCGTTGAAATGGCATAGGCGGCGGCGCCAGTGCCCAGCGCGACGCGCAGCGCCGTGAGCGTGCGGATCGGCCGATCGCGCAGCAGCAGCGCACAAATCACGAGAACAAGGCCAACCGCCGCGCCGCGGAAACCGAAATCAAGTGCCGTCCACGCCATAACGACCCGTCCCCTGCCGTCTTCTCGGTGTTCTCGTATCCGGCGTGAGCATAGTGCCTCCGATGTTTCGTATGAAGAGGCGTTGATACTGAGCCCGGCATCAGCGGCCGGAATAGCTCGGCGGCCGGCGCTCGATCCAGGCATTGATGTCTTCGCCGAGATCGCTGGTCGGCACCAGCGCGGCGAATTGTTCGCTCTCGACCTGCAGCCCTTCGCCGATGCCCATGTTCAGTCCGCGGGTGACCGCCGTGATGATCCCGCCGACCGCGAGCGGCGAATGTCGCACGATACGTGCTGCCAGTTCGCGCGCGGCCGGCAGCAGCACGTCATGCGTCACCACCCTGTTGACCAGCCCGATCTCCAGCGCCCGTTGCGGCGAGAAGGGATCGCCCGTCAGCAGCAGTTCAAGCGCGCGCTTGCGCCCCACGAGCCGCGGCAGCCGCTGCGTTCCGCCGAAAGTCGGCGGCATGCCCAGATCGATTTCCGGCTTGGCGAAACGCGCGCGCTCGCTGGCGATGGCCAGATGCACGGCCTCGGTGATCTCGCATCCGCCGCCGAACGCCAGCCCGTTGACGGCTGCGATCACCGGTTTCCTGAACGCTTCGAGCCGCGCAGTCATGGCCTGTCCGCGCCGGACGAAGTCCCGCACGGCCGTATCGCGACCGCGACGGACGCTGCCTGCGAATTCGTGGATATCGGCGCCCGCGGAGAACGCGCGTTCGCCCGCGCCGGTCAGGATTACCGCGCGCACGGCGGCGTCGGTCTCGATTCTATCCAGTGCCGCCATCAGGCAATCGATCAGATCGTAGTTCAGGGCATTGAGCTTGTCAGGGCGGTTGAACGTGACAAGCGCGATTCCGTCATCGATTTCGAGCAGCACGGCGTCGGACATCAGGGTCTCTCGGTAAGTGTGGGTAGCTTGCGGGCACCCTAGAAGCCGGATCGCGTTGTGTATATTCACTGGTTAGTATACATACGCCCCATGGCACGATCCGGCATCCCGACACGCGAACGCATCATCTCGGCGGCGAACGCGTTGTTCTACAATGACGGCATCAGGGGCGTCAGCGTCGATGCGGTGGCGGCGAAGGCCGGCGTCACCAAGCGAACGCTGTATTATCATTTCAAGAGCAAGGACGATCTCATCGCGGCGTATCTTGCCGCCCGCGACCAGCCCAACCTCGCGCTGTTCCGGCAATGGTTCGCGGAGGCCGACGACGGGCTGCCGGCCCGGGTCGAGCGCATCTTTCGCAACCTCGCCCGCTCGGCGCGGCATCCGAAGTGGAAGGGATGCGGATTCCTGCGCACGTCAGCCGAACTCGCCAACATGCCCGGTCATCCCGCGATGAAAATCGGCGCCGCGCACAAGAAGAAGTTCGAGGAATGGCTGCGTGTGAGCTTCGAGGAGGAAGGCATTGCCGATCCTCTGCAGCTCGCGCGGCAAATCCTGCTGCTGCTCGATGGATCGTTCGCGGTCGTGCTGCTGCACCGTGATCCCGGCTACATGGAAACGGCGGGTGAGGCCGCCCATGCGTTGATCGAGGCTGCACTTCCCGTGCGGGTGAAGCGGCGAGTGCGATAATTCTCCGTCATTGCGTGCCAACGGGTCGCGCGAATGCGCGCCCGATGACAGGCTCCGCGAAGCAATCCATATGTCCGCTTGCGGCGCGATGGATTGCTTCGTCGCTTTCGCCCCTTGCGCAAACGCTTCGCGTTTGTCGCAGGCAATGACGGCTAGAGCGAGCGGCTTTCGAATCGCCCGCGCTCGCGCAGTACCTCGAGCACGGCACCGAGGTCGGGCACCACGGCAGCGCATCGCGCGCGCGACTCTTCCGTCGGCGTCACCATATCGGGCACCATGATCGTAATGGCGCCGGCGGCGAGGGCGGCCGCCACGCCGTGATTTGAATCCTCCACCGCCACGCAAACTTCCGGTTTCAGGCCAAAGCGCGACGCCGCCAGAAGATAGAGATCGGGACTCGGCTTGCCGCGGACAACGTCGTCACGGGTCAGGAGCGTTTCGAAACGGTGGCGAATGCCGGCAAGCCGCAGATGCGCATCGGCGGTTCGTTGCGACGAGGAGGTGACGATCGCCATCGGGCATTCGGCGGCCTGCAGCGCATCCAGCAGTTCGACCGCGCCGCTTTTCAGCGGCAGGCCCGCGCTGAGAAGTTCATCGCGGTTGCTGACGAAGGCCCGGCTGATCTCCGCAAGCGGAAAGCTCTCCCCATAGCGCGTGTGCAGCATGGCCTCGCACTCCGGACCGGGGAGACCGACCATTGCCTGACACAGCGTCGTGGTGTCGTCGGTGTAGCCATGCGTCTTCAGCGCCGCGACCAGGCTGTCGAGATAGACGCGCTCGGTGTCGAGCAGCGTGCCGTCCATGTCGAGGAGGACGGCGCTGACATTCCATTTGCCGGTCACGTCGCACCTGCGCCTGCGCGCTGTTCTGCGAGTTTGCGCAGGCAGGTCGGGCAGAGACAATCGCTGCCGTCTGCCGGCATCGGCAGGCGGAACGCTTCGTCGGAACACCAGCACGGCCCCGACAGGCTGCAACTGAATTCAGCGCCGCAGCCGGCGCAGGCGAGGCGGCGGGAAGGCTGATTTTCTAACCGATTTGTCATGAATCGGGCGGCATCCCTTAAGTGGAATTAATCTCGGGTTCACGGCGAAGCGCGGTATAATCAGCGGCAATATACGCCGGCGAAAGACCCAAGGGAAATCCGATGGCCCGCGATTCGCAAGCAGCCCTCGTTGCGCTCAATCGCTTCGGACTGGGCGCGCGTGGCGGGGCGTCCGGCGATTTTCTCAATGCGGCCTCCGATCCGCGCGGCTTCGTCAAGGCAGAACTCGCCCGTCCCAACGGAGTGCTGCTCGAAGTGCCGGGATTGCAGTCGACGCCGGCGCTCGGCAAGGCCGTGTTCGACTATCAGTTCGAGATTCAGCAGGCCCGGGACGCAGCCGGCAAGTCGGCCACGCCGGCGCCCGCGACCGAAGGTCAACCGCCGGCGGATGCGAAGGCGCAGCGGCGGAACCTTTCGCTCAACAGCATCGCCATGGAGATGGCGCCCAAAGAGCCAGCGAAACCGCCGGACAATGCGGCGATGGCGCCCGCCGAGGCGATGCGGCCCAGTGCGCCAAAACCGCCGCCGCAACCGCTCAACATCATCCAGAAAACCTTTCGCGCCGAGGCGCTGGCGCGGCTGCAACGGGCCGTCATCGCCGATTGCGGTTTCACCGAGCGGCTGGTGGTGTTCTGGTCCAATCATTTCTGCATCTCGGCCAACAAGGGCGGGCCGGCGCGGATGTGGGCCGGCTCATTCGAGCGCGAGGCGATCCGGCCGCATGTGCTCGGGCGTTTCGGCGACATGCTGAAGGCGGTCGAGCAGCATCCGGCGATGCTGTTCTTTCTCGACAACCAGCAATCGCTGGGCCCGGATTCGCGCGCCGGGAAAAACCGCAACCGCGGACTGAACGAAAACCTCGCCCGCGAAATCCTGGAACTGCATACACTCGGCGTCGGCGGCGGTTATTCGCAGGACGACGTGACGTCGCTGGCGAACATCATCACGGGCTGGACCTATGCGGGAAGGCTGGGCCAGTTGGGCGCGCCCGGCTCCTTCGTGTTCAACGCCAACGCGCATCAGCCGGGCGCGCAGCGGGTGATGGGAAAAATCTACGGCGCCCCTGATGTGGCGCAGGGCGAGGCGGTGCTGGCGGATCTCGCGCGCCATCCTTCGACCGCGAAATTCATCGCGGCGAAGTTCGCGCGCCACTTCGTGGCCGACGATCCGCCGCCGGCATTGGTGGCGCGGCTCGCCGATGTCTTCACGCGAACCGACGGCGATCTCAAGGCGCTGGCAATGGCGCTGGTGGATTCCGACGAGGCCTGGAAGGCGCCGCTCTCCAAGATGCGCTCGCCTTACGAATTCCTGGTCGCGGCGGGAAGATTGCTCGCGCAGATTCCGAACGATCCCGGCCGCTATCTCGGCGGCTTGAACGCGTTGGGCCAGCCGCTGTGGTCGCCCGCGGGGCCGAACGGCTTCCCTGATACGAACGCGGCATGGGCGGCGCCGGAAGGCATCAAGCTGCGGCTCGATATATCAGCGCAGATCGCCTCACGGCTCGCCGACGGCGTCGATCCGCGCGACCTGCTCGAACTCGTTGCCGCGGATGCGGCATCATCAGAGACGCGGAAAACCATCGAGCGCGCGGAATCGCGGCAGCAGGCGCTGGCGCTGTTGTTGATGTCGCCGGAATTCCAGAGGAGATGACGCCCATGGAAACGACAATGGATTGCTGCGAGAACCTGAGATCGTCGGTCGTTTCGCGACGCTCGCTGTTGCTCGGCGGCGCTTCCTTTGCGGCGTGGGCCTATTTGCCGAAGTTCGCGCGCGCCGCCGATGGCCGCGATCCGCGGCTGGTGGTCGTGATCCTGCGCGGCGCGCTGGATGGGCTCGCCACCGTGGCGCCGATTGGCGATCCTGATTATGCCGGCCTGCATGGTTCGATCGCGTTGTCGTCGAGCGGACCGAACGCGGCTGTGGGGCTCGACAATTTCTTTTCGCTGCATCCGGCGATGCCGGAGCTCGCGCGGATGTATCGCGAGAAGAAGGCGGCCGTGGTTCATGCGGTCGCGACGTCCTATCGCGACCGTTCGCATTTCGACGGGCAGGACGTGCTCGAAAGCGGTTTTGCAGGTCCAGGCCGGGTGCAGTCCGGCTGGCTCAACCGCGCGCTGGAAGGCCTGCCGAAAGGCGAGCGAGTGACGGGCGCGCTCGCGGTCGGCCCGACCACGCCGCTGGTGCTGCGCGGCGCGGCACCGACGGTCGGCTGGGCGCCAGTCGCGGTGCCGCAAGCTGCCGAGGATACCGCGATGCGGCTCGTCGAACTCTATCAACACCGCGATCCCGCGCTGGCGAGCGCGTTGAAGCAGGGCCTCGCGCTCGACAAGGCCGCGCAAGGCGACGACATGAAGCCTAAGCCCGGCACCAACGGCGTGGCTGCGATGCGGCTGGCGGCGCGCGGCGCCGCAAAGCTGATGGCGGCCGACGACGGCCCGCGGATCGGCGCGCTCGCCTTCGACGGCTGGGATACGCATGCCAATGAAGGCGGACCTGTCGGGCGGCTGGCGCAATTGCTCGGCGGCCTCGACGGCGCGTTGGCGGAATTCGAAAGCGGGTTAGGGGCGCGCTGGCGCGACACGGTGATCGTGGTCGCCACCGAATTCGGCCGCACCGCGCGCATCAACGGTACGCAGGGCACCGACCACGGCACCGGCACCATCGCGCTGCTCGCCGGCGGCGCGGTAAAGGGCGGGCGCGTGATTGCGGACTGGCCGGGGCTGAAGCCGGCCAATCTCTATCAGGGCCGCGATCTCGCCCCGACCACCGATTTGCGCGCGGTGATGAAGGGCGTGCTGAAGGATCAGTTCGGGCTGGCGGAGCGCGTGCTGGCGGAGAGCGTGTTTCCGGACAGCAGCGCGGTGAAGCCGATGCAGGGGCTGGTGGGGTAGGGAGCTAACCCACCCACGGTGT
The DNA here is from genome assembly GCF_023101085.1 of Bradyrhizobium sp. 170. Lineage (NCBI taxonomy): Bacteria > Pseudomonadati > Pseudomonadota > Alphaproteobacteria > Hyphomicrobiales > Nitrobacteraceae > Bradyrhizobium > Bradyrhizobium sp. 170. The sequence continues at coordinate 7,769,611 of NZ_CP064703.1, read as the reverse complement.
TGTCCCGGCCCATATGCGCAATTGCGCATCAGGAGCCGGGACCCATAACCACCGCAGATAATTGTTGGAGCGCGCTGGAGCTCCAGCGCGGCGTAACCGCAAACATTTGTGGTTATGGGTCCCTGCTTTCGCAGGGACGACACCGAGCAAGATCTATTTCGTAATCTGGTCGATCTCCGCCATCTCCTCCGCGCTCAAACTCCAGCCGATCGCTTTCACGTTCTGCTCGACCTGTTCGACACGCGTCGCGCCGGCGATGACGCTTGAGACTTGCGGGCGGGAGGCGAGCCAGGAGAAGGCGAGTTCGAGCATGGTGTGTCTGCGCGCTTGCGCGAACGCCTGCAGTTTTTCGACGATGTCTTCATTGCGCGACGTGACGTAGCGGTCCTTCAGCGCCGGCGCCTTGGCGAAGCGGGTGTCGTCGGGGGCGGCGGCGCCGCGCTTGTATTTGCCGGTGAGGAGCCCGCTCGCCAGCGGGAAGAACGGCAGCAGACCGAGCTTGTACTCTTGCGCGGCGGGCAACAGATCCTTTTCGATGCCGCGCACCACGAGGCTGTATTCGTCCTGGCAGGAGACGAAGCGGCTGACGTTCATCTGCCGCGCCATCAGTTCCGCTTCCGCGATGCGCCAGGCCGGAAAATTCGAATTGCCGATGTAGCGGACCTTGCCCTGGCGGACGAGATCGTCGAGCGCGCGCAGCGTCTCTTCCATCGGCGTCAGGGGATCGTAATCATGCTGCTGGTAGAGATCGATGTAGTCGGTCTTCAGCCGCGTCAGGCTGGCTTCGACGGCGGACATGATGTAGCGGCGCGAGGCGCCCTGCTTGGTGCCGTCGGTTGCCATCGGCTTGGAATATTTCGTCGCCAGCACGATGTCCTTGCGGCGGTCGCCGAGCACGGTGCCCAGCACGGTCTCGGAGCCGCCCATGCCGGCATAGATGTCGGCGGTGTCGAACAGGGTGATGCCGAGGTCGATCGCCTTGTGGATGACCTTGCGCGAGGTCTCCAGATCGGTGCGCTGGCCGAAATTGTTGCAGCCGAGGCCGACGGCGGAAACGCGCAGGCCGGAGCCGCCGAGGTTGCGAATTTGCATGGATCGATCCTGTGGGGAGCACGTAGGGGAGGGGGTCGGCATTGTGGCCCGCGCGGCTTGGCGCCGCAAGCAGCGGGGCCATCGGCCTTTGCGCTTGGCAGCCATGCGGCACAAAAAGATGCGGCCCCGGTCAGACGCGGCGACTGACGGGGGCCGCTTGGGGCGCGTGATCTGAGACGGGGGGCCTGATCAGACGCGCCTGCAACCTATCCGCGCTATGTTACGCTCCCGTGACATCCGGACTTATCCACAGCCGGCTTGACGGGACCGTCTTCACGAAACCGTGTCAGAACAGCTTGCGGTAAACGATGAAGCCGGAACGCTCCGCCACCTTGTCGTAAAGCTGCATCGCGGTTTCGTTGGTCTCGTGCGTCTGCCAATAGACGCGGGAACATCCAGCGAGCTTCGCCTGTTCGTACACGCCGTTGATCAGGGCGCGGCCGACGCCCTTGCGGCGTACTGCCGCGCTCGTGAACAGATCCTGCAGATAGCAATTCGGCTCGATCATGGTGGTAGAGCGGTGAAACAGATAATGCGTCAGCCCAAGCAGCTCGCCGCCGCTCTCGGCGACCAGCGCATGCACCGGCTCATAGGCGTCGAAGAAGCGCGCCCAGGTCATCGCCGTGATCTCGGGCGCCAGCGCGGTCGCGCCCGATCGGCCGTAGAAGGCGTTGTAGCCATCCCACAGCGGAAGCCATTGCGCGTAGTCCTGACGGGTGACGAAGCGGATGGTGAGGTCGCCGGACATTTAGCGATTCCGTTTGCTGGGACGCGTCGGGACGCGCAGGCGGGGTGTCCGTTCATTACTACAGACACACTTGGCAGCCATCAACTTCGCACGTCGACGTGTCGTCTCGCGCGATTGACTCCCTCTCCCCGTTCTTCACGGGGAGAGGGTTGGGGTGAGGGGCTCTCACCGCGAGCAGTGAACGACGTGAGACCTGTACCCCCTCACCCGGATCGCACCGGACGATGCTTCGCATCGCCGAGGCGATCCGACCTCTCCCCGCAAGCGGGGCGAGGTTTAAGAGAGAGCCGCCGCTATTCCGCGGCGCCGAGGTGGTGGGCAAGGCTGCGATAGCTGCCGCGTAGCGCGCGATAGTAGTCGGCGCTGCCGGGATCGTCGCTGTGGCGGACGAGGTCGGTGACAGGTGTGTAGCTCAGCATGCGTCCACCATCGGGCAGCGCCGTGCAGATGAAGCGCAGCACCTGTCCGTCGGCGAGATTGATGTTGATCGGCGTGGAATCGCCGGTCCGTATCATCTCGGTGCGCTTGGCGATGAACGCGCTCAACTCGTCCTCGGGCAGTTGCCAGGCGCCGGTGTCGCGGCCGTGATACATCAGCGCGATGAAGGGCGGCTTGCTGTCGGCCTGCGCGTCAGACAGCGCGAAATAATCGCGGAAGGCGCGGTTGATGAATTCGGCGCGGGTATCGGCATCGAGCAGCACGATGCCGATATCGACCTGATCGAGCGCGGCCGACAGGCGGTCCGCGGTGGCATGATGCTTTTTCTCCCATGCGAACGCATCGACCCATTTCTTCCGCAACAGGCCGGTGATCAGCGCGGTGCCGCCGGCGGTAACCGCCAGCAGCAGCATGCGCGCCAGGTCCGACATGTCGTAGCCGGGCGTGGCGCGGTGGTTGAGGAAGAACAGCGCGGAAGACGCCACCGCGATGACGGCGCTGGCCATGCCGGAGGCGATGCCGCTGACGGAAGCGGCAAGAGCGACGATGCAGACGAACAATGGCGCGGGATTGGGGACGGGAACGAAATGCCGGTCGACCAGGAAGGCGATCAACGCCGTCGCTGTCGTAAGGGCCGGACCGGAGATTGCGCGCCAGTTTAACTGCATGCCCGTTCTCGTCACTTGCCGGGAATAAGACGCAAGCATGCCCGATTGTTGCGATTGTGCACGCCTTTCTGCCGCCAGTCTTAAGAGAGCGTTGCGCGGATGCGGCGAACTTTCGCATTTTTGAAATCAAATGATATCGAGTTAAGGAACGGGGTACCGCACCCGCCGATTGAGCCGCATGACATTTGCAAGAGGACATCGATGCCCACTGTTTCCCCGACGTTGCTGCCGGTCCTGATGCTGTTCGCCTCCAACGTCTTCATGACCTTTGCCTGGTACGGCCATCTGAAATTCAAGCAGAGCCCGCTGGCGCTGGTCGTGCTGGCGAGCTGGGGCATCGCCTTCGTCGAATACTGGCTGGCGGTGCCGGCCAACCGCTGGGGCAGCGCGGTCTATTCGGCGGCGCAGCTAAAGACCATGCAGGAGGTGATCACGCTGGTGGTGTTTGCCTGCTTCTCGGTGCTCTATCTGAAGGAGCCGCTCGGGTGGAACCACGCGCTCGGCTTTCTTTTCATCGCCTTCGGCGCGTTCCTGATTTTTCACAAATGGGCGTGAGTTGATGGCAACGGCGTGTTCGGGGAACACCGCTCAATCGCATGAGCCGCTGAAGGCTGAGAAAGTAGCAAAGAGAAAGAAGGCTGGAAAAATGGCCCGCTAGTAATGATAGCGGCACTGAGCAATGTCGAGTTGCTGAGTGTCACCCTTTCCAGAAACGCGATACACCAAGCGATGTTCGCCTGAAATGCGGCGCGACCACCATCCCTGGAGCGCATGTTTAAGGGGCTCTGGTTTCCCAAGCCCCTTGAACGGATCGCGCTTAATATCTTTGATTAGACCGTTTATGACTTCGAGGATCTTTTCATCCTCCTTTTGCCATTGCAGATAGTCTTGCCAGGCATCTTCCGTCCAAGCGGTTTTCATACCTTGGCCGAACCTGCCTTTGTTGGCTCGATCAACTCGCGTTCAGTTAGTTTGCCCTCGTCCGCTTCCTTGATGGAACGTAGAAGACGTACTGCATTGGCGGGACTCTTCAGGAGGTGGACGGTCTCCATGAGACTCTCATACTCATCCTCGGCCATGAGAACGACGGTGCGGGCATTCTGGCGGGTGACGAACAGGGGGGCGCGATCATCGCAAACCTCGTCCATGTAGGACGCGAGGTTGTTACGCAGTTCAGTGTAAGAAACGTGTGCCATCTCTTCTACCTTTGTGCTGCACGGCGATATGTACAGATATATGTACATATAGTGCGCGTGTCAACAAGAGGTTTAGTTCCCCGCCGTTCCCACCAAGTACGCAACTTCACTTCGCAACCGGCGCCACCCGCAATACCCGTCCGTTCGAACTATCCGTCAGCAGCCACAGCGCGCCATCCGGCCCCTGGCGGACGTCCCTGATGCGCTCGTGCAGGTTTTGCAGCAGGCGTTCCTCCGACGTCACGGCATTGCCGTTCAGCGTCAGCCGCACCAGCATCGCGCCGCGCAGCGCGCCGGTGAACAGGCTGCCGTTCCATTTCGGAAACAGCTTTCCGGTGTAGAAGGCCATGCCCGACGGCGCGATCGACGGCACCCAGTATTTGAGCGGCTGCTCCATGCCGTCCTTGGCCGTAGCGTCGTGGATCTTGGCGCCGGAATAATCGATGCCGTAGCCGATCACCGGCCAGCCGTAATTCTTGCCCTTGCCGATCAGATTGAGCTCGTCGCCGCCGCGCGGGCCGTGCTCGATTTCCCAGGGGTCGCCGGAAGCCGGATTGATCGCGAGCGCCTGCACGTTGCGGTGCCCGTAACTCCAGATCTCTGGCTTGGCGTCAGTGCGGCCCGCGAACGGATTACCTGATGGCACCGAACCATCGGGCGCGATCCGGATCAGTTTGCCGAGATGATTGCCGAGGTTCTGCGCCTGGTCGCGGTGAGTGAAATGATCGCCCAGCGCCACGAACAGATTGCCGTCATCGGCCTGCGCGATGCGGCAACCGTAATGATTGCCTGATGACAGAGGCCCTTGCTGGCGGAAGATGATCTTGACGTCGTCGAGGCGGCCGTTGCCATCGTTGAGTTTTGCGCGGGTGACCGTGGTGCGCCCGCCACCTTCGGTTCGTTCGGCGAAGCAGAAATAGATGGTTTTGCTCTGCGCAAAGGATTTGTCGACGACGACATCGAGCAGGCCGCCCTGGCCAGACGCCCAGACCTCGGGAACGCCCTTCAGCGGCGGCGAGATCTGTCCTTCGGTCGTAACGATGCGCATGCGGCCCGGACGCTCGGTCACCAGCATCTTGCCGTCGGGCAGGAACGCCAGCGCCCAGGGATTAGCGAGGCCTCTGGCGATGGTCCGGACTTCGAGTTCGCCCGCCGACGAACCAAATGCCTGCTCCTGGCCGCGGGTGCCGGTGGCGATCAGGAACGAGACGGCAAGCAGGATCGCGACCGCCAAGGCGGCGGTCACAAGGCCGACAGGTGTCTTCATCCTGTCCGTCCAATCGCGATGACGGTCATCGCGCGTTCGCTAATGATGCAAACAGAAAAGCCGCAACCATTACGGAAAGGGCATCGCGACCGTGGCCTTGATCGACAGCACCGTCAGGGTGACCATGAGGCAAAGCGATAGCGTGCCGATCGCGAGCGAGGTGGCGATGGCACCAAGCAATCGGGAAGAAGCGACGGGCGCGCGGCTACTCTCGAAGCCGACCGCGCCGGGGGACCGTATCATTGGCCTAAATCCTTGTAACGCGGGACGAATCACCCGCGACTCACGCGACGTCAGGAAAATCTTGCAATGATCACCGGCAACATTGCGGCGTTCGGCCCTTGAAAATGGCGGAATCGCGGCAAACGTTAACATTATGCCCGCTATTTTTAACCTTTGGCGGCGTGCTCGCGCGAAAGTGAGGAGGCCGGCGGCAGACGTGGCGGCGGTTATGCGCCGGCGGCGATACCGGCCTGGTCGTCGACCTCGACCTCCGGCTGCCAGTCCATGGTGACGAAGCCAGGGGTCTGCTCGACCCGCCGCAGCCAGGCGCGGATGGCGGGGAAGGTCGCGAGGTCGTAGTCGCAGCGGTCGGCGACATGGGTGTAGCCGTACAGCGCGATATCGGCGACCGTCAGTTGCCCCGCGGCGAAATAGCTGCAGGTCTTGAGATGGTTTTCCATCACCTGAAGCGCGGCATAGCCGCGCTCCATCCAATCCTCCAGCGCATGCGTCTGCAGGTCGCGGCCGCCCTTGACCAGCGACAGCCAGAAATAGGCGGCGCCGATATTGGGCTCGAGCGCATGTTGCTCGAAGAACATCCATTGCAGCGCTTCGGCGCGTTCGACCCGCGACTCCGGGGCCAGCGACGTGCCGCCGCAGACATACCAGAGGATGGCGTTGGACTCGGCGAGGTAGCGTCCTTCGGCGACTTCCAGCAGCGGCACCTGTCCGCTGGGATTCTTCTCCAGAAAATCCGGCGTGCGGCTTTCGCCTCTGAGAATGTCGACTTCGATCGCCTGATACGGCGCGTTGAGCAGCGCCAGCGCAAGGCGGACCTTGTAGCTGTTGCCGGAGCGCTGCATCGAATAGAGCTTGTACATCGTCGTTGGGTTCACTCAGGGATCGAATCGCGCACGCGGTGGGCGAACTGCGGAAAGCTCTTGCGCCGCAACGCGGCTAAACAATGATGCCGATACGAATGCGTCGCAAGGCCCGCGGAATGGAAAAAGTCGAAAACCTCTACTGCACTGCACGCGCGCAGCATGTCATGCCACGCCGCATAGCTCACGCGGCCGGGAGCGGAGCAGCAAACCGATTCAAGCCTTCGCGATCAAGCTGCCGGCGTCCGCTTCCGACATGAGCGAGGGGGAAACCGAATCGCGCGCGAGACACCTTGGCGTTGTGTCCATGTTGGCCGCGAAGAGGCGTGTGCCACTCCGTCTGACACGGCGCTGGAGAACCGGGATGCCGGCGGCCTTCCTCTGCGGCCATGCAGCAGGACGGTGGCCCCCGGGGCCATCAGCCGCGCTCGGCATCGCGATCCATGGCGGATGTTCGCGCTTGCCGGCCCCTTGTCAGATATGAGTCAATTCGCTGCGGAACTTTGCGAATATTGCGCCGATATTGCTCCGATCGTACCGAGCCTCTTCGACGCTCCTTAAAGTTTGACCCGTATCCGGCCAAGCTTCTTGCGATGCAGCGCGCAGCGCCTTAGGGTGCGGTGTTCCCATCAAAAAGAGTCGTGAAATTCTTCAGCTCACGACGTTTGCCAGGAGATGATGATGCCCTTCCTGTCCGCCTCGCTCGCCCGTGTGAAGCCGTCCGCGACGATCGCGGTCACGGATAAAGCGCGCGCGCTGAAAGCGGCGGGCCGCAACGTCATCGGCCTTGGCGCCGGCGAGCCGGATTTCGACACGCCCGCCAACATCAAGCTGGCGGCGATCCGCGCCATAGAGGCCGGCAAGACCAAGTACACCGATGTCGGCGGCATTCCCGAACTGAAGGAAGCCATCATCGCAAAATTCCAGCGCGAGAACGGTCTCAGCTACAAGCCGAACCAGGTCATCGTCGGAACCGGCGGCAAGCAGGTACTCTACAACGCGCTGATGGCGACGCTTAACCCCGGCGACGAGGTGATCATCCCGGCGCCATACTGGGTGAGCTATCCAGAGATGGTGGCGCTGGCCGGCGGCGAGACGGTGCCGGTGGTGTGCCCGGCGTCGAGCGGCTTCAAGCTGCTGCCCGAGGATCTCGAAAAGGCGATCACGCCGAAGACCAAATGGATCATCCTGTGCTCGCCGTCGAACCCGACCGGCGCCGCCTACACGCGCGCTGAGCTGAAGGCGATCACCGACGTGCTGATGAAGCATCCGCATGTCTGGGTGATGACCGACGACATGTATGAGCACCTGGTCTATGACGACTTCCAGTTCGCAACGCCGGCGCAGGTCGAGCCGAAACTGTATGAGCGCACGCTGACGGTGAACGGCGTGTCGAAGGCCTATTGCATGACCGGCTGGCGCATCGGCTATGCCGGCGGCCCCGCCGACCTGATCAAGGCGATGTCGACGATCCAGTCGCAGTCGACCTCGAACCCGTCGTCGATCGCGCAGTGGGCTTCGGTGGAAGCGCTGAACGGTCCGCAGGACTTCATCCCCGTGCACAACAAGGTGTTCAAGGAACGCCGCGATCTCGTGGTCTCGATGCTGAACCAGGCCAAGGGCATCGAATGCCCGCGGCCGGAAGGCGCGTTCTACGTCTATCCGTCCTGCGCCGGAACCATCGGCAAGACCTCGCCGTCCGGCAAGGTCATCGCTAACGACGAGGACTTCGTCACCGAGCTTTTGGAGAGCGAAGGCGTCGCCGTCGTGCAGGGTTCCGCGTTCGGCCTTGGGCCGGCGTTCCGGATTTCCTACGCGACGAAAACCTCCGACCTCGAAGACGCCTGCAAGCGCATCCAGCGCTTCTGCGGCAATTTGAGATAAGAAGCGTTTTCGCGGCACAAGCCTGTCCCGCACTTGATGCGGGATGGCTTCCCGGTTGCTGTCCAAGAAAACGCGTCAGAAAAAAGGCGTGTCAAATCACAACAGGTCGTGATCGACTGATGTTTTGACGACTTCTTGAGGAAGCGCCATGTTTTGGACACGGCGCTTCCATCCTGTCCGCTCCGCTGAATTTGTTTTTCAACATGCGGAGACTGGGACACATGCGACTTCTGACACTGACACTCGCGACGCTATCGCTGCTCGCGCCGATCGCAAGCGCTGACGCGGCGCCGGTGGTTCGCGCCGGCATCCTGCAATGCCAGGGCGGCCAGAATGTCGGCTTCGTGGTCGGCTCGGTGACGAGCCTCGAATGCGTGTTCCGCAGCGAAGGCCGCCGTCCTGAACCCTACATCGCCAAGGTGCAGCGCATCGGCCTCGATCTCGGTGTGACCGCGCAGACCCAGTTGTCCTGGGCGGTCAGTGCGCCGAACAGCCGGCTCGGACGCGGCGAACTCGCCGGCAGCTATGGTGGCGTCGGCGCCAACGCGTCGATCGGCATCGGCGGCGGCGGCAATTTTCTGGTTGGCGGTCCCGCCAACGCCTACGCACTGCAGCCGATCAGCCTGCAGGGACAGACCGGGCTGAACGTCGCCGCCGGTATCGCCGGCCTCGAACTGCAGCCGTTCAACGGCAACGCTCCGCGCCGGCACACCCACCGCCGCCACCGTCACCGCGGCTAAGGATGACACGTTAAGGAAAAGGCCCGCGCAAGCGGGCCTTTTTTTTCGTCATCTCGATCGAGTCCATTTGTTCTACGCGGCCGCAACGAAGGTAATCCGGCCGGGCCCGCCGCGTTTGCGATGCGGCTTCAACGTAATCTCTACGTCCTGATCGAAGGCGGTGAGCATCCGCATCAGCTTTTCCACGGAAACAAGCCGGAACTGGCCACGCAGCAGCTTCGACAGGTCGGGCTGTTTCATCTCGATCAGCTTGGCTGCCGCGACTTGGGTCAGGCCACGTTCGGCGATCAGGCGCTTCAACTGCACCACTAGAGCAGCCTTGAGCTGGTGTTCCTCCGCATTGGGCAGGCCAAGGTCAGCGAAGATATTGCCGCTTCCGACCTCATGGGTGGGTAGCTTTTTTTTGGCGCTCATCATCGAACTCCCTTGGTCGCTTGGTGAATGGTTTCGGCGTCGCGCAAGCGCTGGCGTATCAGGTCCATGTGCCGCTGCGGGGTGGCTTTCCCGCTAGTGGATTTTTTTTGGAACGCGTGCAGGACGTACAGGATGCCCTCAAGACGCACCGTGTAGACGGCTCGATAGGTATCGCCGTCAAAGTTGTCGCGAATCTCCAAAACCCCGCTCAAACCCTTCAAGGGCTTGGCATTGTGCGGATGCTCCCCGATCTGAGCTTCGAAAAGGGCTTGCCCGATCCCGCTGCGGACGGCCGCCGGAAATCCTTGCAGGTCCTTTCGGCTGGAGCCTACGAAAACCGCAGGTTTGATAGCGCGGAGCAAATCCTTCACGACATTATAGATATATACCTATATTCGCCTGTCAAGAGCTTCTGACCGGACACGAAGCTTGATGGACCCAATCCCAGCTGCACGAACGTGGAGCGGAAGTCTCACTTCGCGCGCACCGAAATGACTTTCGCCTCTGAATCGGTTAGGCGCTTCTTCCGCCAATCTGGCACGGCCCGTGATGTTGTGGCATAGAACGGCGAGCGTCGCGGGTACGGCGTTGTTTTTGATTCTCTGCTTGCATCACAGTTTTTCAGCCGGAGATTACTTCATGCGTCGTTCTCTCATCCTTGCCGCTGCCGCGCTCGCCGTGCTGGCTTTGTCGATCGGCGGCGCCAATGCGCAGCAGATGCAGCGCGTGCAGGTCGGCGTGCTGGAGTGCCGCGGCGGCGCCAGCGTTGGGTTCATCGTCGGTTCCGTCACCAATCTCGGCTGCGTGCTGCGCGCCGAAGGGATGCCGGAGGATCGCTACATCGCCACCATCCGCAAAGTCGGACTCGATCTCGGCATCACCCAGGAATCGGCGCTGGCCTGGGGCGTGTTCGCACCTGTAGCGCGGCTCGGGCCGGGCGGTCTGTCCGGCGATTATTTCGGCGCGCAGGGCAGCGCCACGCTCGGCGTCGGTGTTGGCGGCAACGTGCTGGTCGGTGGCTCCGCCAATTCGATCGCGCTGCAGCCGCTCAGCGTGCAGGGCCAGGTCGGCGTCAGCATTGCTGCCGGATTGGAAAGCCTGGAATTGCGGCCGGGGCGTTAGTTAACGCCGTCTCCAAGTCATTGCGAGCGAAGCGAAGCAATCCACATCTCCGCGCGGGGATAGATGGATTGCTTCGCTTCGCTCGCAATGACGGGAGAGGGAACATCCGGCCTTCTGGCTTGTCCTTTTCCGCGCATAGCGTTGCGCTCTCGCGGGCTGCTTGCTGGCCGCCCCCTCCGGCACCGGCTAGCATAAGTCATGAGTTCAAATCATCAGATTGCGTCCGGCCAAGCCAGGCTGGCTGCGAAAGTCGTCGGCGACGGCGACCCCGTTGTCTTTCTGCATGCCGCGGTCTGCGACAGCCGCATGTGGCGCGCGCAACTCGATGCCGTCGGCGCAAGCAACAAGGCGATCGCGTATGATCGGCGCGGCTTTGGCGAGACGCGCGCGGAAATGGAAGACTTTTCCGCAGTCGCGGATTTGATGGCGGTGATTGATGCCGTCGGGAACGGCGCGCCGGCGATCCTTGTTGGATGCTCCCAGGGTGGACGGGTCGCGCTCGACACCGCGCTTCGGTATCCATCCCATGTCCGCGCCCTCGTTCTCATTGCGCCCGCCGCGAGCGGCGCGCCTGAGCCGATCTATCCGCCCGACATCGAGCGCCTGATGGCCAGGCTTAAGGACGCCGAACAAGCCGGCGATCTGGATCGCGTGAACGCCATCAAAGCTCATCTTTGGCTGGATGGTCCATTGCAGCCCGAGGGTCGTGTCACAGGTGAGGCGCGCCGGCTGCTCCTCGATATGAACGCCATTGCGCTACGGTCGCCGCCGGTTGGCTCGAACCTCGATGTCGCGCCCACCTTCCATCGTCTCGGCGAGATATCGGCACCATCGCTTGTGATCTGGGGTGACCTCGATTTCCCGCACATTCAGGAACGATGCCGTCATATCGCAACGACGATGTCGAACGGGTCGGGCCATATGTTGACCGGCACGGCCCATCTGCCGAGCCTGGAGCGACCAACCGAGATCACGGGCCTCCTTGCCGAGTTCATCGATGGCTGTTCCGACCGCCGGGCATAGCAAACGCCGCGCAGGGCAGACCTCGGCGTCGTCGTCGGCAACGTGCTGGCCGGCGGCTCCGCGAATTCGATCGTACTGCAGCCGCTCCGCGTGCAGGGCCAGGCCGGCGTCAGCATTGCTGCCGGATTGAAGCGCCTGGAACTCCTGCCGGGGCGTTAACTTTCGTTGTCTACCACCGTCATTTGCGGGGAGCGTTAGCGACGAAGCAATCCACGCTTTTCCGTTTGCGCGGAATGGATTGCTTCGCTTCGGTCGCAATGACGGCGTTTAGCCTTTTGGGCCTCGCCGCACCGCAGCGAATTTTTCCCGCTTGCCAAAATCACGAGACAGGCGGAGCATTGGAAGTCGCCGACCCAATCACGGGCCGAGCTCCAAACAAAGGAGGCGGCAATGGGACAAGACGTCAGAAGTCCCCGCGGTCCACGGTGCATTGCACTGGTGGGCCCTTTCCAGAGCGGTAAAACCACACTGTTGGAGGCGATATTGGCGCGAACGGGCGCCATTAAAAATGCCGGCAGCGTCGATGCCGGAACTTCCGTCGGCGATGCCAGCCCCGAGGCGCGCCATCACAAGATGGGCGTGGGCCTAAGCGCCGCCACCACCACCTTCATGGGCGACAGTTACACCATTATCGATTGTCCCGGCTCGATCGAGTTCGCGCATGACATGCGCGCCGCGTTGCCCGCGGTCGATGCCGCGGTCGTGGTCTGCGAGGCGGACGAGAAGAAGCTGCCGCAACTGCAGATCATCTTGCGCGAGCTGGAAGATTTGGGCATTCCGCGTTTTCTGTTTTTGAACAAGATCGACCGCGCCAACAAGCGCATCCGCGAGACGCTGGCGACGTTGCAGCCGGCCTCGCGCGTGCCGCTGGTGCTGCGGCAGATCCCGATCTGGAACGGCGAGTTGATCGAAGGTTTTGTCGATCTCGCGCTGGAGCGCGCCTTTGTTTATCGCGAGCACAAGCCGTCCGAGGTCGTTGCATTGGAAGGCGGCAACCTCGACCGCGAGAAGGAAGCGCGCTTCTCGATGCTTGAAAAACTCGCCGACCACGACGACGCGCTGATGGAGCAGTTGCTGGAGGACATCCAGCCGCCGCGCGACGCGGTGTTCGACGATCTCGCCCGCGAATTGCGCGAAGGCCTGATCTGCCCGGTGCTGCTGGGCGCCGCGGCGCGCGAAAACGGCGTGCTGCGGCTGATGAAGGCGCTGCGGCATGAAGCGCCCGGGGTGAGCGAGACGGCGAAGCGGCTCGGCGTGTCGGCGCAAAAGGAGGCGCTGGCCTATGTGTTCAAGACGCAGCATCTGCAGCACGGCGGCAAGCTGTCGCTGGTGCGGCTGCTCGCCGGCCATCTCGATGACGGCGCGACGCTGCAATCTTCCTCCGGTGAGGCCGGGCGGGTTTCCGGTATTCTCGCGGTGAGCGGCGGACACGACACCAAGCGGGCCGCGGCCGAGGTCGGAGACACGAACGCGCTCGGCAAGCTCGAAGCGATCAAGACCGGCGACACGCTCTCGAACGGCAAGACCGCGCCGGCCGCGCTCGTGCGCATCGAGCCGACGCCGCCGGTGCTGGCGATGTCGCTTGCGGCGACCGACCGCAAGGACGACGTCAAGCTCGGGCAGGCGCTGTTGCGGCTGAACGAGGAGGATCCGTCGCTGACGATGATCCAGAACCAGCAGACCCATGACATCGTGCTGTGGGGGCAGGGCGAGATGCATCTGCGCGTCGCGCTCGAGCGGCTCAAGGACCGCTTCGGCGTCAACGCCAAATCGCAAGCACCCGCGATCGGCTATCAGGAGACCATCCGCAAATCGGTCACCCAGCGCGGCCGTCACAAGAAGCAGTCCGGCGGCCATGGCCAGTTCGGCGACGTGGTGCTGGAGGTCAAGCCGATGCCGCGCGGAAGCGGCTTCGAGTTCCACGAGAAGGTGGTCGGTGGCGCAGTGCCGCGCAATTATATCGGCGCGGTCGAGGAGGGCGTGGTCGACAGCCTCGTGCGGGGGCCGCTCGGTTTTCCAGTGATCGATCTTAACGTCACGCTGACGGACGGCTCCTATCACAGCGTCGATTCCTCCGATCTCGCCTTCCGCACGGCGGCGCGGATCGGCATGGGTGAGGCGCTGCCGCAGTGCCAGCCGGTGTTGCTGGAGCCGATCCACATGGTGGAGATCGTCTGCCCGACGGAGGCGACGGCGAAGATCAACGCCATCCTGTCGGCGCGGCGCGGCCAGATCCTGGGCTTCGACACCCGCGAGAACTGGTCGGGATGGGACTGCGTCCGCGCCACCATGCCGGAAGCGGAGATTGGCGACCTGATCGTGGAATTGCGCTCGGCCACCGCCGGCGCCGGCAGCTTTACGCGGGCCTTCGACCGCATGGCCGAAGTCACCGGCCGCGCCGCCGACCAGATCATCGCCGCGCATCGCGTGGCGGCGTAGTTAACGGCGGGACGCCGCGGCCTTGGCCGGCCGCGGTAGTCTGCGTTTGGCTTGACACACCTCCAGGGAAGATAAATTGATCGTCGTGGCCGGGTTCATCCCCGGCCATCGATGTCTTTATGAGGTTGTTGCCGTGACCAACCCCCCTGCCGCGTGCCTGATCGGATGGCCGGCCGCGCATTCGCGCTCGCCGCTGATCCATCATTACTGGCTGCGGACGCTGGGCATCGCGGGCGGCTATGTCATCGAGGCGGTGCCGCCCGACGAGTTCAAGGATTTCATCTTCCGCCTGTCGCTGCGCGGCTTCGTCGGCGCCAACGTCACCATGCCGCACAAGGAGCGCGCGCTTGCGCTCTCGAAGCCGGACGAGCAGGCGCGTGCGGTCGGCGCGGCCAATACATTGTGGTTCGAGAATGGCGAGCTCTGCTCGACCAATACCGACGTCGAAGGGTTTATCAACAATCTCGACGCCAGCGCGCCCGGCTGGGACGGTTGCGAGGATGCGCTGGTGCTCGGCGCCGGCGGTGCGGCGCACGCGGTGGTGTTCGGTTTGCTCGACCGCGGCATCAAGCGCGTGCACCTCGCCAATCGCACGGTCGCGCGCGCCCGCGTGCTCGCGGATCAGTTCGGCGCGAGCGTTCTGCCGGTGGCGTGGGATGCGCAGGGCGATATCCTGCCGCGCGCCGGTCTGCTGGTGAACACGACCTCGCTCGGCATGAAGGGCCAGCCGCCGCTCGAGCTCGACGTCGGGCGGTTGCCGTCATACGCCGTCGTCGCCGATCTCGTCTACGTGCCGCTCGATACCCCGTTGCTCGCCGCCGCGCGTGCTAACGGCCTGAAGACCGCAGACGGGCTCGGCATGCTGCTGCACCAGGCGGTGCGCGGCTTCGAATTGTGGTTCGGCCGGCGCCCCGAGGTGACGGCGGAACTTCGTGCGCTGGTCGAGGCCGATCTCACGAATACATGATCGGCTGGTCGCGGAGACTTGAGCCGGAATTTTTTTGAATGGCCGGGGTCAATGGTTACGTCACTGCCGCCACCGGAGATTCCCGCCATGTCCGTCAGTCGCTTTCAACTCGTTCGCCTGCTTGCCGCCATAGCGATGGTCGCCGGCTCCACGCTTTACGCCATCGCCCAGCAGCCGCCGACGCCGACGCGGGTTCGCGGCACCATCGAGGCCGTCGACGGCGACGTGCTCGCCGTGAAGTCGCGGGGCGGCGAGGACGTGAAGCTGCATATGACCGGCGATCTCAGGGTCGTGGGGATCACCAAAATCTCGCTGTCGGACATCAAGGTCGGTTCCTTCATCGGCACCACCACGGTGCCCGGACCGGACGGCAGCCAGAACGCGGTGGAGGTGCATGTGTTTCCGGAAGCCATGCGCGGCACCGGCGAGGGCTCGCGGCCCTATGACCTGCGTCCCAACTCCACCATGACCAATGCCACCGTGGCGGAGTCCGTGGTCGGCAATGACGGTCACACCCTGATGATCAAGTACAAGGACGGCGAGAAGAAAGTCGTGGTCTCCCCGGAGACGCCGGTCGTGACCTACGTTCCCGCCGACAAGTCCGACCTCAAGCCCGGCGCCAAGGTGATCGCCTTCATGAAGAAGCTGCCGGACGGCTCGCTCGAGACCAGCCGCGTCAGCGTCGGCCGCGACGGGCTGACCCCGCCGATGTGAAGTCGCCGCCTGGAATAGCTGTTCCCGTCCGGTGTTTGCGTTGAGTTGGGCGCCAATACACCTCGGGAGGAATACCATGCTGCAATCTTCTTCATGGCCGCGCCTGCTCGCGGCCTCGCTGGCCTTTGTCACCCTGCTTGGATCGGCGGCGTGGGCGCAACAGCCGCCGACGGTGCGGATTCGCGGCACCATCGAGGCCGTGGACCTGCCCATGCTGTCGATCAAGTCGCGCGAGGGCGCCGACATGAAGGTCCGTGTCACCGACAATGTCGCGGTGTTCGGCGTCGCCAAGACCGAGCTGTCGGAAATCAAGGAGGGCTCCTATATCGGCGTCACCGCGATGCCGGAGCCGGACGGCACCCAGAAGGCGGTCGCGGTGCATATCTTCCCGGAGAACCAGCGCGGCGCGGCCGAAGGTTTCCGGCCTTGGGATCAGCGGCCGAACTCGACCATGACCAATGCCACCGTTGCCCAGACGGTGAAGGGCACCGACGGGCAGAACATTTTGGTCAAGTACAAGGACGGGGAAAAGAAAGTCGTGGTGCCGCCGGATACCCCGATTGTCACCTTCGTCGCCGGCGACAAGTCAGAACTGAAGCCGGGCGCGAAGATCATCATCTTCGGCGCGGTGAAGAAGGACGACGGCACGCTCGAAGCCGCCCGTGTCAACGTCGGCCGCGACGGGATTACGCCGCCGATGTGAGGCGAAGCTTTCTTACTTCCCTTCTCCCCTTGTGGGAGAAGGTGGCCATAGGCGGCCTCCGGCCGCCGTCGTTCAGCAAGAACGCCGATGCTACTGCATCGGCTACGCGCAGTCCGTGCCGGATGAGGGGTTCTCTCCGCGGAGGCAACCCCTCATCCGCCTTCGCTGCGCGAAGCCACCTTCTCCCACAAGGGGAGAAGGAAGGCAGGACGCTTCGCTTGGTGCGCGCATCACGTCCTGGCCAAGGCGGAACCGCGCCATCCAGCCAGAGCTTTGATCTAGGTCAAGCGCCTGTTCAGCCAGAGTCGAACCCTGCCAGGGGGTGGAGAACTGCGAGTTGGGTTGGTTGCAGCCCGAATGATCGGGCCCAATCAACAGGAAGGAAGCGCCATGTTTCGCTATGTTCTACCGGTTCTTGCAGCACTCGTTCTGGTTACGGCCAGCCTCATCCCGGACGACGCGTTCGCGCGCCGTGGGGGTGGTGGCGGATACCGAGGCGGTGGAGGCTTCCACGGCGGCGCCGTCCGAGCTGGAGGCGTTTACCGAGGTGGAGCCGTTCATGCCGGTCGCGTAGGTCGGGCCGGATATGGTTACCGGGGAGGGTATTATCCGCGTCGCGGATACGGTGCGGCGGCGGTGGGGGCCGCAGCGGTTGGTGCCGCGGCCTACGGCGCCTACGGCTCTTACAACAACTGCTACGACGCGTACGGCAACTACATCTGCGGCGGCCAGTATCGATACTGACACACGCCGGGAGCCTGACGCGGTCAATGCGCTACGTACTTTCCTTCTCCCACAAGGGGGGAAGGAAAGTCGCGCTCCATTCGCGAGTCGTCCCGCGAAAGCAGGCACCCACAACCATAATTGCTCACTGTGGATGGAAGGCGTCTACCACATCGCTTAACCAAGGGCCGCGGCGTATGTGTCCCCGCGCCCGTGCGCAATTGCGCACTAGGCGGGGACGACCCGTTGCGGGATTCGTGCTAACTCCGCCTCACACCGCCAGCACGTCATCGTCGATCTCGGCAATCGTGTTGACGCCGCATAATCCCATGGTGGTGAGCATTTCCTTGGCAAGGATGTCGAGCGCCTTGGCGACGCCGGCCTCTCCGCCGGCGCCCAGGCCATAGGTATAGGCGCGGCCGATCATGCAGGATTTGGCGCCGAGCGCGAGCGCGCGCACCACGTCCATGCCGGTGCGGATGCCGCCGTCGAACATGATCTCCATCTGCGAACCGACGGTATCGACGATCTCCGGCAGCACTTCGATCGACGACGGCGCGCCGTCGAGCTGCCGGCCGCCATGGTTGGAGACGACGATGGCCTGCGCGCCGGTCTTGGCCGCGAGCTCGGCGTCCTCAACGTCCAAAATGCCCTTCAGGATCAGCTTGCCCGGCCAGATCGAGCGGATCCAGTCGAGGTCCTTCCAGTTCAGCGAGGTGTCGAACTGCGACGCGGTCCATTCCGCCAGTTTGGTGAGATCCTCGGTGCCTTTGACGTGGCCGACGATGTTGCCGAAGCTGCGGCGCTTGCCGCGCAGCACGCCGGCGACCCATGAGGGCTTGCTGGCGAAATCGATCAGCTTCGCCAGCGACCATTCCGGCGGCACCGTCATGCCGTTCTTGATGTCCTGGTGGCGCTGCCCGATCACCTGCAGGTCGACGGTCAGCACCAGCGCCGAACATTTCGCCGCGATCGCGCGTTCGATCAGCGCCTTGATGAAGCCGCGGTCCTTCATCACGTAGAGCTGGAACCAGAATGGCTTGTCGACGGCGGCTGCGATATCTTCGATCGAGCAGATCGACATCGTGCTCTGGGTAAAGGGAATGCCGGCCGCCTGGGCCGCGCGGCAGGCGTGGATCTCGCCGTCGCCATGCTGCATGCCGAGCAGGCCCACGGGAGCGAGGATCAAGGGCATTGCGGCGGGCTCGCCGAGAATCGTGGTGGAGAGATTGCGCTTGGAGACATCGACCAAGATACGCTGGCGAAACTTGATCTGCGCAAGATCCTCGGAATTGGCGCGCAGCGTGTCCTCGGTGTAGGAGCCGCGGTCGCAATAGTCGAAGAAGGCCTTCGGAACGCGCCGCTTGTGCAACTGGCGCAGATCTTCGATGCAGGTGATGTGCTTCATGGACATTCCGGCCCCTTCTTGAATTCGGTGGCTGGGGTGTCATCTACCATGGTTGGGTGGCGAGCCAAATCGCGTCTGGCGGCGCCATTCCCGAGGAAGGGACATCCCATGACCGGACCGCGCAAGGCCTCCAGTCCCGACACCGGCGCCGAGGAGCGCGAGGAAAAGCGCCGGCTCGACGACGCCCTGGACGAGGGCCTTGAAGAGACCTTTCCGGCCTCCGATCCCGTCAATGTCACCCAGCCGCCGCCCTCGAAGGGCGACCATCACGTCAAGCGCGGCGGCTAGCGCCTTGACCCGGCGCGGTGGTTCTGCAAGAATACCACGTCATAACAAAGGGTTATGCGTTGGTCGTGACCGCTAATGGCCGTAATGATTCATCATATTTTTTGAAGCCATTTTAGCGGCCGAGGGATTATAACCCCTGCACGCTACGATGGAGGGCGTTCAGGGATTCGTGGCCGTAATGGCCTGAAGAAGCCCTGGAATCGCTGGGGGTCACATGAGCCGTAAATATTTCGGTACCGACGGAATTCGGGGCCGCGCCAATGGTCTGATCACGCCGGAGCTCGCGCTCAAGGTGGGGCAGGCGGCCGGCCTGGTGTTTCAGCGCGGCGATCATCGCCACCGCGTCGTCATCGGCAAGGACACCCGTCTCTCCGGCTACATGATCGAATACGCCATGGTGGCCGGCTTTACCTCGGTCGGCATGGACGTGCTGCTGCTCGGCCCGATGCCGACGCCGGCGGTCGCGATGCTGACCAAGTCGATGCGCGCCGATCTCGGCGTGATGATTTCCGCTTCCCACAATTTGTTCGAGGACAACGGCATCAAGCTGTTCGGCCCGCAGGGTTTCAAACTGTCCGACGATGTCGAAAAGCAGATCGAGCAGTTGCTCGACGAGCCGATCGACCGCCGGCTGGCGCAGAGCGCCAGCCTCGGGCGTGCCCGCCGCATCGACGGCGTCCATGATCGCTATATCGAATTCGCCAAGCGCACGCTGCCGCGCGAGCTCTCGCTCGACGGCTTGCGCGTGGTGGTCGATTGCGCGCACGGCGCGGCCTACAAGGTGGTGCCGGAAGCGCTGTGGGAGCTGGGCGCCGATGTGATTGCGATCGGCGTCGAACCCGACGGTTTCAACATCAACAAGGAATGCGGCTCGACCTCGCCGGAAGCGCTGGCGAAAAAGGTGCGCGAGATGCGCGCCGATATCGGCATCGCGCTCGACGGCGACGCCGATCGCGTCATCCTGGTCGACGAGCGCGGCCACGTGGTCGACGGCGACCAGCTGCTCGCGGTGATCGCGCAAAGCTGGAAGGAAGACGGCCGTCTCGCCAAGCCCGGCATCGTCGCCACCGTGATGTCGAATCTCGGGCTCGAGCGTTTCCTGGAAGGGCAGGGCATCGGCATGGTGCGCACGCCGGTCGGCGACCGCTACGTGCTCGAGCAGATGCTCAAGCAGGGCTACAATCTCGGCGGCGAGCCTTCGGGCCATATCATTCTTTCCGACTACGCCACGACAGGTGACGGCTTCGTCGCCGCGCTGCAGGTGCTGGCCGTGGTGCAAAAGCTTCGCCGTCCGGTGTCGGAAGTCTGCCACCGCTTCGATCCGCTGCCGCAGATTCTCAAGAACGTGCGCTACCGGTCAGGCAAGCCGCTCGACGATGCCGAGGTCAAATCGGCGATCATGGATGGCGAGAATCGCCTCAACGGCCACGGCCGTCTCCTGGTCCGCTCGTCCGGCACCGAGCCGGTGATCCGCGTGATGGGCGAGGGCGACGATCGCATCCTGGTCGAGGACGTCGTCGATCAGATCGTCAACGCGCTCGGCCACGCCGCGGCGGCATAAGCCAGCTTTATTCTGATGGCGCGGGATCGCTGATCGGTGGTGCGGCAACGCATCGCAGCCATAAGCTATTGATGCTGGTCGCGACGATAGCCCGATCGTAGAACACGAGACATCGCCTGTCCGCGATTCTTTTCGGGAATGCGCCCTTGAACAAGCCCGTCATCGTGTCAGAGGAAACGGCGACTGCGCCGGTAGTCGTGCCGGACGTGGCGCCGGGCCTTGCCGCCAAAGCGGCTGTCGCGGGGCCGGCTTATGTCGTGCTGACCGGCATCAGCTTCTCGCATTTCCTCAACGACACCATGCAGTCGCTGATCGCCTCGGTCTATCCGATCCTGAAGGATGCTTACGCGCTGGACTACGGGCAGATCGGCATGATCACGCTGGCGTTCCAGTTTACCGCGTCGCTACTGCAGCCTGTCGTCGGGCATTTCACCGACAAGAAGGCGCAGCCGTTCTCGCTCGCGATCGGGATGGGTTTCACCTTCTTCGGATTGCTGCTGCTGAGCGTCGCGCATCTCTATCCCTTGATCCTGATCTCGGCGGCGCTGGTCGGCCTCGGCTCGGCGGTGTTCCATCCGGAGTCGGCGCGGATCGCGCGTCTCGCCTCGGGCGGCCGCTACGGTTTTGCGCAATCGGTGTTTCAGCTCGGCGGCAGTTTCGGCACGTCGATGGGGCCGGTGCTGGCGGCGCTGATTGTGGTGCCGTTCGGCCAGCCATCCATCGCCTGGTTTTCATCGATCGCGTTTCTGGCGATCGTGATCCTGTGGCGGATCGGCGTCTGGTACAAGCCGCAGATCGCGACGAAGAAATCGGCGGCGGTGGAACGTCACCCTGATTTGCCGGATTCCCGGCGCGTAAAAATTGCGCTTGCGGTGCTGGTGGCGCTGCTGTTTTCAAAACAGCTCTACGTGTCGAGCCTGTCGAGCTATTACATCTTCTATCTGATCGACAAGTTTCAGGTGTCGACCCAGGCAGCCCAGCTCTATCTCTTCATCTTCCTTGCCGCCAATGCGGTGGGTGCGTTCTTCGGCGGGCCGCTCGGCGACCGCTTCGGCCGCAAATACATCATCTGGTTCTCGATCCTGGGCGCGCTTCCGTTCACGCTGGCGCTGCCCTATGCCGGTCTTGCCGCAAGCGCCGTGCTGACGGTTTTCATTGGCCTCATCCTCTCGTCGGCGACGTCCTCGATCATCGTGTTCGCACAGGAACTGATGCCACATCGCTTCGGGATGATCTCCGGGGTGTTCTTCGGCGTCGCCTTCGGCATCGGCGGACTTGGCGCAGCCGTGCTCGGCAAGCTCGCCGATCACACCGGGATCGCCTTCGTCTATCACCTCTGCGCGTTCCTGCCCGCGCTCGGTCTGCTCGCGGTGTTCCTGCCGAAGATGCCAAAGCACGCGCGTTGAGCGCGCGGCGAGGGCGCAGCTCACCGCATCAACGAAATCTTAACGGTGCGGCGGCGGGCGGATTTCTCGCAATACACCGTTAGGATGTATGGCGGTTTCGCCATTTTTCGTTGGTGCAAATGCATCGTGACTCGCGTTGCAAATAGAGTCGCGAAAAAAAGTCAGAGTTTGTCAACCTTAAAAATTAGGGTTAAGCGCCGCTTAAGCATTTAATGCCATCGTCCGTCCGTGAGTTTTTGAAGTGGGGCTCATTGCAGTCAGCCTCACCGGACAAAAGGACGAAGCCCATGCGTAGCGTTAAGTCTTTCATTGCCGCCGGTGCGGCCACATTATTGTCGCAGGCGGCGTTTGCTGCCGACATGGCGATCGCGCCTCCTCCAGCATACGCGCCGGCCCCGGTGGTCGAAGACTTCGGCGGCTGGTATCTGCGCGGCGATATCGGCTTCAGCAACCAGCGCGTCGATCGTCTGAACAACGCGCTCGATTCCACGCTTACTTCGTCGGTGCAGAGGAACAACTTCAACAGCGCCGGCATCTTCGGCGTCGGCGTCGGTTACAAGGTCAACAACTGGTTCCGCGCCGACGTCACCGGTGAGTACCGCGGCAACTCGCAGTTCCACGGCACCGACCGCATCACCTATGTGGGCGGCGTCGGCACCGACACTTATCACGCCACCAAGAACGAGTGGGTCGTGCTCGCCAACGCCTATGTCGATCTCGGCACCTGGTGGTGCATCACCCCGTTCATCGGCGCCGGCGTCGGTGGCGCGCGGGTTGCAATCAACGGCTTCACCGACCAGAGCATTGCGCTGAACGGCGGCGTTGGCCCCGCGTTGGCCGGCCTCGCCCATGCCGACAACTTTTCGAGGTGGAACTTCGCCTGGGCGGTCCATGCCGGTCTGGCCTACAAGGTCACGCCGAACTTCACTGTCGAACTCGCCTATCGCTATCTCGACATGGGCGATGGCCTGACGGGCGACCTTCGTGCGTTCGACGGCACCAACGGCATCAACAATCCGATGACCTTCAAGAACATCACCTCGCATGACCTGAAGCTCGGCGTGCGCTGGGATCTGACCAGCCCGCAGGTTTACGCGCCGCCGCTGATCCGCAAAGGTTAATCGCGGCTTCCATTCGTTAACGATTGCAGACGGCGCGGGAGCTTCCCGCGCCGTTTTTCTTTTGACGTATGCGGATGTGGATGCGGCGGCTGGCGAAAAATGTTCGCCGGCTTTCCGACAAGATGTTGCCAATTGGATGCCGCGACAACGATTGGTTAAGGTTAACAGGCGATGATCATCGTCAAGTTCAGAGTGTCGGATGGAGCGTTGCGATGCGTCGATTCTTGCTGGTGGCTGTGATGTGTGGAGCGGCGAGTGTCGCCCAAGCGGCCGATATGCCGGACCTGCCGTTTCTCCGCGGCAGCTTCACCGACGGCCTGACCAGCGCCAAGGTCAACTGGCAGGGCTACTATGTCGGCGGTCAGGTGAGCTACGGCTCGGTCACTTCGAAGGTGCCGCCCGGCGCCAACACCGACCTGCAATCGAGCTTCCGTCCGCCGACCGGCGTCAATTACAACTGGCGACCTTTGCCCAACGCGCACAGCAACACCACCGGCTTTGGTGCGTTCGCGGGATACAACTCGCAATGGGAAGACGTCGTGCTCAGTCTGGAGGCGAACTACATCCATGACGGCATTCGTTCGGTCTCGGATTCAATGGGGGTGATATATAATACCGACCTCTCGTTCCACAGCCTGACGCATTCGAACGCGGTCGTAAAGCTCTCCGACTTCGGCTCGCTGCGCGTCCGCGCCGGCTACGTCATGGGGTGCTTCCTGCCTTACGCCTTTGCCGGCACCGGCTTCGGCAGCCAGACCGTCGATCGCACCATCTCGGCCTTTCCGTACCCGGTACTGGGGACGAGCGCCGCCAGCAAGACCAAGCTGGTCTATGGATACAGCGCGGGCGTCGGCATCGACGTGATGCTGGTGGGTGGCCTGTTCATGCGCACCGAATACGAATATCGGCGGGTGACGTCGGATATCGAAACCAACATCAACACCGTCCGCGCCGGCCTCGGCTACAAATTCTGATCCCGTCGCGGCGGCGCCGATCCGGACGCCGTTGACAGATTTGCCGCCACCTGTTGCAGTGTCGCCGTTAGCGAGGGCTGCGCATGAAAGTCTACGGCGATACCAATTCCGGAAATTGCCTGAAGGTGAAGTGGGTGTGCGACCATCTCGCGCTGCCCTACACCTGGATAGCGGTCGATACGCTCAAGGGCGAGACGCGCACCGCGGAGTTCCTCAAGCTCAACGGCGCCGGCCAGGTGCCTGCTGTCGAGCTCGACGACGGCCGCACGCTGGCGCAATCCAATGCCATCATCCGTTATCTCGCCCGCGGTTCTCATCTCATTCCGCAGGATGCGTTCGCGGCAGGGAAGATGGACGAGTGGCTGTTCTGGGAACAGTACAGTCATGAGCCCTACATTGCCGTATGCCGCTTCCAGATGTTCTATCTGAAGAAGCCGGCTTCCGACCTCGATCCCGACAAGGTCAAGCGCGGCTATGCGGCGCTGGCGCGGATGGAGCACCAGCTCGCCATCACGCCATTTTTGGCCGGCGACGCCGTCACGCTCGCCGACATATCGCTGCTGGCCTATACCCGCGTCGCGCATGAAGGCGGCTTTCATCTCGACGGCTACGCCGCGGTGCGCCGCTGGATCGGCGAGACCGAAAAATTCCTCGGCCTGCCGCCGGCGCGTTGACTTCACCGGAAATCGTCATGTCTGCCGTCTCAGAGGTTACCATCCGCCGCGCGCGCCGTGAGGACGTCGGCACCATCGTCGCCATGCTGGCGGACGATCCGCTCGGCGGCGGTCGTGAACGGATCGAGGATCCGCTGCCGCAATCTTATTTCACGGCGTTCGAGCAGCTCACACGCGATCCGAATATTCTCCTCGTCGTCGCCGAGGGCGGCGAGGGCGCCGTGGTCGGCTGCCTGCAGCTCTGCATTCTGCCGGGGCTGAGTTCTCAGGGCGCCTCGCGCGGCCTGATCGAGGATGTCCGCGTCGCCAGCCATTGCCGCAGCCGCGGCATCGGCGAGCAGATGGTGCAGTGGGCGGTTGCGGAAGCACGCGCGCGGGGATGCAAGCTGGTCGAACTGTTGACGCATCACACCCGCGTCGATGCGCAGCGATTTTACGAACGGCTCGGCTTTGCACGCAGCCATGTCGGCATGACCTTTCGATTTTGATCGGCATAGCGTTTTCGAGCGAAGCCCGTCCCGCACGTGATGCGGGATGGAATCCGGCTCGCGTAAGAAAACGCGTCAGAACAAAGGTCAGCCAATTGCGGTTGAGGCGAATTTGCGACGAATGCCTGAGGTAGTCGTCACTGTGCGATCCGGTTAACAACCGATAAACTACGCGTGCGTCCGTGATTTTACGGACCGGAACGTCTCCGCTATGCCAGCGTCTCCCATGGGGCTTTGGGCAGCTTGGGGATTTCCGATGAAAAAATATTCGATTGTCCGGATCGGAAGCGAATATGTCGTGCAGGCCGGAAAGACCAGTATTTTGAAGGTCTCGAGCCGGCGGGAGGCGGCCAAACTGGTCACCGATGCCGCCGAACTCCTGCAGCAGGAGCCGGCGCCTGTCGCGGACGAGCATCCATCAATCGGGCGTGAAGCACCCGAAGTTTCTTGACGATCGGGC
Source organism: Bradyrhizobium sp. 170 (assembly GCF_023101085.1). Taxonomy (NCBI): domain Bacteria; kingdom Pseudomonadati; phylum Pseudomonadota; class Alphaproteobacteria; order Hyphomicrobiales; family Nitrobacteraceae; genus Bradyrhizobium; species Bradyrhizobium sp. 170. The sequence goes on along the minus strand of NZ_CP064703.1, from coordinate 7,743,990 downwards.
GCGATTCCCTTAATCACCGCCGCGGGACACCTCCCCCCAACGGGAGGCTTACTATCTGGAAGGATAGATCATGACCGTGGCGAAGCCCGCTTCGCGGCCGAACGTGCCGCATTTTTCCTCCGGCCCCTGCGCCAAGCGCCCTGGCTGGAATCCCCAAAATCTCAAGGACGCTGCCCTCGGCCGCTCGCATCGCGCGAAGATCGGCAAGGCAAAACTCAAGCTCGCGATCGAACTGACGCGCGAAGTGCTTGAAGTGCCGGCCGATTACAAGATCGGCATCGTGCCGGCGTCCGATACCGGCGCGGTCGAAATGGCGCTGTGGTCGCTGCTCGGCGCACGCCCTGTCACCACCATCGCCTGGGAATCCTTCGGCGAGGGCTGGGTCAGCGACATCGTCAAGGAATTGAAGCTCAAGGACGTCACCAAGCTGCATGCCGGCTATGGCGATCTTCCCGATCTCTCCAAGGCCGATCCGGCGTCCGACATCGTTTTCACCTGGAACGGCACGACCTCGGGCGTGCGTGTGCCCAACGCCGACTGGATCAGCGCGACCCGCGAAGGCCTCACGATTTGTGACGCGACGTCTGCCGCTTTTGCGCAGCCGCTCGATTTCGCAAAGCTCGATGTGGTGACGTTCTCCTGGCAGAAGGCGCTGGGCGGCGAAGCCGCGCATGGGATGCTGATCCTTTCACCGCGTGCGGTGGAACGGCTCGAGACCTACAAGCCGGCCTGGCCGCTGCCGAAAATTTTCCGCCTGACCAAGGGCGGCAAGCTCAACCAGGGCATCTTCGAAGGCGAGACCATCAACACGCCGTCGATGTTGTGTGTCGAGGATTATCTCGATGCGCTGAACTGGGCGAAATCGATCGGCGGCCTCAAGGCCCTGATCGCGCGCGCCGACGCCAACACCAAGGCGCTGTCGGACTGGAAGGCGAAGACACCGTGGATCGATTTCCTGGCCAAGGAAGCCTCGATCCGTTCCAACACCTCGGTGTGCCTCAAGTTCGTCGATCCGGCGATCACTTCGCTGACGGCGGATGCGCAGGCGGACTTCTCGAAAAAGCTTGTTGCGCTGGTCGAGAAGGAAGGCGCCGGTTACGACTTCGCCTATTACCGCGATGCGCCGGCGGGCTTGCGGATCTGGTGCGGCGCCACCGTGGAAGCCTCCGACGTCGCGCTGCTGACGCAGTGGATCGACTGGGCATTCGCCGAGACCAAGGCCGCGTTGCCGAAGGCGGCTTAAGTTTTCTTTCTTAAACCTCGTCCCGTTCTTACGGGGAGAGGTCGGATCGCTCGGCAGCGCAATTGCGCGCCTGAGCGATCCGGGTGAGGGGCTCTCTCCGCGCGCACCTCGCCTGTGGTTGGCCTTCACCCCGACCCTCTCCCCGTAAGAACGGGAAGAGGGAGAAGAACTCGCAAGAGATACCCATTCTGGTCTCGCAGGCCGATCCTCCCTTTGGGAGGTGAAGGAACATCAAATGACAAAACCCAAAGTTCTCATTTCCGACGCGCTGTCTCCCGCCGCCGTGCAGATCTTCAAAGACCGCGGCATCGAGGTCGACTTCCAGCCCAATCTCGGCAAGGACAAGGACAAGCTCGCCGAGATCATCGGCAATTACGACGGCCTTGCGATCCGCTCCGCGACCAAGGCGACCGCGAAGATCATCGACAAGGCCATCAGGCTGAAGGTGATCGGCCGCGCCGGCATTGGCGTCGACAATGTCGAGATCCCGGCGGCCACCGCCAAGGGCATCATCGTGATGAACACGCCGTTCGGCAATTCGATCACGACCGCCGAGCACGCCATCACGCTGATGCTGGCGCTGGCGCGTGAAATTCCGCAGGCGGACGCCTCGACCCAGGCCGGCAAGTGGGAGAAGAACCGCTTCATGGGCGTCGAGATCACCGGCAAGACGCTGGGCGTGGTCGGCTGCGGCAATATCGGCTCGATCGCCGCCGACCGCGCGCTCGGCCTGCGCATGAAAGTCGTCGCGTTCGATCCGTTCCTGTCGCCGGAACGCGCCAAGGATATCGGCGTCGAGAAGGTCGAGCTCGACGAACTGCTCAAGCGCGCCGATTTCATCACGCTGCACACGCCGCTGACCGAAAAGACAAAGAACATCATCGACGCCGCGGCGATCGCCAAGATGAAGAAGGGCGTGCGCATCGTTAATTGCGCGCGCGGCGGGCTGGTCGACGAGCAGGCGCTGGTCGATGCGCTGAACGCCAAGCATGTCGCGGGCGCCGCATTTGACGTGTTCGTCGAGGAGCCCGCCACCAAGAACGTGCTGTTCGGCCACCCCAACGTGATCTGCACCCCGCATCTCGGCGCCTCCACCACGGAAGCGCAGGAGAACGTCGCACTGCAGGTCGCCGAGCAGATGTCCGATTATCTGCTGACGGGTGCGATCTCGAACGCGGTGAACTTCCCGTCGATCACGGCCGAAGAAGCGCCGAAGCTGAAGCCGTTCATCGAGCTTGCCGAAAAGCTCGGCTCGTTCGCGGGCCAGCTCACCGAGAGCGGGATTTTGAAAGTCCAGATCACCTATGAGGGACACGTCGCCGAGATGAAGATCAAGGCGATCACCTCGGCGGTGCTGTCGGGCTTGCTGCGGCCGATGCTGGGCGAGGTCAACGTGGTCTCCGCGCCGGTCGTTGCGAAGGAGCGCGGCATGGTGGTCGACGAGATCGTGCGCGCGGCGCAGAGCGATTATGAAAGCCTGATCACCGTTACCGTCATCACGGAACGGCAGGAACGCTCGGTGTCCGGCACCGTCTATCACGACGGCAAGCCGCGGCTGGTCGACATCAAGGGCATCCGGGTCGATGCCGAGTTCGGCAAATCGATGATCTACGTTACGAACGAGGACAAGCCCGGCTTCATCGGCAGCTTCGCCGGCCTGCTCGGTGCGGCCCAGATCAACATCGCGACCTTCCATCTCGGCCGCACCAAGCAGGGCGGCGACGCCATCGCGCTGGTCGAGATCGACGGGCCGGTCCCGGCCGACGTGTTGACCAAGGTGCAAGCCTTGCCCCAGGTAAAGCAGGCCAAGGCGCTGGTGTTCTAACCGCGCGTCGTTCTATTCCCTTCAGAGAGGGGATTGCTTATCCTTCGCCGCGGTTCCGCCGCGGCGAAGCCACGTGGAATTCCCAATCGAACCAGTTTCTCCCTCGCTGCGTCTCATGACCGGGAGTGGTGGGGGTTGTTGCGCGTCGCCGGCCGGCGAACGGTTCAGGAGGGTATCCATGCGATTGATTACGAACGTTTTTTCGACGACGAGCCTCGTCTTACTCACGGCGCTCGGCGCGGGTGAGGTGCGGGCGGCTGAGTTGGCCGCCAGTTCGGCGGTCGATGCCGTCACCGTCTATCCCGATGGCGCCAGCGTCACGCGGATCATCGCGCTCGATCTGCCGGCGGGCGAGAATTTCGCCGTTCTCAAGGATTTTCCGCTCGCGCTGGATCCGTCATCGCTCAGGGTCGAGGGCGAAGCGGGCGCAAAACTCACGATCGGTGCGATCGACGCAAAACCGCCGCGCGCGGCGCCGCCGGTCAACCTGCCCGAACTCGACAAGCGCATCGAGGCGCTGAAGGACGAGCGCGCCAGCTTACAAGGCGTGATCGATGCCGCGACCGCGCGGCGCAAATTCGCCGAGCGATTTGCGGATACCTCTCCGGCCGGAATCGGCGACAAGGGTGAGGCGCGGCCGATCGCCGAATGGCGCGCGGCCTTTGCCGCCGTCGGCGACGAAATCGCCAGCGCCGACGCCGCCATCCGCGATGCCGGACGCAAGCAGCGCGAGCTCGACCGAGAAATCGCGCGTCTCGAACAGGACCGGGCACAGAAGCCGCCGAGCAAGATGGAAGTCAGGATTGAACTCGCAGCCGCCGCCGCCACCAAGGCGACGCTGCGTGTGACTTATGCCGTGCGCAACGCGCGCTGGGTGCCGCTCTACGACGCCCGCCTCGACACCGGCGCGAAAGACCGCAAGCCCGCGCTGGAACTGGTGCGCCGCGCCGAAATCACGCAGGCCACCGGCGAGGATTGGTCCAACGTCGCGCTCAGCGTCTCGACCGTGCGCACCGCACGTGGCGGCCGCGCGCCCGACCTGAAGTCGCTCGTCGTTCAATACCCGCAAGTACCGCGTCCGATGGCCGCGGGCTCCGTATCGGATACTGCGATGAACTTGGCTGCGCCAGCTCCGGAGAGGTCGAGGCAGTTCCGCGCCAGCGGGGGGAAGAGCGAAGAACCCGTGATGGAGAAGGCGGCCGAGCAACAGGCCACGGCCGATGTCAGCGGCTTCCAGGTGGTGTTCAAGATTCCCGGCCGCGTCAGCCTCAGTGCCAGCGAAGGCGCCAAGAGCCTGCGCGTTTCCACCGCGACCATCGCGCCCGATCTCGCCGTGCGCGCGGCGCCGCTGCTGGATCCGACCGCGTTCCTGGAAGCCAGCTTCAAGCAGACCGAGGACGCGCCATTGCTGCCCGGCCGGGTTTCGATCTATCGCGACGGTGTCTTCGTCGGCCGCGGGCTGATGGCCGCGGCGAGCAAGGACGAAACCGTGCGGCTCGGCTTCGGCGCCGACGACAAGATCAAGATCGAACGCACCGTTCTCAAGCGCAACGAGGGCTCGGCCGGCCTGATCGTGACGACGTCGAAGACCGACGAGCGCGCGTTCAAGACGGTCGTGCGCAACGGCCACGATTTTCCGATCCGGATCGCGATCGAGGATCAGTTGCCGGTCAGCGAGAACGAGGACATCTTGGTCGAGATGTTGCCGTCGACGACCCCGCCGACCGCCAGCAACATCCGCGACAGACGCGGCGTGCTGGAATGGGCTTTTGAGGCGAAGGCAGGCGAGGTCAAGGATATCAACTTCGCCTGGCGGATACGCTGGCCCAAGGACAAGGGCGTCGTGATGGTGCCGGCGGGGTAGGGCTTGCTGAGCATCTTCTCCGTCATGCCCCCGCGAAGGCGGGGCATCCAGTACTCCGCAGCGCCGAAGTGTACACACAATAGGCGCCGCGGCGTACTGGGCGCCCGGTCAAGCCGGGCGATGACGCTGTAGAGGCAGGTGAGGCGAACGAACTCACTTCGCCTTCAAAAACTCGCTGACCTCAAGCAGCACAAACTCATTGTCATCCGCCTTGTTCGGCTCGCGGCTCGACGAGAACGGCAGGTTGTTGTCGTTGCCGACGATGATATGCGTCTCGTCGACGCGGTCGACGTTCTCGATGGTGAAGAACGGGAAGGTCAGCACGCCGTCATTGAGCGGCTTGCGCGCCTTGTTGTCGGGATCCTTGATCTTCATCAGGTCGATATAGGCGACCTTGCGCACCGGCCTTCCGGCATTGGCGTCGGACAGTTCGATCTTGTAGACGCGCTTGAATTTGGCCAGATCAGCAAAGCAGTTCTCGCCGCGCTGGCCTTGCGGGCAGGCCTTGTCGGCGGTGCCTTCGCCATTGTCGCGCTCGATGACCATGCCACTTGTGGCGTCGATCATGTTGAAGTCGCCGATGGCGTTGCCGTTCTGCTCGAAGGCGTAAGTCCAGTAGCGGCCGGTAAACTTCTCCGCGGCGACGTCGAACTCGAGAATACGCGAGGCTTCCTTGCCGTCGATCTTTTCAAAGTCCTTCTTCTCGGCGTCCCACAGCGGGCCTTCGAGCAGGCCGTAGAGGAATTTTCCGTCCTTCGACGCGGCAAAGCCTTCATAACCCTTGGAGCGGCGCAGATTGACCGTGGTGTAGCTCGCGCCTGGTGCTGCCGGCGACTGCACCGACCAATGGTCGGGCGAGCGTACCGGCTTGCCATCGGCGGTGGTTTCGAACACGGCCAGGATCTTGCCGGTCTTGTCGGCCTTCAGCACATAGGGGCCGAATTCATCGCCGATCCAGAAGGTGTCGCCGACGATCTGAAATCCTTCAGTGTCGAAGTCGGCGCCGGTGAGATAACGTTTTGCCGTGTCTTCATGCAGGATGCGGAACGGCACTTTCTTGTCGGGGTCGTGCAGGAAGATGGTTTCCTGCCGATCGATCTTGCCGGTCGCCCAGTCGATCTTGTGGCGGTTGAGGTAGAGCATCGAATCCGCCGAGTTGTAGCGTGAGCCCATGCCGTTGTCGGTGAGCACCCAGAACGAACCGTCCGGCATCACCTTGATGCCGGAATGGCCCTGTAGCGGCTGGCCCTTGAACGGCAGCGATACGCCGGTCGGCCACTCATAGGATTTGCCCATCACGCTGCCGACAGCATCGACACGGCGGCCGGTGGTGTATTTGCCTGCCGTCTTGAGATCATCAGGCGCATCGGCGGGCGCGTCGATGAAGCTCTGCGCCGGCAGCACGGCGTGGCCCTTCAGCGTGGCGGGAAACTCGCCTTCGCCCTGTGCAAAGGCGGCACTGGCCAGAAAGACAGACGCGACGGAGCAGAGCAATGACACGCGCATGGCGGATCTCCTGTGAATGACGATGCGGAGTGTCTTGCGGAGCGGCCGTTACAATTGGCTGACAGTTTTGTGAAGAACCTGTAACGCCGTTGGATAAGCCTTGCGGCGTTATGCCGTCGGCGCGCCGGCCGGCCGCATGGTTTGCGGCAGCAGGAACGGCACGCCCTGATCGGTGTAGTCGATCGTGACGTCGACTTCAAAAATCCGGCGGATGGTCTCGGCCGTGATTGCGTCAGCGCGACCGCCGTCGACGGCGAGCCGGCCGCGGTGCAGCAGCACGATCCGGTCGGCGAAGCGCATCGCCAGATTGAGATCGTGCAGAACGGCGATGACGGCCGTGCCGTTCTGCGCGCGCCGCCGCGCCGTTTCCACCAGATCGATCTGGTGACGCATGTCGAGGCTGGAGGTCGGCTCGTCCAGCAGCAGAATCCCCGGGCCGTGCTGCTCTTCGCCGCAGGCAAGCTGCACCAGCACGCGGGCAAAATGCGCGCGTTGCTGTTCGCCGCCGGAGAGCGTCGGCAATTGCCGGTGAGCGAAATGCGCGAGATCGACTTCGCCGAGCGCCGTATCGACCAGCCGCTGCGCGGCGGCGCGGCCGCTATCGCCGGCGCCCATATGGACGATTTCCTCGACCGTGAACGGGAAGGTGACGTTGACGTGCTGCGACAGCATTGCACGGTGATGGGCGAGGAGGCGCGGCGCATAGAGGTGGATGTCGCGCTCTTTCAGCCTGATCTGCCCGCGTGTCGGGCGGAGATCGCCGGACAGCATTCGCAGCAGCGTCGATTTTCCGGCGCCGTTGGGGCCGACGATCGCGACCATCTCGCCGGCTTTGATGCGCAGATCGATGCCGTCGACCAGCGTGGCGCCGCTGACCACCATCGAGATCGCCTGCGCTTCGAGAATGGCGGTCATAGCGAAACCAGCCCGCGCTGGCGCAGCAGCATGCCTAGGAAGAACGGTGCCCCGATCGCCGCCGTCAGGATGCCGATCGGCATTTCCGCGGGCGCCACGATGGTGCGGGCCAACGTATCGGCGCCTACCATCAGCACCGCACCCAACAACATCGAGGCTGGCAGCAGCAGCCGGTGCGCCGGCCCGATTACCAGACGCAGCAGATGCGGCACCACGATGCCGACAAAGCCGACCACGCCGCAGACCGAAACCGCAACGCCCGTCATCGCCGACACCAGCACGATCGAAATCCGCTTCAGGCGCTCGACGTCGACGCCGCTGTGAAACGCCTCGGCCTCGCCGAGCACCAGGACATCGAGGCCGCGCGCGATCGAGACGCAGGCGACCAAAGCGAGCCCCAGTACCGGCGCCAGCGTGGCGAGCTTGGGCCAGGTCGCGCCGCTCAGCGAGCCCAGCATCCAGAACGTGATGTCGCGCAACTGGCGGTCGTCGGCGATGAACACCAGAAGCCCGATGCCGGCATTGGCGATGGCGGCAATCGCAATGCCGGCCAGCAGGAAGATCGCGATCGACGTCCGCCCGGAGCGGCTCGCGATCGAATAGAGGATCACCGTCGTGACCAGCGAGCCCGCAAACGCCGCGATCGGCAGCAATTGATGCTGCATGAAGCGCAAGTCTTGGCCGATCTGGCTGTCGGTGAACACGATCGCGGCGGCTGCCGCCAGTGCGCCGCCGGAGGAAACGCCGACCAGCGCGGGGTCGGCGAGGGGGTTGCGAAACAGCCCCTGCATGATGGCCCCCGATGCGGCGAGCAGGGCGCCTACCATCGCGGCCGCCGCGATCCGCGGAATCCTGATCGACCACAGCACGAGCTGGTCGCGCGCAAGCGTCGGACCCGCTGCGGCGTCGCCCCACACGCCGAGCGCGGCCGGCAGCCGCGCCAGCGGAATGCCGGCGGCGCCCATCGTGAGCGCGATCAGCGCCGCGCCGGCTAGCGCGGCGAGGAGGCAGATGAGGGTCAGCGAAGCCGGCGGGCGCAATGCATATCCGCTGCGGCGCTTCGCACGTTCCGTGCTGTCGGCCAGAGCGGTCACAGCCGGCAGTTTGCGGTGACTGCCGCAGGCTTGAACTTCTCCGCCTGCGGCGCCAGCGCCGGATAGAGCTGGATCGAGAGGTCGCGGGCAGCGGCGGCCGTGCGCGGCCCGAAGCCGAGCAGATAGAGGCCCTCCATCGAGATGAAGGTCTTGTTGGCCGCGACAGGGGTCAGCGCGAAGGCCGGATGAAGATACACCGTCTCCGCGTCCACCGAATCCTTGCCGCGCTGGATCGAGAGCACCACGTCGGGCTTTGCCGCGACGATCGCCTCGTCGTTGATGATCTTGTAGCCATCATAGCCGTCGATCGCGTTGACGCCGCCGGCAAGCGCGATGATCTCGTTCGCCGCGGTATTTTTTCCGGCCGCCATCGCCCGTCCGTTCAAGAGCGACATCACGAACATCACGCGCACCGGCCTCGTCACCTTGGCGCGCAGCTCGCGCAGTTGCGTCAGATCATCCGTTACCGCCGCGGTCAGGCATTCGGCGCGCTTGTCCGCGCCCATGGCGTGGCCGACCAGCCTGATCTTCTCGATCAGGCCTGCTTCCGAAAATGTTTCCGGCACCAGCACCAGCGGCACCTTGGCGGCCTCCAGCACATCCATGGTTTCCTTCGGGCCGGACCCTTGCGCCGCCAGCACCAGCGAGGGGTTGAGCCCGAGCACGCCCTCGGCCGAAAGCTGGCGCATGTAGCCGACATTCGGTTTGTCGCGCAGCGCCGCGGCAGGATAGAGGCTGGTCGAGTCGACGCCGGCGAGGCGGTCCTCGAAGCCCAGCGCGTAGAGGATTTCCGTAATCGCGCCGCCGATCGAGACGATCCGCCCGGCATCTGAGATCGTGACGTCGCGGTTACGGGCGTCATGCACGGTAATGCCCGCGGCGAGCGCTGTGCCGCCGAGCAGGAAACCGCCCGCGGCGGCCGACAATGCGAGCGTGCGACAAAATGTCATTGCCGGTTCACCTGGTCGGTCATTTGGTCAGGATCAGCTTGTTCTGCGACGTCAGCCGCAAGCGATAGTTGTCCTCGCCATGCGCGATGATGATTTCGCGCTCGGTCGCGAACAGCTCGCGGCTGTCGATCCGGCTGCCGTTCATGGTGAGAAGGCGCGTCGCAGACGACGGATTTTCGGTATGCTTTCCGGCGCCTCCGACGTTGTTTCCTGAAGGTGCCGCCATAATTGCTGTTGTGTCCCCGATGTCCCGACCAACTGCTTGTATAATTTGATCGACGCGCAATCCAACTGCTGCACTTTACAATCGATATAAAGTGCGCCCTGGCATTATTGACCGGTTCCGCAACGCGGCGTAACCAAGTCAGACGCGATACGAGCCGGGGGGTCCGGTCGCGAAGATTTTTAGCCAGCAAGCAGCCGCTCATCACCGCGGCGCCCGCCAGCCAAACCCAAGAGACAAATAACAGGTTGGGGCAGTATGGCTTTCGGGGTCAGGCATTCGCGCGCCTTGGTTTTGGGCGCGTCGGCATTTTCGTTCGCATTGATGTCGTCAAGCGCAGCGTTCACGCAGGCGCTCGAAGCGGAGGCCGTCACGCGCTCTCCCGAGCAGAAGAAACAGAAGCAGGCCAAGCGCAGCCAGGCCAAGCCGCAGCAGGATACGCAGGCGGCAGCGCCGGTCATGAACGCGCGGGCGCAGATTGGGGCCGCGCCGGTGCAATCGCTCGATACGATCACGGTGGCGGCCTCGAAGACCGAGGAGCGCGCCATCGACGCGCTCGCTCCCGTCAGCGTGGTGACGCTCGAACAGATCCAGGGCCTGCAGCCGAACCGGCTGTCCGGCATCCTCTACCAAATACCTGGCGTGTCGGTCCAGGAGCGCGGTGACGATCCCTCGACCGTCATCAACATCCGCGGCCTGCAGGATTTCGGCCGTGTCGCGGTCGTCGTCGACGGTGCGCGCCAGAACTACCAGCGCACCGGCCACAACGCCAACGGCTCGTTCTTCCTCGATCCCGAACTGGTCGGCAGCGTCGACGTGGTGCGCGGCCCGACCGCGAACGTCTACGGCTCCGGCGCGATCGGCGGCGTGGTGTCGTTCCGCACCAAGGACATCAACGATGTCGTGCGCCCCGGTGAGCGCTGGGGCGTCGACATGACCGGCGCCGGCGGCACCAACAGCGCTCGCGGCCTCGGCTCGATCTTTGGCGGCGTGCGCGCTGATCCCAATGTCGATGTGTTCGGCGGCGCGGTGTACCGCACGCAAGGCAATTACAAGGACGGCAACGGCACCGAGATCGGCAACACCGGTAACCAGATCGCGGCCGGCCTGATGAAGGTCACCGTTCGTCCTGCCGATGGCCATGAGATCAAGTTCGGCGCCATATTCCAGGATTACCAGTACAGCATCGGCCAGCTCAATCGCGGTCCCACGACGACCGCCGCACTGCGCGCGCTGAACCAGGGATCGTCGGTCGACGCGTCCGATGCCAAGAACTACACGGGGACGGTCACCTGGAAATACAGCAAGCCGGATGACAATCTCTGGGACTGGAATATGTCGCTCTACGGTAACCGCACCGACAACGACCAAACCAAGACCGCCCACATCAGCACGACGCCCTCGACTTATTGCGGCGGCGGCTTCGGCAACAACGTTTCCGGCTGCGTGGGCGACAAGCGCGGCTACGTGCTCGATACGCTCGGGATCGACGTCTACAACACGACGCGGTTCAACGTCGGCGACTGGCGCAACGCGGTCACGCTCGGGGTCGATGCGTTTCAGGATGACGTGAGAACCTCCGACAGCCGCGGCAATTCCAACATCACCACACCCGGCGGCCTGCGCACCGTTTCCGGCGGATTCGCGCAGTTGAAGCAGAATTATTCGACCTGGTTCGAGGCCGTCAGCGCGATCCGCTACGACCGCTACGACCTTCATTCGCCGACGGTGGCGACCGGTGGCGGCGGCGACCGCTTCTCGCCGAAGATCACCATCGGTGTGACGCCGGTGGCGGGCTTTACGCCCTATGTCAGCTATGCCGAAGGCTATCGTGCGCCCTCGATCACGGAAACGCTGATTGCCGGCGAACACTCGACCGGCGGCGGCCCTCCGTTCTTTCCCTGCCCGGGTGGCACGGTCGGATTGTTCTGCTTCCTGCCAAATCCGAACCTGCGGCCGGAGGTCGGCAAGAACAAGGAAGTCGGCATCAACCTGAAGTATGACAACATCTTCAACGCCGGTGACAGCTTCCGTGGCAAGATCAACGTGTTCCGCAACGATGTCTCTGATTACATCGATCTCGTTGGATCGACGCCGCGGCCGCCCATCCTCTTCCCTGCCCCCGGACTTTTCAGCCAGTTCTACCAGTACCAGAACATCACGCAGGCCCGGATCGAAGGCATCGAGGTGGAGACGCTGTATGATGCGGGCCTGTGGTATGTCGGTGTCGCCGGCCACTTGATGCGCGGCAAGAACGTCGCGACCAATATCGGGCTCGCGACCATCACGCCGCGCAAGATCACCACGACCGGCGGCGTGCGGCTGCTCGACCGCAGGCTGATCTTGGCCGCGCAGTGGTCCTCGTTCGGCGCCAACAACGACGTGCCCGCCGGCTATCTGCCCGCGACCGGGTATGAACTGGTCAATCTGTACCTGACCTGGAACGCGACCAAGGACATCGTTTTCTCGGCGTCGATCGACAATCTGTTGAACCAGTACTACCGGCCCTATGCGATCCCCGGCAGTTCCACCGACGGCACCACGCAGAACGACGTGTTGTGGTCGAGCCCCGGACCGGGCAGGGTCTACAAGGCCGGCTTGAAGATCCATTTTGGCGGAGCGTAGCTCGACGAACTGACAAACCTATCAAGTTGCACCGGGCCGCGCTGATGCTCCAGCGCGGCTTCGGTGCATCCATGTTTCCAACCAACTCAAACGGTACGCCAGGCGCACCCCAGCAACCCAGCAAGGAGATTTCAAATGTTTATCGCAATGAACCGGTTCCAGGTGAAGATTGGCTCTGAAGCGGCCTTCGAGACCGTCTGGCGCACGCGCGAGTCCTATCTCAGCAGCATGGCCGGCTTCGTCGAGTTTCATCTGCTCAAGGGACCCGTCGCCGAGGATCACACGCTGTATTCCTCGCATACGGTCTGGGCCGACAAGGCCGCCTTCGAAGCCTGGACCAAATCAGACGAGTTCCGCCGGGCGCACGCCCGCGCCGACAACAAGACCGGCGAAAGCCTCTATCTCGGCCATCCCAAGTTCGAAGGATTCGACGTGATCCTGAGCGAGCGCAAATCCAGCGCCGCCGCTTGACGGGGAGGGTGCGATGTTGAGCGCGGACCTTGCCGGCCTCAAGGCCCATATGGCTGACAATCCAGGCGCGGTGATCGAGGACGTGGCGCGGGAGCGGAAAGTGAGCCCGCGCGCCGTCCTGGAGGCGTTGCCTGAATCGATGGTGCGCATCGGCGCCGGCGGCGAATTTGGCGCTGCCATGAACGATGTCGCGCAATGGGGCGAGGTGACGCTGATCGTCCATACCGACGATGCGATCTTCGAGTTCACGGGCTCGATCCCGGCGGGCGAGGTCGGGCGTGGCTATTTCAACCTGATGCAGCCGAAGGGATTGCACGGCCATCTCCGCCACGAGCGCTGCGCGGCTATCGCTTTCGTCGAACGTCCCTTCATGGGCAAGTCGTCGGCCTTCATCGCCTTCATCAATGTCGACGGCGGCATCATGTTCAAGGTGTTCGTCGGCCGCGACGAGACGCGCGCGCTGCGCGGCGACCAGTTGCAGCGCTTTCACGCGCTTAGCGAGAGGATCGCGCCCGCCCGCGCGGCGTAGCCGATCCGTATTGTCAGCCCGGGAGACGATCATGCAGCGAACAGTGCTTGACGTTATGATCCGTTGGTGTGGCGCGGCCGGCGTGGCCGCCTTCCCGAGTGCGGCGCTGGCCGCCACCGACGTTGCGCTGCTGCCGCGCAACCTGTCGCCCTGGAACATGTTCGTGAATGCGGACATCGTGGTGCAGGCGGTCATGGTCGGGCTCGCCTTTGCCTCGCTGGTGACGTGGACGATCTGGCTTGCCAAGACCATTGAAGTCCGCCGCAAGACGGCGACCGCCAGGCGGCGCCTGAGCCTCTTGGAAACCGATACGGTGCTGGCCAAGGCGGAGCAGGAAACCCGCGGCGGCAGCGATGCCGTGGCGCAGATCATCCAGTCCGCCGCGCGCGAGGCCTCTCTGTCCGGCGGCCATTTCGACGACGGCCTCAAGGAGCGGGTGGCGCTGCGGCTGGAACGGGTCGAGGCCGCGATGTCGCGGCAGATCGCGCGCGGCACTGGCGTGCTCGCGACCATCGGAGCCACCGCGCCGTTCGTCGGCCTGTTCGGGACGGTCTGGGGCATCATGAATTCGTTCATCGGCATTTCCGAAGCCCACACCACCAATCTCGCCGTCGTTGCTCCCGGCATCGCCGAGGCGTTGCTGGCGACCGCGCTAGGTCTCGTGGCGGCGATCCCGGCGGTCGTGATCTACAACCATCTCACCCGCACCATCGCGGCCCATCGCGCGCTGCTCGGCGACGCCTCGGCGATGGTGCTGCTCCTGATCAGCCGCGAAGGCGACCGCGGCTCGTTTCGCCTGGCGCGCGCCGCCGAGTAAAGACGGAGTGTGAGTGATGGGAGCGAAGCTCGGTCAGGCAATCGGCGGACGGTCGCGCGGCGGCGACGATCTTGTCGAGGCCCATGAGATCAACGTCACGCCGTTCATCGACGTGATGCTGGTGCTGCTGATCATCTTCATGGTCGCCGCCCCGCTCGCAACCGTCGATCTCGGTGTCAATCTTCCGGCGAGCGCCGTCGAGCCGTCGCCGCGGCCGGACAAGCCGGTGTTCGTCACGGTGAAACCGGATCTTTCAGTTGCCGTCGGCGAGGACGTGATCGCGCGCGATACGCTGACGGCCACCATCGACTCCGCCACCAAGGGCGACAAGAACGAACGCATCTATCTGCGCGCCGACAAGGCCGTCAGCTATGGCGACCTGATGGAGGTGATGAACCTGTTGCGCAACGCCGGCTATCTCAAGATCGCGCTGGTCGGCCTCGACGGCCGGAGCTAGCGCCGTGAACGCGTTCGCGCTGCATGATGTTTCCGACCAGGCGGGCGTCCGGCGCTGGGGTGCGTCGGCGTTTGCGATTGCTGCCGCGCATGCGGCGCTGATTGCGTTAGCGTTGAACTGGTACACGCAGCGGCCGGTGCCGGGCGTCACCTTGCCCGCGATCATGGTCGACATGGCGCCGGCTTCCTCTGCGCCGCAGCCGACGCAAATGGACCTCGCGCCGGGACCCGTCATGCAGCAGGCCGATGCTTCGCCACCGGAGCCCGCGGCTGCGGAAGCCGTGCAGGAACAGATCCCGCCGACGCCGCCGCAGGAGAAGCCGGAAGTCGTCGCCCCGCCGGAGCAGAAGACCGAGCCGACCCCGCCGAAGCCGGAGCCGGCCAAGGTCGAGCCTGAGAAAAAGCCGTCACCGGTGAAGCCGAAGGTAGTCCGCGCCGACGCGAAGAAGCCGACCGACGCGCCGCCTGCGCCGCGCACCACCGCCTCGCCCAAGGCCGAGCGGCAGGCGCCGGCCGCATCCGCCGCCAACGCCGGCGCATCGGCGGCCGCTCTTGCCTCTTACCGGCAGATGGTCGCCGCGCATCTGCAACGTTTCAAGCAATATCCGCCCGCCGCCAAGGCCGCGGGCCAGCAGGGCACTTCACGAGTCAGCTTCACGCTCAGCCGAAGCGGCGGGGTGGTTTCTGTCGGCCTCGGCGGCTCGTCAGGTCATTCGGCGCTGGATGCCGAGACGCTGGCGATGGTGCGCCGCGCCCAGCCGTTTCCCGCATTCCCTGCGGATGTGAAGCAGTCCTCGATGCCGTTCACCGCGCCGGTGGCGTTCTATATCCGTTAGAGCCTTTTCGGTTCTGATTGAATCAGAACCGAGCTCTAGCTTTTTGTTTTGACGCGTTTTCTTTACGCGAACCGGGATCCACTTCGCTCGAAAACGCTACGGACCCTATTCCTTCACCGCGCCCGTCAGCGACGACACGTAGTAATCCACGAACAGCGAATAAAACAGTGCGACCGGCAGCGAGCCGAGCAGCGAACCCGCCATCAGCGCCCCCCACTGGTAGACGTCGCCGGTGACGAGCTCGGTCAGGATCGCGACCGGCACCGTCTTGTTGGCGCCGCTCTGGATGAAGGCGAGCGCATAGATGAACTCGTTCCACGATAGCGTGAAGGAGAAGATGCCGGCCGAGATCAGGCCCGGTACGGCGAGCGGCAGCGTGATCCGCCGCAGGATCTGCAGCCGCGTCGCGCCATCGACCAGCGCGCATTCCTCCAGCTCATACGGGATCGACTTGAAATAGCCGATCAGGAGCCAGGTGCAGAACGGCACCAGGAAGGTCGGATACACCAGGATCAGCGCCATCGGCGAGTCGAACAGGCCAAACTGCACGATCACGGTGGCCAGCGGAATGAACAGGATCGACGGCGGCACCAAATAGGCGAGGTAGATACCGAGGCCCACGTAGGGGCTGCCGCGGAAGCGCAGGCGCTCGATCGCGTAGGCCGCAAGCGTCGACGCGAACAGCGACAGGAACGTGGAGCCGATCGCCACGAACATCGTGGTCTTCAGCCAGGTCGGATAGGCGGTGTTGAACAGCAAATGCTTGATATGGGCGAGCGTCGGCGAGGAGATCCAGAACGGATTATGCTCCTTGTAGTTCAGAAGCTCGGCGTTCGGCTTGAACGAGGTGATCGCCATCCAGTAGAACGGGAACAGCAGGATCAGCACGAAGCAGGACAGCGGCAGGTAGATCATCATCACCCGCCGCGCCCGCGAATCCCACGCCATGGTGTCCGGCGTGGCGCTGGCGACGTTGGTCGATTGAGCGGCTGCGTCAGTCATTGGCTTCTCCTTGCTGCCATTTGCGGCGCGCGAGGCCGAAGTAGCTGAACAATGTCGCGAACACCAGGAACGGGATCATCGACACCGCGATCGCCGCACCCTCGCCGAGCTCGCCGCCGGCGATGCCGCGCTGGAACGCGAGCGTCGCCAAGAGATGCGTGGAGTTGACCGGCCCGCCGCGGGTGATGGCGTAGACGAGCTGGAAGTCGGTAAAGGTGAAGATGATCGAGAACGTCATCACGATCGCGAGGATCGGCATCATCATCGGGAAGGTGATGTAACGGAAGCGCTGCCAGGCGCTGGCGCCGTCCAGCATCGCCGCCTCATAGAGCGATGGCGAAATGGTCTGCAGGCCCGCCAGCAACGAGATCGCGACGAAGGGAATGCCGCGCCAGATGTTGGCCACGATCAGCGAGAAGCGCGCCGGCCAGGGCGTGCCGAGGAAATCGATGTTGGTGGAGCGGATGTGCAGCACGTCGACCAAGAGATAGGAGATGATCGAGAACTGCGGATCGTAGATCCACCAGAACGCCAGCGCCGACAGCACCGTCGGCACGATCCACGGCAGCAGCACGATGGCGCGCAACAGGCTCTTGAGCGGGAAGTGGTTGTTGAGCAGCAGCGCCAGCCAGAAGCCGAGCGCGAATTTCCCGAAGGTCGCGACCGCGGTGTAGAATACGCTGTAGAACACCGCGCCCCACCACAAGGGATCGGTCCAGAGATACTGGAAATTCTCCAGGCCAACGAAGATGCCGCGTTGGCCGATGGTGGTGTCGGTGAAGGCGAGCCAGACGCCGAGGCCGAGCGGATAGGTGAGGAACACCGCGAGCAGCCCGATCGCCGGCGCGAGGCACATCACGATCAGGAACGGCTTGTAGTCGAACAGGCGTGCGATCCAGCCCGGTTGCCGGAGCGCGATCCCTCGAGAAGGTAGTGTGGTTACAGACATTGAATGCGTCCACCGTCGTCATTGCGAGGAGCGAAGCGACGAAGCAATCCATTTTTCCAGTGTGGCGCTATGGATTGCTTCGCTTCGCTCGCAATGACGGTTGATCCAGATTTGCGATTCAACGAGGCCGCTACCGGCCTTGCCGCCGGAAATACCGCTTCGCGCGCTGCTCCGCCTCCGCGGCCGCGGCTTCCGGGGTCGAGGCGCCGGTCGCGACCGCTGCACACATCTGGATCAGCACGTAATCGGCGCTGACCGCACCTGTCGCGGTCGAGATCGGTCCCTTGTAGCCATCGTAGTAGGTGCTCTTCATCGTGTCCTTGAAGATCGAGACCTTGGGATCGCCGGACCAGACCGCGGAGTCGGCATAGGCGACAAGCGGCTGGGACCAGTAGCCGGAGTTGGCGTTGAGCCACGGCTCGTATTGTTCCTTTTCAAGCATGAATTGCAGGAACGCCTTCGCGGCATTGGGATACTGGCTGTGCTTGAACAGCATGGCGTTGAGCGTCAGGCCCGCCATCGGCGAGACCTTGGCGAGGCCCTTCGGCAAGAGCTGATGCTCGCTGTCCTCGGCGATCGCCTTGGTGGCCGGATCGTTCTTCAGCGAGAAATACAGCGAGACGCCGTTGGCGGTCAGCGAGATTTCCTGCGAGGAGTAGGCGCGGTTGTTGCTGACGTCGTTCCACGACGGCGTGCCGGCAATAAAGGTCGGGTAAAGTTCCTTGACCCACTTCAGCGCGGCGATGGTCTCCTTGCTGTTGATGATGATGTTACCCTCTTCATCGAGCAGGGAAGCGTTGTGCGACCACAGCACCCAGTTGGCAAAGCCGTTGCCGTCGCCCTTGGCATTGCCCAGCGCGAAGCCGGCCGGCTTGCCGGCCTTCTGCAGCTTCTGGCACAGCTCCAGGATTCCGGCATGGTCTTCCGGAACCTTGTCGTAGCCGACCGATTTCAACACCGATTTGCGGTAGATCAGGGGGCCGGCGGTGGCTCCGAACGGCAATCCGATCCAGGCGTCGCTCTTGCTGCGCTTGCCGTAGGTCTGCGCCAGCGGCAGCCAGCCGCCGTAGCGCTTGCCGAGATAGTCGGCGACGTCGGTCAGTTCGACCAGCTTGTCGATATAAATGTGCGGCGCATCGGAGAAGCCGATGATCATATCGGGGCCGGCGCCGGAGTTCGAGGTCACCGCGGTCTGCTGGTTGATGTCTTCCCAGCCGACAAAGTCGACCTTGACCTCGATGCCGGTCTTGTCGCTGAAGGCTTTTGCGTTGGCGCGGAACACGTCCTCGTCGGCCTGCACGAAACGGACCGGGCGCAGCATGCGCAAGGACGCGCCTTTCTCGATCGCAAACTTGGGGGCCGGGACGTCGGCGGCCTTGATGGCGGATGCGGTTTGGGCAGACGCGCCGGTCGCGGCCAGCGCGGCGGCGGAAACGCCCAAAGCCAACGCATCGCGACGGGTGATGTCGTTCTTCATGCTTCTCTCCCTGTTCTGGTTCCCGGCGTTGAATCGCTGGTGAACCTGTCGTTCAAAACGCCTTTTGCCGCTCTAGCTGTTCGGGCCGCGATCCATGCTGACGGGCTGCCAGCGGCGGAGCGCGGTGTTTTGCAGCACCGACGGATTGACGCAGCTTACCGGCCACATCCCCTGCAGGACCAGTGACAATTCGTAGCCTACGCGGCGCTTGCGCGCCTCGTCAAAACGTGCCGACGCAGAGGCGACATGCGCGGTCAGGGTGACGTTTTCCATCGAAAGCATCGGGTTGTTGTGGGACGGCGGCTCCTTTTCCAGCACGTCCAGCGCGGCATGCGCGATCCAACCCTCCTGCAGCGCCTTGATCAGCGATTCCTCGTCCACCGTGGCGCCGCGGCCGGTATTGATGAAGACGGCGGATTTTTTCATCTGGCGGAAATGCTTCTCGGTGAGCATGTGATGCACCTCAGGCCGCGCCGGCGCATGCATCGAGACGAAATCCGACTGCGACAGCACCTCGTTCAGCGTCGAGGGGATCACGCCGTGGTCGTACATCAGCGTTTCCTGGATGAAGGGGTCGTAGGCCATCATGCGCAGTCCGAACGGGGCGGCGCGCTTGGCGACCGCGCGCGCCACCCGGCCGAACGAGATGAAGCCAAGCGTCTGGCCCATCAGCCGCGGGATCTTCAAAAGCGCCGGCCGGCCCTCCGACCAGCGGCCGGTGCGCACCATCTTGTCCTGCTCGACCAGCCGGCGGAACCCAGCGAGAAGCAGCATCATGGCATGGTCGGCGACCTCCTCGATGAAGGTGTCGGGGATGTTGGTGACGGGAATGCCGCGGGCGGTGGCGGCCTTGACGTCGACGGAGTCGACGCCAACGCTGCCGAGCGTGATCACCTTGCAGTTTTCGAGCGCGTCGATGACCGCCTTCGTGATCGGCATGCCCTTGGCGTAGATCGCATCCGCGGTCTTTGCGGCGGCGATGAATTCCGCCTCGTTGGCCGGCGCCTCGATGATTTCGGCCCCGATCGGGTCGAGCGCTTCCTTCTCATAGTCGTAGCCGCCGCCGGCCACCGTGAAGCTCGCGCCCTTCGGCGTCACCACCTTGAAATTCGGCATTTCCTGCTCCCGATTTTATTCTTCGGTGTTGGTTCAGGGCGGCGGGCGCCGCCCGATTCTTTTACGCAACTTCATCTTTTACGCGACCTGACCGCCCCCTGCTACAATCGCCGGTTGCTGCATCGATTGGAAGCGGTGTTTTCAGCCGGGTTTCCGCTGGTCTTCGTAACAAAGCGCTAAAGGGTCTCACGATATTGTGCGCCAAATCAATCGGCCAATCGCGCGCCACGCGCCTATTTCCGGAGATCCCCGTGAAGCTCACCAATCTCAAGATCACCCCCAAGCTCGGCATTCTGGTGGGTGTGACCCTGCTCGGCCTCTGCGTCGCCGGCTTGCTCGCGGGCTATCTGATGCAGCGTGAGATGCTGAATGCGCGGGTCGAGCAGACCAGGGCGATCGTCGACATGGCGCGCAACATGGCGCTCGGCCTGCAGAAGCAGGTTGCCGCGGGCCAGATGACCAAGGAAGCGGCGATTGCCGAGTTCAGCAAGCGCGGCAATACGCTGACCTTCGACAACGGCAACGGCTACGTGTTCGCCTACACGATGGATGGCGTCGCCGTGCTGGCGCCGGTTCCCTCTCAGATCGGCCAGAACCGCATGGACATCGACACGGGCGGCAGGAAGCTGGTGCGCGAACTGCGCGATGGTGTCGCGGCGAACGGCGAAATCATGTTGCGCTATGAATTCCGCAAGCCGGGACAAGACGACCTGATCCGCAAGTTTTCCTACGCTGTTCCGATCCCCGGCTGGAACATGTTCGTCGGCACCGGCGCCTATCTCGACGACCTCGACACCAAGATGAAGCCGATCGCGGCCGTGCTCGGCCTCGCCATTCTCGGTATCGCGCTGATTGCAGGCAGCATCGCCTGGATGATCGGTCGCAGTATTTCCAAGCCGCTCGTTCAGCTTGGCACCCGCATGCAGGACCTGGCCGAGGGCCGTCTGGACGGCGAAATTCCCGGCATCGGCCGCGGCGACGAAATCGGCGCGATGGCCAAGACCGTCCAGATTTTCCAGGACAATGCGGTGCGCATCCGCGGGCTTGAGCAGAAGGAAGCCGAGGTGCAGGCGCGCGCCGAGGCCGAACGGCGGGCGGCGATGGAAAGCATCGCCAGCGATTTCGAACGCAGCGTGACCGGCATCGTGCGCTCGGTGTCGACGGCGGCCGCCGGCATGCAGACCACCGCGCAGTCCATGACCACCACCGCCAGCGACGCCAGCGCGCGGGCTGCGACCGTCGGCGCGGCATCGCAGCGTTCGTCCGACAATGTCGGCACGGTGGCCTCCGCCGCCGAAGAGCTCTCCAGCTCGGTGACCGAGATTTCCCGTCAGGTAGCGCGCTCCAGCGAGATCGCCAGCAAGGCGGTCAGCGACGCCGAACGCACCAACGCCACCGTCGGCGCGCTCTCGACCGGCGCCGAGAAGATCGGTGAAGTCGTCAAGCTGATCCACTCGATCGCAGCTCAAACCAATTTGCTCGCGCTCAACGCCACCATCGAAGCGGCGCGCGCCGGCGATTCCGGCCGCGGCTTCGCGGTCGTGGCGTCGGAAGTGAAGGCGCTCGCCAACCAGACCGCGAAGGCGACCGAGGAAATCTCCTCCCAGGTCGCGGCCATGCAGGCTTCCACCAGCGAAGCCGTGGCCTCGATCGGCGGCATCACCGAAACCATCTCGCAGATGAGCGAGATCACGGTTTCGATCTCGACCGCCGTCGAGCAGCAGGGCGGCGCCACCCGCGAGATCGCCCGCAACATTCAGTCGGTGGCGGCCGGATCGAACGAGATCTCCACCCATATCGGCGGCGTCACCACCGCGGCGGCGGCGACCGGCAAGGCAGCCTCCGAGGTGCTGGCCAACGCCCGCGAACTCGACAACCAGTCCGGCGCGCTGCGCAGCGCGGTCGACGAATTCTTGGGCAAGGTGCGGGCAGCGTAGGGCGTGCACTCATCCCTGCGGCCTTTCGCGCATCGGCGGTCTGCTGGGTGATCAATATGATTTCGACGCGCGCTGCAAGATCGTGGCCACCGACGAAGGTTTTGCCGGCTCGAGAGCGTTGATGACGTCCTTCGCCCCTGCGACCGTGACCGGCCGGCTGATGGAAGGCGGCCCGCCATCCAGCGCTGGCAAGCTAATGGCCGCGTGTAGTCCCTTTTTCTGGTTGATCAAGGCGATATCTCCGCCGTGGTGGCGGACAATAGACCGGGCAATGGAAAGGCCGAGACCTACGCCTCCAGTTTCGCGGTTCCGCGAACTCTCCATCCGGAAAAACGGCGTAAAAACCTGCTCCTTGGCGGTATCGGGAATCCCGGGTCCATCGTCCGAAACGATGATTTCGATACTGTCTGCTCGTCGCTCCACGCTGACGCGCGCCCGCTCGCCATAACGAACGGCATTTTCGACGAGGTTACGGCATGCGCGGCGCAGTGCGTCCGGTCGGCAGCTGTAGCTGATCTTCTGTCCCTCGGAGAAAGAGACGTCATAACCGAGTTCGGCGAGATCGTCGCAGAGACTTTCCACGAGAGCTGAGAGGTCCACGGTCCGCGTGTTTTCTGCGGTTGCATCTTCGCGAGCGAATGCGAGGGTTGCCTCCGTCATCGTCTGGATCTCCGAAATTGTGGAGAGCATTTTCTCGCGAACGTCGTCGTCGGGCACGAATTCTGCGCGCAAACGGAGCGAGGTCAGGGGTGTACGCAGGTCATGGCCGATGGCGGCCAGCATTTTGGTGCGGTCGTCGACGAAACGGTGCAGGCGCGCTTGCATGCGATTGAATGCCTCGGCGGTGCGTCGGATATCGTCGGGGCCGGTTTCCGGCAGCGGTACGATCTCCTGACCACGGCCGAGGGCTTCGGCCGCCACGGCCAGGCGGCGCAACGGTTGCGCAATGCCTCGAGCGGCGAATACGGCAATGATCGACAACGACAACGCCGAAAGGCCGAGCGCAAGGGTGGATTTGGAGGTCCAGAAGCCGTCTTGCGCGGGTTTGGCAAATGCAGTGTTCAGCCATGCACCGTTCGCCAACCGGACGGCCAATCCCATGCCGGTGGCGTCATCGAGATAAAGAAATTTCGCTGGTCGAGACAGCGGCCAGGCTTCCGGCCTTAAATCGATCCATTGCGAGGAGGAGGCGCTGCCACTGCTGGCATTATTTCGGGCGAAATCCAGTCTCGCTTCGGCCGGCACGGTATGGCCGGGAAAGGACACGCGCGGCAATGGCTGAGCCAAACGCTCCCATGCCTCCTCTCGCCACGCGGAGGCATCCTTCAGACCGTTGGTCGATATCCAATATCTCGCCGTACTGGTGTTACTGGCGCTAAGGATATCGGTTTGAAGCGCCGGAGGCGTGGCCTCCAACACTCGGGCGAGCGAAGCGCACCGGCTGAGTATCTCGCCCTTGGCGGCCTTTCGAATCGTCTGCCCGTGCTCATCCCACGAAATGAAGAACACGATTGCTTGCGACAGCACGAGGGACAGCAGCGTGAAACAGATGAAACGGGCCGCAAGACTACGCTTCCATAAGTTCATCATGGTTGCTCGACCTGTGCGGCGAGGCTGTATCCACCGCCCCAGTGAGTCTTGATCAATGCTGGTACTTTCGGGTCAGCCTCGATCTTCTTCCGCAAGCGGCTGACTTGATTGTCAATGCTCCTGTCGAATGGATCGGCATCTCGGCCGACCGTCAGGTCAAGGAGCTGATTGCGGCTGAGTACCAGGCCCGGATGATCGAGAAATGCGCACAAGAGGCGGAACTCCGCAGTGCTGAGCGGCACTGCGACGCCGTCGTGTCCAACCAGCTCGCGCCGGCTGACCTCGAAGGTCCACCGATCGAAGCGCACGACCTTGGTCGCGAGCCGCCCCTTTTGCGGCGGCAGGCTTTGGACTCGTCGAAGCACCGCTTTGATACGGGCGAGAAGTTCGCGGGGATTGAATGGCTTGCTCACGTAGTCATCGGCACCTACTTCCAGGCCGACGATTCGATCGGTTTCCTCGGCCATCGCAGTCAACAGGATAACGGGAATATCCGTGGTGCTGCGCAGATGGCGGCAGAGAGACAGTCCGTCCTCGCCCGGCATCATGACGTCAAGAACCACCAGGTCCAGAGCACTTCGTTCGAGCAAACGGCGGAGTGCAACAGCGCTCTCCGCAAGGCTGATGCGGTAGCCATGCTGCATCAAGTATTTGCCGACCAGATCGCGAATATCGCGATGATCGTCCACTACGGCGATGTGAGGTGCCGAGTCCATCTAGTTTGCTCCGTCCCGGATCATACTGAAGTCCTGCACCCAACCCATCGGAAAAGTGTATCAGAATGTATCGGCCGCATATGATCGACCGAAATCAAATGCTTGTGGCTGGCTTCACTTACAGCGCCGCGGCATCGGATCGGGATCGCAGGATCCCGATGCCGATGCCGGCCGATCCGAGCAGGAACCGGCCTCATGTGCATGATTCCCCGATCTGGCTGAAACAATTTAGGCACAAGCTGTCGCAGAACATTGTCCCGGTGAGCCATCTTTGTCGCAAATTGTCGCAGACCCGTATGCCTGTTCAGGCTTGATGCAACTTAAGAAGCCGCATTGAGAGCAAGGTCATTCAAGAGCGGATGACGGGAGTGGCCATTACCGAGGCCGCAACTGTCGCGAACTATCCAATGCAGTATTCCTGAGACAGATCGCGACAATTCCCGGCAGCGGTCGGCAAAGTTCTGCGACATCCGGACTTCATCGTGCGAACGCTCAACGAAGCAGGAGCGTTACATGTACGATGCTATGCACGCCGTTTCGCACGGGGGCGCTCCGGAAATCTCGAAAGGCTCATCGGCCGAGGGCGATGACTACGCTACACCGAAGGGACTGTTTCTTCGCAGAGCCGCAGTGCGGATAAGCTGGCTGCTCGTTTTGGTGTTGCGGAATACCTCGACCTCGACCCCGCCCCTTGATTTGCTGCACAGTGGAGATCGTATGGCTGTTTCTCGCCTCGTAACGGAGGACGACGGTTTGACGTCCGAGCAGAATCCTAAGTTCGTTTGCAGAGTGCCCGCCGTTACTTCTTGCGGGCGATGTCTTCGTGTCACAGTCACGAAAGCTCATCCTCGGCCGATCAACCTGAGACTGCCGTCGCGCACAAACGCTCTTCTCCAAGAGCCGACTTGAGGAGAAATCGTCAAGCGCCGAAGGCGGGCGGCCGTAATTGCGTAGCTCAACGGATCAATTGCGAAGCCAGCGACGCTCAACGTTGGCGCGCAGATTTGTCTCAAGTGACAGCGCAAAAATAATCTTTGAAGGTGAACCAGCTCACACCAGAGCCTCCAGCGGCAGGTCCAGTTTGCCGGCTTGGGATAACCCAGATGCACGATCGAGTCACCATCCCCAAGCCAATCGTCGGCGAGCTTCCGGAGCTGAAAGGCCACGCCCGCGACCTGCGAATAGATGCCTGCCGAGGCATCGCGCTGTGGTGGATATTTCTTGATCATGTCCCTAACAACATCGGAAGCTGGCTGACGCTGCGGAACTACGGCTTCGGCGATGCCGCGGAAATATTCATGTTCGTCTCGGGCGTGACCTGCGCGCTGGCCTACGGCAAGGCATGGCGCTGCGAGGGCTGGACCGCAGTGATCCGCCGGACACTTCGGCGAAGCTGGGACATTTATGTCGCATTCCTGCTGCTCACGATCGCCTGCGCCATCCTGGTTCACCTCGCAGGCGGCGGCCGTCTTGCTGACGAAAGCAATACGCGCATTCTATTGGACCATCCCGGCGCGACGCTCGCGCACGCGGCGATACTCCAATACCGGCCGGTCAATACCGACGTGTTGCCGATCTTCGTGCTTCTTCATCTCTTGTTCGCGCCGTTGCTGTGGCTGCTGCTGCGGTGGCCGAACGTGACGCTTGGCGCGTCGCTGGCGCTTTATGCGCTGGTGCAGGTCTTCGGCTGGACCGTCCCGGCGGGGCCGAGCGGCCATTGGGCCTTCAATCCGCTGGCCTGGCAGCTGCTGGTCGTGCTTGGCGCGTGGTGGATGCTCGATGACAAGAGAGTCCGGCCGTTGGTCGCGTCACGCGCGGTGCTTGGACTTGCCGTCCTGTATCTGCTCTTCAGCCTGGTCATCGCATTGAGCTGGCGCATCAAACCGCTGGAAGCATTGATCCCGCAGGCGCTGGTGAAGCTGCACCCATTGGATAAATCGAATCTCCATCCATTGCGATTGCTGCATTTTTTGGCCATAGCGGCTTTGGCAGCATGGTTCCTGCCTCGCAATTGGCGAGGGCTGACGACGCCGGTGATGCTCGGCGCGATCTGCTGTGGCCAGAACTCGCTGCCAATCTACTGCCTCGGTGTTCTGCTGGCGTTCGCCGGCCACATGGCGCTGTCCAACATCTCGGACGGGCTTGCGATGCAGATAGCGGTGAGTCTCGTTGGCATCGCGGCGATGATTGCGACCGCGGCGCTGCTGAACTTGATCAGCATCAAATCCAGACAGCAACCCCACGCAGCGCCGTCTTACCCTACTGTTTCTCGATCCCTGCCGCCGTGATCAGCTTCTCCCATACCACGAGCTGCTCCTTCACGAACCCGTCGAACTCTTCCGGTGTACCGGAGAACGCCTCCATGCCGCGCTCGGCGAGCTGGCTCTTGATGTCGGGCCGTTCGACCACTTTGCGGATTTCCGCGTTCAGCCTGGTGACCACATCCTTCGGCATGTTGGCCGGGCCGAAATAGCCCTGCCATGAGGTGATGTCGAAACCCTTCACCGTGGCGTCCATGGTGGGCAGGTGCGGCAGCAGGGCCGAGGGCTTTTTGGTGGTGACCGCAAGCGCCTTCAGCGCCCTGGCGTTGACATGGGGCAGGCCGGTCGGGACATCGATGAACATCATCGAGACGCGGCCGGCGATCAGATCGGTCAGCGCCGGCGGCGAGCTCTTGTAGGGGACGTGAAGCAGATCGATCCCTGCGAGGCGGGCGAAGGTTGCGCCCGACACGATCGCCGACGAGCTGCCGCTGGCGTAGGAGTATTTGCCCGGCTCCTTCTTGGCCAGCGCGATCAGCTCGGCCACCGAATTTGCCGGAACGTCGGGATGGATCACCAGCATGAAGGGCAGGTCGCCGGTGCGGGCGATCGGCGTGAAATCCTTGACCGGATCGTAGGTCATGTTCTTCAGCAAATACGGATTGGCCGAATGCGACGTATTCGTCGTCACGAACAGCGTGTAGCCGTCGGGCGCGGAGCGGGCGACATGGCTCGCCGCAATCGAGCCGTTGGCGCCCGCCTTGTTCTCGATCACCATGCTGACGCCGAGCGCGACACCGACTTCTTTCCCGATCAGGCGCGTCGTGGTGTCGGTGCCGCTGCCGGCGGCGAACGGCAGCACCAGCGTGATGTTGCGGTTCGGGTAGGGCGCCTGCGCGGAAGCCGTGGCGGTCATCGCCAGCATCAGGGGAGCCACTGCGGCGACGTGCCGGTACCGTTTCCATAACGCGAACATATCGTTGTTTCCTCAGCTGTTTTTATAATGCATTGGCCGGCAAGCTAGCCTGCCGGGATCGAAAGGGGAAGCCGGTACGGCGTCACGCCGCAGACCAGCTCAAGCCTTCTTTGCCGAAGCCCGCCTGGAGGCGATCACGACGCCGGCCAGCACCAGCGCATAGCCCACCAGGTGGAATAACCGCAATTGCTCGCCGAGCAGCAGGATCGCCATCGCCGAGCCGAATACCGGCACCAGATGAAAGAACGGCGCGGCGCGGTTCGGCCCGATCAGCGCCAGCCCGCGGTTGAAGAACAGATAGGCCAGCGTCGAGGGAAAGATCACGGCATAGCCCAGCGTCGCCATCGAAATGAAGTCGAACTTCAGCGTGACGCCGGTCGAGAATTCCCAGATCGAGAACGGCACCAGCATCAGCGCGCCGCAACAGGTGGTGAATGAAATCAGCGACAGCGCGTGCGTCACCGGCCGGCGCGGGATCAGCGCCGAGTACAATCCGAACGACACCAGTGAACTTGCAAACATCAGGTCGCCGCGGTTGAAGCTGATGCTGGCGAGCGCGCTGAAATCGCCGCGCAGGATGATGGTCAGCACGCCGAAAAGCGAGATGGTGATGCCGGCGAGCTGCGCGCCGGTCAGGCGGACGCCGAACAGCGCCAGCGACCACAGCGCGACAAACAGCGGTCCCGCCGACTGGATCAAAAGCGCGTTCAGCGCCTCGGTATATTGCAGGGCCCAGTAGGAGATCGCGTTGTTGTAGGCGAATCCGACCAGCGACAGAAACAGCATCATCGGCAGATGCGCGCGCAGCACCGGCCAGTCCTGCTTCAGATGCGGCCAGGCAAAGGGCAGCAGGATCAGAAAGGTGCCGATCCAGCGGACGCAGGACAGCGTCAACGGCGGCACGTGGCCGGCGACATGGCGCGCCAGCACGATGTTGCCGGCCCAGAACAGCGAGGTCAGGGTCAACAGCAAATAGGGCTGGTTGTTCAGCCACCGGACCGGATCGAGGGCAGGCGGCGCTGGTGCGGGCTGGGTCATGGTCGCCGGCCCAGTAGGGCCGGATTTTCCGCCGCGCGACAAGTCCCGCGCATGCAATGCTACAATGTCCCAAGATTGTCGCGAGGTACCGTCGATGGCTGTGGACTTGCTGAACGTGAAGGGCCTGCAGGAGCTCGATCCATTGGCGCCGGTGGTAATGGTGAACCTGATGCGGTTTCGCGAGCGCTCGCTCGACGGCGATGGATCCGGATGGGACGCTTATCTGCGCTACAGCGCGCTCACTGTGCCGATGATCAAGGCCCGTGGCGGCACTCTGCTATGGACCGGCGACGCCAAGGCGGTCGCGCTGGGACTCGAAGCCGGCAACACCTGGGATTATCTGGCGCTGGTGTACTATCCGACCGTTGCCGCCTTTATCGACATGATGACGTCGGCGGACTACGAAAACCGCTGCGATCCGCACCGCACCAACGGCTGCGCCGAGCACGTGATCATCGCGACCAGGGAAGCCTACAGCAAGTTCAAGGTCCCGTAGCCCGGATGGAGCGCAGCGCAATCCGGGGCAGTCTTACCGCGGTCAAGCTTTCCCGGATTACGCTGCGCTCCATCCGGGCTACGGCACCTCGCAAGCCGCTCAGATGCGCGGAATGCCGGCGTCGTTGATCACTTTCGACCATTTGTCGGTTTCGGACGTTATCAGCGCGCGCATCTCCTCCGGCGTGCTGCTGCGGACTTCGCCGCCGGTTGCCGTCTCCAGCGCCGTTTTCGCCGCGGGGTCGGCAAGCATCGACTGGATCTCCGTATGCAGCCGTTTCACGATGTCCGGCGGCGTGCCTTTGGGGGCCACCAGCCCGGCCCAGGTCCGCACATCGAATCCCTTGACGCCGGCTTCCTGCGCGGAGGGCACATTCGGCAGCAGTTTTGTGCGTGCGGGCGAGGTGACCGCGAGGCCGCGAATCGCGCCGCTTTCGATCTGCCCGGCGAGCAGCACGGTGGTCCCGACGATCACGGGAACGTCTCCGGCGAGCAGGGACGTGACGGTCAGTGAGTCACCGCGATAGGGGACGTGCACCATCCTGGTGCCGGCGGTGATGTTCAACAACTCGCCGGCGAGGTGATGCGTGCTGCCGAAACCGACCGAGCCGTAGCTCAGGTCGTCGGGCTTGGCTTTCGCTATCGCAATCAGGTCCGCCAGTGTCTTCGCCTTATGGTCGGCGCGAACCGCGATCACCAGCGCGTAATACACCATCGTCGACAGCATCTCGAAACTGTCGGTGGGGCTATAGGCGAGCTGCTTGTAGAGCGCGCCCGAGATCGCATGCGCCCCCGTGACGAGGCCGATCGTGTAGCCATCCGGCGCGGCTTTGGCGACGGCGTCTGCCGCGAGATTGCCGCCGGCGCCCGGCTTGGCTTCCACCACCACCGGCTGACCCAGCCGCTTGGAAAGTCCGTCGGACACGATGCGCGCCATGGTGTCGGCGGCGCCGCCGGCCGCAAAGCCGTGCAGCAGCCGGATCGGCCGGTTGGGATAGGTTTGCGCGGTGGCGATCGAGGGCGCGAGGCACGCCAGACTTATCGCCGCGACTGCGATGTAACGCAGGGTATACAATCGTCCGCGAAGGACGTTCAACGATCGAGCCATCTTGTTTCATCCCCAGAGTTTTGTTTTTGACGTCAGTTTCGGCTGGTCGTGACGCGGCGCGATTACTTCACGCCGCGCATCGTCGGAGAAAATTCGCTGGCTTCCTTGGCCGGGCCGACGCCCCAGACGTCGCGCGGCAGTCCCACCCAGGTCTTCGGCCGCTGCGGACGATCGTGATGCCAGGGGCGAGGCTCGAAATAGCCGAGCTCTTCGTCGAGCATGAGGTCCATGCTGTAATAGAGCTCGATCAAATAGCCGTCTGGATTGTGGTGGTAGACCGCGACGTTGTGACCGGGTCCGTGCCGTACCGGTCCCCAGAGGATCTGGAATTTGTTGCGTCCGAGCAGATCGCAGGCCTGATGCATGTGCGAGGCGTCGCGCAATTCGAACGCCAGATGGTGGATGCGCGCCTCCGCACCGCGAGCAAAATTCATCGCGTGATGTTCGACGCCGCACCGCAGGAAAACGAAGTTCTCCTCAATGCGGTCGGAAACGCGGAAGCCGAGAACGTCGCCAAAGAATTTTGCGGTCCGTTCCGGGTCGGGCGTATAGAGCGCGACGTGACCGAGCTTGGCGACTGCCAGGCCGCGGATGGGTTCGACCGGCTTGCAGAAATCCCAGCTGGAGAACAATTCGATCTGAAGCCCGTCCGGATCGTTGAAGACCAGCGTCTTCGGTATTCCGGGCGCCGTGTCGCTCCTGATTTCCGATGTGATATGGAGGCTCGCCAGCGACTTTTGCAGGTCGGAGAGATCGAGCCCGGGAGCAACCTCGCAGGCAATGGCGGTCAAGCGCGAAGCCGAGCCGTGCTCGAGAACGAGCGTGAGTTCATCGGACTCCGTTCCGAGAATAACCCGGCGGTCGTCCCGCCCGATCACGGCGAGCCCGATGATGGATCGATAGTAATCGAGTTGCGCCTCGACGCTCCGGCTCGCAAAGCTGACGTGTCGCAGTCGCTTGACCTTGATCATCTCGTGGCCTCTTTAAATCAGGCAAACTCTCTGGCGGTGCGGGCGTCCAGCCCGTCTCAGTCCGGTGTCATCACGATCTTGCCGAATGCAGCACCCGAATCGAGCAGTTCATGCGCAGCGCGCACTTGCGAGAGCTTGAAGCGTTTGAAGATCGACGGGCGAATGGCGCCATCGGCGAGATAGCCGATCATCCTGCGCATGATGTCGCGCCGGCCTTCGCGGTCGTGATCATAGATGTGAAAGGAAAAGCAGCGGATTGCCGGGCAGATATCGAGATACTTCCGCATCTCGCCCATCAGGTTTTCCGTCGGCAGTCCGGCAAACGCATTGTAGGATATGACGGTGCCCCATTTGTCGAGCGCGCCGAGATAGGAATAGAATTCCGGGCCGCAGACATGATCGAGCACGAGGCTGACGCCGCGTCCGCCGGTCAGCGCGCGGGTGCGGACGACGACGTCCTCGTCGCGATAGAAGATGATCTCGTCCGCTCCCATCTTGCGCGCGAAGGCGGCCTTCTCCGGGGTGCTGACGGTCCCGATCACCTTCATCCCGGCGATTTTCGCTAGCTGCACCAGCGAGGTCCCGACTCCGCCGGCCGCACCGATGACGAGGGCGGAGTGGGGCGGCGTGCAGGAGCCGCAATTATTCAGCAGCGCCCAGGCGACCTGGTAGTTCGGCAGGCAAACGGCGTCCTCGAACGCGACGTTCTCGGGCAGCACGTGCACGGCATCCGCAGGCGCGGCGACATATTCGGCGTAGCAGCCACCACGCTGGGCAAGGTCGCGCGCGCTCAGCAGCACCCTCTGGCCGACCGAGACCCCGGTCACCTGCGCGCCGATGGCTTCGATCTGTCCGGCGACGTCGTTGCCGGGATTGGCCGGCAGTGGCGGCATCCATTTGTAGACGCCGCTGCGGATCAGTCTGTC
Organism: Bradyrhizobium sp. 170; assembly: GCF_023101085.1. Lineage (NCBI taxonomy): Bacteria > Pseudomonadati > Pseudomonadota > Alphaproteobacteria > Hyphomicrobiales > Nitrobacteraceae > Bradyrhizobium > Bradyrhizobium sp. 170. The sequence continues at coordinate 7,712,074 of NZ_CP064703.1, read as the reverse complement.
CGGCTGGCCGACGCCGAAGGCCTTCGCACGGATCAGGACGTCCCGCTCGCCCAGGGCCGGCATCGGCACCTCGGTATAGTCGAGCGCCTCCGGGCCTCCCGGACGATGCACCAATACAGCCTTCATGAATACAGCCTTCATGAATACAGCCTTCATGCGAACGCAGCCCCCAATTTCAGTCGCGATTCAATTATTTTCGAAAATATTGCCTATTACGAAAGTTATTGCAACGGGATTCTGCTGGTCAGGGATGGCGTGCCTTTTGCTGCGAGGAAAAATGACCACGGCGGCGCTCAGGCTCGCGCCAGGCGCCGGGCGTCAGCTCCGCTATTGGCCTGCGGGCGGGTCGATGGCGGCCCATCCCAACAAAGAGTTCAACGAGGGCGCTCTGGTGACGAATTTCGGTTGCGCTCAGCAATAATTTCGAAAATAATATCTTTTAGCGAAATTCATTCGCCAACGAGAAGGATGTCTGTCGCATGCGGCTGCTCTCATTTCTGAACAATGGCCGGGAGACCTGGGGAGCGATCGCCGGTGACGGCGTGGTCGATCTCGGCAGCAAACTCCCTTACGCCACGCTGCAGGACTTCATCGGTAGCTCCGATTTCGAAAAGCGCGATGGCATCGTGGCCGGGCACAAGCCGGACCTGAAGCTGTCCGACGTCAAATACCTGCCGGTCATTCCGCGCCCCGAGAAAATCGTTTGCGCCGTACGCAACTATCTCGACCACCACCAGGAGGCGGTGGCCCACGGCATGCAGCGCGAGCTCACGGCCTTTCCGCCGATCTTCCTGCGGGTCTGGCGCTCCCAGGTCGGGCATGACGCGCCGGTGATCCGGCCGAAAGTGTCGACCCATCTGGATTGGGAGGGTGAGCTTGCGGTGATCATCGGCAAGCCCGGCCGCCATATTTCCGAGGCCGATGCCATGGGCCATGTCGCCGGCTATTCGATCTACAACGACGTCAGCGTGCGGGACTATCAGCGGCACGCCCAGCAGATCGCGGCGGGGAAGAATTTCGTCGGCACGGGACCGTTCGGGCCCTGGATGGTGACGACGGACGAACTGCCCGATCCGACGAAACTCAAGCTCGAGACCCGCATCAACGGCAACACGGTTCAGAAATCGGACACCTCGTTCCTGATCTTCTCGATTCCGCGGCTGATCAACTACGCCTCCGAGATCTTCGACCTGATGCCGGGCGACGTCATTGCAACAGGCACCCCGGCTGGCGTCGGTTTTACGCGCAAGCCGCCGATGTTCCTCGTACCGGGCGATGTCGTCGAGGTCGAAGTGGAGAAGATCGGCGTGCTGCGTAATCCCGTCGTCGATGAGAGCGCGCAGTCGTGACGGCTTACGATATCCGCAAGACGCAGCTCTCGATCGAGGAAATCTGGCACGAGCGCGGGCCGCGCCGGGCGCAGCCGCTGTTGATCGGCACCGCGCTCGCCGTCATCAACAATCCCCATGCCGGCCGCTATGAGCCGGACCTGATGCCGTTTCAGGCCGGCTTGCGCGATCTCGGCCGGCAACTGGCCCGGACGCTGTGCGAGCGGCTGGGCGGCAAGGACGCCATCGAAGCCTATGGCAAGGGCGCGATCGTCGGCGGCGACGGCGAACTCGAACACGGCGCGGTCTGGCACGAGGCCGGTGGTGCGGCGATCCGCGAAGTGATCGCGCAGGCCAGGGCGATCGTGCCTGCGGCCAAGACGATCGGCGCGGTGGGCACCCGGTTGATGGTGCCGCTCGGCCATATCGAGGCGGCCTATGTCCGCAGCCATTTCGGCACCGCCGAGATGACGATCTGGGACGCGCCGCGGCGCGACGAGATCGTGTTCGGGCTTGTCATGGCGACCGGCGGCCGGACGCACGCGCGCATCGGCGGGCTCTCGGTCGACGCGATTTCAGTGCATGACGGTCAACGGTAGCCTTTAGAACTTTCGCACCAGGTCCGGCGTGATCTCGCTGAGTTTGCGGATGCCCAATAGCGCGAGATCGCGGTCGATCTCGGCCTTCAGCAGCGAGATCGCGCGCTGCACGCCGGCTTCGCCGCCGGCGATCGCGGCATAGAGGAACGGACGGCCGATCCAGACGAAATGCGCACCGAGCGCGAGCGCCTTGATCACGTCGGTGCCGCGGCGGATGCCGCCGTCGACCATGATTGTCATGCCCTTCGCTTCGGCCGCGATCTCCGGCAGCGTGCGCAGGCCCGACATCGTGTAGTCGAGCTGGCGGCCGCCATGGTTGGACAGCATCACGCCGTCGACGCCGCACTCGCGCGCCCTGCGCGCATCCGCAGGCGAGACCAGTCCCTTGACGACGAGCTTGCCTTTCCACTTCTTGCGGATCAGTTCGACATGCTTCCAGGCGAGCTGGTCGCGGGCGCCGATATTGCGCATCAGGTTTTTCGCCAGCACCGGCGGGCCGCGTTTGGCATCCATGTTCTCGAAATGCGGCATGCCGAAATTCATCAGCGTGCGCGCCCAGGTGCCGAACAGCCAGTGCGGATGCGTGACCGTGTCCCAGAACACGCGCGGCGTGATCGCGAGCGGCACCTGAAAGCCGTTGCGGATGTTGTTCTCGCGGTTCGGCGGCACCGGCACGTCGGCGGTGACGACGAAGGTATCGTAGCCGGCCGCCGCCACGCGATCGACCAGCGGTTCGATCCGCTCCGGCAGGCCGGCGAGATAGGCCTGATACCACGCCGCCTGGTTGGCGGCGCGCACATCCTCCAGCGTGATCAGCGACGAGGCGCTGAGAATCATCGGCACGTTCTCGGACCTGGCGGCCTTCGTCAGCACGATATCGCCGCGATAGGCTGATAGCGCCGAGGAGCCCATCGGCGGAATGCCGAACGGGGAGGCATAGGTCTTGCCGAACAGCGTGGTGGTCTGGTCGCGGCCGGAGACGTCGTTGAGCACGCGCGGCACAAAACCGTATTCGTCGAAAGCCTTGCGGTTGTCGCGCATCGCAGCGTCGGTCTCGGCGCCGCCGGAGATGTAGCCGTAGAGGAATTTTGGAATCCGGCGCCGCGCCACCGGCTCGAAATCGTCGAGCACGAGATATTTTTGCAAAGCTCGTGGTACCGCGCTTTCGGTGCGGGTCACGGTCGTGGGCGGCGCGGTCACTGCGGCGGATTTGTCGAGCACGTCGAGCGTTCCATTTTTTTGGTTGTGCGAAAGGCAGGTTAGCGCCGGGGAGGCGGCCCGCCAAATTTCTGGCCCGCCTTGTTGACGGATGCGCTGACGTCACCGAGCATTTTTCGCGTCTCGGCGATCAACTGCCCGGATTTCTTGTCGAAACTTTCGATCAGCTCGCGCATCGAGATCACGGTCGGCAGCAATTCGCCGCCATATTTGTCGCTGGCGAGGCTGCCGAAGAAGTCCTTGGTCTTGGTCAGCGCTCCGTCGACGGCGTCGACGCCGCTTTCGGCGGTCGCGATGATGCTGGTAATCCTCGCGCCATTGCCGGACAGCGAGGCCGTGAACGTCTCGAAATTCCGCAGCGTGTCCTTGATTGCCACTTCGTTGTCGGCGATCACCCTGTCGACGTTGCGTAGCGCCACGCGGATCTTTTCCTGGGTGTTGAGCGTGCCTTCCGGATCGGCGGTCAGCTCGGGAATGCCGTCCGCGCCCCTTGGCGGCGGCGGCGCCTCGTCCGATCCGCCGGTGAACGAGATCGCCGCAATGCCGGTCAGCCCCTGAAATTCGAGGCCGACCTGGGTGTCGCTCTTCACCGGCGTGTTGCCGTCGATCATGGTCAGCGCCACGACGCGGCGCGGATGATCGAGCTTGAGCGACACCACTTCGCCAACCCGGATGCCGGCGAAATTCACGCTGCCACCCTTGCGCAGGCCGGACGCCGAGCCTTCGAAGACCACGCGGAACGGCACCTTCTGCTTGGCGCTGACGAACTTCTGGTAGCCGAGAAACCCGCCCAGCGATCCCCCGATCAGGGCCAGGACGAGCGTGCCGATCATCAGATTGCTGGCGCGAACCTTCATCGAATGCCCTTAAACGAAGCGGGTCCAAGAAGTAGCGGATTTGCCGGGCCAAGTCACCGCGGTCCCTTTGCCTCGCGTCCGGGAGAGGGAACGCTACGCAGAGGCCTTTCGCGACGCCACAAACACCCCGGTCAACACCAGCGCGAAGCCGATGAAGTGGAACGCTTGCGGATGCTCGCCGAGGAAGACGATCGACATGATGGTTCCGAACACCGGCACCACGTGGAAGAACGGCGCGGCGCGGTTGGCGCCGATCAGTTGCACGCCGCGATTGTAGCAGAGATAGGCGATCGTCGAGGGAAACAGCGCGACATAGGCGAGCGTCAGCAGGTTCGCCGCATCGATCTGCATCAGCGGCCGCGCGAACAGTTCCCAGATGAACAGCGGGATCAGGCAGGCCGCGCCGGCCCCGAAGGTGAAGGCGACGAACGACAGGCCGTGGATATCGGGGCGTTTTAGCGACAGCACCGAATAGATCCCGAAGATCGCCAGCGCCACGATGAAGATCAGGTCGCCGCGGTTGAACTCGATATTGGAAAGCTTGGTGAGGTCGCCATGCATCAGGATGATCAGCACGCCGGCCATCGACAGCAAAACGCCCGCGGTCTGAGCCAGCGTCAGTCGTACCCCGAGCAGCACGAGCGACCACACCGCGACCACCAGCGGTCCCGCCGACTGCAACAGCAGCGTGTTCAACGCCTGGGTATGCTCAAGCGCCCAGTATTGCAGGGTATTGAACGCGCCGATGCCGGTGATCGAGAGCACGATCATGATGCCGAGCCGGCCGCGGATCGCGCCCCAGTCGCGGACCAGATGCTTCCAGGCAAACGGCAGGATGATCAGGAATGCGAACGACCAGCGCAGGAAGGAAAGCGTCACCGGCGCGATGTGGCCGGCGGCCATCCGCCCGACAATGGCGTTGCCGGCCCAGCACAGCGCGGTGATGCTGAGCAGCAGGTAAGGCTGGTTGGCGAGCCAGTTCCCGGATCGGGCGGGTGAAGTCTGTTCGGAAGCCGTCATTGAGGGATAAGGCCCGGTTGATGGCGCCGCGGCCCGCCCGGCTGACGTCGCCGGGCCGGAAATGTAGCCCGGCCCCTGCCACAGACACGGATTTGCGGTGCTCATCAATGGTGCAGGACGCATCGCGACCATGCAGCCCGACTCAGCTTTCCCCTTGTCTGTTCCTTGCCTGTTGTTTTGGGGTTGCCAGCGGGCGGGCGAATATGCAATCAAAGGACGATTGATTCATGCGACCCAACCTTGGTTTGTTTTCCGGGCGCATGCAGTGGGTTATTCCAGGTTAATTTCAGTACAGGCGTTCGTTCGATCGCTGGGACCACGGTTTTGCAGGCGGCGGCTGCGCAGCAGCTTCGTCTGTCCGTGAGGCGAATTTCTAGAGATGATGGGTTATTCCTTTGAACAAGCCGATGTCGGCCGAAGAAGCCGAAGCCGAAACACGTCACCAGTTTGCCGTTCGCGCCAATTCCATTCTGGCGTTCATCGAATGCGATGAGGAGCAGCGCCCGAAACTGCGCAGGGCCATCATCGAGGCGATGCTATGGGCGCAGACGCAGCAACAACTCACCACGTAGCGGCTAGCCGAAGCCGAAGCCAAGGCCGCTCACGCCACCAGTGCGCGCGCGATCGCGCCCGCAGCCTTCACGGCGTCCTGGGGAGCGAGTTCGACCTGCAGGCCGCGCTGGCCGCCATTGAGGAACACGCTTGGATGGCCGAGCGCGGCTTCCTCGATCGCGACCGGCACGCGCTTCTTCTGCCCGAACGGCGAGATGCCGCCGACATGGTAGCCGGTCAGCCGTTCGGCATCGGCCGGCCGCATCATCTTCGCCGCCTTCGCCCCGAAGGCGCCTGCGAGTTTTTTCATGCTAACTTCGCAGTCCGACGGCACCACGGCGCAGACCGGCTTGCCGTCAACCTCGGCCATCAGCGTCTTGAGCACGCGCGCAGGCTCAACGCCGAGCGCGTCCGCCGCCTGCAGACCGATGCTCGCCGCATCCGGGTCGTAGTCATAGGCATGCAGGGTGAATTTCATGCCCAGCTTTTCCAGCGCCTGGGTTGCACGGGTGGTTTTCGACATGGCCTTTCCGTCATTGCCGGATGTTAATGCGTCTGTCGCCCGGTGGTCAGGAATTTTACGGGGATATCAATGGGTTGGATCGGTTCTAAGACCCCCCTAAAACCGCCTTCTTGCTTGCCTAGAGCACCCGCTTCCTTTATCCGGTGGGGCTGCCTCGCATGCGAACGGCCCCGGCCGTGATTTTGGCTGGGCAAGCTAGCGCATGATTCGGAAAAGTGGAGACCGGTTTTCCGGAAAGGTCATGCTGGGACCATCAGATTTGCAGGGAACACTTTAGAAATGGCCAACGTTGTCGTCGTCGGCGCCCAATGGGGCGACGAGGGGAAGGGCAAGATCGTCGACTGGTTGTCGGAGCAGGCCGATATCGTCGTGCGCTTCCAGGGCGGCCACAATGCCGGCCATACGCTCGTCATCAATGGCGAGACCTACAAGCTGGCGCTGCTGCCTTCCGGCGTGCTGCGGCCCTCGAAGCTCGCCGTGATCGGCAATGGCGTGGTGTTCGATCCGCAGGCCTTCCTTGACGAAGTCGCAAGACTGAAGGGCCAGGGCGTCGCCATCAGCCCGGAAAACCTGCGCGTCGCCGAGAACGTCACGCTGATCCTGCCGCTGCACCGCGAGCTCGATGCGCTGCGCGAATCATCCAATGCCAACACTGCGATCGGCACCACCCGCCGCGGCATCGGACCTGCCTATGAAGACAAGGTCGGCCGCCGCGCCATCCGCCTGATGGACTTAGCCGACCTCGACACGCTGCCGCACAAGATCGACCGTCTGCTGGCGCATCACAACGCGCTGCGCCGCGGGCTCAATCTGGAGGAGATCGACGGTGGCGGCATCCTGAAGGAGCTCTCCGCGTTCGCGCCAAAGCTGTTGCCGTATGCCGAGACGGTGTGGCGGCTGCTCGACATCAAACGCCGCGAGGGCAAGCGCATCCTGTTCGAGGGCGCGCAGGGCGCGCTTCTGGATGTGGATCACGGCACCTATCCCTACGTCACCTCGTCCAACACGGTGGCGGCGCAGGCGGCGACCGGCACCGGCATGGGCCCGGGCGCGGTCGGCTATGTGCTCGGCATCTGCAAGGCCTACACGACCCGCGTCGGCCAGGGGCCGTTCCCGACCGAACTCAACAACGAAATCGGCGAGGAGATCGGCCGCCGCGGCAAGGAGTTCGGCGTCAACACCGGCCGCAAGCGTCGCTGCGGCTGGTTCGATGCCGTGCTGGTGCGGCAGACGGTCCGCACCTGCGGCATCACCGGGCTCGCCCTTACAAAACTCGACATTCTCGACGGCTTCGACACCATCGAGGTCTGCACCGGCTACATGCTGGACGGCAAGGAAATCGACCATCTGCCGGCGGGCGAGGGCGCTCAGGCCCGGGTGGTGCCGATTTATGAGACGATCGAAGGCTGGAAAGAGCCGACCGCCAACGCCCGTTCCTGGGCAGATCTGCCGGCCCAGGCGATCAAATATGTCCGCCGGGTCGAGGAACTCGTGGGTTGTCCGATTGCATTGCTTTCCACCAGCCCCGAACGCGAGGATACTATCCTGGTACAGAACCCGTTTGAGGCTTAACGGGATGTTACGGCCGGGGCAGCAGTATTGAAGAGAAATGGCTGATTATTACCCGCTGATCGCACGCGCCATCGCCGGCCTGGACCCCAATGCTCCAGGCGAGAGTCGGCGTGCGCTCTATGAGCGGGCGCGCACCGCGCTGATCGCGCAGTTGCGCAGCGTTCAGCCGCCGCTTTCCGAATCCGAAATCACCCGTGAGCGGCTTTCGCTGGAAGAAGCCGTGCGCAAGGTCGAATCGGAAGCCGCCCAGCGCGCCCGCGAGGCCTCGCGGCCCGGCGGCGGCAGCGGTGCCCCGCGTGGTGGCGACGCTTTCCGCCGCGCCAATGCCCGGCCGCCGGAATCCGCAGGCCCTCCCGGCGCGCCGTCCGGCGCCCTGCGGCAGCAGCGTCCGCCTTCTCAAGCCCCCTCGCGCGAGGCCCGTCCGCCGCTTGGCCAGGACGAACAACGCCCGCCGCGCAATCTGCGCGCCGATGCGCCGCCGCCCGGCGCACCGCGCCCGCAGCCGCCGCAGATTCCGATGCAGGATGCCGGCCTGCCGCCACCGCCGCCCCGCGAGCGCGGCGGCGGCCCCCGCCGCGGCCCCGACAACGGTAATGGCCCGCCGCCGATGCCGCCGCAGCCGCCCGGCATGCGCGGTTTCCGCGACATCGCCGCCGACGCCGACGATCTCGGCCGCGCCGCGGCGCAGGCCAACCGTGCCGCGCGAAAGACCTATGCCAACGTGCCGTCGCCTTCGCCGGAATTCGACCGGCTCGAGCCGAGCATGGAAAACCGCGGCGCCGATCCCGACGCGCCCTATTCGTATGACGAATCGCTGGCGGAGGCCGACCGTTACGCGCCGCAGTCGCCGCAGACGCCGCCGCCGCGTGAGCGCTCGCGGCTCTCGCAGGATCGCGACCGCGAGCCGAAGAAGCGCGCCCGCGCAGGCACCGTATTTCCTTTCAAGAGCGCGATCGCCGTCGGCATCGTGCTCATTCTGGTCGGCGCCGGCATCCTGTGGGGCAAGTCGGTCGTCACGACCGTGAGCAGCCTGTTCAAATCCTCCACTGCAGTGGAAGCGCCAAAGGATCCGGCCGCACCCCAGTCGCGCCCGAAGATACCCGACCGCGTCGGCCAGCCGGGTAGCGAGAACGTCGCGCCGGTGGCGCAGCGCGTCGTGCTGTATGACGAGGACCCGTCCGATCCCAAGGGCAAGCAATATGTCGGCTCGGTGATCTGGCGCACCGAACCGATCAAGGCGAGCGGCAACCAGAAGCCTGATGTCGCCGTGCGCGCCGACATCGAGATTCCCGACCGCAAGTTCAAGATGACGATGTCGTTCCGCCGCAATACCGACTCGTCGCTGCCGGCGAGCCACACCGCGGAATTGACCTTCATCCTGCCGCAGGATTTCTCCGGCGGCGGCGTCGGCAACGTGCCGGGCATTTTGATGAAGTCCAACGAGCAGGCGCGCGGCACGCCGCTGGCCGGTCTCGCCGTGAAAGTCACCGACGGCTTCTTCCTGGTTGGGCTCTCCAACGTCGATTCCGACCGCGCCCGCAATTTGCAGCTCCTGAAGGAGCGCTCCTGGTTCGACGTGCCCTTGGTCTACGTCAACCAGCGCCGCGCCATCATCGCGATCGAAAAGGGCGCCCCCGGCGAACGCGCGTTCAACGACGCGTTCGCGCTGTGGGGGGAGTAGCTATGGCGCGAGTGGCTGGAGCGCCGCAGATGCGCTCTCCAGCCTGAGCTGATCTCTACTGAGCCAGGAAATCGATAGCTAGATCGATCGCTAAATCGATCGCTGCACAGGTAGCGACCGGGTCCAGCAAGAAGACGGCCTCGGCATTGCACGCAGCTCTGCTGAAGCCGTTCTGTTCGTCTTCGCGCGAAGACCGGTCACTCCGCGGCGGCAGCTCGCCTCCGCGCGGCGTGGCCGCGCTCCATCACGGCACGGCAGCCCGGACTGAGATTCGCGCGCTGCCTGACCATGCAGGCGGTGATTCTCTGGACATTGGGAACTTCATGGCCGCATAGCCGCATGGCGTCGCCGGTGCACATCTGCTGCGCCTCCGACGAGAAGGCGAGGCTCGGAGTTACGGAAAGTGCCGTCGTCGCGAAGGCGATGGCGAAGAGAAGTGCGATCCTGCTTGTATGGTGGAAAGTCATCGATGCGTTCCCCAAGGTTGCGCGCGGTGCTGGCCGCTGTTCATCGGGGGCGCTGCACGCGGTTTGCGCTGCCGCACGCGTCATCCATCACCCGGGAATCACCCGGTGTGGTTGCTCGATTTCTGCCGATGTTCGAATCAAAAGTGCTGCGCCGCTCCGCCGCGAATTATGCGCTAATGCTGCGAAGCTGCAATGGCTCGCGCCAACACTTCCTTAACTGTTGCGTGCGCGCCACGTCGACCGAAGCGCAGAGACAACTCGGCATTGACGCTGCGTTCTTTCCAGGTCGATGGATTCCAAAGAAGGCACAGATGCGGGTCTCTGCGTCTTTCGTCCTCGAGCGCGATCGAACCGCCCGCCTCCGCTTGTCATATCCCGCCTTGTGCGCAATTGCGCACTGGGGCGGGGATCCAGTACGCCGCAGCTTCTCGATGGACTATGAACGTCTCTGGAATACTGGATCACCCGCCTCGTGGGTGATGACGGTCCTGTGCGGATTGTAGCGGTGAGGCCCCCGGAAGCGGCCGTTGCCCGGCCCGGTTGCCGCAACCGGCCGGGCTCGCCTTCCGCGCTGCAAAACTCAGTATAAATGCGGAAATTCCCGGTACCGAAACAACCACCCGTTAGGGAAGCCCGGGTACGATCAGCGGCTATTGCTCGCACCCGGCTCATTGCTTTCGTTGGAGTGAAAAGGCTGCCGAAACCGGCCTTTCGAATGGCGCTCAAATGTTTGTTCATTCCGCTGCCGATGGATCCACGAAGACCCCGGCCGTCCCTGCGATGGCGCGGCTGCTGGGAGCATTCCGCATGACGCGAACTTGCGCAAATGGGGTCATGCGGCGAGCCGGCACGACCGGTGCGGAGGCGGGATAGTCATGCCTGCCGCTTCGACGGATCTGCGCAAGGAATTGAATGGCGCCGAAGAGGATGGACCCGAGCACGATGCCCGGATTTTCGGCGAGGTGACGGACCTGTTCCTGTCCAATGTCGGTCGCCTCGGTGACTCGCAGATCGCTGCGGTCGATGGCGTCCTCGCCCACCTGATCGCGCGGGTGGACGCAACGACCGTGATCCAGCTCAGCGAGGCGCTCGCCACCATCGACCGGGCCCCGCGACAGACGATCCGCCAGCTTGCGTTCCACGAACAGCCCCAGGTCGCCGCGCCGGTCCTGAGAAGCTCCGGCTGTCTGTCGGAAGCCGACCTTCTTGAAATCGTCAAAAGCCGTAGCCAGCAGCATCTGCTGGCGATCTGCGACCGGAAGGCGCTCAACGAAGCGCTGACGGACGCGCTGATGAGATTTGGCGACGTCAACGTCTCCAATGCACTCGCGCGGAACGCCGGCGCACGTTTCTCCGAATGCGGCTACGCGACGCTGGTGGGGCGGGCAGAGCGTGACGAGGGGCTGGCGGAAAAGCTCGGCGTTCGCCTGGACATTCCCGGCAGCTTGCTGCGCGAGCTCATTGGCAAGGTTGCCGACGTGGTTCGCGCGCGGTTCCTGACGGCGCCGCGGCCTGTCGTGCGGGGGAAAGGTTCTGCCGCGGCCGCCGGACAGAGCGGCGCGGCCCGGAAGGCGATAGACTATACCCAGGCGCAAAGCGAGGTCGTTGCGCTCAATCGTACCGGCAAGCTGAATGATTCAATCGTCAACCGGTTCGCGGTGAGGGGTGAATACACCCACGTGGTCGCAGCGCTTGCCTTGAAGGCCGACGTCAAGGTCGAGGCGATCGAACCCTTGCTCGAACCCGACCGGGTGTATGGGCTGATCGTCGCCTGCAAGGCCGCCCGGCTGACCTGGTCGACAACGACGATGATCGTCCGCAACCGGCCCAATTGCCCGCCATCCACCGACCGGGAGCTCGAACAATGCGTGGCGGTGTTTGAGTCCTTGTTGCTGTCGGTCGCGCAATGGACCATCCGGTTTGGATCGGATCGGATTCTGGCCAAGAAGAACGAGCCGGCAGCAGTGTCGACGGCTGCCAATGGCAAACTGAGCCGGTCTGCCTGACGGCGGCTTTGGCATCGAAGGTTGCTGACCTCTTGACTCCGCCCTGACTGGATTTGAAATTGTGTACGGCCAAGGCGCTGTCGAGATCGGATCATGTCCGGTCACGGAACCAGCGGTTGGTCCGACGGTGAGTCTTCGTTCTCGACACTTGACTCAACGCAGAGGTCGCCATGAAACGCTATCTGATCTTCGGAGCTATCGTCCCGCTCGTCGGCGGGTTTTTGATGCTGTTCGCGACCACTGTGGCTTCGGGCTACTGGACCGAGACCAACTGGTCGGAGATCGGAAAATTCCTCGGCGCGTTCGTCAAGACGCTGCAGTACAGCTACCTGTTCGGCATCGTGCCGGCGCTGATGGTCGGCGCCATCGATGACATTCTCTGCCACGTCAAGCGCATTTCTCCCGTGGCGCGGATGCTGATCGTAGGCGCGATCGGTTTCACCGCATCGGAATTGCTCTATGGCTCGCGCGGGCCGGATACCGGCGCGGTGCAATTCCTGCTCTACGGCATCGTCGGCATGGCGCCTGCGATGCTGTCGTCCTGGCTGGCGCACAGATATGCCGACACGCCGCGGCCGGTGCATTCGACTTAACGCTTCGCATCGATGCAAAATCGCAGGGTGGGCAAAGGCGCGATAGCGCCGTTCCCACCATCTATCATCGAGCGAGCTTCTTGATGGTGGGCACGCTTCGCTTTGCCCGCCCTACGGACTGCGAACTGATTTGCTTTGCGCGCAAGCGCACGAGCAAAGCAAAAACGGCGGGCCTTTCGGCCCGCCGCTCATGCGCATGTAACTGCAATACGCTTACGTGAAAGAAAGCCCCGAGCCCACTCAACCGTGGTTAAGGCTTGAACTCTAGATTTTTTTCGCGGCCGGTCTATCCGGTAAACCCCGGGGTCGGGGCAGCGGGTTGCCGATCGCGCGTCAGGTTCCGTTGGCGCGGCAGCGGCCGAAGGGGCCGCGGTGCCAGCCACGGCCGTATCCGCCGGCGACCTCGATGACGTCGCTATGGGTTGCGGGCGCGAGCGGCGCATCAGCGACATCGCCTTCGCATGCGGCTTCAACGATCTGTCCTATTTCAACCGCTGCTTCCGCCGCCGCTTCGGCCTGACGCCGACGGCGGCGTGGGGGAGGTAAAGCGTTTTCAAGCGAAGCGGAGACCGGTTCGCATCAAGAAAACGCGTCAAAGATCAACAGCGTCGAAAGCGAAAGCGATAATTTGACGCAACTTGCAGCTCGCGTTCGCGTTACCATGTGATGACCATGTCAAACGACGATATCTACACGCCGCCGCGTTCACGTTCCGGGCAGTCTTCCCGGACGCGCGCGGCCGGGCGCGGCCCGGTGATCGACCAGGAGGGGCACGAGCTCCCCGAGGCGAACCTGCATACGCAGTTCGAGGGATTGCGGTTCGATTTCGGTCATTCCGCCGCCAATCCGTTCGGAGATCTGACGCGCGAGCAGCGGCTGGCGCGGCTCGATGCCATCGCAAAATTGCTTGATGTCGCCTTCATCGTGCCGGGCACCAAGTTTCGCTACGGCATCGACGGGCTGATCGGGCTGATCCCCGTGGTCGGTGACATCATCACGACGGCGATTTCGCTGTGGGTGGTGCGCGAGGCGCGCGCGCTCGGGGCGCCCTGGCACATCACGGCGCGGATGCTCGCCAATGTCGCGGTTGACGGCGTGGTCGGCCTGGTGCCGGTCGCGGGCGACGCTTTCGACGTCATGTTCCGCGCCAACGTCCGCAACGTGCGCATGCTCAAGCGCTGGCTCGACCGGCAGCCGCGTTAACGCATGACGCTGGAAAACATGTCGCCAAAAAACATGCCCTCGGAGATGCTCCGAGGGCATTCCATTATCGATCGCGGAATCTTAGGCCGCGTCGGCCTTGTCTTCGGCGCTGGCGGGCGCACGCGGACGGCGCGGCAGCGGGAAGGCTTCGCTTTCATAGAGCGAGCGGATGCCGCTCTGGTCGAAGCGGGCTTCCTCGACCTGCAGGTAAGCGCCATTCAGCGAGTCCGCCGGCAGTTCCTCGATCGCGAAGCGAACCGCTTCGGCCGCGGTGCCAAAACGCCGATAGGCAAACCCGGCCCGCTTCTTCTTGCGGATCGCGGCGGGAAACAGTTCGGCGGCGGTGTTGTAGCTGAAGGGACGCATGGACGGTGACCTCAATCTTTTGCGGCTCTCGCGTGTGAGCAATGGGGATTGGATGACGGTGGGCCACTATGGCGGGCCGCGCCGTGCACGTCATTTCAGGACCCAATATAAGCTTCTTTGACAAAAATGCGACCCCTGAACGAGCGGATCGGGGGTGATGATGAATCCACGCATGGCTGCCGGGAACAAAAATTTAATCAAGTTTTTTCAATGGCTTAACGGCTCAAATCTTGCCGAGCAGCAGCAGGATCAGGAGCACGATTAAAATCACGCCAGCGAGGCCCATGCCGGAATGGCCGTAGCCATAGCCATAGCCCCGGATACGGCCGGAGAAGCCGCCGAGCAGGAATATGATCAAGATAATGACGAGTATCGTTCCAAGCGACATGGCGCGCTCCCCGAAGGCCCGCGAGCGCCTCCCCAAAAACGCTCCCGCAGCCCGGATCAAAGCATATTCCGGGCCGCGAGTCCGTGGTCGATCCGCCGAAAAGGGGGGCACTGCCCTTCTCCCACAAGGGGAGAAGGGAAGAAGTCACTTCTTCGTCGCGTCGATCGGCAGCACCTTCAGCGGCGTTGCATAGGGCTCGACGCGAAGGGAGTCAGTGGCAATCAGGCCGATCTTGTGCAGCGGCGCCTGTTCGAGATCGCCGCCGGCGGATTTGCGCACCGCGTACTGCCACGCGCTCATCGAGCCCTTGGCGACCAGCATTTTGGCGACGCCGCCGGCGTTCTGGCCTTCCATCTGGGCAAGATCGCCCTCGCTGATCCCGATCACGACCTCGTCCTTGGCGGTGATGACCTTGAACAGGGAGACCTTGTCGGCGGCAAAGGCAGGCTGGATCACAACGCTCTCCATGATGAGGATCGCTGCGCCGAGACCGAACAGCAGACGTTTGGAAATGTGCATGTCGAAATTCATCCTTGTTTGCGCGCCGGGTAGGTCGGGAAGCGTCCCACAAACAAAACCCCGCGCGACCAGCCCTTGGTCGCACGGGGTGAAGAACAGGTTCGAGCGCTACTGGAACTATTTCGGCTGCAGCTTCAAGGCGGCCGAGTTGATGCAGTAGCGCAGGCCGGTCGGGCCGGGGCCATCGGGGAAGACGTGGCCGAGATGGCCGTTGCATTTCGAGCACAAGACTTCAGTGCGGATCATGCCGTGGCTGACATCGCGCTCTTCGTCGACATGGCTATCCACGGCGGGCGCGGTGAAGCTCGGCCAGCCGCAGCCGGAGTCGAACTTGGCATCGGATTCGAACAGCGTCTGGCCGCAGCCTGCGCAGGTATAGGTGCCCTTGCGGTGCTCGTGCTCATATTCGCCCGAGAACGGCCGCTCGGTCGCCTTCTCGCGCAGCACGGCGTACTGCATCGGCGACAATTCCTTGCGCCACTCGGCCTCGCTCTTGACGACCTTGCCGGATGTTTTGGTGTCGGACATCTATCCTCCTTAATTGGTGGCCTTCGCCTTGCTCACCAGCGTCGGCTTCTCAATGTAGTTCTCCGCGAAGATCTTCTTGAGGTTCTCGACCTTCGGGATGTCGTTGAAGACAATATAGGGCTGGTTCGGGTGCAGCGTCAGGTAGTCCTGGTGATAGTCTTCCGCCGCGTAGAACGCCTGCAGCGGGCCGACCTTGGTCACGATCGGCTTCTTGTACACCTTGGCGGCGTTGAGCTGGGCGATATAGGCCTCCGCGACCTTCTTCTGCTCGTCATTGGCGGTGAAGATCGCCGAGCGATATTGCGTGCCGGTGTCCGGGCCCTGGCGGTTCAATTGCGTCGGGTCGTGCACGACGGAGAAGAAAATCTGCAGGATCTTGCCGTAGCTGATCTTCTTCGGGTCGTATTTGATCTCGACCGCCTCGGCGTGCCCCGTCGTGCCGGTGCCGATCATGGTGTAGTTCGCGGTCATCTTGCTGCCGCCGGAATAGCCGGACACCGCGTTGAGCACGCCAGCCGTGTGCTGGTACACGCCCTGCACGCCCCAGAAGCAGCCACCGGCGATCACGGCGGTCTGGATGCCGTCGGCCGCCTGGACGTCAACGGCAGGGGCCGGAATGATGACAGCTTCCTCCGAGGCGCGCGACGGGCTGATGGCGACCGCGGCGATGGCCAGCGCGCCGATGGCGGCAGCGCACAGCGACAGGTGGCTGAGATGGCGAGGGGACATGGTTTCCTCTTTCGGCAATGGTTGGGGGCAGTCTAGAGCGGGATCGGCGTTTCGCAATCGGCTCAACTCTCTCCGATGCCCAAGATACGGCGTGGGCCGCGGATTGTTACGGCGTGCGCCACACGAGTTCGTGAATAAAGCTGCGCCCGCGCAAGGCCTTAAGGAGGGGCGATCGGTCACGCTTGACCGGTGCGGGCCTCTCTTTCCACAATGAACCGCCGGTCGCGCGCCGCGACCAAATTCCATGTGCCGGAGCGTTCTGCCGATGTTGCGGGCCTTATTGCTGGGTCTCGTCATGCTTGTTGCCGCCGGCCCCGCGCGGGCCGCCGGCGATGTCGAAACCTGCCGGAACGCCACGGCGGAACCCGCCGCACGCCTGGCGGCCTGCGAGAGCGTGATCGCCGACGAGAAGATCACCGGCCCCTCACGGGCCGCCGCCTTCTGGTTTCGTGGCGACAGCCTGATGAAGAAGCGCGATTACGATGGCGCGATCGCGGCGTTCACCGCCTCGCACGAGATCGCGCCCCAGAATATCAGCGTCATCAACGCGCGCGGCATTGCCTACAGCTACAAGGGCGACGACGAGCGCGCGCTGGCCGACTATGACCTGTGCCTGCAGTTGCGTCCGACGTACGGCAGTGCCTACAACAACCGCGGCCTGATCTTCATGCGCAGGGGAGAACTGCAGCGGGCCCTCGATGAATTCAACCTGGCGGTCAAACACGTCTTCAACGATCAGAGCCGCTTTCTCCACCACTACAACCGGGCCCGCGTCGAGGGCTTGCTCAAGCTGTATGACGCCTCGCTCGCCGATTACGCCGAAGCGCAGAAGGTCAATCCCGATGGCCCGCAGGTTCCGGCCTACCGGTGCATCACCTACACCAGCATGGGCAAGTTCGATGAAGCGATCGCCGACTGCAACGCGGCATTGGTGAAAACGCCGAACCAGATCTACACGCTGACAAGCCGCGCCAACGCCCATCTCGGCAAGGGCAATCTCGACGCCGCGCTCGAGGATTACAACCAGGTGCTCAAGACCAATCCGAACTACGTTCGAGCCTATGTCGGCCGCGGACAACTTTACGAGAAACGCCGCAACATCGCCACCGCACGTGCCGACTATCGCTCGGCAGCCAGCGCCGTTGCGGCGCGGCGCGAGGACATCGACACCACGCTGGCGCGCCGTATCGCCAAGGAGCGGCTGGAGGCGTTGTTGGGCACGGCGGCGCCTGCGCAGGCGGGCAAGGGCACGCCATCAGCGCCGGCCGGGCCGCGCAAGGTCGCGTTGATCGTCGGCAATGGCGCCTACAGGAATGTTGCTCCGCTGGCTAATCCGCCGCACGACGCCAAGCTGATCGCGTCGACCTTTCGCGAGCTTGGCTTTGCCACGGTGACGGTGGCGCCCGATCTCAGCCGGGACAAATTTTTCGCCACCCTGCACGAATTCGGCATGGAGGCCGAGAAGGCGGACTGGGCTGTCGTCTATTATGCCGGTCACGGCATGGAGATCGGCGGCGTGAATTATCTGATTCCAGTCGACGCCAGGCTGAAGGCCGACAGCGACGCGGAGACGCAGGCGGTCGCACTTGAACAGGTGATCGCATCTGTTGCCGGCGCTCGCAAGCTGAGGCTTGTCATGCTCGACGCCTGCCGTGACAATCCCTTTGAAAAGACCATGCAGCGGACGATTGCGCTAAAACTGGTCAACCGCGGCTTCTCCAACATCGAGCCGGAAGCCGGCTTCATGGTGGCCTATGCCGCCAAGCACGGCGAGACCGCGCTCGACGGCGATGCCGCCAACAGCCCGTTCGCCACGGTACTCGCGCGCGTCATCAAGGAACCGAAGATCGAAGTGCGAAAGCTGTTCGACATCGTCCGCGACGACGTCTGGAAGGCCACCAATCGCACGCAGCAGCCGTTCACCTACGGGTCGCTGCCGGGGCGCGAGGATTTTTACTTCGTGGCGGGGAAGTAGGTTCGGCCGCTACACCACCACGCTCAGCCGCTTCGCCGCGCGCGTGATGCCGGTGTAGAGCCATCTGGCCCGGCTGTCCTGGAACGCAAAGCTTTCGTCAAACAGCACCACGTCGTCCCATTGCGAGCCCTGCGACTTGTGCACGGTGAGCACGTAGCCGTAGTCGAACTCGTCATACGGCTTGCGCTGCTCCCACGGGATCGCCTCGATGCCGCCCTCGAAGCAATCATGGCGCACCGACACCTTGGTGACCTTGTGACCGAACTCCTCGTCGGGCGACAGCCGCATGGTCAGGATTTTTGATTTCGTGCGCGGCTGGGTGCGCGACTTCACCCGCCACAGCCCGCCGTTGAACAGGCCCTTCTTGCGGTTGTTGCGCAGGCAGACCAGCTTGTCGCCGGCCACCGGAAAGGGATCCTCGATGTTCTGCTTCTGCCGCACCCGCATGTTGTAGGCACGGCGGGTGTTGTTGCGCCCGACCAGCACCTGGTCGGCGCTCATCACGCGATCCGGGTCGAGCTCGCTGCGCGGTACCACCTCGCTCTCGCCATGGCGGCCGATTTCGAGTTCGCGGCCCTCGCGGATATCCATCGACATCCGCACGATCGGGTCGTCCTGCGCCTGGCGATGCACCTCGGTCAGCATCGCGTCGGGCTCGCAGTCCGTGAAGAAGCCGCCGCCCTGGATCGGCGGCAACTGCGCGGGATCGCCGAGCACCAGCAGGGGACAGTCGAACGACATCAGGTCGCGGCCGAGTTCGGCATCGACCATCGAACATTCGTCGATCACGATCAGTTTGGCCTTCGAGGCCGGTGCATCGTCCCAGAGTTCGAAGCTCGGCTGCTCGACGCCGGATTCCTTGGCGCGATAGATCAGCGAGTGAATGGTGGAGGCGTTGTCGCAGCCCTTGTTGCGCATCACCAGCGCCGCCTTGCCGGTGAAGGCCGCATACTTCACCTCGCCATCGACGCCATCGGCGATGTGGCGCGCGAGCGTGGTCTTGCCGGTGCCGGCATAGCCGAACAGCCGGAACACCGGCGGCGTGCCGCCCCTGCCGGGCTTGGCCTTCAGCCAGTCGGCAACGGCCTTCAGCGCGGAATCCTGATGCGGCGTGAACGTAGTCATTGGGTCCAGATGAAGAGAAGAGCGGGCGGAAGGCCGCGACTCAACGGAAGCGTAAAGCTAACCATTCGCGCGTTCCATGCAAGGCTGCTTCCGCGCCACGGAATTGCTGTTTCGCGGTCGAGGCTGGACTTGGGTTGCATGGCGAATACACTGCCTGAAAACAACAAGCGGTTCGTAACAAGCGGTTTTGGGAGGCGTCATGAAATTCGGCATCTTTTACGAGCTGCAACTGCCGCGCCCATGGGAAGAGGGCGACGAGCTCCGGCTCTACCAGAACGCGCTGACCCAACTTGAGACCGCCGACCAGCTCGGCTATGACCATGCCTGGGTGGTGGAGCACCATTTCCTGGAAGAATATTCGCACTCGCCTGCGCCGGAATCCTTTCTCGCCGCGGCCAGCCAGCGGACCAAAAACATCCGGCTCGGCCATGGCATTTTCCAGCTCACGACAAATCACCCCGCCCGCGTCGCAGAACGCGTCGCGGTGCTCGATCTACTGTCAAACGGCCGCTGCGAGTTCGGCATGGGCGAGAGCGCGTCGATCACCGAACTGACGCCGTTCGGCCGCGACATGGAAACCAAGCGCGAGGTGTTCGAGGAAGCGGTTCAGGCGATCTTTCCGATGTTCACGAAAGTCGGCACCGAGCATCATGGCAAGTATTTCGACATTCCCCTGCGCAACGTGGTGCCGAAACCCGTGCAGAAGCCGCATCCGCCGCTGTGGATGGCCTGCTCGCAACTGCCGACCATCGAGCGCGCCGGCGAGAACGGCTTTGGCGCGCTCGGCTTCCAGTTCGTCAGCGCGGACGCGGCGCATGCCTGGGTGCATGCCTATTACAACGCGATCACCAAGCGGCTGAAGAAGCTCGCCGATTACGAGATCAATCCGAACATGGCGCTGGTGTCGTTCTTCATGTGCGCCAAGACGGACGAGGAAGCGCGGGCGCGTGCCGACGGCGCCACCTTCTTCCAGTTCGCGTTGCGCTATTACGGCGCCTCGCAGAACCGGCAGCGTCCGGATCCCGGCACGGTCAACATGTGGGGTGAGTACAACAAGTGGAAGCGCGAGAATCCGGAAGCCCAGGAGGCGGCGCTGCGCGGCGGCCTGATCGGATCACCGGAAACCATCCGGAAGAAGCTGCGGCGTTTCCGCGCTTCCCACATCGATCAGGTGATCCTGCTCAACCAGGCCGGCAAGAACACCCACGAGCACATCTGCGAGTCGCTTGAGCTGTTCGGCAAGGAAGTGATGCCGGAATTCCAGAACGACCCCGAGCATGACGCGTGGAAGAAAGGCGTGATGAGCGGGGCGATCCAGCTCGAAGAGATCGACACCGAGGCCTTCAAGGACCGTTACGGGAAGCTGGCGGTGAGCGTCTCACCGCCGCCGAAAGTGGCGGCGGGGTAGTGGCTTCGGCGGAGTGAACCGGACGCGGTGCGATGGAAGGGATCGCGCCGCGCCCGTGGCATTAGTTCGAATTTGCGGCTGCCGTAAAGCTGCGATCGACCGCCTTGTTGACATCGAGCTTCTTCGCCAGGATGCCGTAGCGGGTGGCTCGGTCGGATGCTTCCTGAATTTCCGTGACGATGTTTTCGTCGATCGCGATCGGGCTGGTGCGTTGCGCCTTGTAGGCACTCAGCAGCACGTCTTCGGGAAGTTTGGTGAGTTCGGCGGTGTTCTTTGCGTATTCGGGCAGATGATCCAGCGACCATAGTCGGGCCTTGTTGAGCCGCTGCACGAGATCCTGCACGGCCGCGCGCTTGGTTGCGATGGCGCTATCGGATGCCACGATGAAGGTGACGGTCGGCGTCAGGCCCTCGCCGTTGGCAACCACCCGCGCGTTGTCCTTGAGCGTGGCGTAGGACACGTAGGGCTCCCACACCGCCCACGCGTCGATCGAGCCGGCGACGAGCGCGATCTTTGCGTCCACCGGCCCGAGCGGCGCAAAGGTCGCGTCGTCGATCTTGTATCCGGCTTTCTCCAGCGTCGCATCGATCAGGAACTGGCCCCAGCCGCCGCGCGTTCCGGCCAGACGCTTGCCCTTGAGGTCGGCGACCGACTTGATCGGCGAGTCCTGGCGGACGAGGATCGCTTGCGTCTTGGCATCGGAGCGCGTGCCGCCGATGGCCTTGATCGGGGCGCCGGCCGCATACACGGTCAGGAACGAGAGGTCGCCGGTATAGCCGACATCCAGCGCACCTGCGTTCAGCGCTTCGAGGATCGGCGCGGCAGCAGGAAATTCCGACCATTCGATCCTGTATGGCAAATCCTTCGCGTATCCGGAGATTTCGAGCAGCGAGCGATTGCCGCCCTTCTGATCGCCGACGCGGAGCGTCACCGTGTCTGCGGCCAGCGCGGATGCTGTGATGGCCACACCGACCACCGCGCTAAACAACGTTACGCCGATGCGGCGGAGACGCGCGCGGGCGCGCGATTCGAGTTTGGTTGCCTTCATGTTCTTGATCTTTCCATATCTGCCGTGTTGCCTAACGAAATCGGCGATGCGCAAAGCCTACGAGCAAGCGGAACGCAGTCAATGAAATGGCTGACTGAATAGCGTTGTGAGGTCGCAATGAATCATTCGTTCGAATTCATTGTTGTGAAACGAAATCGTATACAGCTCAGCTATCGCTTAAATACTGTGCAGCAAGTAGCTCGCGACTAGTGCTTTGAATCATGTCGTCGGACATTCACTGCGCAAAGCGATTGGCGGACAAAGTCACAGCGCCGTGAAGCGTTGGACGTGGTTCCGATCGTGTGTGCTGCGGGAAAAAATATCGTCGCAATCATTCATCCAACAATAAATGCGTTGTGTCTTTGTCGAATGATAGAACGCGCATCGTTATTTCTTTCAGGCGCTCGACAGCTTCGATGGTCGGTCCCATCATTCTGACATCGCATGATCGCGCCGCGTCGCGCGCATGATCGTCAGGAGATATGGAATGAGACGTCGGGAGTTTCTCGGATTGTCGTTTGGAGGCGCAATTGCTGCGCTGTCGTCGCGCGCGCAGGCGCAAGCATCCCTTAAGGAAGTCCGTATCGGTTACCAGAAGACCGGCGTGCTGGTGATCGCGCGGCAGCAGGCTGTGCTGGAGAAACGGTTCGCCGGCAAGCAAATCGGCGTCAAGTGGATCGAGTTCACGTCGGGGCCGCCCTTGCTGGAAGCCATGAGCACCGGCAGCGTCGATTTCGGCGCGGTCGGCGATACACCGCCGATCTTCGCGCAGGCTGCCAATGCCAATATCGTTTATGTCGCGGGATCGCCGATCACCAACGGGCAGGGCATTCTCGTTCCCGCCAATTCCGGCATTCGCAGCATTGCCGACCTGAAGGGCAAGCGCGTCGGATTCACCAAGGGCAGCAGTGCGCATAACGTGGTGATCGCCACGCTGGAGAAAGCCGGGCTGACCTATGAGGATATCACGCCGGTCTATCTGACGCCGCCCGATGCAGGGCCGGCGTTCGCCAATGGCAGCATCGAGGCGTGGGCGGTCTGGGATCCATATTTTGCGATCGGCGAGAAGCGCCAGAACGGCCGGATTCTCGTCAACGCCTATGAAGTGGCCAAGACCAATTCGTTCTACCTCGCCAACCGTGATTTCGCGAACACCCATGTGCGGGAAACCCGCGAGGTGATCGACGGCCTGGGGGAGGCCGCGCGCTGGGCCGAGGCCAATCGCGCCGAGGTCGCCAGCGCGCTCGCCACGGTCACCGGCGTGCCGCTCGAGGTCCAGACCGTCGCCGCCAACCGCGCGTCATTCCTGATCGGCCCGGTCACCGCCGAGATTGTCACGACGCAGCAGGCGGTCGCCGATCGCTTCCACAAGCTCGGGCTGATCCCGAGGCCGATCGCCGTGCGCGACATCGTCTGGCGCCATACCCAAAGCTGAATTCCAACAAAGGAAATAACTCATGACGCGTTTGATTCAACGCTTGCTCGCCGGCGCCGTGCTGTCGATCAGCATGGTCGCCGCGACCGTCGGCGCTTCCTACGGCCAAGACAAGCAAGACAAGGTGGTTCGCATCGGCTTCCAGAAATACGGCAAGCTGGTGCTGCTCAAGAGCAAGGGTACTCTGGAAGAGAAGCTGAAGGCCGCCGGCTACAAGGTGCTGTGGACGGAGTTTCCGTCCGGTCCGCCGCTGCTCGAAGCGCTCAATGTCGGCGCGATCGATTTCGGCAACACCGGCGAAGCGCCGCCGATCTTTGCCCAAGCCGCGGGCGCACCGATCCAGTACGTCGCCTATGAGCCGCCGGCCCCGAAGGGCGAGGCGATCCTGGTACCGAAGGACAGCAAGCTGAACTCCGTCGCCGAGCTGAAAGGCAAGAAGGTCGCGCTGAACAAGGGCTCCAACGTTCACTATCTGCTGGTGAAGGCGCTGGAGAAGGCCGGCGTCAAATATTCCGAGATCGAGCCGGTGTTTCTCGCCCCGGCCGACGCGCGTGCGGCGTTCGAGCGCGGCGCGGTCGATGCCTGGGTGATCTGGGATCCGTTCCAGGCCGCCGCCGAAGCCGCCACCGGCGCGCGCACGCTCGCCGACGGCGCCGGCATCGTCGCGAACTACCAGTTCTACTTCTCATCGAAGAAGTTAGTGGAGAGCGATCCGAAGATCATCGATCTCGTGCTCGCTCAGCTCAGCGAGGTCGACGATTGGGCCAAGGGCGACATCCATGCCGTCGCCGAGCAGCTTGCACCTGCGATCGGGCTTTCCGTGCCCGTCGTCGAAGTCGCGCTCAAGCGACAGTCCTACGGCATCAAGCCGATCACCGAAAGCGTGATCAACGACCAGCAACAGGTTGCGGACGCGTTCTTCGCACTCGGGCTTTTTCCAAAACAAATCAAGATTTCTGACGTGGCCCGGAGGTCCGGATCGTGAGCACGCAACAAAGCGCCAACATCCTCTGGTTCCTGCCGACGCATGGCGACGGCCGTTATCTCGGCACCACGACGGGCGGACGCGAGGTGAACTTCAATTACCTGCGCCAGATCGCGCAGGCTGCGGACCAGCTCGGCTATTTCGGCGTGCTGCTGCCGACCGGGCGAAGCTGCGAGGATTCCTGGGTGACGGCCTCGGCGGTGGCGCCATGGACCGAGCGGCTGCGTTATCTCGTGGCTGTTCGGCCCGGACTACAGTCGCCAAGCGTCGCTGCGCGCATGACGGCGACGCTCGACCGGGTATCGAACGGGCGCCTGCTGATCAACGTCGTCACCGGCGGCGACCCCACCGAGAACAAGGGCGACGGCGTCTTCCTCTCGCATGACGAGCGCTACGAGGTGACGCGCGAGTTCCTCAACGTCTATAGCGACCTTCTGGCGGGCAAGACTGTCAATGTCGAGGGCAAGCACATCCGCATCGAGGATGGCAGGTTGCTGTTCCAGCCGGTGCAGTCGCCGCGGCCGCCGCTCTATTTCGGCGGATCGTCGGACGCCGGCATCGACGTCGCCGTCGACACCGTCGACAAATATTTAACCTGGGGCGAACCACCGGCGCAGGTCGCCGAGAAGGTCAACCGGGTGAAAGCCGCTGCCGCGGCACGCGGGCGAAAGCTCTCGTTCGGCATTCGCCTGCATGTGATCGTGCGCGAGACCAATTCGGAAGCCTGGAAGGCAGCGGACGAACTGATCCAGCATGTCACCGACGAAACGGTCGCTTCGGCGCAGAAGATCTTCTCGCGTATGGATTCAGTCGGCCAGCAGCGCATGGCGCAGTTGCACGGCGGCCGCCGCGACAAGCTTGAGATCAGCCCCAATCTCTGGGCCGGCGTCGGCCTGGTGCGCGGCGGCGCGGGCACTGCATTGGTTGGCGATCCCGAAACCGTCGCGGCGCGGATCAGGGAATATCAGGATATCGGCATCGATACTTTCATCATGTCCGGCTACCCGCATCTGGAGGAGGCCTATCGCTTCGCCGAGCTGGTGTTCCCGCTGCTGTCGCTGGCGCAGCCAAACAACGTGACGCCGATCCGCCTCAACACCGGGCCGTTCGGCGAAACCATCGGCAATGAATACCGTCCGCAAAAACAGGCAGGGCAATCATGAGTCTCATCGACAGTTTTTCGCGCGTCAGTGCACCGAAACTGCCGCGGATCGACGGCTTGATCCCGTGGATCGTGCCGCTCGCAATCATCCTGATATGGCAGCTTGCCTGCGTCACCGGCTTCGTGTCCGCACGCGTGCTGCCGGCGCCGAGCGACGTCGCGCTGGCGGGATGGAAGCTCCTGCTGTCAGGCGAGCTGGCCCGCAACATCTGGGTCAGCTTCTGGCGCGCCAGCATCGGATTTTTGATCGGAGGCAGCATCGGCTTCTCCTTTGGCCTCGCCAACGGCCTGTCGCAGCTCTCCAGCAAGCTGACCGATACGACGCTGCAGATGGTGCGCAACATCCCGCATCTGGCGCTGATCCCGCTCGTCATCCTGTGGTTCGGGATCGATGAATCCGCAAAACTGTTCCTGGTCGCGCTCGGCGTGTTCTTCCCGATCTATCTGAACACATTGCACGGCATCCGCACCGTCGATCCGCAATTGATCGAAATGGGCCGCATCTATGGCATGACCGACGGCGAATTGTTCCGCCGGGTGATATTCCCGGGCGCCTTGCCGTCGATCTTCGTCGGCCTGCGCTTCGCGCTCGGCATCATGTGGCTGACCTTGATCGTGGCCGAAACCATCGCCGCGTCATCGGGCCTCGGTTACATGGCGATGCAGGCGCGCGAGTTCATGCTGATCGATGTCGTGGTGCTGTCGATCCTCATCTATGCACTGCTCGGAAAGCTGGCCGACAGCGCGTCACGCGCGCTGGAACGGCTGACGCTGTCCTGGCATCCGGCCTTCCAGAAACATTGAGGACAAGTAATGCAAGAAGCCCTTCGTTTCCGTCTGTCGGACGCCGAGCCTCTCGGCCGCGCCGAGATCATCGAGCAGGCGCGCTTTGCGCGCCGCGGCCCCAGAACCGCGTCTCGCGGCCTTTCACTGACCATCCGTGATTTGCGCAAATCGTTCGGCGATAACGAGGTGCTGCGCGGCATCGACCTGCACATTCCCGCTGGCCAGTCGGTTGCGATCGTCGGCCGCAGCGGCTGCGGCAAGAGCACATTGCTCCGGCTGATTGCAGGCCTCGAGACCGCCACCGCCGGCACGATCAGCCTCGGCGAGGATGCGCGCCCTGAGGACGTCCGGGTCATGTTCCAGGAGCCACGGCTGTTGCCGTGGGCACGGGTGCTGTCGAACGTCGAGGTCGGACTCGGACGCGAACGAAACTCGGCCGGTGCGCAGGCCCGCGCCGAGAGCGCACTGGTTGAGGTTGGTCTCGCCGACAAGCGGTCGCAGTGGCCGGCGGTCCTGTCAGGCGGGCAGAAGCAGCGCGTCGCGCTCGCCCGCGCGCTGGTCAGCCAGCCGCGCGTGCTCGCCTTCGACGAGCCGCTTGGTGCGCTCGACGCGTTGACGCGCATTTCGATGCAGCGGCTGCTCGAACGGGTCTGGCACGATCAGGGCTTTACCGCGATCCTGGTGACGCACGACGTCGCCGAGGCCGTGGCCCTGGCCGACCGCGTGCTGGTGATCGAAGACGGCCGCGTCGCGGAGGATTTCAGCGTCGATGTTCCGCGTCCGCGGCAGCGCGGGTCGGTCGAACTGGCGGCGCTGGAAGGCGCCATCCTGAAAAATCTGCTGGAAGGTACGGAAGATACTTCCGACCTGTGAGGTGCCGATGAACCTTATTGTCCGTCCGCGCCGATCGATCCCGAGGTTTCCGCCGGCGACTTTCGCAACGCGATGCGCCACTTGACGGGTGGCGTCAGCGTTATCACCGCAGGCAGGGGCCGGGATATCTCGGGCATGACAGTTACCTCGGTATCGTCACTGTCGGTCGATCCGCCGGCCTTGATCGTCAGCATCAACCGGGAGGCCTCTTCCTGGCCGCTGGTGAAGCGCTACGGCTTTTTCGGCGTCAACATCCTGACGTCGGACCAGATCGATATCGCCGAGCGGTTTACCGGCAAGGGCGGGCTGAGGGGTGCCGACCGCTTTGCCGGCGCCCGGTGGATGACGTGCGCGTCCGGTGTGCCGCTGCTCGTAGGCAGCCTGGCGGCGGTCGACTGCGAGGTCGAGGATATCGTCGAGCGGCACTCGCACGCGATCGTCATCGGCCGAGTGCTGGATGTTGCGGTGTCAACGCGCACCGCGGCGCTGGCCTATTGGCAGGGGCGGTATGTCGCCATCGATCAGGATGAGGATGCGATGAAGCTTGCCGAGGTCAGCGTACCGGCGCGGAAAACCGCACGGAAGGTCTGACGGGAGCGCTCCGCGGTTGTCCGGCCCTTCCGGGCTGGCTTTTTTGCCGCGTCCGATCTAAACCCGGCGAATGAAGCGTCTCGCAACCTGGGCATTTTACGCAGTCGGCGCGGTCGCGATCGCCTATCTCGCGCTTTATGCCTATGCGGTTTTCACCGGGCGCGATCTGCAGCCCGGCGATCCCATTCACATTTTCCGGAAGCCCGACGCGCCGAGCTATTCCGCTCTTTCCACGTCATTGCGAGCGTAGCGAAGCAATCCATCCTTCGGCATAACGGATAGATGGATTGCTTCGTCGTTTCGCTCCCTTGCGCAAACGCTTCGCGTTTGTCGCAGGCAATGACGGCGGAAGGGATCGGCCTAACCCGCCGCGACAAAACGTTGATGTTCACCTGCGCCTGCCGGCGTAATCGGGATGCCGCCGTCGGCATATTCGTTCAGCTTGTTGCGCAGCGTGCGGATCGAGATGCCGAGAATGTTGGCGGCATGGGTCCGGTTGCCCAGGCAGTGTTTCAGCGTCTCCAGGATCAGGTCGCGTTCGACATCGGCGACAGTGCGGCCGACGAGCGCACGCGTCACCTGCTCGGCGGCAAAGGTGGCGTGGGCCACGGCGGGCACGGTCTTGGCGAGGTCGAGGCGGTCGCCGTCGGGCGTCAGGATGGCCTCGGGGCCGATCTCGTCGCCCTGCGCCATCAGCACCGAGCGATGGATGGTGTTTTCCAGTTCGCGGACGTTGCCCTGCCAGCGGTTCGAGGTCAGCACCCGCCTTGCGTCGGCGGAGACCGGACGCAGCGGTACGCCATTGGCGTCGGCATATTTCTTGGCGAAATGCTGCGCCAGTTCGAGGATGTCGGCCGGTCGGTCGCGCAGCGGCGGGATCTTCAGGTTGACGACGTTAAGACGAAACAGCAGGTCCTCGCGGAAAGTGCCTTCGCGCACGGCGTCTGCGAGGTTGCGGTTCGAGGTCGCGATGATGCGGATATCGACCGGCACCGGCCTGGTGCCGCCGACGCGGTCGATCACGCGCTCCTGGATCGCGCGCAGCAGCTTGGATTGCAGGCGAACGTCCATCTCGGAGATTTCGTCGAGCAGCAGCGTGCCGCCGGTCGCTTCCTCGAACTTGCCGATGCGGCGGGCAACGGCGCCGGTGAAGGCGCCCTTCTCGTGGCCGAACAATTCGGACTCCAACAGATGCTCGGGGATCGCCGCGCAATTGATTGAAATGAACGGCCGCTTGGCGCGTCCCGAGCGGGAGTGGACATAACGCGCGAGCACTTCCTTGCCGGTGCCGGATTCGCCGGTGATCATCACCGAGGCGTCGGAGCCCGCGATCTGCTGCGCCAGCTTGACGACCTTGCCCATGGCTTCGTCGCGATAGATCAGGTCGCGCGAGTCATTAGCGACGGCGGCGAGAACGGCGGCGATCAGTTCCGGATCGGGCGGCAGCGGGATGTATTCCTTGGCGCCGGCGTGGATTGCGGCGACCGCGGCGCGGGCGTCGTTGGAGATGCCGCAGGCCACGATCGGCACGTGGATGTGCTCGGCCTCCAGCCGCATCACCAGGTCGCGGATGTCGAGGGCGACGTCGACCAGCAGCAGGTCGGCGCCCTTGCCGCCACGCAGCACGGCCATCGCCTGTTCGATCGCTTCGGCGTGGGTCACCGATGCCCCGTTGGCCATCGCGATCTTGGTGGCGGTCGTAAGCTGGCCCTTCAATGTGCCAACGATGAGAAGCCGCATTTTTTATCTCCTGTTCGTCTGTTCGCGCCGTTCGCGGCGCGTGTCGCCAAAATTGTTAGCTGCGTTCCGCCTTGATGATTTCCGTCATGGTGACGCCGAGCTTGTCTTCCACCAGCACGACCTCGCCACGCGCCACCAGGCGGTTGTTGACGTAGATGTCGATGGCCTCGCCGACGCGACGGTCCAGTTCGAGCACGGTGCCGGGGCCGAGCTTCAACAGTTCGCCGACGTCCATCTTGGAGCGGCCGAGCACGGCCGAGACCTGCACCGGTACGTCGAACACGGCCTCGAGGTCGGCCGCGATGCGCGAGGCCTGTTCGTCCTCGTTGTAGGCGAGATCGTCGATCGGCGGGGCGTCCGCGGCGTTGAGATCGGGCAACGGTACCTGTGCGTCGGTGTCACTCATGGTTCAGTCCTCATGGCCTTTACGTTCCGGCCTGATCGCGGGACGCCAGATAGCGCCCGACGAGTTCGCTGATCTTCACTTCGATGGCCGCGCGTTCCAGCACCACGCCACCGTCGGCCCATTCGATCCGGCAGTCGCCGGTTGCGATGCCGGGCTCGGCCAGGATCACCAGCCGGCCCTCGAAGCCGCTCTGGGCTGCCTGCCGTTCGATCTTCTCGCGGGCGGCCTCGTAGAGCTGGTCGTTGATGCGGACGACGAGATGCGGGGTGGCGACCAGATGCGAGAAGCAGTCGCTGACCAGCGCCATGATCTCGCCGAGCGGTTCGCGGACGATCAGCTCGCTGCACAGCTTGCGCGCCACCGCGACCGCGACTTCGACGGCCTCGGTCTCCATTTTGGCCTCGATGCCGGAGAAACGCGTGGCGATGCCGCGGATGGTGATGCCGATCTCTTCCAGCGCCAGCGCCGAGCGGCGGTCGCTCTCCACCCTGGCCTCGTGCTGGGCCGCCTCGTAGCCGGCGCGGTAGGCACGTGCCTCGGCCTCGGCGATCTTCTGCGCGATCTCGGTGGCCGTTGCCGCACGCTCGCGCGCCTTGTCCGGCGCCGCGAAGTCCGTGTCGAACAGGAATTTTGCGGGCGCGGCCATCAGTACACCAGCTCGTCGTCGGCGCGGTTCTTGGTCAGCGTGATTTCGCCCCTGGCGGCCATGTCCTTGGCAAGGTTGACGAGCAGCGCCTGCGCCTCGTCGACATCGCGTAAGCGCACCGGTCCCATCGCGGCCATGTCGTCCATCAGCATCTTGCCGGCGCGCGAGGACATGTTGCCGAGGAAGAAGGCACGCACCTCCTCATTGGCGCTTTTCAGCGCGATGCCGAGCTTGTCCTTGTCGACATTGCGCATCAGCGTCTGCGCCGAGGCGGAGTCGAGCTTGATCAAATCGTCGAAGGTGAACATCAGCGCCTTGATGCGCTCGGCGGATTCGCGGTTTTCCTCTTCCAGCGAGGTGATGAAGCGGGTCTCGGTCTGGCGGTCGAAATTGTTGAAGATTTCGGCCATCACCTCGTGGGCGTCGCGGCGGCGGGTCTGCGAGAGATTGGACATGAATTCGGTGCGCAGCGTCTGCTCGACGCGCTCGATGACTTCCTTCTGCACCGCTTCCATCTTCAGCATGCGGCCGACCACGTCGAGCGCGAGATCCTCGGGCAGGATCGCCAGCACGCGGGCGGCGTGCTCCGGCTTCAGTTTCGACAGCACCACCGCGATGGTCTGCGGGTATTCGTTCTTGAGGTAGTTGGCGAGCACCTCTTCCTGCACGTTGGAGAGCTTCTCCCACATGTTGCGGCCGGCGGGCCCGCGAATTTCGTCCATGATGCCGGTGACGCGCTCGGACGGCAGATATTGCTGCAACAGCCGTTCGGTGGCGTCGAAGGTGCCCATCAGGGCGCCGGAGGCCGACATCCGCGAAACGAATTCGAGCAGCAGGTCTTCCACGATGTCGGCCTCGACTGTGCCGAGCGTCGACATATGAATCGACAGTTCGCGTACCTCGTCGTCGTCGAGCAGTCCCCAGACCTTGCCGCCATATTGCTCGCCCAGCGCCAGCATCAGGATGGCGGCGCGCTTCGGGCCGCTCAGCGGCTTGCCCTTGGGCCGGCTTGCCTGGCGGCTCGCCAGCGCCGAGATGACGGTGGTGATGTCGTTGGCGTTTGAGGTTTGCGGTACGGCAGCCATGTCAGTTCTCGACGGGTTCGCTGAGCCATTGGCGAACGATGGAGGCGGTTTCGTTCGGATTGCGTTCGGCCAGTTCGCCGACCCGGTGCACGGCCTGCGCGTGGACCTGGCCCTGAACCTGGGCGACGTCGATCAATTGGGCGGTGCCGCTGGTGCCGGCAATCAGCGCCTGGCCGGGACCGAGTTCGGCATGCGTGCCGTCGGTCAAAGCGAGCGCCGGTTCGGGCTGCGCGGGAATGACTTCGGCAGCCAGGATGCGCTTGACCAGCGGACGGATCACCATGAACAACACCACGAGGCCGAGCAGCATCATGACGCCGAGCTCGATGACATACATGACGTCATCCTTGGTGAACTGCAGCATGCCGAGAAGGCCGGTCGGCTCAACGACCGCTGGCACGGCCGGCGCTTCGGCAAAGCGAAGATTGACGACCTCGACCTGGTCGCCGCGCTTCTGGTCGAAGCCGATCGCCGAGCGAACCAGGGTGGCGATGCGGTCGAGCTGTTCCTTGCTGCGGTCCTGATAGACCATTTCGCCTTTTTCGTTCTTGGTATAGGCGCCGTCGACCAGCACCGCGACCGAGATCCGGTTGACCCGTCCGGCCTCGGTGACCTCGGTCTTGGTGGTGCGGGAAATCTCGTAATTGTTGGTCTCTTCGCTCTTCTTGCTCTGGTCGCGGGCCGCAGGCCCGGTGGTGTTGGCCTGATTGTTGGGCAGTTCGTTGTTGACCGTCACCTGGCCGTTGTTCTCGGCGGTCAGCGACGATTCCTCGCGGGTCTGCGTGGAGCGCAGCACGCGGCCCTCCGGATCGAACTTGTCCGAGGTCTGGGTAACCTTGTTGTAGTCGAAGTCGGCGGTGAGCTGGACGCGGGCGCGGCCCTGGCCGACCACCGAGGAGACGATCGCCTCGACCTCGTTGCGCATGCGCTTCTCGAAGGCCGTGCGGCGCTCTTCGCCGACGGCGATATCGGCTTCCTTGCCGGCGCCGTCAGCCAGCAGCCGGCCGGCTTCGTCGACGATCGACACCCGCTGCGGCTTCAATCCGTTGACGGCGGAGGCGACGACATGGCGGATGGCGCGGATCTGCTGCGGTTCGAGGCTGCCGCGCACCCGCACCACGATCGAGGCCGACGGCTCCGGCGCCTCGCGCGCGAACAAGGGCCGTTCCGGCAGCACCAGATGGACGCGGGCGGCCTGGATGCGGTCGATGGCGCGGATGGTGCGGGAGAGTTCGCCCTCCAGCGCGCGCAGATGGTTGATGTTCTGGACGAAGCTCGTGGTGCCGAGCGCGTCGGACTTGTCGAAAATCTCGTAGCCGACGCCGCCGCCCTTGGGCAGGTTGCTTTCGGCCAGCTTCATCCGCAGCCGCGTGACCTTGTCCTTCGGCACCATGATGACCGCGCCTTCGTTGCGCAGCTCGAACGGGATCGCCTGGCGCTCCAGATCCTTGATGATGCTGGAGGAATCTTCGGTAGTGAGGTCGGTGAACAAGGTGGTCATCTGCGGCGTCGTGACGCGCATGATGACGAAGGCGAAGAAGCCGATCAGCGCGGTCGTCACCGCAACCATGGCCATCAGCCTTGCCGCACCGAGGCCTCTCAGGAAAGCAACGAGACTTTGCACCAACCGCCCCCAGGGATTCGGCCCGAGGGACCGACTGGGCAATTATTGCCTAGGGGATGGTTTCCATATGGTTAACAACCGTTAAAGCCGCCGCGAATAGTTCCGGCATGAAAAAAACCGGCTTCGCAAAACGAAGCCGGTTTTCATCAAATCTTTCGGTTCGGGAGAGTTTACTGCCGATATTGCTGGATCCGGGTGGTCCGCAAGCCTGCCAGACCATGCTGATCGATGGAAAACTGCCAGGACAGGAACTCGTCGACGGTCAGCGTATAGCGGCTGCAGGCCTCCTCGAGGGAGAGCAGGCCACCACGGACCGCCGCAACGACTTCGGCCTTGCGGCGGATGACCCACCGTTTGGTACCGGGCGCGGGCAAGTCGGCAATTGTTAACGGACTGCCGTCAGGCCCGATGACGTATTTTACCCTCGGGCGATGGGGTTCTGTCATGGCGTACTCACAAACTCTCAACCACTGAACTCACCATGACAACCTACGCCTGCCGGCTTAAAAATTGCCTAAGCCTACGGCTTCAATACGAATCTCCTTGAAAATGACGGAAAATACGTCGGCCCCGGGTTCCCTGTGACGCTTTTGCGTACAATCAGGGATTGCCGGACCGGAAGTGGCGGATCAAACGATGCGAGCGTTGGGCTAGCTGGAGGTGCTCGGACGGACCACGCGCTTGATCTTGTCGGTGGTGTAGCTCTGGCCGCCGATCGACAGCAGTGGCGGGGAGGCGCTGAGATCGACTGAATCGACGATGCCCTGGACTTCGGTGGAGATCGCCACGTTGTTGCCGGAGCTGTCCTTGCCGGTGGCGGTCAAGGTGTAGGTACCGGCCGGCCACTGCACGCCATCATTACCCTTGCCGTCCCAGACGAAGCTGGAGCCACCCTGTTTCAACGTATAGGACCCGGTATAGGCGGTCTGTCCGGCCGAATTGGTGATCGTGATCGTTGCGGAGGTGTCTTTCTCGGATTTAAAATTCCAGGTCGCAGATTTGTCGAACTGTGCCTTGCTGCCATCGACGGCGACCGTGTTGCCGACATAGACCAGCGCCTGCGTCGCCTGCGCACTCTTTTCGATCTCCACCAGCGACTTCAACTGTTCGTTCGACTTGAGCTGCTGCTCGATGCCGGCAAACTGCACGAGCTGCTGGGTGAACTGGTTGGTGTCGAGCGGATCCATCGGATTCTGGTGCTGGAGCTGCGTGGTCAGCAGCGTCAGAAAGGTCTGGAAATTATCCGCAATTCCCGTCGTCTTTTCCGAAGCGGTCTTGTTGCTCGTGGCGGTACCGGTCCCGGGCGCCGAGACGACCGTCGTCGGCATGGTTGCATCAACTGCCATGGCGCTCTCCCTTAAACCCTGATGTCGACGCCGCCGCTCGCACCGAGCATGCGGCCATAGTTGCGGCCGGCGACGACGGCCGGCACGCTGTCTTCCTCGCTGACGACGAGGCGATGCGCGTTGGGATTGGACTGGTTGCCGTCGTTCTGGCCCTGCGAAGACTGGTCGCGCAGGCTGAATTGCAGGCCGCCATTGCCGGTCGAGAGCCCGGCATTGTCGAGTGCGCGCTGCAACTGGTTGGCATCCTGGCGCAGCATCGACAGCGTTTCCGGCCGCTCGACCGTCAGATGCGACGTCACCTGGCCGTGGCGGTCGATATCGATGCGGACATCGATGCGGCCGAGTTCGGCGGGATCGAGCCGGATTTCGAAGCGGGTCTTGCCGCTCTTGGCAGACGCGGCGATTTCCATCGCAAGTCCGCTCACCGGCACCGGCGCGCTTGCGGCAGCCGTGGCGGTGAGTTGGGCAGCGGTTGCCGGCGTCGTGGTGGAAGCCGGTTGCTGCGTCTGGATCGCGCCGGCGGCCTGCAGGCCGTTGCCGGAGGAATTGACCGGCGTCTGGCTAATATCAGGGGCAGCAAGATGCGCGTGGGCATGCGCGTTGGCGGCCGGCGGCGTGATGGAATTGCCTGACGCGTCGGCCTTCACCGCGTCGACGATGCCATTCTCGGACTTCGGCTTGCCCGCGGCTTCGGTCGGCGCCGTGACGGCGGGCACGATGGTATCAGCGGCAGGCGTTGCAGGCGCGGCGGTGTCGGTGGTGCCGGCCTGCTCGACTGCCGTCGTGACGCCCTTCCTGGCGAGATCGGGGTTCTTGAGTTGCGCGCCGGCTTTGGTGGCGGCGGGCGTCGCCGCGATCGCTGAAGCGGCCTGAGCAATACTGGTTGCGATGGATGGATCGGCGGATGTGACCTGGGCGCTGACGGCCTGGCCGACCGCGCCTTGCGCGCTGGTCTTGGCGCCGCCGTCGGCTTGCGCGGCGTTCGCGGTTGCGGGCTGGGTTACGATGGCCTCGGTGGCTTCAGCGGCGGGAGCGGCCGGCGCGGTCTCGGCGGCGAGCGAAGCGGAGGCTGCGATCGCTGCCGCTGCGATGGCAAGCGGTGCGGTCGCCTTGTCGGTTGCTTGTGTCGCGGGAGCTGTCGCCGCCGGCGTTGCGGCAGTCGGGATGGCAATGGCAACGGCGTCGGCCGTCACCACGACCGTTCCATCCTGCTTCGTCTCGGCCTGATCGATTACCGGGGAAGCGTCGGTGGAAGAGCCTTGCGTCGTCTCGTCGGACTTCGTCCCATCGGACTTCGGCGCGTCGGACTTCGATTTGGCGCCGCGGGCCGACGCGGCCTTGTCGGTATCGGTCTTGGTTTCGGTATCGGTATCGGCGTTGCTGTCGATTTTGCCGTCGTCGCGTGCCTTGTCGCTGCGTGCCTTGTCGCTTTGTGCTTTGGCCGCGGCGTTGCGATCATTCGAATCGTTGCGCGCGACCTTGTCCGATGCGGCAGCATTGTCGCGCGAGCGGTTATCGGACGCGGCTTGCGCATCGTCGGCGCGGCGCGGGGCGGGCGCGTTGTCCTGGGCGCGATTGTCGTTGTTGTTGGCGGCCGTGTTGCTGTCGACCAGTGCCGCGAAGCTGTCGTTTCTGGCTGACGGCTCGGAATCCGGCCGGGCGGATCTCGCCGCCGCGTTCTGAAAAGATGCGTTTGCCGATACTTCTGACGTGACACTAACCACGGGTAACCCTCGCGCTGAGCTCTCGGCTATTATTCAGCAAGGACCGGGCCACTCGGCGGGACAAAAAATATCATGTAATTTCAAATACTTACACGACTGGCAGCCAAATTTCGGAGCATGATCGCAACCCCCTTTTCTGCCCGGCGGCAAGATTTGCCGTCCTGGACACACTCCAAAATGGCGATCGGCTGATTGCCTCGCGCCAATACGGCCTATATTAAAGAGCGGCGTCCGATCCGGCCCGGTATGGCCGAATGATGCCCTAAGGCCTTACAATAAAAAGGCTTTTTAACCCTGTCCGCGAGCCGCGTAGCTTGCGATGGAAGTCGATGACCTCTGGCATGCGAAACAGTCTGGATCTCGAAGGCCGTCCGCAGGACACACGGATCGTGGTCGCCATGTCTGGCGGCGTCGACTCCTCGGTGACGGCTGCCTTGCTGAAGTCCGAGGGCTACGACGTGGTCGGGATCACGCTGCAGCTTTACGACCATGGCGCGGCCACCCATCGCAAGGGCGCCTGCTGCGCCGGCCGCGACATCCACGACGCCCGCAACGTCGCCGAGCGGATCGGCATTCCGCATTACGTGCTCGACTATGAAAGCCGCTTCCGCGAATCCGTGATCGACAATTTTGCCGACAGCTACGCGCTCGGCGAAACGCCAGTGCCCTGCATCGAGTGCAACCGCTCGGTCAAGTTTCGCGATCTGTTGGCGACCGCGCGCGAACTCGGCGCGAGTGCGCTCGCGACCGGACACTATGTCGCCTCGCGCCGCCTCGGCGACGGATCGCGCACGCTGGTGTGCGCTGCCGATGCCGATCGCGACCAGAGCTATTTCCTGTTCGCGACCACGCGCGAGCAGCTCGATTATCTACGCTTTCCGCTCGGCGACATGACCAAGCCGCAGGCGCGCGAACTTGCGCGGCGATTCGGTCTCGAAGTCGCCGACAAGCAGGACAGCCAGGACATCTGCTTCGTGCCGACCGGGCGCTACACCGACATCATCGGCCGCCTCAAGCCCGGCGCGATCGAGCCCGGCGACATCGTTGATCTCGAAGGCCGTACGATTGGCCGGCATCAGGGCATCGTTCATTTCACCGTCGGCCAGCGCAAGGGACTGGGCATCGCGGCCGGCGCGCCGCTCTATGTCGTCAAGCTCGATGCGGCCAGCCGCCGCGTCGTGGTGGGGCCGCGCGAGGCATTGCGGATGGATCGCATCCGCCTGCGTGACGTCAACTGGATCGGCGACGGGCTGCTGGACCGCGTCATCGGCGACGGCATCGAGATGTTCGTGCGCGTGCGCTCGACGCGCGCGCCGCAGCCGGCCTGGTTGCGCGCGGTCGACGGCGGTTATGAGGTCGAACTCGTGGCCGGCGAAGAGGGCGTTTCACCCGGCCAGGCCTGCGTGTTCTACGATGCGCCGGCGGGACAGGCACGCGTGCTCGGCGGCGGATTCATCAAGAGCGCGACCGCAA
Source organism: Bradyrhizobium sp. 170 (assembly GCF_023101085.1). NCBI lineage: Bacteria > Pseudomonadati > Pseudomonadota > Alphaproteobacteria > Hyphomicrobiales > Nitrobacteraceae > Bradyrhizobium > Bradyrhizobium sp. 170. Next base: position 7,674,493 of record NZ_CP064703.1, on the reverse strand, counting down.
CGATTGCGGCGGCGAGGGCAGGGGCGCAGCAAACGACCGCGCCACTCGCCGAGGTGATGCGCAGTTAAGAAAAAATCGGGGCAGAGGGAATGGCTGGGGACATCGACCGCGAGGGGGTCGAAAAGGCTTATGAGCGCTGGGCGCCGGTCTACGATCTCGTGTTCGGCAAGGTATTCGACGAGGGCCGCCGGTCGACCATCGCGGAAGCCGACAAGATCGGCGGACGCGTTCTCGACGTCGGCGTCGGCACCGGGCTCTCGCTGTCTGAATATTCGCGCAACACGAAATTATGCGGCGTCGACATTTCCGAACCGATGCTGCGGCGGGCGCTCAAGCGCGTGCGCGAGTTCGGCCTGACCAATGTCGAAACCCTTGCGGTGATGGACGCCAAGAACCTGGCGTTTCCGGATTCGTTTTTCGATGCGGTGGTGGCGCAATATGTCATCACGGCGGTGCCGGATCCGGAGCGCACGCTGGATGATTTCATCCGCGTCCTGAAACCCGGCGGCGAGCTCATTCTGGTCAATCATATCGGCGCCGAAAGCGGCCCGCGCCGCATGTTCGAGCTGGCGTTCGCGCCACTGGCGCGGCGGCTCGGCTGGCGGCCGGAATTCCCATGGGAACGTCTGACCAACTGGGCCGCCAAGCATGGCGGCGTCACCCTGACCGAGCGGCGTCCGATGCCGCCGATGGGACATTTTTCGCTGATTCGTTTTCGGAAATCGTGAAGCAAATAGCGTTTTCGAGCGAAGCAGTCCCTCGGACTTGATCCGGGGGTGGAGCCCGGTTTCGCGTTAGGAAAACGCGTCAAACAAAAAAGCGACAGTTTGACTGCGGAACCTCCGCAAGTGCAGGCCGTTTCCCCTGCATGGCAATGAAACGCGCACTTCTTCTCTCATGTGTGTTGATGGCAGCCGCTGACGTGGCGGCGGCACAGGCCCCGCCGGGTCCGACCACACCGCCGGCCCAGACCGCGCCGCCATCGCCGCAGCGCGCCGCCGATTGCGCGCCTATGCAGCCATTGCCGAAGCCCGGCGAGAAGGCTCCCGAGGGAACAACCACCGGTCAGCGAGTCGAGCCGCTCGGCGACAAGCTTGCCCGCTCGGACGGCGTATTGTGTCCGCCCCCAGGCGTCGATCCCGAAATGCACGCGCCTGCGCCGCCGAACGGCGGCAAGACGCCGGTGATTCCGCCGCCCGGCAGCCCCGGCGGCGACCCGACAATCCGGCCGAAATAGCGCTATTTCGCAGGCGGTTGGCTGGACCGCCGGCTTTGCTTGACAGGCCCTTAACCCACTCCTTATATGCCGCGCGTTCGCGAATGCGGTATGGTGTGCCGCGAAGGTGAACCGTGGCGAGGTAGCTCAGCTGGTTAGAGCACGGGAATCATAATCCTGGGGTCGGGGGTTCGAGTCCCTCTCTCGCTACCACTAGTCCCCCACCCACAGAACGGGTGAGGAACGGAGCGCCTAGAAGTTCCTGCAAACGCCCTTTGATTTCGACCTCGAAGCCCTTCACGCCGGGCTCGGCATGCACCACGACGCTATGGATCAACCGTCGCAACGGTGCGATCAGTTCCGGTCGCTCGGCAGCGTCTTCGTCGTCTAGCGCCTCGCGCATCGCCGCAACGTCTTTCAGATAGTTGTTGATCGCGGCCGGATGGATCGAAACCGTCTTCTTCTTGTCTTCGGCCGCCGCGAGCTGTTGGGCGACCGAGGACTTTTCCGCCGCTAGGGCTCTAAGTCGTTCAGCAACGCTCGCAGGGTCCGCGCCGAGCTTTGCAATCGCATCCCAAATCCGGTCTAGCTCGCGCTTAATCTCTCCGATTCGGCGTTCCAGATTTGCGCGGTCCTTGACAGCGCCACGGGCGAGCCTCGTGCGTTCGTCATTGTATGTCTTCAGATAGACCTTGAAGTAATCTTGGTCGTTAAGCACTTCGCGGAGACCATCAAGCACGGCGGCTTCAATCTTGTTGCGGTTGACCATGCGGCTATTCGTGCAGGACCCACTCTCGCGATACGTCGAGCACTGCACGCCGAGGCTCACCACGATGCAGGCCGACCGACCCCATGCCGCCGCCACACGTCGGACAGCGGAGAAGCCCGCTCAATAGTCGCGCAACGCGGAACTTCGGCTTCGTGTCTGAAGGCGTACGACGCCGCGCCTGTGCGGCAGCCCATGTTTTGTCGTCGACGATACGGAGATGGGGGGCAGGTGCGCGTCGATGCTTCGCGGCTGGATTCGGTCGTGAGAGCCGCTTGCCGGTTGACGGGTCTTTGACCATCGTCACCTTATTCCAAACGATCTGCCCGACATAAACTTCGTTCAGCAAGATACCGTTGCCGCGCTGAACGTTGCCGTAGATTGTTGAGGCATTCCAGCGCAGCCCGCTCGGCGGTTCGATCTTGTCGGCGTTCAAACTGCCTGCAATGTCGCGCGCCGTTTTGCCTTGCGCAAATTCCTTGAAGATGCGCCGGACGACCTCGGCTTGTCCTTCCACAATCTCAAGCTCACCTGGACGGCCGAGCACAGGCCGATAGCCGTATGCCTTGCCGCCTGCATGCCTGCCGGACCGCACCACGCCTTCAAGTCCGCGAATGACGTGCAGCCGCAGATTATCGATGTACATTTCCCCCATCAGCGCGCGAAGAGCACCATCCAGCTTCCCGACCCTGCCGGTTGCCGTGTGGATGGTGATGCCGTGATGATCGAGGCGCTTCCGGGCGTGATGGTAGTCGCCCTGATCGCGGAAAACGCGGTCCATGTCTTCCGCCACAAGCACGTCAAAGCCCTTGGCTTCCGCAGCGCGCATCAAGCTCTGATAGCCCGGCCGATTGATGACCGATGCACCCGAGATAGCGCGGTCGCTGAATGTCGCGACCACACTGAAGCCCTCGCGCTGGCACAGTTCGCGACAAAGCGCGATCTGATCCTCAACGGATTTATCGGACTGCTGGTCGCTTGAGTAGCGAGCGTAGATTGCGGCGCGGAGCATCAGCCTTCCCCCGTGGCCCCCAATTGGGCCTCATGATCCTTGCGCGCCGCATACCAGGCCAGAGCCTCGACGAACGCGACGACATCGGGGTCTAGCTTACGCTGGCCGGAGGGGCCGGGTAAGTCCTCCACGACGGCCGGAAGGCCAGTTGATCCACAGGAATCCACCCGAGAAAGCATGCAAAGCACCACGTCGGGCAGGGTAGTACCTGTCCGCTAAAAGCTGAAAAGGCCCGCTTACGCGGACCGGGCTTATGGGGTTTGTGGTTAGAGTTGCTTTGTTTTGCTTTGGTGCCCGATTGGCGAGCAATCGAGTTCTCAGTCCCGTCTAATCGAAGAGTGCCAGGATTGCAATTCGCGGAAGTCCGGGAAGGTCAGAGTGGGGGGCCAACTATTTTCTTCCGTAAGTTGAGATTTCGCCCGTACCGGCTGATATTGCCCGAGAAAGGCCGGGCCAGTCGGTTACTTCCGCGAATTGCAATTTTCTGACTGGCTGTGATTTAATACATCAAATCGGGTGGACACCCACCCAACGTTTAGCCGTGATCGGACGGGTATTCTGCCGGCTCCTTTTTGGGGCCGAGGCGGACGGGTAAATCCGATACGGCTCCAGTGTGCGAAACCCCGCGCTGGCCGGTCTAGACGACCATCAACCCTTTGAATGTCCTTTGACGGCGATTCGGCCGATGCCTTCGCGCGTCCATAAAGATGGAGTCGAGCTATGTCTGATACCCACACTCCCGCGGCAACTTCGCCTTGGATGACCTTCCGTGAAATTTCCGAGCGCTACGCGGGAGCGTCTCGGAGTTGGATTTACGCCGGGATCGCAACCGGCGACATCCCCGCTCCCGTTTCCATCGGCGGCAAGCGGCTCTTCGCGCGCAAGGCGATCATCGCCCGTGATGTGGAGCGTGAAGCGGAAGCCGAGCGCGAAACCCAAGCGCGCCGTGCGGCCAACGCGCTGGTGTAAATCAGCGCGGCACACCCTCCACAATCCCATCAACACAGCAGCATCGCCGCACGGCGAGCAGAGCTGTGCTTCACGACCATTGAGACCCTATCATGCCTATCACCGACCAACCCGCGGCCGCCGCGCACGACCCGTTTGACCACCACGAAGAAGTTGCTCGTAAGGGCGCGATTGAGGACGCCAGCGAAACCAACCGTAGCCCGGCCGCCGATTCGCGGCGCGGGCGCGTGCTCCTCCTGGCCACCACAGGAGGGATCTAACGTGAGCCTTGACCGAAAGATGCAACGTCGCAACGCCCAGGCGTTTGCCAAGTACGCGCGGTCGCTACCGCAAGTCCCGATTAGCGAAGCTTTCCGGCCGGGGACCGTAACACACATGGTCATAGCCCACGATCCCGGCTGCAAGGCCGAACGCACCCACAACAGTTTCGATTGCACATGCAACCCGGACATCTTGTTCCATCGCCAAGGATTTTGAAGTGAACAAGTCTAGCGTCATTGCGCTGTCCGCACCGGACAACACACGAGCCCGGCAGAACATTAACAAAGAGAACGCCTTGATGCTCGTTAAGGTCGGGGTCGCGGTGTTCCCGTCGAGCGGCAAGACCCCGTTGGTGCCGATGTTCAATCGGCTCGACACCCAAATCAGCCCCGCAGATCGCGCAGCCGCCATTGAGAAGTACCGCGAAGAGCACGACGACAAGTCTCCGATTCATGTCGGCTCCACCAAGGATCCCGAAGTCGTCAAGCGCATGTGGCGCGCATTCCGCGACGCTGTGCCCTCGATTGCGACCGGCCCGTCCAATCTCGTCGTGCTCGATGCCGACGCGAAGGACCAAGGCCCTGAGAAGATGGCCGCGCTGTGGGAAGAGAACGGCGGCCTGCCGGAGGGCGTGCTGGCTTCGCCGACCAAGTCGGACGGTAAGCATTTCATCCTGGCCGACCCCGAGCGCAGCTTCACCAACAAGGCAGGCGCGCTCAAGAAGAACTACGGCACCGACGTACGCGGATCAGGCGGACAGATCGTTGCGCCTGGCTCTCTGCTTGACGACGGCCGCAGCTACGGCACGCGCGACGATCTCGTGCGCTTCCTGCGCGCGTACGTCAACAAGACGATTCCCGAAGTCCCGGAGTTCATCCGCGATCTGATCGGCTCGCAAGCCGAGCACAACGATGACATGTCACCGTCGAAAGAGCGCGACGCCATCAATGCGTTGCAGGACGCCGATTGGGAGAAGCACGAGAACGACTTCGACCCCGATGTTGGCGAATACGATCTCGAAAAGCTGCGCGCAGAGAACGCGGAGTTCAGGGAGCTATACGACAACCCGTCGTCCGACTGCTCGACCAACCGCTTCCTGGCAGCGCGCCACGTCATGCGCGAATGGCCGGACATGCCTGCGCCTGCGCTGTCGATCTTCTTCTCCAATTGGGTAGGCGCTGGCACCTACACCGACGAGAAGCCGAAGTCCGGCGAGTACGACGACCGGCAAATCGCTCGCGAGTGGCTGAAGAATCAGGGCCTCTCCAAGCCGTCGTCCGGCGAAGCGTTCGGCGCAGTCGTCGACGAGGACGAACCGCCGAGAAACTCCGCCGTGCTGCGCTCGACGAACATCTTTGAAAACTTCGCGCCTGCGCCGGATGTGATCGAAAATTTGTTGCCGGCGGTCGGGCTTGCTTGCATTTACGCGGATGCGAACGTCGGTAAAACGTTTCTTGCAATCGAAATGCTTGACCGGGTCATGCGGGGCGAAAAGTTCTTTGGCCTGAACACCGAGCGCGGTGACGTGTTGCTCGTGGCGGGCGAGGGGCAGGAAGGTCTCAAGAAGCGGCTGACGGCACTGCATAAGATGCGCCCACTAGGCGAGGGTAAGGGGATCGCCGTATCCTTCGAGCTACCTTCGTTCGATGGGAAGCCGTCCGTGGCGGCTCGCAAGTTGAAGCGGCTGATCGAACTGAGCGAGGGGCAGAGCGGCCAGAAGGTTCACCTTGTTGTCCTTGACAACTTGATCGGGATGATCGGCAGCGGCGATCTACATACCAGTGCCGCGACTAAGCCGGTATTGGATTCTCTGTCAGAGCTGGCGCACGAACTCGGTATCTGTATCGCGGTCATCCATCATGAGAACCGGAGCGGGAGCACGGCTGGCTCGTTTGCCATTCGGGCGAGCGTGGATGTGATGTTGCATGTTGTTGAGGACAAATCGGGCTTGCGGACCGTCAAGGTCGATAAGAGCCGCGACGGCACAAAGAGTCTCAAATTGCAGTTCCGACTGAAGTACGTCCCGCTCGGACACAATAAGTGGGGCAACGAGATCGGGAGCTGCGTTGTCGAGCCGTACCAAGGGCCCGACATGGCTGTTACCGATGACGAGGAAGCGCCCACTATCAATCAGTCTGACCGCCGTGAGGATCGTTTGCAGGCCGTGCTGGATGTGTTTGAGCGCGAAGGGCAACGACAGAAGGCGGCCGACGAAAGCCCGTCGGCGGCCTCCCGACGCATCGAGCTTCAATCCGGCGAGATCGGGAAGGCCGTCAACGCTAGGCGGGTCGCCGATGGGCTCGACGAACTCAGACGCTCGACGGTGCAGGGCTACATCCTGGAAGCCGTTAAGTCTGGCAGTCTTGATGTCGGGGGCACCAAGGCAAGGCCGCTCTATCGCCTCGCATAGCCGGCGGAACGACTGCCGGATGGACTGCCGAATGGCGGTTGTCCGGCACTCGCTCGGCAGTCTATCCGGCAGTTGGCGTTGGCAGTCGCCCGGCAGTTCGTTTCGGCAGTTTAGTAATTGAAGTATTTGACGAACTCGACGACCGCCGGAAAGTGCCGGATAACCGCCGAGTTGCATAAAATTGGACTGCCGGACGATTCCCCATCCCTAAGGATGGGAATCCGGGTCGGAGCTTAAGGATTGCGAGCTCGTGTTCGGCAATGTCTGTTTTTCGTTCGCTAGATCAAAGGGAGCGTGGGCTTGTACATTTTTGCGCTACGGGCTTTCCTCATACTCCTCCATGGCCTCTGCTCTACCCCTGATCGTTGCCGTCTGGCCACAAACTGGAGTGCTCGCCCAAAATTCAGCGCAATATTCTTCTGCGTTTTCTCGGACGGTTCGAGCGCCAGCCCTGCCCATTTGATAATCAATTTTCGGATGGCCGCTTCCGACCATAATCTTTCCCCCATGTTGCGGACGGACGCAGGTGCTGAAAGACACACTGTTACATCCATGAATGCCGCCCGATGCTATCGGGGGTGTAGAATCGGATTCGACTGCAATTTTGATGTTATTACCGCGGGGAGAAGTCGGACTCTGCAATTTCTCTTGCTCACCCAGAACTGCCTCGGCAGAGCATAAGTGCAATGCCACCGCCAGAGTTGCTTTAGACATGCCGCGCGACATAGGGCATCCTCTTCGGCGTTTCTGCCCGCTGTCGAACTAACGTCAACCGGTCTGGCCGAAGCCGTGCTCTTGTTGCGCCTTCAGAAGGGTGGGGCGGCTAGAGCTGCTCCTCGTACTCCTCCATCGCCGCGGCCTTCCCGGTAATGCTTACCTCGGTCTCGCACGCGCCGGTGTTCGCCCAAAACTCAACACAATACTCCTCAGGAACTTCACGAGGGCTTCGAACCCCGCTTCTGCCCCCTTGATAGAGAATTTTGGCGTTTCCGCTTCCCGCAACGATCTTCCCCCCGTGTTGCGGCCGGACGCAGCTTTGGACGGCGCGCAATTGACAGAAAGGTCCACGGCCTCCGCCACCTGAAGTGATGCGCGCTGGCGGATCAGCCGCTTCAATTGCTACTCGGATTTTCTTTGGAGGCAGTGGAGGCGGTAGCACTGCGGGAGGCAAATAAGCCGATTTCCCCCCAGCATCTGTATTAACGATGACGGTAATGTCTTCCTTGGGATTTGGTCGGTCTATCGTGACCTGCAACGGAACGCGCTCCTGAAGTGTTACGCGCCTCTTCGGATTAAAACCTGCGACGAGCTTTCCATGCCTAACCGTAACGTCCCGTACCTCAATGCTTTTCTTTCCGCCCGGGTAAGAAAAATATACAAGCTGAGCAACGGCCGTGTCCTTTCCCGAATCATTCAAAGATACGTAAAAGCCGCCGTTGCTCGCGATGCAGTCTGAAATGCTCTTACTCGAATTTGAATCGCCGGACGTAATCTCGACGGATTCCGCGTTTTGAAGTACCAATTCCACATTGAGGTATTTCTGAAGCTCCTCACGCAGTTTTTCCTGCTTGTCCTTATTCCAGGTGCCCGGCCCTATTTCGATTGGTCCAACCTTAACCTTGCCTGAATGAGCTAACGCTTCTCCCGCCTCTTTCGTGCTTATCTGAGTAAGCGTTGATAAGAATAGCAGCTTTCGGTAGTCGGACGTTTGCGAAGAAAAGCTCTTTCGAATTGTGTCTTTAGCGAGCTGATTGCAGTCGGTTTGAGCGTCGGCGAGCGCGGGGTAGAGCAGCATGGGAATTAGGATTGCAGCAATCTTTTGCATTCAGATCACTCCTGAAAAAAACGACTTTTGGTTGAATCCCTCATGATTGTATTAAAACTAGCGGGAAGGCAAGAGCTAATGCGTCGTCTACCCGAGATTCGCATCAGCATGCCTCCGCTGAAAAGCTACGCAGCAGCAGAGAAGTTCAAAGATCACTTCGCGAATTTTAGGGTTCTTCGATCTTTCGCAACGGTATCGGCACTGAGCGGACCTGACTGGACGATGCCCGCCGTTAGACGGGACATCGCCCGATTGACCAAATATTTCGGATGCCCGCAACATTCTCGCCTCTCGTCCTTTTACAGAGTGTAGCGCTCACGCTTGTGGGGCTTTTCTCATCTCGAAACAGCGTGCGGCCTGTCCTATCGAATCCGCAAACCGTGCCGATCTGAAAAGGGGTTGGCAAGTCTCTGCGACTGAAAGCGCAGGACCCGGCAGCCTTCCTCGTTGCTTTCCCTTCGGGTGCTTTCGAACGGAGCGAGATGCGCGATGTCCCGCGAGGGGGCAACGAATAGGACACACTGCCGTCGCATCACTGGTCAGGGCCCGAGGCGGGGAGACGACCCGTTCACCTGAGGTGAACTGAATGAACGACGATCCGCCTCGCAGGCGTTCGCCTATAAGCCAGCAGGAGGGGCTCAGGCAAGTTGATGAACATTCCGCAACTCTATCAAGTCGCCCCCGCTCAGAAGCTGGAGGGATCTGAGTTAGAACTTTTACCTTGATCGCGCGTTGTGCGACTAGCGGAGGTAATAATGATTAAAGCCAAAGATGCTGTTGTATGGATCAATAACGCAAGCCACGGCGTGCTTGTGCTGCCGCAAGGCGAGCGCCCACCTGAGGGAAATGGCCGGTGGAGCGACCCTATAGGCGCATCGTACCGCCAATGGCAGGAAATGGAGAATAGAGAGCGCGTCCTCCTGATGTTGGAGACTGCCATCGACTTGTCGATGCAGGACTTCGATCTCGGTAGCGTGCTTCGAGAGATGGCGAGGGTAAAAGAATTCCGAGCGCTCGGTTCCGAGAGTAGCCCAATGTGCCGAGCCTTAACAAAAGCGCTGACCGGTAAGACTCTCGATTCGGTCACCATGACGTTCGAAGAGCTGCTGGTAACTTACGGTCGAAATTGACCTTGCCCGCGGATGTCGCGGCCTTCCGCAATTAGAGCCGACGCTAACGTGTTCGCCGGATTTGTGGCCAGAAGAATGCCGGTCTCAACCCGGAACCGTTCTAACGTCGTGAGTTCGCGTGGGTGCCAGGCTGGATGGGAAGTGGCGGTTCAGGGCGGAAGACCGCTTTTATTGGCTCAGACTGACCGAACCGTAAATGAACACGCGACGGAAGCGGCCAAAAACTGTCAGCGGTGTTGCCCGAGCCCTATTTCTCGACGGCTCGTAATTGCTCTTAATCGCCGCTCATTTATTTTTTCGCTGTGGAGGATACCTAGCCGTTCTGAGCTGCACCTAGTGCCTCCTCAGCATCGCCCTGTTTTCGGCCGCAATAGAAAGAGAGTGGGTCCCTTTCGGCCCACCCCCGTCTCACCGGGGGCACCCGCCGCCCCCGAGAAGATCGCTCACTTAAGTAATTACCTTCACTCTTGATCGCGCAGCATGGTGTGGAGGTATCTCATTTTTGCGAACTCCTTGAGAACGTTTGCGGATTTTCCGTCATTTGGGGCAGGCGGGGGCGCAAAATAGCAGCAAAATGCAACGCGGGGCAGGTGTTGCGTGTCAATTGCGTGTCACTCGTTCTACGGCTGTTCCTGGCCTTCCGGATGGCGCAGGCACCCATCCCAGGCTCGGTCTCAGTGTCGCCCCGTGTCTTTAGCCCCAAGCCTCTTAAGACGCCCACCGGGTGGGTGGCGTGGGGTCTAAGGTCCGCGTAGCGGACGGGCGTCAGGTAAATAGCTGCGACATCATCGCGCAAGCCCCGCTCGAACCTCGTTTGAACTGGCAGCGACAACTCTGGGCGTTCGTCCGATAAAAAGGAGGAGGACACTGTGACGGATCTTATGAAGCTGATGGTTCTCGCTGCAATCATTGCCGCTTTCGGCATCGCGGATGCACATGCGCAGCGTGCGGATTCGCCGTTGCCTGGTCATACGAACATGCCGGTAGAATCTCCGCCTAACCCTCACCAGAACCACGGCACGGGGAGCTTCGGCGTCACGTTTCCTTGGCCTGGCGGAACCAGTGGCCCGCGCATCGGTGGCAGTTCTAAGAGCGGCGGTGGGGCGGCACCCTTTCAATACATGCACCGAACGCCTGACGGCACTATTCGAGGTCAGCCAGGGTGAGCCGGCGAGAAGTGGGCGCTCCACACCCACTATCCGTGCAAGATGAAGCCCGGAGCAATCCGGGCTTTTTCTTTGTCTGGTTTGCGTCCGCTCATGATTTCAGCGAGCGATTACCCAAAGTCGGCAAAAATAGTTGTTCAATGTCAAGTGGGGCGCCGGACTAGTTTTCCACACCATAAGCCTCTGGATTTTACCCGTTTTCGGTAAAGCGACCAAAAAGACACTCTTATCGCTTGTGCCGGGGGTGATCATTTTTCCGGGTATAATGGGGGAGAACTGCCGAATCGGCGTGTCGCCTTTGTGCGACTCGTGTTTACAAGGTGGTCGGACGGTGCTCTTGCGGAACACCGCCCGACGCCTGGAGGAGATCCCGAAGGACTCTCCGCCTCAACACCGAAGGTTCTCGCTTTCCCCAGGCAAACTGTCAATCGGCTGCGCGATGTCGTTTCGCGCCACGGAGATGCTTTGCCATGTCGGATAAACTGCTAGTGAGTTTTTGGGGGGTGAATATCAGCGCCGAGGGCCTGTGGGCTATCGTCGCTGCAATCATCATCGTCGGCATCATCGCCGCGGTGGTGGGACGACGGCGCGCGTAACCTATGCGCGATTTCACTGCGGCTTTTGAGTATCCTAATTTCCGCCTGACACTGGGCGGCAAAAAGCCAGCTGCCGTTCAACCGTGATGCTGTCCATGATGCTGCGCGCCAACATTTCAGCGCGGGCAGCTTGTTCCTGAAGCTCTTGTATCTTGCTCATGGTCCCACCCTCCGGCGAGATAATTTGCAGCAAATCACTCCGTTCCCAGCATGCTCCAGTCTTGCCTAACGGAGTGTGAACTGGGTCACGCTGATGGCGTAGACGGATAGGGATGCTCCCTGAAAAAGGTGAGCAGAGACTTTGCGAGCAGGAGCTGAGCCTCCCTTGGAGAGGCTTTTAGGATTACGATTCCTTCTCGGCTCAGTTGCTCTATGTCAGGATCGGGATCGGGCGGTATCATGAACTTTTCAGGATGCAGGGCCTTCATCCAAGTATCAAAAGCCATCATCTCAGGGCTGGATGACTGTGTAAGACGCCGGTACAAAACGATACCAAAGCCTATTCCCATTTGAGTGTCGGTTTCTTGGACATCGGTTTGGGCGGCAGGGTCTTTATCAGCATGCTTTAGGAAGTTCGCAGCCTCATTAAACCGCTTCCATCCGGTGGCCTCTATGAACGCCGCCAAGTTGGTCGAAAACCCATCGCCTCGGTGTGTAGGGTAGATGTCGTAAAGCACGCGAAAGGCTGCGCGCGACAAGGTATGAACGGCCAACAAGTCTTCGCTGTTGATGTAGAGGCGAATTGCACAATCTAGCTGGCGCTGGGCGGCTTCAAGTTTGGTTATTGGCATTCCGCCTTATATCAGCTTTCAACTCTCACGCAGCCGCGCTTTCGCTCTGGTTGTTGTTCGCCGCCGCCATCACGGACGTCGCAGCCGCTTCCGGGACGAATCGCATTCCCGTAACCGCTGGACCACCCTGCCGGATACCCCATGAGCCAGCGGGCTAACTCCGGGTTCAATTGGCCGGGCTTTTCCATCTCGGCAGTCGATCCACTCAGTATTGTCCCAAAGGCCGCTACCCCAGCTCGTTGTTCCAGCCCTTGCGCTTCGCTTCGTTCTCCGCCCCGAGCAGCGTCCTGGTGCCCGTGCATCCGTCGTGCACTCGTGGAGTAGCCCAACCGGCCATCCCGCATCCCCGATAAGGTTGCAGCGGCTCGTTTTCATGTTGAAGCGGGCCATCGTTAGCGCATCCGTTCTGCCGCTGTCGCACGCCTTGGGTGTCGACCACCCCGCTACTTGAGCCACTCCGCCCAATTTCAGAATCCTCCGTCGCCCGGGTCCGTAGCTGTAAGGACTGTCGCTCGTCAGTGGCGTTGGCCACCCAGTACAGTCGTTGACGGATGTGCGGCGCACCGACGCCAGTACGCACAGATCGGCAGCCCCAACGGCATAGCCGAGTGCTTCCAGTCAGAGCGTACAGCGGCGAGCCACAGCCTTCCGTTAGCCGACGCAACTTGCTCTCCAAACACCGTTGAAGGTTGGCACTGGCGGATGAGGGCGTGGAAGGCGGGCCAGAGATGGCGCGCATCTTCTGCGCCTTTTTCACGTCCAGCATAGCTGAAGGGTTGGCAGGGACAGCTTCCGGTCCAGACCGGCTTGTCGTTCGGCCACCCAGCAAGGGCAAGACAACTGGCCATCCGGCGATGCCACAGAAGAAGTGGCATTGAGTGTATCCTCGGCAACCATCGGGGGAGATTTCAGTTGTTGATTTACAGACCACGTCGCCGAGCGGTATCCGCCCGGCGGCAACCAAACCTTCAACCCACGCGCAAACTGCGGGGTCATTGATGAGCAATCTTCCCTGTTGAATGCGCTAGGCAAGATTCACTACCGCGCGAAGGCAGACCGGCTGAAAGCCCTGAAGGCGGAAATGCAGCGGCTTTCCGCGCGGAAGTAGAGCCCGCCATCGGCGTCAAGAAAACTCGCGTGAAGCGGAAACCAACCCATCGCAGCAAGAAAGACCGCTAGCTCACCTGGACGGGCAGGGGTTCGATGCCGCGGTGGATGCGGGACGCGATGAAATCGCTCAAGCTTAAGCCAGAGGCGTTTTGCATCGGTCAATGGGCTTAACGTCTGGGTTTGGCTCTTTTTCGCTTCTTCTTTTTCTCTAGGTACCAAGTCAGAAGAATAGAAAGCATCGGCAATGTCAGTAGAAAGGAGGCAATCGCACCAGCGGCTTTCAACGAGTCTAAGGTCAACTCCGGTAACCGATATGGCTTGTAAACATTTACGCCCAGCGACACTTCGCCAATGTGCTGTTCAAGTTGTACGCTATTCACCAAGATTGACTTGGTCTTAAAGCCCTGGGACGCATCAAGGCGGACAATGATTTTCCAATCTCCAGCCTTCTGAGCGCTAATCGTCCAAGTGCGCTGATCAGAAAGAAAGCGTTGTATCCGTTCCAAGCTGAAAGTGTAGTCTTTAGGCTCTGGCTGTATGGCTAAGTTGCCAGATCTTACGGCTACGCTCAGTTTCGAAGACTCTTCTCCTTTGGCCTACGCAGCCAGTCACCGGCGTCGCCATCGTAGCGTACTTTAAGTTCGGTCTCCTCATCGTCGCGCATAACGGATTGATAACTTATATTGAGCCAGCCCGTTAGTTTGTCTTCCGTGTCGCTGACTGCGAATGCCCTGACGCGTTGCTCTACCGACGGCCGAATGGAAGCCTTGTGTAATCTATCAGCATAGTCGTCAATGGCGGCCGGAATCGCGATAGCAGCCACTAGACCGATAACAAAAAGAGCCGCTGCAAAATTTTCGACGGTGTAACGCCAAATCCGTGCGATGCCGCCGATGGCGTTCGCCCACATAATCGGTTGTCCTGCTTTACGCCCTCTCTTGCACGTTGGGTCGCTTGAGTAATTAGCATTATGTCATCCTCAACTGGAGGTGGGCAATGGTGAAAATCGTGGCGGACTTCAAAGCTCTTCCCTTAGAAGCGCAGCTTAGGCTTACCCGGAAATCACCGCGGTCCTGAACGCCGCCAAGGACGCACGGCGTCTCCAGCTCGAAGCGGAGATCCGTGGCCTTGGCTTCAGGCCTGGCGAGGGGAAGAAGGCGCCGGCTGTGGCCGCCAAATACCGCAGCAAGAAAAACCGCGCGCTCACCGGGGGCGGACGCGGTGGCGGGGCTCGATGCGCTGACTACCGACGGAGATTGGATCGAAAGTAAAGATCAAGACCCTAAGGGTACGTTCGCCTTATTCAGCTGGCTGATATTGGAGATGGTGAGTTTCGGAACCGATCTGCCCGATTTGTTAATTTGGAGACAGCTCGTCGGTTAAACTGCACATTTCTCGACGCGAACGACTTGCTTACTGCTCGAATGCCCGATCCGCTTGGTCGAGCGTGCATTCTCCCTGGCGTAGGCCAGCCAGCGATTTTACCGCCGTGGACGTTTTCGTGTGACGCTCCTCGCACGAGGGCGCGTTAGCGCGATGGTTGATGTACTTTGTGAACAGCAAGGATGTACGAGACGCGATAGCCGAACAGGCCGGAGGAACGACTAGACAGCGCATCTCGGGCGGGCGCCTCAAAAAAATAGAGATACCTGTTCCACCGCTACCCAAGCAGCATCGGATTGTCACCAGGATCGACAGCCTGTTCGCGAAGTCTCGACGCGCCAGCAGCCATCTCGACCACATCCCCGACTGGTCGAGAAGTATAAGCAATCGATCTTGGCGCGGGCGTATGAGCTTGCGAAGCGAGACTCAGGGCAAGCGACCCCCTTGGGCGAGCTATCTCTCGATAGAAACGGTCTCTCAAAAAACCGTCCGTGGTACCGGCCTGCCTATTCTTCGTATCTCAGCAGTGCGCTCGCTGAGCGTCAGTTTGCGAGATGTGCGTGACTATCCGAAAACTGAACTCGTTCCAAAACCGGCCCTGCTACAAGAGAACGACCTCCTATTCAGGCGATACACCGGAAATCCAGATTTCACTGGTGTTTACGGAATGGTAAGAGGCTTGGAAAGCGATACAACATATCCCGATAAGCTTATCCGCGTTCGCTTAACTGATGCCGCTGATCCAAAATTTGTAGAATATGTTTGTGCTGCACCACAATCGCGCGAGTGGCTTGCTCGATACGTCAAATCCGCCGGACAGCATGGGATCTCGGGTGCCGATTTGAAGCGAGCCTATACCGCTTCCATCGATCACGCACGCTGGCTGCACGCATCGAGAGCGCCTTTGTTTAGATCACCCGCCTCGCGGGCGAGGCGACGAGCGCCCGCAAATTGATCGATCATCTCGATCAAGCCATCCTCGCGAAAGCGTTCCAGGGCGAGCTGGTGTCGCAGGACTCCAACGAGGAACCAGCCAGTACCTTGTTGGAGCGGATCAAGGCAGAAACGCCCGTAGCAGAAACGTCGAGTCATAAAGGCGTCCGGTGACTTATTTCACTGGAAGCAACTCAATAGCCATGGGACATTCGATGTTTGTTATCGACGAGACCGGGCAACTCCGCTCACAAACAGCCGGCGCCAGGGACTCGCGCGGTACTTGGAATGCGCGGCTGGCGATTCATGCTGCACCAGCAATAAGGGCAATTCTATCTGGATTCCAGATAGCCTTCGCCAAACTCTGATAAAGCGTTTGGCGCAGATCCAGCTCCGCTTTGGAGAATGACTTGTAGGCTTGGAAAGCTAGCTTCGTCTTTTCAAGAAAGCGAAGAAAGCCAGGGTTGTGTTGATAAGCAAGTTCATGAAGACTGCGCGCGAGCAGGTTCTGAGTGTTGTAGTGTTCTATCTTTGCTTCATAAGGAAGGTCGCCGTAGCTGGCGTTAAAACTTTTGGGAAGCAACAGCAGGCCGCCGATTCGGTTTCGGTATTCTTCGAAGTCGGTGGCGTTTGGAAATTCATCTTTGTGAAGCTCGGGATGATTTGCCCATATATGCTCAATCTCGTACGCACCCTTTCCCGAGCGAACAATGTAATCGCCATATTTTGACTTCATCTCCGAACCCACTTCTACAAACTCAGTCATGCGGGCAAGTACGTTATGAATCTGCTTCCCGTTTCCTCCGTGCAGCCTAAAACGATCATTGCTCGAAAAAGTCTCTTGCTCTTGACTTAGGCTATTGGTGAGAATGCTGACAAGTTCTGTCGGGGTCTTCCCGCGTATGTCTCGCATGATAAGAAACATCGCATATTGCATCGTTGAATAGTCGATAGCTCTGGAATTCCAAATTCGCCGCGTGACCAGAATATCGATGAATGTGCCCACAATCCGGAGCTTTGTCTGGATCGCGGCCTCACTGTCTTCCTTTCTCAGCGGGGCTAGTAGTAACGGAAATTGAAGCGTGAAATTATGCCTCGCGTTGTAGTGTACGACCTCAAGTCCCGGGACAATTGCTTTGGACGCCTTGCTCAAAGCCTCGTACTGACGAGCATAGAAGACGAAATCTTTCTCAAGAAAAGTCGCAAAGTCGGCCGGATGATTGAGACCGAGGGCTTCCTCGTTGTCTCGAATCCAGCGATGAAATTCCGTTCCAATCTTGTCGAAGTCTTGTGGAACTGCCCCGCGCTTTCTTTCTCGGATACTGTTTGCATGCTGACTCCTCAGCCACGCCTTTATGCAGTCCGAATCCTCCTCCTTTCCAATATCGACCAGAGCATTGATGCGAGCCTTCCAGAGGTTGGCGGCGACGAGCCGGCGACTCTCGTCCGTGATATTCGCTAGTAGATACCCCTTCAACATATCTGTTGGCGTGAGAGAAAGTCCTCGGTCATTCATCGTCTCAAATATCGAATAGGCGTCCTCGTCCGAATAGGCCGTGATCTCGACCAGGTGGACATTTTCAATAAGCCAGTCAATAAAGTAGGGAAGAGACGAAGTCTTGAGTTCGTCGGGAAAAAGATCGCCTATGTCAGCGTACCGTCCCAGGATGTTGCGATTAGATTCGTTCTGGGACGACTCATCGAGTGAGATGCCGGTGAACAGGGCCTCCATACAAGGATTGCGTTCGGGTACGTCGATATTGAAGGATCTCCGAGAAAACTTCTCAGAGTAAATAAGTTCTGAAACCTGAACTCGGTCCGACCGGGTCTTTTGTAGATTATGAAGATAGATCAGCAGGAGGGTTAGGGTTGTGAGGCGCTGCTGGCCGTCGATAATGTATTTCAACCCGTCTCGGTCGCTGATGATGATGGAGCCTAGAAAGTAGTGCCCGTATTTTTCAACTTGCGACCGCTCGTGACTAGCTTGGTGATCCTCAAGGAATCGCACGGACAAATCGTCCAGTAGTTCTTGAACCTGCTTCATTTGCCATTTGTAGTCGCGTTGATAATAATCGATAGCGTACTTTGCGCCGTTCAGAAGCTGGCGTATGGTCTTGGCGTCACCCCGAATTTCCTTCACTTTGGCTCACTTTCAAGAATGTGATCTTAATTATTTTGGACTTTAGGCGAGAAGGCTGGTGGATGAAACCAGAAGAGTGGAACGGGAGTAAGGCCTCACCCGTCAAATGCTTATGAACGACGCTGCGCCGCGCGAAGCTGAGCACGGGGCAGGGGTATTGGTCGGGGCTGATGTGCGAAGGAAGTCGCCCGCCGATTTTCGCGCAGCCACTCACCAAGAAGCGAAAGCTGCCAAACGTCCACTACCTCATGTCCGTAGAGTGCCCACCTGTCATCCTCGGGATCAAAAGGAATATCGGTATCATCGGGTACGAAGTTCGGGCCCGTGGCATCCAGTTCTTCCCAGACGTCGATGCCCGCGGTTGCCTTCGGGAGTTTAGTGCAGAAGAAAAAGGCGCCCGTTGGACTGTGTTGTCGTTCGGAGTCGGGCGGCGTGGGTGGGACTTCTAAGAGTAAGCCCTTCTTGCGAATGCTTCCCCGGTTCGTAGTGGCGCTGGCCTGATAAAGCTTCATCTGTAGTTCTAATCCGCTAGCTTGGAAGAGACAGCGCCGATGGTTCCGCGCTATGCAAGTGCTCTATCAACTGCCTCGCGGGCCAATAACCCGAGGCGTGAACGTGGGTGCGCGTTTATTCCAAGCCAGTTAGGAATGTTGGCACCTTGTGAGGCGAAGTGCTCAACGTGAACTACCGTGACGGTTTCGTCCGCATAGGCGACTTCGTTCAGTGATCGCCAGCTGCCAGGGCGCGCCGCTTCAATTGATTTGCGAGCCGTGGCGACATAGCTTCCACCTGCACCAAGTCCAAACATCACTATTAGCTTAGTCCGTGATGGAAGGTTGCGGAGAAATCGCGTCGCGCAGTTCGCGGCTATGCGCTCTCCGAAATCGGTCGCCATGAATTGGTCAATCATCCCCCCACTGCCGACCCACCTTTGGTCATTTGCGTCGAAGCGTTCGACAGTACAGCGAATCAGTGAGCCCCAGCCAAATCGACCATTAGGATCGGCAAGAGCGCGTTCAACCATCGCCTTAAGTGACTTTGGTTCGGCTGAAGGCAGGAGTCCCACGTGAGACAATATCTTGCCGACCTGCATACGGCCTTTGCGATAGGGTATGTCGTTGTGGGGGGTATTTCTCAGTGGGCCCGCTTGGCTAGGCCCCTTTGAAAAGCCAAGCACCAGCACTTCTGGACGGCTATTCCCCCATGCGAGGGGGTTGGCTGTGATACGCCAATCCCCTTGTGCGCGTTGCGTGCGGGTCTCGTCAAAGATGATCGGCTCACCATGGCAAAGCGAGCACGAAATGCGCCCGTGAAGCGGGAGATCGGAAGTCGCGTCGGTCTTATTCACGTGTCGCCTCGCGAAGTTTGTCGGGTCACATGCACGAGCCGAACCAATTTCGTCAAGACAGCGAACGTCTGAGCAACTTTTACTGTGACCCGCTTGGGCTCTCACATAAGTACGCATAGACTGATTGGCGGCGGCTCTACAAGTCCGACCGTGTATCCGTATTTCAACGGGCTTGACCATAGAGTCTAATAGACCACAAACGTCAAACGGCATTATTTGCAACCAAAGTAGGCCTTTGCGCCGCGCCTGTCGGACCGCTCTGCCCGCTCCGGCGACAACTGCGGGGCTTGACCGGCCACAGATTCCGGGCGTAACTCAGCACTCAACTGACAGTTGACGTTTGCTTATGCGTGTTCGACAGAAGTCGACGGGGCACGAAGCAGCTCGTCAAATCGTTCAATGAACCCATCGAATTACGCACACGCCTTACGGCGTTAGAATGTCAGATGGAGGTTACTGAAAAGGGGTGGATGATGGGGGGCCTATTTGATCAAGTACCCAGTTTCCTGGATCTGGGAACCTGGACCAACAACCTAATCATTCCACTGTTTCAACTGTTCAAAAACGATGCCGTTGCGCCCGCACTGGCGTCTTCGATTCTGATTGTCGCGGTATTGATCTCCATCGTGTTTCTGATCGAGTCGTTCTACATAAGAGGTCAGATCGGCAGGCGAGCCAGAGCGATAAAACTCGTAAGTAGAGCCGCTTTTGTTGACGCGTTACCAAACATCGAACGACGAATGTTGGCTAGCGGTTATCTTCGTCATTCCTGGCAGAAGTTTCGGGAAACGTTGATTGAGCCTACCGGAAACGAGCCGGATTACGATACAGCGATCCGTAATACCGAGCGACCGCAACACTACTTCAACATGTCGGAAGCGGGTCTTCGCTTTCCCCTATATCGAGCCATGCCCAATCTGCTTGTTGGAGTTGGCTTGCTGCTTACGTTTGTGGGACTTGTTACGGCACTTTATTTTACAACCGAGGCACTAAATAGCGCTCATGACCTTGATGCAAGTCAAGACGCGCTAAAGAATCTTCTGCATGCCGCGTCGTTCAAATTCTATACATCTGTCGCGGGTCTTGGCGGCTCGATTCTCCTAACCATCGTGCTCAAATACGGCATGGCCAAGGTTGAGGACAGCTTCGATAATTTAGCGGCTGTCCTTGAGAGTAAAGTGCTTTTTGTGACGCCGGAGTCTATCGCCTTCGATCACTATCGCGAAGCGAAGGAGCAGACTAGGAATCTTAAACTCTTCAACACCGAGGTTGCCATCAGCGTCGGACGGCGCATAGAGGAAGCTCTTGCCGCCACCTTGCCGAAAATGCTTGAGCAGGCGATGGCCCCTATAGGCCAGGCACTGACCGATGTCGCTGATAAGCTCAATTCAAAAAGTGAGAGTGCGATTGGAGAGATGGCCGGCAGCTTTGTTGATAGACTGCAAGGCGCAACCGGAGAGCAGATGCAGCGTCTCGCTGATACGCTGGGAGATCTAAGGTCGTCTATCGACAATATTAATAGTCGGATGAATGAGAGCGGTACTGGTTTAGCGGAGAACGTTGCAAAATCGACTCAAGATCTGCAGGTCGCCATCACGACAATGACGGCGGCACTCGAAGAGCTAACGTCCAATACTGCACGAAGCGTCGAGGGTGGAAGCTCCACTTTAAACAAACATATTGAAACGGCCGCAGCAACGCTCGAGTCGGTAAGCACCAAAATCGCACAAGTGCTGAGCGATAGCACGGATCGTATGAGGGGCGGCTCAGAGCAGGCAAGTGCTGCTTTCGCCGCAGAACTCTCGCGCGCGACGGAAAAATTCCACGAAGCGTCAGATCGAACCGCGGCGCGCATTGAAGAGGCCGTCGCAGCAATTTCGAGCAAGCTGGTTGGCGAGGCTGGCGAGATAAGCAACCGAATTGCGAAAGCAGCGACGGAAGCGGGAGAAACGTCGCGTATGGAGGTGGCAAGTGCTGGCTTGGAGTTGGCCAGAGCGTTTTCGAGCATGGGCGACCAGCTTCTTGCCGGCCTCGGCCGATTTCAGGACGGTCTCGATGGTACATCTTTGAAAATCGCTGAGATTGAACGTGGTATAGCCCAGCATGTTGGGACACTCGGGCAGCTGTCTAAGGCCACAGAAGACACCGGAAATGCCATGTCAGGAACTGCTCGTTCTATCCGAGATGCGGGAGCGCCCCTCGCTGAGAGCGCTCGACTAATTGCCGATGCTTCTAAGAACATTGCAGACGCGACCGGAAGTACTCAGCAAACCGTTGAAGGTGCGCAAGTAGAGATCCGCAATATAACTCAACTTCTCCAGCACACGTTGGAGGTAACGACTCAGCAGTGGCAGAACTATGAGCGTCGTTTCAAGGGAGTTGACGACAATTTGGGGGCCATACTCGACCGCATTATCAAATCTGTTCAGGAGAACCTTGAAGGCTTGAGTTCCTTCGTTGAGAAGGTCGACGAGAAGCTTTCCGGGGCGGTCGATAAATTGGGAGGCGGAATTGATGACCTTGGCGAATTTGCACAGTCTATGGAGCAAATAACTTTGCGTCTGAATGGCACGAATCATCCCGGCGTTAGGCCGAGCTGATGAGTACGCGTCGCAACGCTATTCATAGCGAGGACGAAGAAAGCTACTTCGCATCGATGACAGATGTGGTCATCGGGCTTCTCTTTGTTTTTATAATCATGTTGATGTTCTTCGCTATGCGCTTCCAGCAGGCAACGCAGCAGCAGGATCAAGCGACTCAGCGCCAAGAGAAGGCCACGGAGGAACAGCTTGAAGTTACTGAGCGCCAGAAGACGCTTATTGACGAACTAACAGATTCTGAAGCCGCTCGATGGGAAATTCTCCAAAATCTCGGAGACCGACTTCAGAAGGAGGGCATCATTGTTTCCATCATTAAGGACGAAGGAATTCTGCGATTTCCAGAGGAAATTCTCTTCGAGAAATCCAGTTGGGACCTAAACGCAAAAGGGGTAGTTGCCCTAAAGTCGCTTGCACGCGCACTGGATATCGTACTGCCCTGTTACACTAGTGGCTCCCGGTCTCACGTTGACGGCTGTCCGAATAAAAAGGCGCGGGCGCAGGTTGAAGCCATTTTTATTGAAGGACACGCCGACTCTGATCCTTACAAGAATCCAGCCAATTCCAAAATGACCCAACAGATAAGGAAACGTTCGGACGAGGCAAATACCATTCCCAGCGAGCAACGTCCCTCTCTACTTTCATTTTTGAACAAGCCAAGCCCGACGCCAAACGTCCCGAGTAATCCACCCGATCAGCGCAGGCCGGCGAATCTGCCTCCTAAAGATAATCTCGACTTGGCGGCATTGCGTGCAACAAGCACTTTTCGAGAGCTTCTGAAGGTGTTGCCAGATCTTGGCGAATATAAAAGCCCGGATAGCAAGCCTGTTCTCAGTGTGTCTGGGTATGGAGAGTATCGTCCCGTAGCTCGTTCAGAAGCTGAACCACTTGATAAATTCAAGCAACGAAATCGACGTATTGACCTCCGCATCCTCATGGCCGTTACAAATGCGGAAGTGGCCAAAAAGAGGATCGACCTACGATCATCTGGATCGTCTCAATGAATCTGGCCGAACGATTGGAAGAGCTGAAACGCACCAAATCAATCGTGCGACAACCCAAGCTGCGTCGTCATTCGCTTATGGAAAAATCGTTCGAGCTTATCGACACACGTTATGCGAGAGTCCAGGCTGTAAACCCGGCGGACTTTGAACATCTCTACCTGAAGCTGCGATCATTATCAGAAGAGGGGGCGCTGGCCGACCTATCGTTGAGAGAGATGCGGCTGACCGCGAGTAGTCTGTTTGAAGGCAACGAACGGTTGGCTGAAGACCAAAAATTCCTGGAACAGTATTTCGACGCGATACGTCCAATTCGAAGCCGAATGATTCTGAAGCGTCTCATTCATAGTTACTGTGTCCATTTCGATCCAGCTCATCCTGGCATTCGGCACATTGGTGCATTCCTAGCAGAGGCAGTGTCCGCTCACGATGACCAGTGGGAATGGAACGAACGACATCGCATTTACAAGTTTTTCACTTCTGAGCGCGCGCCCCAGGAGCTTGCTCAGTCCGTCATTGACAGTGTGACGCCGCGAGTAGATTTGGCTAAAGCTGGCTTAAGGGGGCAGCTCTGGGGTACCGGTCTTTCCACCCACGTTTTCCTGAGTAGTTTAAGAGCAATTCAAGATCGGCTCGAAACCAACCCCACTCTTCGGGACGTGGAGCGCGCAATCGCGTGGGTTAGGAATGACGCCGGGGGGCTCTTTTTCTTGGCCAACCGAAGTAACCTTGTTGAAACTCTCCTTTGGCCGTGGATTGACAGAGATCCTCCACTTGATATCCGCAAACGTATCCAAGAGTTTCTTTTGGACGCTGTAAATGACCCTAGAATCGACCGTGGGTCATGGCTCGGCACCGATGAGTCTGCACGCGGGGTTATGGTTAGATGGTTAGCTCAGGCAACGCTCGAACAGTTCTTAAAGGTGGTCGATAGAGTCGCGGCCGCACATCAGTGGGAGTATCGTCGCGCATTTTGGAATGCCTACATCGAGAAAGGCTGGGTAAGCAATGCGTGGGTAGCCTTTGGGAGTAGCGGGGCGGCTGTAGCTAGGCAGATTGCTGCAGAGTCGGGCGACAACCTTATGAAGCGATTCGCGAGCTTGAGTGGCGCCAGTACGGATCAGGCGGTTCTACTTTTGCAAATCGGCGAATTATCTATCGCTGATTGGAGTCACAACGGAAAGCTGAGGATCTGGCGACGAGGGAACCCAAACTCACCGAGCTTTGACGAACCGTCTTATGTTGCGACCGAGCTCCGATCCGGGTCTGATTTTGATATCGCTCACCTTCCCCCCGATGGATGGCAGAGCAGGGCGGAAAGTTATATTCGGCGGTTCACCGGCCTCAGATTGTCAACAATAGAATTCATGCCTTCCAGGAGGCGGTGAGGGTCCGATGGCACGTATGCAGTTTTCATACGATATCGTGGATGGAGGCATATTCTTACGGCTTCTAGAAAATAGAGCCTTTAGAAGCGCTGCACCAATAGCCGTTGATGATTGGGCAACCCGGACTTCTGACCTAGGCTTTTCGGCCATCGCGCGGCTCTTGGCTTTGGTAGAAAATGCCGAGAATACGGTGGACCCAAGAGCGGACGGACTCTTCGTTGATCATCACAGTCTCGCTGGATTGACTGAACCACAAGCACTCAGTCTTGGCTTGGTGCCAGCGACGAAGCTCCTTCTCCAAGTCGAGACCCAAAATCTTATAACCGATCCTAATTTCCGTATCGTTGGCCGCTGGATCGGGGAGGGAAATCGTCCGTATCGAACGAAGCGCGACGGTGCTTTCTTGCTTGTAAACGATCAACGCTACCGAATTCCTGAACCTCTGTTTAGCTTAATCGAAGCTATTGATTCGTTTGCCGCCAAACCTCTAGGACCGGAGGGGCGAGACCTTTCTGCAATCGCAAGGCTACAGAACCTGTTACCGCAGGAGCCGCGAGATCAGCTTCGCATAGACTCTTACTTCAACAGCTTTCGTGTGCAGCACGCGACTGCGTTTTCCCTAAGCTTAAGGACGGTCGACAGGAGCTTTGATTTTGACCCTATACTTTTTGGTCGTTCCGTTTCGGCTGTCGCGGAAACTGACGGCGCTTTGATTGATGAAGCGGGGAGCTTGCTTACTGCTCATCAGAATGACCTATTTGCAAGGGAACGTTTCCGTTCATTTGAAGATTGCAAATCGAGCTACGTTATTGAGCGTGGTGTGTACGTAACGTTGGATCCTTCACTACGACAGGGCCTAACTGTCGTACGTCAAATGCAGCGGGCGGATAGCGATACTCGCAAGAGATTCGCTCGAACGCCGCAAGTCTATCTGAAGGAAGCGTTGGCGGGTGCTCTGTCGGATGACGACATTGAGAAGCTCTTTATTGAGACGGAGCAATATTCAGCAAGAGTAATCGACGTCGGCATCTGGTCTCCGCCGGTGCTGCCCTGGATTAAGGGCGAACCCAACGATTGGCTTCCCGAAAAATTTGGACTTCGCATCGGAGGTGAGTACGTCGTTCTGAAGGCGGAACAATTGGAGCCACTTCGTCAGCAAATCACCGAGGCCGCAAAAAGTGGCGAACCTTACGTAGAGTTCGGCAAAGATAAGACTCGGATCCCGACCACGGAAGAGACCCAAACAGCTTTACGTGATTTGGTAGGACTAGTTCGTCCGACTTTGGATCACGAGAAGACCCCGCCGACCACTATAAAAGATGAGCCTGAAGCTGAGCATAAGAATGTTCTTATTATTGAAGAGAATTTTGATGCGATTGGCTACCGGAGAAGTGTGAAGCCGAGATTGAGGTTACAGCTTGGTGTCCCATCGTCGGTCAAACCGAGTCTGATGAAACATCAACTCAGCGGTCTGAATTGGTTGCAGGAGGTGTGGCGGCTCGGTTACTCGGGCGGTTTGCTTGCAGACGACATGGGGCTAGGCAAAACGCTCCAAGCACTCGCTTTTCTCTCTTGGTTGCGGGAGGGCACCAACTCGACAATCTCTTCATCCGAGTTTGCGGGCCCGATCCTGATCGTCGCGCCTACCGGGTTGCTGGCTAACTGGGAGAAGGAACATGGTTCACATCTATTCGAGCCCGGCCTAGGAAACGTCTGCAGAGTCTACGGTCGCCACCTTAAAGTGCTAAAGGTTGATCGCAGCAACGATATAAATCGAGGCTTTCCTTCGTTGGATCGGCGCGAACTCCAGCAGTCCAATTGGGTGCTGACGACTTATGAAACCCTTCGAGATTATCACCTTAGCTTTGCATCTATTCGTTTCTCGTGCGTCGTTTTCGATGAGATGCAGAAGATAAAGTCCCCGTCTTCTCTTCTCACGCGTGCAGCCAAAACATTGAACTCAAATTTCGTTCTGGGGCTCACCGGCACACCAATCGAGAATCAATTGGCCGACTTGTGGTGCCTTATGGATATCATCAGCCCAGGGACACTCGGTGATCTAAAAAGTTTTTGTAGAGACTATCAGCCCAATGGCGAAGCTCAGTTAGAGAACCTTCGGAAGTCGATGCTTGATCCCAGCGCGCTAGGTCCAGCACCGGTGTTGCGACGAATGAAGGCCGACCATCTCGATGGGCTTCCGAAGAAGCATATTCATATTCGCCGACGATTAATGCAAGGGATCCAAGCGCAAAACTATTCCGACATTGTCGCTCGGGCGAGAGAGCCCAAATCAGGTCCCATCCTTGAAACTCTGCATTTTTTGCGAGGCGTATCTCTCCATCCAACGTGGCCGCCCGCAACCGAGATCGTTGATCCGAAGTCGTTTATTGAGCAATCAGCGAGACTCACTGAGACGTTCCTGATCCTAGATGAGATCGCGGCTCAGCGCGAAAAGGTCCTGATTTTTCTGGAGAGCCTGGATCTTCAGGAGCATCTCGCATTAATGATCCAAAGGAGATACAAGCTCGCGCGACGCCCGATGCAGATCAACGGAGAGGTGAGCGGAGAAAAGCGACAGAACCTAGTAGATGCGTTTCAGTCTGAGATCGGCTCATTCGACGTGATGATTTTGTCGCCGCGCGCTGGCGGCGTGGGGCTAACGCTTACAAGCGCTAATCACGTCATCCATCTTTCACGCTGGTGGAACCCAGCGGTTGAAGATCAGTGTACCGATAGAGTGTATCGTATCGGCGCTAAACGCGACGTCCACGTTTACTATCCATTGGCCGTTCATCCAGTTTACAACGACGGCAGCTTTGATGAACTGTTACATGTATTGCTCGAAAAGAAGCGACTTCTCTCAAATCGGATGCTAGTTCCGCCAGTCGATTCCGATGCAGACCGAAAGTGGTTCGCCCAGCGGCTGGGGCGACGTACGCCCATAGCACAACCGAACGAAGTCGCGGAAATCGATATGATGGAACCCAATGCCTTTGAGGAATGGGCGCTCAGGAGGTGTGTCGGGTTGGGTTGGGAAGCATATCGGACACCTCGCTCCTACGATGGTGGGGCGGACGGCCTTTTGTCGCACCGGATTTCAGGTGCGCGCGCTATCGTGCAATGCAAGCATAAACAGGATGTCAATAGTGCCTGTGGGCCCGAAGCAATTGAAAATCTCTTGAGGGCGCGTTCGAACTACGCGGGCGTTACCCGACTTTTCGCACTTACCAATGCCAAACGGTTTTCAAGGGCAGCCGAAGAGCGCGCGCGGAATCATGGAATATACTTGGTTGCCAGAAGCGGGCTGGAACAATGGCCCAGTCAACTCAGCGAATGACGGAACGATTCCAACACTGAGTTATGGTCGTCTACGACGGAGTGACGCGGAACACGGTTCTCAATACCTACCTGTGGCACAAGAAGCAGGGCAGATTATTAATTCTTGTCGATACCACAGCGAACCGCACGTCCCGAAAGGCATGCGGTTCGTTCGTGTTGATGCGGGGCAGGCGAATTGCCGGGTGATCCTGAAATCGAGGAGCCTTGTAGTCTTCCTGCCGTTTCAACGTCTTGATGCTTTGTCGCTTAAACTGTCGAGTCGCCGTCGATGACGCTCGCCTGTCCGCGCGCATCGTTTGCAAGAGCGCTTCCTGTCAGAAGCAGCGCCAACACTGCCCACAGCAGTATCAACACTGCTGGTTTGGATGTACCTGATGGTTCACCCGATTTCCGGGATATAAAGGGCTACGGACTAACCCTAAAGGGGAGCAACATGCGTGATATTATGGAGCTTATTAGGGCCTGGGTTCCGTTCCTACTAGTTATCCCATTGACTATGGGTCTCCTAGAATGGATCGGAAAACCTCGCGTAGATAGCAGTGGGCGGAGGGTTATTGATGAGAGCAAGGCGGCGCATCGTGGAATCATTTGGGTTGGAGAGGTTGCCGCCCTTCTATTCGTGATTTGCCTTGCTGTCGCTGGTGCTGTGATGGGGAGTCTTTCCAGCGCTTTAACGTCATCGATTCTAAATTTGCTCGGGTTAAGCCTCGGAAATGACTCTAAATTTGCAGCGACTGTCGGTGCGATCCTCGGAGCATTTGGCGGATTTGTCACAGGCGCACTTGCTACCTCTTTTCTGTTTGCAGTGTTCGCCATCGAAAGAAATACGCGTCGAGCAGCCGCGTTCTTGGAGCGTCTGGAGAGTGAAAAGCTAAGGGCCTCATAGAAGCCACCGTGGATCATCTA
The DNA here is from genome assembly GCF_023101085.1 of Bradyrhizobium sp. 170. Classification (NCBI taxonomy): domain Bacteria; kingdom Pseudomonadati; phylum Pseudomonadota; class Alphaproteobacteria; order Hyphomicrobiales; family Nitrobacteraceae; genus Bradyrhizobium; species Bradyrhizobium sp. 170. Next base: position 7,646,206 of record NZ_CP064703.1, on the reverse strand, counting down.
CGGCTATCAATCGTATAACGGTAGGAGAAGAGCAAAGGGTTGTCCTTGGCCCATTGGGAACGGCCCTATGTTACGACGCGGTTCATGGAACACCATACGAGGGTGCGCCGTACCTGTTGCGGACACTCCTGAAGCCAAACGAACACCTCTTCCATACCGTAAACGGCTTCGACTTCAGGATCACCCGGCAAATCGGCTACCCGCATAGCCGATCTCGTTTCGACTTCGGTCGTGTCAACTGCCGTCGTTTGCCTGTTCGGGGGTACGCCGTTGGTGCCAGCGCGGCGAATAAACGCGCGCAAAAGCTTTTGGTTTGGCGCACGGACGAAAGCGAACGCATCCGCCTTGAGTGTACGCATCCGGCCAGCACCCCAGGCGGGCGCGATGGTCATCCGCGAAGCGCTCAGGCAGCAACGGCGGGCTTTGACCGTTGGTTCGCCTTCCAATTCCACGGAAGCAATTCGTCGACTTTGTTGGCTGGGTGGTCTGGAAGCCTGGCCAGCACGTCAGCGAGCCAGGCTTGCGGATCGACGTCGTTCATCTTGCAAGTTTCGATCAAGGTATAGACAGCGGCAGCCCGATGGCCGCCCGCGTCCGAACCGGCAAAGGTCCAGTTTCTTCTTCCAACCGCCACACCCCGCAACGCTCGTTCGGCGGCGTTGTTCGTAAGACAGACGCGGCCGTCGTCGAGGAAGCGCGTGAACGCTGCCCAGCGGTTGAGCAGGTAGTTGATCGCCTTTGCGGTATCGTTCTTGGTGGAGAGCAACGCTCGCTGCTGGCGCATCCAGATTTCAAGCTCGGCAATGAGTGGCCGTGATCGTTCGCGGCGCACGGCAAGCCGCTGCTCCGGCGTTTTGCCGTTGATGGTGCGCTCGATCTCGAAGAGGATATCGATGCGCCGCACAGCCTCGCTGGCGATCGGCGCTTCTCCCTGTTTCACCAAGTCGACAAACTTCCTCCGGCCGTGGCTCCAGCAGGCTGCTTCAAGGATCGGCGCCGGCTTCCTTTGAGCCTTGTAGAGCTGGTTGTACCCATCAAAGGCATCGGCCTGCATCAGGCCCACATAGCCGGCAAGATGGCCTTGTGGATGTTCCCCGGCACGACTGCGCGAGTAATGGAACGCTGCCGCCGGTGGGTCTTTGCCGCCAAACGGCCGGTCATCGCGAACGTAGGTCCAGATCCGGCCGATGACAGTCTTCAGTTTCGCCAGTACGGGCACCGTCGTGTCATCGGCGTGGATGCGTTCCGCGCTCATGACGTGAGTTCGGATCGCCTCAATAATGGGGTCGAGCGCCACCACGCAGGCGCCGACCCGATCCGCTAGCGTCGAGACATCGATCTCGATCCCTTCCCGAGCATAGGTCTTGCTCTGGCGGTTCAACGGCTGATGCAGCAGGAACTTGTTGACCAGCACCATCGCCAGCAAACTCGGCCCGGCAAAGCCGCGCGGGATCGGATGTGAGGGCGCCGGCGCCTCGGTGATCGCCTCGCAATCCCGGCAGGAGAACTTCTCGCGGACGTGCTCGATGATCTTCCAGCGCCGCGGCTCGCATTCAAGGGTCTTCGACACCACCTCGCCAAGCTTGTGCAGCCGCTCGCTGCCACACTTGCCACACGCGCAAGGTGCGGGTTCGACGATACGTTCGACAGGCAGATTGTCCGGCAGGGGACGTCGAGGCAGCCGCGGATTTTGCGCACGCTTCTGTTTGGCGGCTTCTGGTGCTGCGATCTCGGCCCTGGTTTCCTGCTCAGCCTGGGTTTCTTCAAGATCCTCGATGGCCAGCTCGAGCTGCTCGACCAGCAGCTTGCCGCGTTCAGAAGATTGCCCGAACTGTTCGCGCCGTGCTTTGGCCAGCATCAGCTTCAGCCGCTCGATTTCCAGGCGGCCCACGGTCACTTCGCTCTTTGCCAGCATCAGCAATTCGCGCTGCGCAAGGATCATTGCGTGCGCAGCAGCAAGGTCGGCGGGAAGCGGATCGGAGGGCGTCGTCACGACGACAATCCAACATATTCGCCACTAAAAATCCCGCTAGATTTCCGTCGTGAGTCAAAAAGCCACAGCTTATCCGGAAGCCTGCGGACGCCAGGTTGCCTGCGGCATTCGCCAGTCAATTCCGGACAGGAGATAGGATAGTTGTGCAACACTGATCGTGACAACGCCGTCCGCCACCGATGGCCACAAAAATCGGCCGCGCTCCAGTCTTTTCGTGAACAGACACGCGCCCTGGCCGTCATGCCAAATGATTTTGATCAGGTCGCCGCGACGACCCCTAAAAACGTAGAGATCACCAGCGTGCGGATCACGCTTCAAGCTCTCCTGAACCAGACGCGCCAGGCTCGGGAATCCGCGGCGCATATCGGTATGGCCGGTCGCAAGCCACACCCGCACATTGCCTGGTATGGCGATCATCGGCGCTCAAGCACGTCGAGGACCCGCGCCAGCGCCTCGGGGTCAACCTGTGCATCCACCCGGATGCGTCGCCGGTTGCCAAGATCGATCTCGATCAATCCGTTCCGGGCGGCCGGCACGGGCTGCAACCGCCGGTCATCCTTGGATAGCGGCTTCGCTTCTTCCGCGCTCGGCTCCACCGCCAAGGCAATCTGCACCGGCGCAAAACACGTCCCGACCTTCTCGACCGTCCGGGCCTGGCGGCGCCAGGTGAACACGACGCTGGCCGCGACACCGTTGCGGCGCGCAACATCTGTCACCTTGGCGCCCGGTACCAGCGTTTCCTCGACGATCCGCGCCTTGTCATCCTGCGACCAGCGCCGCCGCCTCTCCAACCCGCCTAAAACCTCGACCCGCATCGCCTGATGACCTTAAAGCTAGACTTAAGGTCACACGCTTCGCGAAATACTACGCGTCAGGCAAGACGGCGCTCGTCGGATGCGTACCCTTGAGTCCGAGACCCGTTATCTAGAAGTCCTACGGCGCGAGCTTGCGAACGTCATCGTTAGCGATGATCCTGCCAAAATGGTCGCGGCCTACTACAAGGCAGGGGAGTTCGAGCGCGAAATGTCGGCATCGGCATCGTCGCGCGTTGATGCGGAGCTAGATGTTCTAACGGAACGTTATCCCATCTATGACGAGTTTGATCTGCTGAACGTCAGGCATTTTATCCCTTACAGCGATGCGGCGAACGGTTGCGGCGAAGATGCGGTTGAGGAGCGATATCTCAACATTTCAAAGTTTATGATTCTCAGAAACGTCAAAGCGAAGGCGTCGAGGCCGATCTTTAGCGAGAAAGAGAGCGAGACGCTCCGGAACTCAATGCAGCGGGAAAATGATCGGAGATTTCGAGCTAAGATCGAAGATGCAATGATAACTTATAACGTTGCACGCTCCGCCGACAAGGATCGAAGCTTCGAGCGCGAAGGCCGTGCGGTTCGTTTTATCTGATTGAGGGATCGGGCAGGCCGGGCGAACTTGAAGTCGTAAAGCCTCACAGCCTTCAGGCTGTGTATCGTTGGCTTCAGGACTTGCCGTGGCAGATTGAGCGCACAGTGATGAGCAGCGTTTGAGCGCCGGGCCAAACAGAAAGGGTGACGTCTCGTGAGCGTTGTGTAAGATGCGGTATTTCTAAGAGGAGCGTCAAATGTTCGGGTTTGGTAAAAAGCCAGAGCAGCCAACTTTGGAGAAGGGCGACGAGTTTCCCGGCGAAGCAGAGAAGGTAGTGAAGATCAAGAACCTCTGCTGGATGGGCAAAATGAGCGCGGAGTCGTTTGTTGGCTTTTCAGAGGAAGAACAGCGCGAAGAGTTTGGTCAGTATGAACTCAAGCGATATCAGTCTATGCTTCTTGAGGCGACAAACCTTGCCCGCGAGTTGCGAGATGAGTTTTACCGCGACGCGGCGCTGCACTTCATAATCAATCTTTTGATGGCCGCTGGCGACGAGGCGCAGGCCAAGAAGCTTTATTCTGTAATCGAGGTTGACGCCATCCAAGATGCCATACTGAAAGACTATCCGCGGCTGGGTGCCAAGTTCTAATTAGGTCGTTTCTTTCCAAGTTACTGCGCGTACTGTAGCTTTATACTGGCTATGAGAATGCTTGCCGAAGAGAAAACCCATCAGCGAGATTTCGACGGGTCTCTAAGGTTGGCATTTCAGTCCACTCGCTACCATTGCTACAAACTTGGACTTTCGCGGCGATTTGTTCGTTTTGACACTTAGGGCAGCCCAGAAGGTTGTACGTCAAAATCCAGCGTCGATCATTCTTATTAAGCTGTCTCCCAGAGGGAGCGTTCCACGCAAGCGATTCAGTAACCGCGTCAATATCGCCGTGCTGAAGTGATTGGAGCAAAGGCGCGACTTCATCGTCCAGCAACTCGTCAGTTCGTTTAGTTTTTAGCTTGCGCAAATACGAGCTACAAACGACGCAGCGCGGCATCGAGCTGACGAATGCGAAAGTGCTAAAGCCACCAATTAGAAAGCCGACAAACTCGGCAACTGCAAACCAGTAACCTGCTTGTCCTACCTCACCTACGTCACGCGCGCCGCGTCCGACACGCATGTGTGCCGTGGTCAGCGATAGATTCACAAACTGTTCGAAGGAGACTAAGTCCGCTATTTTCCGTCCGTCTTCGAACACCATAGTGCTGTAGTCGAGATAATAAATAAGTAGCATCGTCATGGCGGCGAAGACGATCATCATCACCGCATCGAACCAATTGGGCTTAGCGTGGAAGAGTCTAGTAGCAAGCAGCCCGCCAGACGCGGCTGCGGCTCCGACTATGAGGGCTCCAACCGGAACAACCAACCAAATCTTTAAGCTAAAGACGTTGAAACCGGTGATTCTCGCGATCACAACATTTGCAACGGCAACAAGAACACTGGTGATTGCGATGCCAACGAAAATCGCGAGATCCTTCACGACGACGCCCCTCTGATCTCGGAAATGATGCGCTCTGTATCTAGGGCAAACTCGCGCCAGCAGGCTGCAGCAACAAGGCCAATAACGAAACCGGCAAAATGGGTCCAATAGGCGATCCCGCTGCCCGCTTCTCCGACACTGACGACATCAACCATCTGCAGTAGAAGCCACATCGCGGCAAAAAACCACGCTCTAAGATAAGGCCGTCGAAGAAAGGGGAGCAGTCTGATCTTCGCTTTCGGGAAAATTAAAACATAACCTCCGAGAAGAAAGGAAACAGCCCCCGAATTGCCAATGATTGGAACGGCAGAAGCGGGGTTGATCAGCCATGACCCGAGAAAACCCAATGCGCCTAAGCCGACGAATGCTGCGGCGAAAACGGTTGAGCCAACTAGCCCTTCGACCGCTCTGCCGAAGGCAAATAGGAAAAGCAAGTTTCCCACGAGGTGCGTTAGATTCTGGTGGATAAATTCAGCGGTGACAAATCTGTAGAAGTTCAAGGCAGGGTGAATTGAGAATTCCAAGGGGATGAATCCAAACAAGAAGATCAACGGTTGTCGCAACTCCGGCATTAAAGTCGTGGCTACAAGACTTGAAGTAGCCAAACAACAGATGAGCCAAGTTGCCAACGGCCAACTCTTTCGGTGTAGATCATCCCCGAATGCAAAGACCATTCTATCCGCCCCGTACCTTCAGGATAGCTGCACTTGGCGCTTTTTGGTAGTCCTAGCAGCGGAAGCGTCCTAAGAGCGAGCGGTACAAGACCCGCTAACTAACAGCGCCAATCCCAATGTTGCCCTCATCCCCGCTCCCCTTGGCTAAGTCATTTGATACCACTATAAGGTGTTTCGTAGTGCGAGGAAGTAAATATGTTCGATACAATCACAGGGAGCATCAAGAAATGGCTGGTTGGCCGGTTTGCGTCGGCTATAAAGCACACGACGCGGGCGGAAGATCGTGTGCTCGCGATACAATGGCTAAGCGAGTCGCGAACCGTTGTCGCGAGTAACCTAAGTCCTGTTGATAAATTCAAGAGACTGAACGCGCTTATTAGTTCACGAACCGCCATTGTGGCGATTGCGAAAAGCGTTTCTGAAGCCGTCTCGAACTACCGGAAGTCTGACCTTCCGCTGTCGATGAAGATCGCTCTCCCCGCGACGTTAGCTGCTATTCCATTGGTTGGCGGACAGGCTGCCGGTGTCGCAGCGTTTGGCGGTGCTCTTGGGGTTCCGGTGCTGTTGCTGATCTTTCTCGGTGCGGCGGGCATCACTTCAATAATCGAGGCTGTTGTAACGAACCCTGAGGCGCGGCCTCATATCGCCGAGATCATTGACGTCATAGTCCAAGACGAACGGTTGCGCCGCGCTAGCGCGCAAATGAAGGCTGCGATGAAAGAACAGCCGATGGACCCCACCCGTTTTGCCGTCCCGGTGGAGGAGTTGGCCCTTCGGAAACATCTGCTCGGCATGGACCCTTTCCATTTCGAGCGCCACACCATGAGCTTCTTCGAAGCTGCGGGCTTTGAGTCGTGGGCGACGCGGAAATCAAATGACTATGGCGTTGATGGCTTTGCCATCCACCCTGAAGGTTTGATGATCGTACAATGCAAGCGAAATTCGACTGACAATAAGGTCGGTCGACCCACTATCCAGCAATTCAAGGGCGTCATTGAGGAACATAACGCCCTGCGCGGTTACGTCGTCACGACATCCGCTTTTACGGAGGAGGCGACAGAGTCCGCCGCGCTTTCGGAGAAAATCGTTTTGGTTGATATGGATAATCTTGTGCGATGGCACGCTGAGGCTCCAGCATTTTTATGATTGTTCGGACCATGCAAATGCACACCCGCAAGTCATTGACGATGATGATTGTGACAGGCCTGTTCGTGCTCGCTGCGATGATGGCCCAAGCGGCTGAGCCAACGCTTGTCGCTAAGGTAAAGAAGGACTGGCGAGCGCAGGACGGCGAGACCGCCGAACAAATCTTCGCCAAGGTCTCGAAGGTAGCGCACTTCGTTCCGAGAGGGTGGGAAGTCGCCAAGACTGGCAGCGGTGACGAGGTCGTAGTGTTCTCATGGGCCAAACACAGCAGCGAAAAAACAGGGGATGAATATACGATCACCTGGGAAGTCGCATCGGATGGGACGATGACACTTGGGCCACCCTATGCAAAACCGATGGAGCTGGGCTGGCAGGCATTCGCTCTATCGCTCGTTGCGAGTGAGGTCAGCGAGGAAGAGAAGAACCCAAATCTTCGTTTCCTGCATGATCTATCCAACTTCAATTTCGTCACGACGGCGCAGGGGAAGCTTGGCGATCTACTTAAGCGCGGCCGATGCGCTATCACCAACGATCCGGTCCACGTGACCTATTTGCCGCCAACCTTCAAGGTTCCCGAGACCGGAGACCTATGGGCGGTCCACTTGCAGGTGGACTGCGATATTCCCGGACCTGCCTATTTCACCAGAGGAGGAGTCGTTCTATTCGACAGGCGCGGAAAGGAAGACTGGAAGCCCGCTTCAGTTTTCGCCCGTCGAATAGCCAATCATCCACCGGGCTCATGGTTTGATCGACCTGAGCCTTAAGGTGGCGAACTACACCGGGCGTGTACGGTGTGGCACGGGAAGACAGGCGGGGTGCTACACACCCGCTTTCGTACCCGGCTGGGCGGGCCACCTGTCAGGCTACGTTCCGAAGGCGAGCGCTCGCCATCTCACGGGAAGCCCGCTTGGGCTGTGCACCAAAACTGAGACAAGTTCATGGCGCGTCTGGAATCAAGCCGCCCTGTAAGTCTTTGAAAACAAAGCCTCGAATTGGGTGGGGGACTGCATGTAGCCCTCTCTCGCTACCAATAAAATCAGCTCTTCTCAGCCTCCACGAGCATTCGTACCACAAACCCGCCTTCGCCCGCGTGAGGCGTCAGCAGGCGTGGAGAGCCTCGACAAGGTCGACCTCTCAAAGCTCCGCACTTAAAGCGACAGGGATACGCGCGATCGGGACGAAAGGCTTAAGCTGCACTCGATCGCGCCATGGCGATCTACCGTACGGCCCCGTTCAACAATTGCGCAAGTTCATGTTGTTCCGATTCGGGCTGAGATATTCGTCTCGCTCAGCGCCCGCCGCACGGCCTCCACCAGATCCAAGGCCACTGGCGAAGGACTGCGTTGCGGCGGGAACACGGCAGCGAATTCGAAATCGATCCGCGGTAAGAAAGGACGCGCCACGACGCCTCGGCCCTCGAACTCCTGTGCCGTAAAGGGGTCGCAGATCGCCACGCCGAGTCCAGATGACACCAACCCGCACATGATTTCGGACAGGCTGGTCTCGACCCGAAGAATCCGGCGGACATCGTCGCGATTGAAGGCTTGGTCAATCAGATGTCGGCCGGTCGATCCCGCCGTCAGGGACACGAAGGTCTCGCCTTCGAAATCGCGCGGCTGCAGCGTCGTCTTGGCCGCGAGCCGGTGGCCGGCGGGCAGAATTGCTACGCGAGCGGGCGCCGGCAGCCGCACGCTCGACAGGCCCGCATGGGCGATCGGCACTTCAGCGAAGCCGATGTCACATTGGTTGTTCAACACCCAGTCGACCACAATCGGTGAGATCACGCCGAAGAACGACAGGTTGAGGTTCGGCCGCTCCATCAGAAATCGCCCGGAGAGCCTCGGCAGGTAGCCGTTGGACAGCGCCGGCAGGGCCGCGATCCGCAGCGTGCCGGTCCGACGGCTGCGGATTTCTTCGGCTGCTGCGGTAATTCGTTCGAGGCCAATGAAGGACCGTTCGACCTCCATGTAGAGTGCCGTCGCGGCAGCCCGCGGCACCAGTCCGGTGCCGCGCTTTTCGAACAGCTCCATTTTCAGCAGCGCCTGAAAGTCGCGCAGCAGCCGGCTTACGGCCGGCTGCGTCACAGCCATCAGCTTTGCCGCTTCCGTCACACTGCCTGTCAGCATCATCGCGCGGAAGGCTTCGACCTGCCGCGAATTGATCCGCGCCATGCTTTCCAATCCATAATATTTCAGCATGAAGAGGGTGCCATTATTAATTGGACGGTGAAAGCGTGGATTGCGATCTTTTTCATCAAGGCTGGACGCAGCCAGTTTTCTAGGCAGCGCAGCAACCCCAAGCGCTCAAAGGCTTCGAACCGGTCAAATTGGGGATGCGCTCCGGGTGCTCACCTCGCAAACGATGTTGGAGATCGATCCAAATGAAGCAACTCGGCCTTGTGACCGCGACCATCGCGACGCTCGCCTTCGCCCCCTCGGCGGCTTTGGCGCAGCAGAAGACGCTCTATGTCGCCGGATACGGCGGCTCTTTCGAGAAGACGATCCGCGACGAGGTGATCCCGGCGTTCGAAAAGGCGAACGGCGTCAAAGTTGAATACGTCGCCGGCAATTCGACGGACACGCTTGCCAAGCTGCAAGCCCAGAAGGGCAACCAGCAGATCGATGTGGCGATCGTCGATGACGGTCCGATGTACCAGGCCATCCAGCTGGGCTTCTGCGGCAAGCTCGAAGGCCTTCCTGCCGATCTCTACGAGGCCGCACGCTTCAAGGACGACCGTGCGGTTGGCATTGGCCTGGTCGCAACCGGCTTGATGTACAACACCAAAGCCTTCGCCGAGAAGGGCTGGGCGCCGCCGACCTCCTGGAACGATCTCAAGGATCCAAAGTATCAGAAGCAACTGGTCATTCCGCCCATCAACAACACCTATGGTCTGCACACATTGCTGATGCTCGCCCGGATGAACGGTGGCAGCGAGGCCAACGTCGACGCCGGCTTCAAGATCATCAAGACCGACGTCAATCCAAATGTGCTGGCCTATGAGCCTTCGCCGGGCAAGATGACCGAGCTGTTCCAGTCCGGCCAGGCCGTATTGGCGGTGTGGGGTACGGCCCGCGTCCAGAGCTTCGCCAACACCGGCTTCCCCGTCGACTTCGTCTATCCGAAGGAAGGTGCGGCCACGCTGCTGACGACCGCCTGTCCGATCACCAAGCCCAACGCATCGCCGCTTGCCTCGGCATTCGTCAAGACGCTGCTCGAGCCGAAAATACAACTCGTGCTGCTGAAGGACTACGGCTACGGCCCGGTACTGAAGTCGGTCGTGGTCCCACCGGAGCTCGGCAAGATGGCTCCGATCGGCGATCGCGCCGCAAAACTCTATACGCCCGACTGGACTGTTATCAACGACAAGCGTGAGGAATGGACCAAGCGGTGGAATCGCGAAGTCGAGCGCTGAGCCAAGGCTCGGCGCCGGCGGACAGGATTTCGGCGATGGCTCCGCGCAATGGCGCAGGCCCACCATCGAACTCTACCACAGCAGCACCTGGAAGCATCCATGTCCTTTCTTGAGCTCGACCGTGTCGCAAAGCAGTTCGGCCCGCAGACTGTTGTCGATGACTTCAGCCTTACCGTTGGCAAGGGCGAATTCGTCTCCTTCCTCGGTCCGTCGGGATGCGGAAAGACCACGACGCTGCAGATGATCGCGGGCTTTCTGCATCCCTCGCGCGGCGCGATCCGGCTCGAGGGATGCGACCTGACCGCGGTGCAGCCGGCGAAGCGCGGGCTCGGTATCGTATTTCAGAGCTATGCACTGTTCCCGCATATGACGGCGGCCGAGAACGTCGCCTTTGGCCTTGAGATGCGGCGCGTGCCGCGGGCCGAGTGCCGCGAGCGCGTGCGCGCCACGCTGGCCATGGTCGGGCTCGCCGGCTACGAGGACCGCTATCCGCGCCGGATGTCCGGCGGTCAGCAGCAACGCGTCGCGCTTGCTCGTGCGCTCGTAATCCGGCCGAGCGTGCTGCTCCTCGATGAGCCGCTGTCGAATCTGGACGCCAAGCTGCGTGAGGAGATGCAGATCGAGCTGCGGCAGATCCAGCGAAATATCGGGACCACCACGATTCTCGTCACCCACGACCAGAACGAGGCGATGTCGTTGTCCGACCGGATCGTGGTGATGAGCCAGGGCCGCATCGAGCAGATCGGTACGCCGCAGGAAACCTACGAACGGCCGGCGTCCGCCTTCGTGTCACAGTTCCTCGGCAAGACCAATGATTTCGCCGCGAGCATCGACCGGAGCGCCACGCCGGGGCGGCTGATCGCGGGCTCCTGGAGCGCACCGGCACCGGCTGGCCTCGCGGGCCCGGTGACGGTCAGCATCCGCCCCGAGCGGATCGGCTTCGGCGATGCGGGGCTCGCGGCGAAGATCGTCACCCGCATCTTCCAGGGCAATCACTGGCTATTCCAGTGCGAGTGCGAGTGCGGCTTCATGATTGTGATCCGCCAAAATGACGGCCAGCCGCAGCCCGCGGAGGGCGAGGCCGTTCGGCTCGCCTGGCGGCCGGAAGACATGAGCCTGCGTCGCGCCGGAGGTGCCGCATGAGCGCGGTCGTCGATGCGGCTCCGGCGAGCGCTGCACCAACGACAGACGAGCGCGATGGGCGCGCGGCGTGGATGCTGACCGCGCCGGCGCTGATGCTGTTTGTCGGTGTCCTGGTGATTCCGCTCGCCATGACGGTGATGCTCTCGTTCCACGACTGGGGCCAGTACAAGGGCATCGAGCCGGTCTTCATCCTGAAGAACTGGCACGAGATCGCGATCGATCCCTATTTTGCCGAGATGTTCTGGCGAACGTTCCGCATCGCGCTGTTGACGACGCTGATCACCGCCGTGCTCGGTGCGCCGGAGGCCTACATCCTCAACCGCATGAGCGGACGCTGGAAGAGCTTCTTCCTGCTCGTGATCCTTGGCCCGTTGCTGATTTCGGTGGTGGCGCGCACGCTGGGCTGGGCGCTCCTGTTCGGCGGCAATAATGGCCTCGTCAACAAGTTCCTGATGTCGCTCGGGCTGATCGGCTCGCCGCTGCCTTTCATGTTCACCGAGACCGGCATCGTCATCGCACTCGCGCATGTGATGATGCCGTTCATGGTGCTGTCGGTCTGGGCCGCGCTGCAGCGCGTCGACCCGCAGATCGAGAACGCCGCTTTGTCGCTAGGCGCCAGCTCGTTCACGATCATCCGCCGCATCGTGCTGCCGCAGATCATGCCGGGCGTGTTGTCGGGCGCGATCATCGTGTTCTCGCTGTCCGCCAGCGCTTTCGCGACGCCCGCCATCATCGGTGGCCGCCGGCTCAAGGTCGCGGCGACGCTTGCCTATGACGAGTTTCTCAACACGCTGAACTGGCCGCTCGGTGCGGCGGTGGCGGTCCTGCTTCTGGTGGCGCTGGTGCTGATCGTCATCGGCAGCAACGCGCTGATCGAGCGACGCTATGCCGAGGTGTTCCGATGAGGACGAACGGCCCGCTCTCGCTCATCTTCCATACGATCTTCGTCTTCGTCATGCTGGCGCCGATCGTGGTGGTCTGCCTCGTCGCTTTCACGCCCGAGGGCTACCTGTCGCTGCCGACCACCAATTTCTCGTTGCGCTGGTTCAGGGCGATCGCGAATTATCCCGAGTTCGTCCACGCCTTCTGGGTGAGCCTCGGGTTAGGCGCGCTGTCCTCGTTGGTGGCGCTTCTGTTCGCGGTGCCGGCGGCGCTTGCGATCGCGCGCTATAGCTTCCGCGGCCGCGACGCCCTCGCAGCGTTGTTCCTGTCGCCGCTGATGATCCCGCATGTCGTGCTCGGCATCGCCTTCCTGCGCTTCTTCACGGCGATCGGCATGGGCGGCAGTTTCACAGGGCTGCTGGTCGCTCATGTGGTGGTGGTGTTTCCATTCGCTCTCCGGCTGACGCTGGCCGCGGCGACCGGCATGGACCGCTCCATCGAGATGGCCGCGGTCTCGCTCGGCGCCGGCGACTGGACGTTATTCCGCCGCGTGACACTGCCTCTGATCCTGCCGGGCGTCATCAGCGGCTGGGCACTGGCCTTCATTCAGTCCTTTGACGATCTGACCATGACCGTCTTCCTAGCCACGCCCGGCACCGAGACGCTGCCCGTTCGCATGTTCCTTTACATCCAGGACAATATCGATCCGCTGGTGACCTCCGTCTCGGCCAGCGTGATCGCGATAACCATGACCGCCCTGATCCTGCTCGACCGCTTCTACGGGCTCGACCGCGTGCTCGCCGGCAAGAGCGACCCGGGGCGCTAGGAGAACCCAAGGAAAACCCATGTCAAAGGAATACGACGTCGCTGTCGTGGGCGGCGGCCTGCTTGGCTCCGCTATCGCCTGGGGTCTTGGCCGGCTCGGCAAGAAGGTCGTCGTCCTCGACGAGGGCGACATCGCCAAGCGCGCCTCGCGGGCAAACTTCGCGCTCGTCTGGGTGCAGAGCAAGGGGTTAGGCATGCCGGCCTATACCGGCTGGACGGTGCGGGCGTCCGAAGGCTGGGGCAAGCTCGCCGCGGAATTGAAAGATCAGACCAGGCTCGACGTCGCCCTGCAGCAGAATGGCGGCTTTCACCTGACGCTGGGCGAAGACGAGTTCGCGCAGCGTGCTCAGCTCGTCACGCGCATGCACAACCAGGTGGGCGCGGCTGACTACAGGATGGAGATGCTGTCGGCGTCTGAGGTCAGAAAGATGCTGCCGCTGATCGGTCCCGAGGTCTCTGGTGGCAGCTTCTGTCCGCTGGACGGGCACGTGAATTCACTGCGCACCTTCCGCGCCTTCCACACCGGGCTGAAGTTGTTCGGCGTCGACTATTTTCCAGAGCGGTCGGTCTCGGCAATCGCCCGGAGTGGCGGCGAATTCCGGCTGTCGACATCGCAGGGCGAGATCCGCGCCGGCAAGGTCGTGCTCTCCGCCGGCAACGCCAACCAGACGCTCGCACCGATGGTCGGCCTGTCGGCGCCGATGGGCCCGACCCGCGGCCAGATCGTGGTGACCGAGCGCACCATGCCGTTTCTGTCGCATCCGCTGACCACCATTCGGCAGACCGACGAGGGCACGGTGATGATCGGAGATAGCAAGGAGGATCAGCTTGACGACCGCACGCTGAACCATTCGGTGAGCGCCGTGATGGCGGATCGCGCGCAGCGCATGTTTCCTCATCTGGCCCGCCTGAACGTCGTGCGGACCTGGTCCGGCATCCGCGTGATGCCGCAGGATGGCTTCCCGATCTACGATCAGTCGGAGAGCGCGCCGGGCGCTTTCGTCACCTGCTGTCATTCCGGTGTGACGCTCGCCTCCAACCATGCCTTCGACATTGCCCGGATGGTCGCGGCGGGTGCGCTCGAGCCGGAACTCGTCGGCGCGTTCTCGGCCCGTCGCTTCGATGCAAACCATGCCGCGACAGGCAGCGGCTACTACTGAAATCGACACGGCCCGAGCGGGCGAGAAGGCGGCGAAGAGGCACCCCATGTTCAAACGATCCGATCAGGACAGCAGAAGCTCCGTGCACATCCTCGTCGACGGAACCGCCGTCGAGGCGCGCGAGGGCGATACTGTTTCCGCTGCGCTGCTCGCCTCCGGCCGTGACGTGCGCCGTGCGACCGCGGTGAGCGGCGCGCTGCGCTTGCCCTATTGCATGATGGGCGTGTGCTTCGACTGCCTCGTCACCATTGATGGCGTCGGCAATCGCCAAGGCTGCCTTGTGCCTGTCGCCGAGGGCATGCAGATCGAGATCCAGAAGGGCAAAAGGGAGATTGGCCGATGAACACGACTCCCAAGCGCGATAGCTATGACGTCGTCGTCATCGGGGCAGGGCCGGCCGGGCTTGCCGCCGCCGCGACCGTAGCCGAGGCTGGCCTGTCGACGCTGCTGCTCGACGAGAATGCCGGCCCCGGCGGCCAGGTCTGGCGCGCCATCGCCTCGACCCCGGTGACGGAACGCGATCGCCTCGGCGCCGACTATTGGGCGGGCGCGAATCTTGTCGAGGCAGTGCGATCGAGCGGCGCCGAGATCATCCAGCGCGCGACCGTCTGGAGCCTTGACCGACATCTCGAGGCCGGCGTGTCAATCGGCGGCGCGTCGTCCCTCGTCAAGGCGCGCCGCGTGATTCTGGCGACGGGTGCGCTTGAGCGCCCGTTTCCGATTCCCGGCTGGACCCTTCCGGGCGTGATGACCGCGGGTGCGGCGCAAACGATGCTGAAGTCGTCGGCGCTGGTGCCGGACGGGCGCACCGTGATCGCAGGGCAGGGGCCGCTGCTTTGGCTGCTCGCGGCGCAGATCCTGCGCCTTGGCGGCAACATCGACCTCATCCTCGATACGACCGAACGTCGAAACTATCTTGCCGCGCTGCCTCACGCCTTCGCCTTCGTGACCTCGCCCTATTTCGCGAAGGGCCTTGCCCTAATGCGCGAGGTGCGGGCGAAAGTACCGGTGGTGAATGGCGTGAGCGAACTCGCTGCTGCCGGCGACGGCCAGCTTGCAACGGTGACCTATACGGCCGGCAGCCGACGCGAGACGATTCCGGCCGAGCTATTGCTGCTGCATCAGGGTGTGGTGCCCAACGTCAATCTCGCGATGGCGGCCGCGATCGATCATCGCTGGGACGACCTGCAGCTCTGCTGGTCGCCGGTTCTCGATCACTACGGCGACACGTCGGTCGAAGGCATCGCGATCGCTGGCGATGGTGCTGGGATCGGTGGCGCGGAAGCCGCCATTGTTCGCGGCCGTATCGCTGCACGAGCGGCGGTTGAAGCGCTGGCGCCTGCGGCTGCTGCCAAGCTCGCACCGATGGCAACCCTCAGAGCATCGCTGGCCCAGGCCGAGCGCGGCCGCAACTTTCTCGATACGCTATTCCGTCCGGCGCCGCAGTTCCGCGTCCCCTCCGGCGACACTATCGTCTGCCGCTGCGAGGAAGTATCGGCCAAGGACATTCTCGACGCCGTCGCGATCGGTGCGACCGGTCCCAATCAGCTCAAGGCTTATCGCCGCACCGGCATGGGTCCCTGCCAGGGCCGGCTTTGCGGCCTGACCGTCACTGAACTGATGGCGCAGGCCCGAGACAGGACTCCTCAGGAGATCGGCTATTACCGGCTGCGCGCACCGGTGAAGCCGATCACGCTGGCGGAACTGGCGGCGATGCCGAAGACGGAGGCCAACGTCCAGGCGGTGGTGCGCGGATGACGAAGCTCGCGGATGCCATCATCGTGGGTGGCGGCATCCACGGATGCTCAACCGCGCTTCATTTGTGTCTCGCGGGGATGAAGCCGGTGCTGATCGAGAAGGACTATGCCGGCCGCCACGCCTCAGGGGTGAATGCCGGTGGCGTTCGTCAACTCGCAAGGCATGTCGCCGAGATCCCACTCTCGATCCGCTCGATGGGAATCTGGGAGCGGATCGAAGAGCTGGTCGGCGACGCCTGCGGCTTCGAAAGCCACGGCCAGGTGCTGGTCGCCGAGAACCACGCCGAATTCGATGCGTGTCGCGCGCGCGTCGCCGAGTTGAACGCGTTCGGTTTCACCCACGAGGAGCTGATCGATGGGCCGGAGCTGCGGCGGCTGGTGCCGGCGGTGGCCGAGAGCTGCCCTGGTGGCGTGGTGTCGCGGCGCGATGGCGCGGCCGATCCGGCCCGAACCACCACCGCGATCCGCCGAAAGGCAGAAGCGCTCGGCGCAACCGTCCGTGAGGGCGTGGCAGCGACCAACATTCGAAAGCAAGATGGGCTGTGGCTGGTGGATGTCGGTGCCGACACCTATGTCGCGCCGGTACTCGTAAACGCTGCCGGGGCATGGGCCGGCCGTATCGCCGCGGCGCTGGACGAGCCGGTGCCGGTTGAGACTGTGGCGCCGATGCTGATGATCACCTCCCGCGTGCCGCATTTCATCGATCCGGTGGTGATCCTGCGTGGCCGCAAACTCTCCTTCAAACAATTCGCCAACGGTACGGTGCTGATCGGTGGCGGGCATCTGGCGACGCCGGATCAGGACCGAAACGAGACCGTGCTGGACTGGCGCAGCCTCGCCATGAGCGCCCGCACGGTCTTCGAACTCTTTCCAGTCATCCGCGACGCCACCATTGTTCGCGCCTGGGCCGGCATCGAGGCGCGGACGCGCGACGAACTACCCGTGCTCGGCCCGAGCGCTCGACACTCCGGGCTCTACCACCAATTCGGGTTTTCGCTGCATGGCTTCCAGCTCGGCCCCGGCGCCGGCGCCGTCATGACGGAGCTTATCGTCAACGGCGGCACCCAAACACGCATCAGCGAGCTCGGCATCGACCGCTTTCATCCTTCCACACCCTAGAACCCAAGATGAGGACATCATGAACATTATCCGCAACATCCGCACGCCGATCATGCATCGCGCTGTCGAAGCCAACGGGTTTGTATTCGTGGGCGGCACGATCGCCGACGACACCAGTGCCACGATGGGCGAGCAGACCCGCAACATCCTCGGCAAGATTGCGGGCTATCTGAAGGAGGCGGGAACGGACAAGTCTCGCGTCGTCAGCGCCTCGATCTTCGTGACGGATCTCTCCAGGAAAAAGGAGATGGACGCGGCCTGGACCGAATTCTTCGGCGACAACCTGCCCGCGCGCGCAACGGTCGGTGTAGCCGACCTCGGTGGCGGCGCCTTGATCGAGGTGGTGGTCACCGCGCTCAAAGGCTGAGCGTTCGACGAGCCCGTTCCGAGCGGGCTGTAGTCGCTGGCGCAGGTCCGTACCCCTGCGCCATTAAAAGACTTGACGCTCATGGTCTGGTCATCCTACTGGTCTGACCAAGGTCAGATCAATAGGACCAGGGATGGAACTCACGCGACCCAGTCAGGGGCAGACCGAACGAACGTCAGATCTGGGCGGTAGATCAAATGATGAAGGCCGCGCAGGCGTCTCGCCGCCTGGGCCTCACCGGCAGCGTGAGCTTCACCGGCGCGCTGGCCTGGCCGTTCCTTTATCCCTGGCCGCAGCGGCCGCCGGGCCTGATCGAGACTGCGTTCGACGAACTCGCGCGTCGTTGGCGTCCCATCCTCGATGCCTATGAGGAAGCGGGTGTCGACCTCTGCTACGAGGTCCATCCAGGCGAGGACGTATGCGACGGCGTTACCTTCGAGATGTTCTACGAGCGCACTGGCAGGCACCCGCGTTGCGCAATCAACTACGATCCGTCCCATTTCATCCTGCAGCAATTGGACTATCTGGCCTTCATCGACATTTACGCCGAGCGCATCCGCGCCTTCCACGTGAAGGATGCGGAGTTCAATCCGACCGGGCGGCAGGGCGTCTACTCGGGTTTCCAGCCCTGGATCAATCGCGCCGGGCGCTTTCGCTCGCTCGGCGACGGGCAGGTTGACTTCAAGGCGATCTTCTCGCGGCTGGCTGCCATCGGATTCGACCGCTGGGCGGTGCTGGAGTGGGAATGCTGTTTGAAGAACGCGGAGGACGGCGCGCGCGAAGGTGCCGCCTTTATCCGCGACCACATCATCCGCGTCACCGAGCGAGCCTTCGACGACTTCGCCGGCGGCACCAGCGACGAGACACAGATCCGACGGACATTGGGCCTCGTTTGAGCGCCGGAATAAATCGACAGGAGCGCGCGACATGGCTGAGCCACGCATTCGACTTGGAATGGTAGGCGGTGGGGAAGGCGCCTTCATCGGCGCCGTCCACCGTATCGCCGCGCGCCTGGACGATCGTTACGAACTCGTGGCTGGGGCGCTTTCGGCCTCGCCCGACAAAGCGATCCGATCGGCGGAGGCTATCGGCCTTGAGTCCGATCGATCCTATCCTGACTTTCGGACCATGGCGCAGGCCGAGGCCGCGCGAACCGACGGTATCGAAGCGGTTGCGATCGTCACTCCGAACCATATGCACGCACCTGTCGCCGACGCCTTCCTGGATGCGGGTGTTCACATCATCTGCGACAAACCGTTGACGACAACCCTTGAGGAGGCGCGCCGCTTGCGCGACAGGGCACGCACGAGCGGATTGATATTTGCCGTCACCTATAATTATTCCGGTTATCCGCTTGTCCGCCATGCACGCGCTATGGTTCAGGGCGGCGAACTCGGCGCGATCCGGATCGTGCAGGTCGAATACCCGCAGGATTGGTTGGCCGATCCGCTAGAGGTCACCGGCCAAAAACAGGCCGACTGGCGTACCGATCCGGCGCGCGCTGGTGCCGGCGGCTGCGTCGGCGACATCGGTACCCATGCATACCAGCTGGCGCACTTCGTGACCGGGATGATGCCTGAGCAGATTCTGGCCGAGACGACGATCTTCGTGCCGGGCCGCCGTGTCGATGACAACGTGCAAATTCTGCTGCGTTACGGGAACGGGGCGCGGGGGACGTTGTGGGCGAGCCAGGTTGCACCCGGAAACGATAACGGGTTGCGGTTACGGATCTTCGGTGAGAAGGGCGGTCTGGACTGGCGACAGGAAGAGCCGAACCTTCTCGTCTGGTCGCCGCTCGGTGAAGCACCACGGTCGATCCGCCGCGGCACAACGTCCATGAACGCCGCCGGTCAGCGCGTCAATCGTACTCCACCCGGCCATCCTGAGGGATACCTGGAAGCATTCGCGACGATCTATACCGAAGTGGCCGCAGCTATTGTGGCCAGTCGTACCGCTTCCCTTGCCGATCCGGGGCTGACCTTTCCAACGATTGAGGATGGCTTTGCCGGTGTTGCGATGGTGGACGCCGTCCTGCGCTCGAGCGCAGCCGGAGGGGTCTGGATGCCGGTTGAATTGTGAACGCAGCGACCATGCCATCGCTCGGCGCAGCCGTAGCGATCCTGGGTAACCGGCCGGAGCGTGACGAGGCCCGGAAGATGGTCCGCGACCTCGAAGGCCGTATCTGACGCAGTCCGAGGGTGGCCAGCGGTACCGATCCTAGAGGATCAGCTTTCCTGGATTCATAAGATTGTCAGGGTCGAAGGCCGTTTTTAGCGCTCTCATTGAGGAAAGTAGCGCGAACGGATGAATTCGCCCGGGAAAGCTCGGCTTGTGCGCGATCCAGGTAGCGCGCGAGACAGCTCACTCAGGTATTCGCGTAATGGGCGGTTATGGAATCTGCCGGAAGGTTGAATCCGAGCGATCGCTGCGAAATGAGTTGCTTTCCATTCGGTCGGTTCAATCGCCGCGAAACTGCGGGCGGCGCTTGGCGACGAAGGCTGCGATTCCTTCATTCGCGTCACGGTTGCGGCTAGTCGCGATAATCGATTCTTTTTCAGCTTCGAGCTGATCCGACAGGCCGGTTTCAAATGACTGCCTCAGCATGCGGCGGACGGCGCCAAAGGCGCGCGTCGGACCCGCGGCCAGTGTGGCGGCGAGGGCGTTCGCCTCGCTCTCCACGCTATCGCTCGATGCCAGACGCGACACCAACCCGAAGTCCAGCGCTTCCTGCGCGGTAAGACGGCGATTGAGCAGGAACAGCTCTTGTGCGCGTCGTATCCCAACCATTCGCGGCAGGAACCAGGTGTTTCCGCCGTCGGCTGTCAGGCCGAGCGCGCCATAACCCAGCGCAAACCGCGCATCATCGGCCGCCACGACAATGTCGGCGGCGTAAATCAGGCCCAATCCACCGCCACCGGCACCGCCGCGCACCGCTGCGACGACCGGCGCGTCGATGCTGGTCAGCCGTTCGATCGCCAGATGATAGCTGTCGATCATGCGGCGCAACCGGTTCGGCAATTGCTCGCGCGCAGTTCCCGCGAACAGGCTGAGGTCGCCGCCGACCGTGAAGTTCGGCCCGTTGCCGGCGATCAGGACGGCGCGGACATCTGACCTTTCCGCGATCTGGGTTGCAGCTTCGGCGAGATCGGCAGCCATGCTTTCGTCGATTGCATTGCCTTTGTCCGGACGGTTCAGGCGCAAGGTCGCAACGCTACCTTCGAAGTCGAGCAGCACGGTCCGCAGCGGACCCGCGGCGTCATGCCAGCGTGCGGTGTCGGTAAATTGTTCGAGCGACTTGATGCGTCCCTGATCTACCGCGATCAGATGCGCAAAGGCTGCATCGAGAACGGCGCCGCCTTGCTTGCCGTGGCCGTGATAACGGCCGGTCACCAGCAGACGGCCATCGGCGAGATCGAGAAACCGTTCCGGCTCGGCCCGCGCCTCGAAATGCCGAGCGATCGCGCCCCAGCCGTTGCGCCGCATTGCTGCGGGTCCGTCATGATCGCCGCCGATGCCGTACGGCAAGCCCTCGGCGGTGCGGCCGGTGAATTCCGGATGCAGCAGCGCGTCGAGCTGCTCGCGGTCGCCGGCGGCAAGCGCGGCGTAGAGCGCGCGGGCGAGATCGGCAGGTGGGCGGCTCTCCATCCCAAAACTCCCTTTTCAAACCCGTTGTTATCAACGGAGTTCAGCCCGGGCGGTCCGGGCGAGGGAAAATCCCCCTTGAAGCCCCCAAACGCCGGTGCTATTCTTAGAACGGTCAGTCGGATTATTTTAGACCGAGCCGCAGGTCTCCGCAAGAGAGCCCTGGCCAGCCAGTGGGAGATGCAGCGATGAACGTCGTGCCGCGCGCGTCGCAGTGGGGCGAATTGATCCGGCCGGACCGGGTGCACGGCTCGCTTTACAGCGATCCCGCGATCTTCGAAGCCGAATTGCAGAACATCTGGTACCGCACCTGGGTCTATGTCGGGCACGAGAGCGAAGTGCCGAACGCGAATGACTACGTCGTCAAGTCGATCGGCCCGCAATCGGTCATCATGACCCGCGACGAGCTGGGCAAGGTCAATTTGCTGCTCAATCGCTGCTCGCACCGGGGCAACCAGGTCTGTTCCTATGACAAGGGCAATGCGCGTTCCTTCACATGCCCGTTCCATTCCTGGACCTTTGCCAATGATGGCCGTCTGGTCGGTTATGCGTTCCCCGACGGCTACGAAGGCCAGGACAAGTCAAAACTTTCGCTCGGCCGGGTGACGCGGGTGCAATCCTATCGCGGTTTTGTGTTCGGTTCGTTTGCGGCCGAAGGCCCGACGCTGGAAGAGCATCTCGGCGGCGCGGCCGAGACCATCGACCGTCTGGTTCGCTTCTCGCCGGAAGGCGAGGTCGAGGTGACAGCCGGCTTCCTCAAGCATCGCGTCAAGGCCAACTGGAAATTCATTCTGGAAAACGAATGCGACGGTTATCATCCGGCCTTCGTGCATTCCTCGATCTTCGGTGTCGCCGACAGCGCGATCGGCAAGCTCTATGGCGGCGCGTCGACCGCGGTGACGCGCGACTATGGCAACGGCCATACCGAGATCGACCTGCGGCCCGAATTCCGCAAGCGCGATGCGCCGATGAGCTGGTTTGGCACCACGGAGGAGCGGTTGCCGGATTATACGGCGCGGATGAAGGCGGCCTATGGCGACCAGCAGGCGCGCGAGATCATGATCGATGGCACGCCGCATGTGATGATCTTCCCGAACCTGTTCATCGCCGAAATCCAGATGTTCGTGATCCAGCCGCTCGCGGTCGACGACAGCGTGCAGCACGTCACCGCGTTGCAGTTCAAGGGCGCGCCCGACATGAACCGGCGTTTGCGCCAGCAGACCATGGGCTCGGTCGGTCCGGCCGGATTGCTGCTTGCGGACGATTCGGAAATGTACGAGCGCTGCCATCGCGGCGTGCTGGCGCGCAATCCCGAATGGATTTTCCTTGGCCGTGGCGAGAAGCGCGAACGCCAGGACGAATTCGGCTTCAAGGTCGGTCATGTCACCGACGAAATCCCGTCGCGCGGCATCTGGCGGCATTATCGCAGCCTGATGGAGGCCCGCTGATGCTGTCGCGCGAAAGCAGCGCCACGCTCATGAGCGCCGTAACAGCCTTCATCTACAAGGAGGCGCGGCTGCAGGACGAGCACCATTATGAAGCCTGGGAAGCGCTCTGGACCGATGACGGCGTCTATTGGGTGCCGGCCAATGGCGACGATATCGATCCCGAAAAGGAAATGTCGATCATTTACGACAACCGTTCGCGCATTTCGCTCCGCATCAAGCAATTGCTGACCGGCAAGCGCCACACCCAGACGCCGCAATCGCGGCTGCGGCGGCTCGTCTCCAATATCGAGCTCGTGGACGAACAGCCGGGCGGCGATATCTCGGTCGCCAGCAACAGCATGGTGTTTGAGTCCAGCCTTCGCGACGACACCATCTGGGCCGCCCGCAACGAATATCGGCTGCGCTATGTCGATGGCGAGCTGCGAATGGCCTACAAGAAGGTGATCCTGGTCAATAACGAGAAGGCGCTGTTCACGCTCTCGTTCCTCATCTAGCCGGCCAAAGGCGGAAATCAGCCATGATCGATAAAGGTCCCGTTCTGCTCGACATCGCCGACGGCATCGCGCGGCTGCGGCTCAACCGCCCCGATGCCGCCAACGGCATGAGCGCCGAACTTTTGCGCGCGCTGTGCGACGCCATCATGGTCTGCCACGGCCAGCCGGACTTGCGCGTGTTGCTCCTGAGCGGGGAGGGAACGAATTTCTGCGCGGGCGGTGACGTCCGCGCGTTCGCGTCGAAAGGCGAGAAGCTGCCTGACTATATCAGGCAGGCAACGGCCTATCTGCAGAATGCGGTGACGGGGCTTTTGCGGCTGGAGGCGCCCGTCGTCACTTCCGTTCAAGGCTTTGCCGCGGGTGGCGGCGGCTTTGGCCTCGTCTGCGCTTCCGATATCGTCATCGCCGGCGAGTCGGCAAAATTCCTCGCGGGCGCGACGCGTGTCGCCATGGCGCCCGACGCCGGGGTGTCCGTCACGCTGTCGCGATTGGTCGGCCTGCGCCGCGCAATGTCGATCCTTCTCACAAATCCGGTGATATCGGCGCCCGAGGCGCTCTCCATAGGCATCGTCACCAAGGTCGTTCCGGATGCAGAACTGGCCGAGGCGTCGCTCGCGATGGCGCGCGAACTGGCGGCCGGTGCGCCGAAAGCGCTGGCGGCGACCAAACGGCTGGTCTGGGCCGGGACCGGCACCAGCATCGAGCAATGCCTTTCGGAAGAAGCGCGCACCGTGTCCGAACTGTCGGGGATGGCCGACGCACGCGAAGGGCTGGCGGCCGTCATCGAGCGGCGCAAACCAGTCTTTACGGGACGCTAGCCAGTGCCGGCTCCCGGCACCCGGCCTTTCGGGCGGCTCGATGGCCGCCGCGCCTTCGTCTCGGGCGGCGCGCAGGGCATTGGTGCGGCGATCGTGCGAAGCTTTGCCGAGGCTGGCGCTCGCGTCGTGATCGCCGATCTCGATATCGCCGGAGCATCCGATCTTGCCGGGCAGGTTGGTGCGACCGCAACTCGCCTTGATGTCGGCGACACCAGCTCGGTGCAAGCGATCATGTCGCAGCACGGACCGTTCGATATCGTCGTCAACAATGCCGGCGTCGACCAGCATGCGTTCTTCACCGATACGACGATGGAAGATTGGGCCAGGCTGCTCGCGCTCAATCTGGTTTCGGCTTTTGCATGCACCCACGCCGCGCTCCCGGCGATGCAGGCGGCCGGCTTCGGGCGCATCATCAACATCACCTCGGAAGCCGGCCGGTTGGGTTCCAAGGGTGGCGCAGTTTACTCTGCCGCCAAGGGCGGCGTGATCGCCTTTACCAAAAGCATTGCGCGCGAAAATGCACGCTTCGGGATTACCGCCAATTCAATCGCGCCGGGGCCGATCCGCACGCCGATGCTGGAAGCGGCCGTTGCCCAAGGTGGCGACAAGATTCTGCGCGCCATGACCGATGCCACCCTGTTGCGGCGGCTCGGCGAGCCCGAGGAGATCGCCGCCGCCGTGTTGTTTCTGGCATCCGATCAGGCGGCCTATATCACCGGCGAGACGATTGGCGTGTCGGGTGGCATGGGAACGGGTGGCTGATATGGGGCGCGCAGGCGGGAATATCGCAGCAGCTCCGATCGAACTCGCGATCGAACGCATCCGCGCAGTCTACCGCAGCTGGAACCGCGATACGTCCGTGGCCCAGATGCGCAGCGATTGGGATACCGCTTTCGGAGGTTGCACTGCGCCGGTCACGTGCGAACGCGTCTCTGCTGGTGGCGTCGATGGCGAATGGATATCGCCGAGCGATGCGCGAGAGGACAAGGCCATTCTCTATTTCCATGGCGGCGGCTTTCGCATCGGCTCGGTGTCCTCGCACCGCGACCTGATTGCGCAGATCGCACTTGCCACCAGCTGTCGCGTGCTCGCCATCAACTACCGCCTCGCACCGGAACATCGCTTTCCGGCCGCGCTGGACGATGCCATCGCGGCCTATGGCTGGATGCTCGATTGCGGCCTGAAGTCGGCCAACGTCGCCTTTGCCGGGGATTCCGCCGGTGGCAATCTCGTGCTTGCAGCCATGCTGGCCTTGCGGGAACGCAGGCTTCCGCTGCCCGTATCCGCAGTGCTGATGTCGCCATGGACCGATCTCGCGGCGACCGGCGCGAGTTACGTCAGCCGGGCCGAAGCGGACCCGATCCATCAGCGCCCGATGATCCTGGCGCTGGCGAGGAATTATTTGGGCGCGCAGGGCGATCCCTACGATCCGCTGGCATCACCGCTGTATGCCGACCTCGGAGGCTTGCCGCCGCTATTGATCCAGGTCGGCGATCGCGAAACCGTGCTGGACGATTCCGTCATGTTTACCGACATGGCGCGCGCCGCCGGCATCGATGTTACTCTTGAGGTGTGGGATGGTATGATCCACGTCTTCCAGATGTTCGGCGCGGAGCTTCCCGAGGCGCATCGGGCCATCGCATCGATCGCCGGATTTCTCAACCGGCACCTTCACATCAAGGCCGAGAGGGGACCATCATGAACGTCAGGCCCGCCGATCCGCGCAGTCACTCCGACAGCGAATTCCATTTCTCGGAGCAGCCGCAGCTTTCAGAGGAGTTGCGGATGCTGCGCGAGCAGGTCCGCCGCTTTGTCGAGAAGGAAGTCGTGCCATATGGCGAGCAGTGGGAGCGCGATGGCAAGATCCCGCGCGAGATCTATCGCCGCATGGGTGCGCTCGGCTTTCTCGGCATGCGTCACGCGGCCGAATATGGCGGTACCGATATGGGCCCGCTGGCGTCGATGGTGTGGGCGGAAGAACTCGGAAGGTCGACTTTCGGTGGTTTCACCTCGTCGGTACTTGTTCATACCGACATGTCGGCGGTCCACATCAGTCTGCGCGGCACGCACGAGCAGAAGCAGAAATATCTACCCGCGATCATTCGCGGCGAGACGATCTGCTCAATCGCGGTGACCGAGCCCGACGCGGGCTCCGACGTCGCCGGGCTGAAGACGCGTGCGCGTCGCGACGGCGATTCCTGGGTGATCAACGGATCGAAAATGTTCATCACCAATGCAGTCTATGGCGATATCCTGATCGTCGCCGCACGCACCGATCCAGCGGCCAAGGGCAGCCGCGGCATCTCGCTGTTTATCGTCGAGCGGACGACGCCGGGCATCTCGGTAACAAAACTCGACAAGCACGGCTGGCTTTGCTCCGACACCGCCGAAATCGCTTTCCAGGATGTTCGCATCCCCGCGGAAAATCTGCTGGGCGAGGAGAACCGCGGCTTTTACGGCATCATGGAAACCTTCGAGAACGAGCGCATCTGCATCGGCGGCATCTGCGCCGGCGAGTCCGCCAAGGCCATCGAACTCACCACCAATTATGTGAAGAGCCGGCAGGCGTTCGGCGGCCCGCTATGGAACCAGCAGGCGGTGCGGCTCAAGCTCGCCTCGCTCGCGACCAGGACCGCGGCCGCCCGGGCGCTGGCCTATCATGCGGCGGAGCTTGTCGAAGCCGGCAAACCATGCCCGCGCGAGGTGTCGATGGTGAAGGCGCTGTCGCCGGAAGTGCTGCACGAGGTCGTGCATGGTTGCCTGCAACTGCACGGCGGCACCGGTTTTATGCGCGGCACGCCGATCGAGCGCATGGTGCGCGATGCCAGGGTGCTGACCATCGGCGGCGGCGCCACCGAGGTCATGCTGGAGGAAGTCGCCAAGCGGATGTGAGGCGGCTGACCGGCGCGTCGTGTGCCGGCCAGCATCTCGTTTGGTTGCTCAATTCACCGGCTTGAAGCTCAGCGTCGAGAACTCGGACTGCATGATCTGCAGCTTCTGGTTCGAGAAGCGGATGCCTGGTCCGAAGCTGATCGGCGCCATGATGCCCGTCTCGACGTTCTTGGTCTTTTCCAGTTCCGCGATGGTGCAGGCCCACGTCGGCTGCTTGCCGCAGCGCTCGATCGCTGAAATCAGCACCTTGGCGGCAGCATAGCCGGTCATCGAGTAGCGGTTGATGCCTTTCATCTCGGCTTCCGGAAGCAGTCCCTTTGCCTTCTCAAGGAAGGCCTTGCCGGCCGGCCCCGCGAACGGTTCTACATAGTCAACCGCGTAGATGCCATCGCCGGCCGGTCCCATCAGTTTCAGCACCGGCTCGACCCGTCCGGGCCAGAAGATGCCGACCACCGGCTTGATGTTGAGCTTCTCCAGCTCCTTCATCATCGCGATGTTCTCGCCGATGATGCCGCCGGCCAGAAACACTTCGGCGCCGGAATCCTTCAGTTGCAGCATGTCGGAAGAGAAGTCCTGCTGGCCCTTCTTGTAGTTGCCGCTGTAGACCACATTGAGCTTCTTGGCCTTGACCACGGTATCGAAACCGTCGCGCACGGTGATGCCGTAATCATCGTCCTGCGTGATCAGGCCCCATTTCTTGCCAGGGTTCTTGTCGGCGAGATAGTTGACGAGGTGGATGATGCCTTCCTCATAGGACTGCCCGACTACGAACACGTTCTTGCGCGTCGGCTCCCAGAGGAACTTGACCGGCGCCACGTCGATCACGGTGGGAATGCCGGCCTTTTCCAATAGCGGCATCACGGCGATGGACTGTCCCGAGCCAGAGATGCCGAGCAACGCGAAGGCTTTGTCGACGTCGGTCACCTTCTTGACGCCTTGGATGGTGCGGGCAGTGACATATCCGTCGTCTTCCAGCACATATTTGATCTTGCGGCCGTTGATGCCGCCGGCGGCGTTGGCTTCCGCAATCGCGATCTTGTGGCCGATCGATGCGGCGACGCCGAGCAGCGCCGGTGGACCGGTCAGGGGCTCGACGTCGCCGATCACGATTTCGGTGTCGGTGATGCCGGGATCGGCGGCGAGCGCCGGGCCGGTCGACAGATACGCGCCTGCGAGTAACAGCGACGCGGTCGCCAGATATTTGATCATCGTTTCCTCCTCCTGTTCGGTGCTTTTTTGATTAGTAACGAAGCGGCCAGTTCACCCACATTCGCCTGATGTCGTGCCAGGCGCCGACCAGGCCGCGCGGCTGGAAGCGCAGGAACAGGATGATGACGAGACCGTAGAGCATGCTCTTGAGCTCCTGCGCCCCGGTCGTGAACATGGCGTCCATCTGCGCGCTGAACAGGCTGAACACGAACCGCGTCGCTTCCGGCAGCAGCACGATCAGGATGGTGCCGAGGACGGCGCCGAGCGCGGAGCCGAGGCCGCCGACAATCAGGATCGCCAGCGCCTCGATCGAGAGCAGGAACGGAAAGCCTTCGACGCTGACGAAGGAGAGGTAAATTCCATACAGCGCGCCTGACAGGCCGGTGATGAAGGCGGAGGTGACGAAGGCGAACAGCTTGTAGGCGTGCAGATTGATGCCCATGACCCGGGCGGCGGTGTCGTTGTCGCGGATCGCGACAAAGGCGCGGCCGACGCGGCTGCGGCGGATGTTGAGCGTGGCGAACAGCGTGAGAATCGCAAAGCCGAGGCAGAGATAGGTGAAGGCGGCGTCGCTATCGAAGCTAAGGCCGAAAATCTCCGGCCGCTGCACCGAAATGCCGCGGGCGCCGTTGGTCAGCCACCGCGCTTCCAGGATAACGGTGTTGATGATGAAGGAGAAGGCCAGCGTGGTAATCGCGAGATAAAGCCCCTTCAGCCGCAGCGACGGCGCGCCGACGATGAGGCTGGCGAGTGCCGGCACCACGCCCGCGCCAAGGAAACCGACCAGCGGATGCATGTGATACCTGGAAACCAGCACCGCATAGGCGTAGGCGCCGGTGACGAGGAAGCCGACATGGCCGAGCGAGATCAGGCCGGTGTAGCCGGTCAGGATGTTCAGCCCCAGCGTGCCGACAACCGTAATCAGGATGATCATCAGGAACGACAGCGCATAGGAGTTCAGCACAAACGGCGCGACGACCAGGCCTGCGACCAGCACCGTCGACCATAGCCATACCGGGGGCGAGTCGACGAGAGTTACGAGCTCGCCGTAGGTCTGTTTGAAATCGCCGGTGCGCATCGCCCTAGACCCTCTCGATGTCGCGTTCGCCGAAGATGCCGAACGGGCGGATCATCAGCACCACGATGATCATCGCAAAGCCCGCGACTTCCTTCATGCCGGAGCCGACATAGCCGCCGGCGAGATTTTCGGTGATGCCGATCAGGAGGCCGCCGAGGCCGGATCCGAGCACGGCGTCGAGGCCGCCGAGGATGGTCGCCGGAAACGCCTTCAGCCCGAGCTGGAACATCGCCGGCGACAGGTCATAAGACAGCGCAAAGAACACGCCACCGATTCCGGCAATCACAGATGAAGCGGCCCAAGCCAGCGCATGGACCCGGGTGGCGCTGATCCCCATCAGAAGCGCGGTACGGTCGTCGGCGGCAACCGCGCGCATCGCGACGCCGATCTTGCTGTAACGAAAGAACGCCCAGATCGCGGCGAGCAGCGTGAGAAGCGTGACAATGACGGCAATCTGTCCGGTCCGCACGCCAATCGAGCCGATCCGCACGATGCTGCGGCCGAAACCGACATCCAGGCCATGCGGATAGGCGTCCCAGATGAAATTGATCGACGAGCGCAGGATCACAGCCAGGCCAATGGTCACCATCACGGTGGCAAAGACGGGCTCGCCCAGCATCGGCCGCATCACTGCGCGTTCGATGACGAGGCCGAGCACGACGGCGGCCAGGATCGCGCCGAGCGCCACGACGAACACATTGCCGCTGACCGTGGTCGAAATGGTCCAGGCGATATAGGCCGTGATCATGGTCATTTCGCCCTGCGCGAAATTGACCAGGCCGGTGGATTTGTAGATGACAGCAAAGCCCATCGCGATCAGGCCATAGATGGCGCCGATCGCAAGGCCGGATATCAGCAGCTGCATGAAATACTGCATCAGCCCTCCGCCTGGTAGATGATGGCGAGTTCGCGCGCGAACTTCTTCTCGATCATGGCGCGGCGTACCTTTTGCGTGGCGGTCAGCTCGCCATCGTCGTGATCGAGTTCCTTTTCGAGGATGGCGAAGCGGCGGACGTTTTCGACGCGGGCGAAGCGCTTGTTGGTCTCGTTGACGATGCGCTCGACCAGATCGTGCACTTCCGTCAGCTGCGACAGCGACTTGTAATTGGTGTAGGCTAATGCCTTGTCGCGCGCCCAGCGCCCGACATTGTCGAAATCGACCTGGATGATCGCGCCGAGATACTTCTTGGCCTCGCCGACCACGATCGCTTCCTTGATGAACTCCGAGTCCTTCAGCGCGTTCTCGATCTCGGAAGGGGCGATGTTCTTGCCGCCGGCGGTGATGATGATCGCCTTCTTGCGGTCGACCACGGTGATTTCGCCATTGTCCAGGACCTCAACGATGTCGCCGGTGCGCAGCCAGCCGCCGGAATCGAGCGTTGCGGTGGAAGCCTTTTCGTCGAGGAAATAGCCTTTGAAGACCCCGGGATTGCGCAGCAGGATCTCGCCGTCGCTGTCCAGCTTCCATTCGGTGTGGAGCAGCGGCAGGCCGCAGCCGCCGAGCCGGTGATGGCTTTCGGTCTGGATAAAGGCGACGCCGCCGCTTTCGGTCAGTCCATAGCCCTGCGAGACCGGGCGGCCGACGATGTCGAAGAAGCGCAGCGTCTCCGGCGAGATCGATGCGCCGGCACAGAGACGGTGGCGGCTGCGGGCGAAGCCGAGATGACGCTGGATGTTGCGGAACAGCAGGACGTACAGCAGCGCATAGCTGAGGCGGTCGAGCCATGTGGTTGTCCCGTCTTGGCGACGGTCCGATAGCTTGCGGCCCCAGGCCATGCAGAATTTGACAAAGCGCTGGCGTAGTTGACCGCTTTCGCCGAGCCTGAACAGGAAACCCTGCTGGAGCTTTTCGTAAATGCGGGGAACGCCCACAAAGAATGTCGGCGCGATCTCGCGGATGTTAAGCGCAACGGTGTCGATCGATTCCGCAAAGCTGACCGCGCCGCCGAGCACCAGATGCGTCACCTCCCCATAGCAGCGCTCGGCCACGTGACACAGCGGCAGGTAGCTCACAGCCTCGAACGGCTTGTCGGCGATCCCGACGGCTTCAGCATAGATGAAGGCGGCGTAGACCAGGTTGCGGTGCGTCAGCATCGCGCCCTTGGGTGGCCCGGTCGTGCCTGACGTATAGACCAGGATGGAGACGTCATCGGGCGAGGCCTGCGAAATCAGCCGATCGAGCGTCGCGTTGGCGTCGGGATTTTCGAGTGCATAGGCCTTGCCGCGCTGGCACAGCTTGTCGAACGACATGAGCTGCGATTGCCGGTACTGCCGAAGGCCTTTCATGTCGACGCAAACGACGGCCTCGATCGCCGGCAGGCCGTCATTATTGGCCAGCGCGTCCAGCACCTTGTCGGTCTGTTCCTGATCGCCCGTAATGACGACCCGCGCGCCGGAGTGGCGAACGATATATTGCAGCTCGACCCAGGGATTGGTCGGATAAATGCCGACCGCGACCGCACCGATCATCTGGACGCCGAGATCGGCGTAGAACCATTCCGGCGTGTTCTCGCCGGCGATTGCGACGCGGTCGCCCGGCTTGAGGCCGAGCGCGAGCAGGCCGAGGGCTGCCGAACGCGCGGTCTCGTAATAATGGCTCCAGGAATAGGGCTTCCAGATGCCGTATTCCTTTTCGCGCAGTGCGAGCTTGTCGCCATGCATCGCGGCGCGCTGGCGGAGCAGTTGGGGAATGGTGATCGCGGCGGTCTTCAGCGCGGTCCGCAACGAACCGGTGTCGGGCGCCGACGAGGTTCGCGCCGAACTCGTTTGGATCGGAGGATGCTCGGTTCGCAGGCTCTCGAGTGCCGACATCACGCGCCCACCTGTGCGGCAGCTTCCGCGCGGTGGCCGCCGAGATAGGCTTCCGTCACGGCCGGATCGCGTCGTACTTCGACGGGCGTGCCTTCGGCGATCTTGCGGCCGAAATTCAGGACATGAACGCGGTCGGAAATATCCATCACGATTCGCATCTCGTGTTCGATCATCAATACGGTGATCCCGAGCTCATCTCGGATATCGAGCACGAAGCGCGCGATGTCCTCGGTCTCCTCCTGATTCATGCCCGATACCATTTCATCGAGCAGCAGCAGTTTCGGCTCGCACGCGAGCGCGCGCGCCAGTTCGACGCGCTTTTGCTGGCCGTAGGACAGCGTACCGACGACCGCGTCGCGGATGTGTTCGATCTCGAGGAATTCAATGATGTGCTCGACCCGCTGCCGGGCCTCGATCTCCTCGCGGCGGGTGCGGCCGAAGAAGATCACGGCATCGAGCACGTTGGAGCGCAGATGGGTATGCCGGCCGGTCAGGATATTCTCGACCACCGTGCCATGCTTGAACAGCGCAAGGTTCTGAAACGTCCGCCCGATCCCGATTCCCGCGAACCGTGAGGGTGAGATGGTCGCGAGATCAGTGCCGTCGAACAGGATGCGGCCGCCGCTTGGCCGCAACACGCCGGAGATCATGTTGAACAGCGTGGTCTTGCCGGCGCCGTTCGGGCCGATCACGCTGCAGATTTCACCTGATGTCACGGCGAGGCTGACATCGGCGACTGCCTGCAGGCCGCCAAAACGCTTGCTGAGGTTTTGGACGCTGAGCAGGGCGGTCATGACAGCCACCGTTTGCGCCGCTTGTAGTGCTTGACGTCGCGCAGGCTCTTGCGCCCCGAATTGGAGACGCCGAGATAGAATTCCTGCACGTCCTCGTTCGACGCCAGCTTCTGCGCCGTGCCGTCGAGCACGACGCGCCCGGTTTCCAGAATGTAGGCGTAGTCGGCGATATCGAGCGCGCGCTGCGCGTTCTGCTCGACCAGCAGCACCGTCATCTTCATCTCGTCGCGCAGCTTCGCGATCACCTCGTAGATGCGGTCGATGATCAGCGGCGCGAGACCCAAGGACGGCTCGTCGAGCGCCAGCAGCACCGGGTCCGTCATCAGGGCGCGGCCGATCGCGAGCATCTGCTGCTCGCCGCCGGACATGTAGCCCGCGATCTGATCGCGCCGTTCGAACAGGCGCGGGAACAGCGCGAACACTTTTTCACGGCGGTCGCGCGCCTCGGTGGCGGTCTTGGTGTAACCACCCATCTGCAAATTTTCGTCGATGGTCAGCGCCGGAAACACCCGGCGGCCTTCCGGAACCTGCACGATGCCGCGCCGTACCAGCTCATCAGGAACGAGGCGATGGACTTCCTTGTTGCGAAATCGGATCGAGCCGTTCTCGATCACGCCTTCCTCGGTGTAAAGAATCCCCGACATCGCCTTCAGCAATGTCGACTTGCCGGCGCCGTTGGAGCCGAGCAGGGCGACGATGCCGCCTTCGGGAACCGCAATGCTGACGTCGCGGATGGCTTCGATGGCATTGTCATAGACGATGCGGATGTTGCGGAACTCGAGCAGGCATGACGGATCAGGCACTGCCTGAGCGCTCACCAAATCCGCCTTTGTCGGGATCGTCGTTGGCATCGCGCTCACACCCGGCTCGGCTGCGGCATGCGCTGCCGCTGCGCCAGGATCGCATCAGTGACGATCTTTGCGGTTTCGGCGCAGGCCTGCGTGCCGCCATTGCCGTATTGCTTCACGGCGTCGCCAACGCACCACAGGCCGTCGATGCCGGTTTCCCGGGGCAAATCGTATCCGGCGCAGCTACGCTGGGCCGGCCAGTCGTCGCGCATGACGCGGATCGACAGGATTTTGGCCTGAGCAAAGTTCGGGAACTGTTCGCGCAAATCCGTCAGCGCCAGTTCGACCTCGGCGTTGGAGTCGAAATCGCCGAGCGCCGGGATCGGCACGGCATAGGCGACATAGAGATGCCAGCCGGGAGGCGCGAGTTCGGGGCACGTTGCTGTAAGATTGGCCATGTTGCACAGCCGCCGCGTCTTGCCGAAGGTCACGATGCCGGGATGGGAGATCAGCGGCTCCCGGCTTGCGATATTGATGACGATGTTGGCGGCGGGGCGCAGGCCGCTGCGCACTTGCTCGACATAGGCGGGCGGGAAGGCGGCCTCGCCGCCAAGCGCCACGGTGGTCTTCGGGCCGGCATTGCTAATGACGAGATCGGTCGCGATCCGTAGCTTTTGACCGTCGCGAACAACCGTGACGCCTTCGACGCGGCTCCCGGTCGTGTGAATTTGTATAGCCGGCGTCGACAGCCAGATATCGCCATTGCGTTTGATGGCTGCTCCAAGCGCATTCCAGACGCCGATCGTGCCTTGCGGGCAAAAGCCAAAGCGTTTGAAAGCGCCCTTGCTGGTGAAATAGGTCAGGAAGGCCCGGGCCGGCAATTCGTCGGCGTTGCAGGCAAAGATCGCCGCGCAGAGGTTGCGGAAGATCGCGTGCACCGAGGCGTTGCTGGTGTAGGTCTTGAGCCAGTCCTCGGTTGATTGCCGGCCATCGGGAAGGTTGCCGGAACGGGCGTCGGCGAATTTCTCCAGGATACGCGAGGCCTGTTTTGTCAGTTGCCCGAGCAGCAGCGACCAGCCGCCGCGGCCGACATCGATCAGCTTGCCGTCGATGTAGAAGGAGCTGGCGGGCTCGGGGGTGCGGATATCGAGCGGCGCGCCGACAGTATTGAAGGTCTCCTCGAACACACCGCCGAGTTCGATCGCGATGGCGCCGATATTGACGGTAAAGCCGTCGATCTGCTCGGTCGAAGCGCGTCCGCCGATGCGGTCCTTGTCGTCAACGACGAGGGTATGGAGCCCGGCATGGGCGAGCCGCGCGGCGGCGCAAAGCCCGCCAGCACCGGCCCCGATCACGACAGCATCCGCACGAACGACCGTCATTCCACCTCCCAAAGCTTGCAGCACGGTTGATCCGTGCCGTCCTTGATTTAGGTCATTGTATTATAATCCGACTGGCCGTTCAAACAATTTTTTGCGATAAGGGGACGGGTGGTCGGATTTGGGGCCCGCCTGGCTGAAACCGCGGCGGGACCGAAGGCCAAGTATCTGAAAAAAGGCTGCTGAATCAGCTAAGCATGCCCTTGGGAATACGAGCCAAGCTGAATGGAAGCGGACAATATTCAATGGCGCGAACACGCTCTGAAAATTATGACGGCATCCACCTCGGCATATTGACCAATGCCGCCCGGTTGTTTTCGGCCCAGGGCTATATGCGCGCCTCGATCGCCGACCTCGCCGATGCCTGTAAATTATCGCGCGGCGCGCTCTATCACTATTTCGACTCCAAGGAAGCGATCCTGTTCGCGATCCTTGACGCCCATATTCGGGAAATGATCGAGCATGTCGAAACGGCGGTGGCGGTCGGCGGTCCGACGCTGACACAGTTTCAAAACGTCATTCGCGCGATTGTCGAGGTCAATGCCAAATCGCCGCATGAGCAGCGCGTGCTGATTCACGACCTCTCATTCCTGAACGAGGAAGAGCAGCAAGCCATCAAGGATCTCGAGCGGCAGCTCGTCGATATCGTCACCGATCTCCTGGTCAGGCTCGACGCCGAGGGGCGGATCGTCAGGCGCACCAAGAAAATCTACACGATGATCCTGTTCGGCATCATCAACTACACCTACACTTGGTACGACCCCAAGGGCGGGATCGGTCCGCAGGAATTCGCCGATATGGCGGTCGAATTGTTCCTGCACGGGTTTGTGCCCGGTGGGGCTGCGAAGTCGGCCGCAGCGCACCGGCGCGAGAAGGGTTAGCCGCGGCGAACAAGCGCTCGCGCCGGGATCTTGACACTTGTCGTCCTTGTTCCCATTATTTCTCTCTGCGAGACTTCTTCGAAACGGCACGGGCGAACGGTCGGGATGGCTACGACGGCCACCATCCTCCATGCGGACCTGGATGCTTTCTATGCCTCCGTAGAGCAACTGCTTGACCCTCCGTTGCGCGGCAAACCCATTGCCGTCGGTGGTGGGGTTGTGCTTGCCGCTTCTTACGAAGCCAAGGCCTTCGGAGTCCGCGGCGGCATGCCGGGACGGCAAGCGCGCGAACTCTGTCCGCAACTCATCTTTGTCAGCGGGCATTTTAGGGAATATCAACGGTTGGGCGACGCCGCCATCAAAGTGATCGGCGATTTCACGCCGCTCGTAGAACGGATTTCCATTGACGAGGCCTTTGCCGACGTTGCGGGCTGCACCCATCTCTTCGGTGCGCCTGCCGAAATAGCGCGGGCAATCCGCCAGCGCGTGCGCGCGGAGCTTGGCCTTCCGATCTCGGTCGGTGTGGCGCGCACCAAGCATCTGGCAAAAATTGCCTCGCAAGTCGCCAAGCCCGACGGGCTGGTGGTCGTCGATCCCGACACCGAGCTGAAATTCCTTCACTGCTTGCCCGTCGAGTTGATGTGGGGTGTGGGTCCGGTCACGAAGGCGCGGCTCGCCGAGATTGGCGTGCTAACCATCGGGCAGCTGGCAAAGACACCGGGATGGTCGCTTGAGCGGTTGCTCGGTCCCGCGGCAGGAGAGAAACTTGCAGCGCTGGCATGGAATCGCGATCGACGGGAAATCAAGGCTCACCGCCGGGCTCGATCGGCAGGAGCGCAATCGGCAATCGGCAGGAAGCCTGCCGAAGAGCAAGTTTTTCGACCGACCCTGTTCCACCTCGCTGACCGAATCGGTACCCGGCTCCGCGCTAAATCGAGGCCTGGCCGAACCGTGACGGTCCGCGTTCGCTTCGCCAATCTGAATTCGGCCACCCGGTCGGTAACGCTCGACGCACCGATTTCCGCGACCGTAATCCTCGCCGAGATTGCCGAGGATCTAGTGCGCGCGATCCTCGCAGAACGCCCGGACGAGAAGACCATCTCGCTCCTGGCGATCTCTGTATCGCATCTCGAAGAGCACTGGGATCTGGAGCTTGAACTTCCGCTTGGACTTCAAGATGAACGCCGCTGCCCCGGCACCAAAATTGGCATGGCACGATGGGCGGCCGACCGTGCCGTTGACAAGATCCGCGATCGCTTCGGATGGGACGCTATTGGATACGGCTCAGTGGCGCTGGGCATCTCTCGTTCCGTTCCCGACGAGTTTCGCGAACTCGCCGAAAAGGACCCGTGACCGTCACATCGTGCGTCCAAGCGTGCTTATGGTGCACCACGGACATCTCTCAAGGCGTTGTCGGAAGCCCGCTCACTGATCCCGTGCTGCAGCTCGCTAACCTACTTCGTGCCGTAAGCGCGGTCGCCGGCGTCGCCGAGACCCGGCACGATATAGGCGTTACCGTCCAGCCCCTGGTCGATCGCCGCGAGCCAAATCGGAACGTCCGGGTGGATGCCACGCATCCGCTCAACGCCTTCCGGTGCGCCGATAAGGCATACCAGTCGAATGTCGTTCGCGCCGCGCTCTTTCAGCCGGTCGACCGCGGCGACGGCGGAGTTCGCCGTCGCCAGCACCGGCGAGATCACGATCACCAGCCGCTCGTGCAGATCGCTCGGCGCCTTGAAGAAATATTCCACCGCAGTGAAGGTTTCCGGTTCGCGGTAAAGGCCGATATGCGCAATCCGTGCGGTCGGCACCAGATCGAGCATGCCGTCCGCAAAGGTCACGCCGGCACGCAGCACCGGCGCGAATACCAGCTTCTTGCCCGCGATCTGCGGCGACTTCATATGCGCAAGCGGCGTTTCGATTTCGATATCGGCCAGCGGCAGGTCCCGGGTGACCTCGTAACAAAGCAGCATCCCGATCTCCTTGAGGAGTTCGCGAAACGACTTGGTTGAAATGTCTTTTTTCCGCAACAGCGTCAGCTTGTGCTGCACCAGCGGGTGATTAACGATCGTAACGCCATCCATGTCTCTGACCTCGGATCTAGAATACCGTGCCGTCGCTGACCACTTTCACCGGAGGTGACGCGTCGGCGCGACGCTCGCGCGCCAACCGTCGGCCCGCAGCCCACGTGCCGCCCTCGAGGATTTTCGCCAGCGGCATCGACGTCGCATCGCGTCCAAGCCGGTGCCGCAAACCATCAGCGACGCGGTCGAGCAGCGCCACCGTCAGCGCCCGCCACTCCACGACAAGCGGTGACGCGACCTCGTGTTCTTGCTGCGCTGCATCTGCTTCGCGAAACGCGAGCACCCCGGTATCGACGAACAGCCCGCCGTTGCGATATTCCGCAAGGCCGGTCAGGCCGTCGATATCGGTCACGCTGATGCCGGATGTCTGCAGCGGTTCGATGAGAGAATAGGCCAGCCATTGCGAGAGCTTGTGCAGCGGCACCAGGCCGCTGGTTGCATCCGCTGTCGTCAACGCCGGATGCCGCCAGCAATCGCCGAGCGCGATCCCGCCCAGCGTCAGCCGCGATGGCCAGATCGGCCCCAGTTGTTGCAGCAGTTCCGCCAAAATCGTTGGGGCGGGCAGCTTTCCACCTTCTGCCAGCATCGCAAGCCGATCGAACAGGCCGCCGGGCCGCGGCGTGTCGAGGCTGCCGAATACTTCCGGTTTCGAGGCCACCAGCCGGCCCAGGCGACGCAACAGGTCGGCGCGGCCGTCCATCCCGACCAGCGGATTGGCATCCGAGATCTGCATGCCGCGCTCGAGGTCGGCAACGGTGAAATTTCCGAGCACGTCGGCATCGACTCGCAAGGGCTCAAGCGGGGCAGCCGAGAAGGCGCCACCCGTGAACATGGCAAGGCTGGCCAGCCCCAATCCTTCCGAACGGCCGATCGCTGATCCGGTTTTTGGATCGCGGTAGCGCCACGATGGGCCGGCGCCGGCATCGAGGAAGACGCTGACGATCGCCAGATCGAATTCGGCCCGGGCGCGGGCCGCCCGATCGGGCCAGCCGGTCCGGTCGGCGACAGCAGCCCAACGATTGTCCCCATCGGTGACGAAGTGCCGCCAGCGCGAATGAAACGGCACGTCGAACGAAGGATAGGCCTTGCGCGTCGTTTCCAGCACCAGGTCGACTGCGCTGCCCAGGCGGTCAAGGTGGATACGGAAATTCGGCAGCTTGTCTTCAAGGCCGATTGCGAGCATACGGTGTGCGCGCTCGCGGACCGCCTTCGCACTTAGCAACGTCAAAGCCGCTGACGTCTCCGGATTTGCAGGGGACAAGGCGGCCGCCTCTCTCAATATTTTTCGAGCGAACGGCCGACCGGATTGTCAGGGTCTTGCTGCGGCTCGGGCGAGTAGTAACCCGCGGCCTTCTTTGCCGCGATTTCCACATGGGCGTCGGCAGGCACGAGATCATCGGGAATCGGCACGCGCTCGACGATCTCGATGCCCTGACTGGTCAGCGCATCGTGCTTCATGTCGCTCATGGAAACGAAGCGGTCGATGCGCTTCAGACCGAGCCAGTGCACTACATCCGGCATCAATTGCTGGAACCGGGCGTCCTGCACGCCGGCGACACATTCGGTGCGCTCGAAATACTGGGCTGCGGCATCGCCGCCTTCCTGGCGCTTGCGGGCGTTATAGACGAGAAATTTTGTCACTTCGCCGAGCGCGCGGCCTTCCTTGCGATTGTAGATGATGATGCCGAGCCCGCCGCTTTGGCCCGCGCGCGCGCATTCCTCGATGCCGTGAATCAAATAAGGACGGCAGGTGCAGATATCAGAACCAAACACGTCGGAGCCGTTGCATTCGTCATGCACGCGGCAGGTTATCCTGGTGGAGTGGTCCGGCAGCTTGGTAACGTCGCCGAACAGATAGGCCGTCGTGCCGCCGATCGGCGGCAGAAAGACCTGCAGATCGGGCCGGGTCACCAGTTCCGGAAACATGCCTGCGGTCTGCTCGAACAGTTGTCGGCGCAGATTGTTCTCGGTGGTTGCGAAGCGCTCCGCCAGGCCGGGCAGGTACCAGACCGGGTCGATCGCAATCTTGACCACCGAGACGCTTCCATTCTTGTGCACGACCTCGCCGTCCTGCTTGAGCCGTCCGGCCTCGATCGCAGCCTGCAGTTCGGGCAGATCAAGCCGGGCGCGCGTGATGGCAATACTCGGACGGATGTCGATGCCCTCGGTTATCTCGCTTGCGAAGTCTTCCGCGGCCAGATGTCCCCATGGATCGAGCGAGACGATCCGCTGCGGCTCGGTCCATTGCAGAAACGGCCCGATTGTTTCAGCAGGATGGGTATTGGTGAGATCCGGACGTCGGATCGGATCGAGGGCGCCGGATGAGACGGCGAGCGCACGATAGACCGAATAGGAGCCGCCATGCGTACCGATCACGTTGCGGTCCTGCGGGCGCGACACCGTGCCGATCACCGGTCCGCGTTCGCGCGCGCTGGCTGCGCCCCAGGTGATCGGGAATTTAAGCTTGGCACCCGGTGCCGGGTGCGACGTAATGCGAATATGATCAATCCGATTGGAATGAGTCATCGCCACGAACCCTGAAACGGCGACGGCCCGCCTAGATAGACGGGCCTGGTCACCAACAATGAAATCTCAGCAGCGGTTGCGGCTGAGACAGTAGTATAATCGGATTTCGAGCGAGCACAACGGCGATTTGAACGTAGCACCGTTGGGCTACCTCGGCCGTTAACCTTTCAGCGCCTGGGGCCGCGCTACCGGCTCTTGCGCCCGCGGGTCTTCGCTGCAAACGAGATCGAGAAGCGGGACTATTCGTCGTGCGCTTGACGCGCGCGATCAGGCGCGGTCGCGCGGCCGACCGCTTTCCACACCCTAGAACCCAAGATGAGGACGTCATGAACATCATCCGCAACATCCGTACGCCGATCATGCACCGCGCGGTTGAAGCCAATGGGTTCGTATTCGTCGGCGGCGCGATCGCCAACGATACCAGCGCCTCGATGGGCGGGCAGACCCGCAACATCCCCGGCAAGATTGATGGACGCGGCCTGGCTCGAATTTTTCGGCAATGACCTCCCGACGCGCGCAACGGTCGGTGTAGCCGGTCTCGGGGGCGGCGCCTTGATCGAGGTGGTGGTCACTGCGCTCAAAGACTGAGCGCACTGATTGATCTGCCTGTCCAGCCGCTGACTGGCTACCGCTTGGAGGAAGGTATTCCAGATCTTGCGCCGTGGCATCTCACCTGGTGCACGCAGGCTTGGCGCCCGCTGTCCCCGATGCACTGTGACATGACATTTTCGAAAATACAATATATTTTCGTAATGTCGTCACGGGGAGGGCTCGAAGCACGCGGGCGTGCTCGCACAGCCGAATTAACCGGCGGCGTTAAGCAAGGCCTTGCATTGAGAGAAAGGAGTGAAGCGCTGCTGTGTTATTCAGCCGGGACGTGATCAGCCCGGGTGTGAGGTGCTTCGTCCGCGGCGTCAAAGAGATGACCGGCGTGCTTGATGACGTTTTCGGTCGTCTCGCGGATGTGACGCTCGATCAGTTCCTGAGCCTTTGCCGTATCCCGCGCGATCACCGAATCCATGATCATCTTGTGTTCGACATCCTTGGCGCGCCACTTTGGCCGGAACTGCGACGACATGCGGCGGTAGCGGTGCGCGCGCTCGAACAGCTTTTGGCGGATCTCCAGCAGATTGGGGGAGCCGCAGGCGGCGACGAGCGAAAAATGAAAGTCGCCATGAAGTTTGCCCCACTCGCCGGAAAGATAGTAGTTGGAGCCGAGGCGGGTCTGGAGGCGATCCATCCGATGGAAAGAGCCGATGATATCTGCTTCCCAGTCGTCATTGCCGTGCTTGATGGCAAGCCCGAGACATTCGCGTTCGACGAGTACGCGGACGTAGGTGAGGTCATTCAGGTCGGCAATCGAGACCGGCGCGACCACAAAGCCGCGCTGATCCTCTGCTACCACGAGGCCTTCGGCCACGAGACGCGACAGCGCCTCCCGCAGCGTAGAGAAGCTTACCGCGTACATGTCACGCAGCCCTTCGAACCGAAGCTTCGCGCCGGGCTTCAGCACGCAGCTGATGATGTCCGCGCGCATCCGGTGCAGTACGTCCGCCGCGCGTGTTTCTCCTGCTGGTTTGTCGCGCAT
This sequence comes from Bradyrhizobium sp. 170, assembly GCF_023101085.1. Taxonomy (NCBI): domain Bacteria; kingdom Pseudomonadati; phylum Pseudomonadota; class Alphaproteobacteria; order Hyphomicrobiales; family Nitrobacteraceae; genus Bradyrhizobium; species Bradyrhizobium sp. 170. The sequence continues at coordinate 7,604,417 of NZ_CP064703.1, read as the reverse complement.
CCGCGCCGTCCTAGGTTGCTGTCTGCAACACATTATGGGTTGCAGTCCCCATACTATGGCTGATTTTCGAAAAAATCAAACCGCGTCCGATGAGTGGATGTGGATCGGCCAGGTGCGTGCGCTGAGGAACCGGTGCCATGCCGGCGGCCTCGGCGCCGAAACGGGCAATCCTCAGATCTGCTGGGAGCCGGCGAATTCCGGCACTTTCGTTTCCCTCAGTGGGACCTCCTTCCTTAGAAGAAGGTCTGCAATCCAGTCTGGGCCCGGCCAAGAATCAGCGCGTGCACATCATGGGCACCCTCATAGGTATTGACCGTTTCGAGGTTCAGCATATGACGGATGACGCAGAATTCGTCTGAGATGCCATTGCCGCCGTGCATGTCGCGGGTAAGCCGCGCGATCTCGAGCGCCTTGCCGCAATTGTTGCGCTTGATCAGGCTGATCATTTCGGGCGCCGTGCTTCCTTCATCGAACAGTCTGCCGACGCGCAGCGCCGCCTGCAGTCCGAGCGCGATCTCCGTTTGCATGTCGGCGAGCTTCTTCTGGTAGAGCTGGGTATTGGCGAGAGGCCGTCCGAATGCCTGCGGTCTAAAATTTCGAAAATATCAATTTTAATCGAAAATGTGTTGATTCCTTCGCTCCGATGCGATAGCAGAACTCTCCAACATCTTGAAGTTTGGGAGGTGCAGATGCCGCATTTGGTGCACGCGATCGGGCATGTGAAAATCAACACCACCGTGACCGAGACCGTGGTGCGGGAAGCAACCGAAATACTCGGATTGCATGTCACTTACTCGGACGAGCGCCAGACTTGGCTAAGCTCCAACGGGCGCGCGGCCGAGCTCGTATTGCTCAGGTCGCATGAGAACTCGACACATACGATCGGGCTGGAAGCGCTCACCGTCGAAGCCGTCCGGGAGGCGGAGTCCCGGATCGAAGGCGCCGGCTGCCGGATTCTTTCTCGCGAACCCAGTCTCGACTGCATGGCCGCGGGCGTAACCTTCGCGACGCCGGAGGGGCTGCGTTTCGAGATACACACGCCCACGCGCAACCAGCTTTATGGACGACGGTACCCGACCCATGGCGTCGGCCCGAACCGCATGGACCATCTCAACCTGACGACACCCGATCCGGCTGCAACGCGCCGGCAGCTCGAGAGCATCGGCGGCCTTCGCTTGTCGGAACGCCTGGTCGACGACAGCCTGAGCTGGATGTATGGCGGCAACCGCCTGCATCACATCGTCGGTGTCGTTCGCGGCAAGGCGGGGCTGCATCACTACTCCTTCGAGTTCAGGGAATTCAATGATTACCTGAAGCTCGGCGATCTGCTCGATCGATTTGACAAGCAGATGCTCTGGGGGCCGGGCCGCCACCGGCCGGGTGACAATACTTATGCGTATTACACCGACTCCAGCGGCGCGATGGTTGAATGCTCGGGCTCGATGGCGTCGATCGCGGACGACGAGGGTTTCGTTCCAAACGTCATCACCAATCTCGAACGTCCCGGCAATGTGCGCTCAATGAATGTCTGGGGTACGCCCGCGCCGCTTGAGTGGCGCCAGCATCACTTTCCCTTTACCGCCATCAACTGACCGAAACAGACAGGCGCCTTTGCGCCCGAAACATCTGCCTCCGTGCCGCAAGCGTGAATGCACAAGGACGGCACAGCAGTACGAGGACATGCCAATGCAAGAAAGACTCTCCTTCCGCTCTGACGGGCTCAAGCTTTCCGCCGTTCTCCATGTGCCGGATGCGAAAAAACCGGGCCAGCGACTGCCTGCCTTCATTGTCCTGCACGGCTTCGTCGGATCCAAGGACGAATCCCATGCTGAAATCCAGGCGCGGATGCTCGAGGAGATGGGCTATGTGGCGCTTCGCTTCGATTTCCGCTCCTGCGGCGAGAGTGAAGGTGAGCGGGCACAAGTGCGCTGCTTCGACCAGGTGGCGGACGCCAAGAACGCACTGACGTTCCTCGCCGAGAGGGAAGAAGTCGATCCCAAGCGTATCGGCGTGGTCGGCCACAGCTTCGGTGCGGCGGTCTCCGTCTATGCGGCGGGTGTGGATGATCGGTTCGCCTGCGTGATCTCATCCTGCGGCTGGGGCGACGGCGAGCAGAAATTCCGTGGCCAGCACCCCACGCCTGAAGCCTGGGCAAAGTTCACTTCGCTTCTGGAAAAGGGTCGCAAGCACCGCCAGGAAACAGGTGAGAGCATGTGGATCTCCCGTTTCGACGCCGTTCCGATTCCCGAGCATTTGCGCAAAAATCTCTCCCCGAAGGCGATCATGGAGATTCCGGTGGAGACGGCGTGGAGCATGTACAATTTCCGTGCGGACGACGTTGTGGGAAACATCGCGCCACGCCCGATCCTTTTCCTGCACACCGCCAATGACACGATTACGCCGACCGAGCAGTCGATCCGCATGTTCGAAAAGGCCGGCCAGCCGGCCGAACTCGTTCTGATCACCGGCACGTCCCATTTCCCGCTCGCGCAGGGAGATGCGCCGCGCACGAAGACGATCATCAAAGGGTGGCTCGACAAGTTCTTTCCCTCGCCCCTGGGAGCGTGAGGGTGGGTGCAGCTTCGGACACGGTTACGATCGGCTCCCTGACGCTCCGGGGCTTCGCCGCTGACCTGCTTCGGGCCGGTGGATTTACGGCCGATCAGGCCGAACAGACCGCGGCAATGCTGGTGTGGGCCAATCTGCGCGGCGCCGACTCGCACGGCGTGCTGCGAATTCCGCGTTACGTTGAGATGGTGCAGCTTGGCCTGATCAATCCGTCGGCCGAGCCGCGCCAGGTTTCAGGCAAAGGCGCGATAGCGGTGCTCGACGCAGATCGCGCGCCTGGCGCGGTGGCGATGAACCTCGCCGTGCGGACGGCCGTGCGACTGTCGGATACTCATGGCATCGGCTGGTGCGCGGTTCGCTCCATCAGCCATGCCGGTGCGATCGGATACTATGCCAACCAGGTTGCCCAAGCGGGGCGCGTCGGCATCGCCATGACGGCCTCAAAGCCTCTTATGATTTATCACGGGTCCAGAGCGGAAGGGGTCTCGACGAATCCAATCGCGATTGCCGCGCCCACCACCAATCCGGACCGCTCCTTGCTTCTGGACATGTCGACCGCATCGGTGGCGATCGGAAAAATCATGGCCGCCCGGGATGCCGGCAAGCCGATTCCGGCGGGCTGGGGTGTCGATGAAAATGGGGGCGAGACAACGGACCCGCGCAAGGTGAAGGCGGTCTTGCCCATGGCCGGAGCCAAAGGTTCAGGCCTCTCCCTGATGATCGAGGTGCTTGCCAGTGTTCTGGCAGCGAATCCTCTCATCGCCGTCGCACTCACCGAAGGCGGCGATCCCGGCGCCAATGGTCTGGTGGCGGTGCTCGACCCATCAGCATTCGGCAACAACTTTCCTTTTGAGGTCGACCGCCTCGCTGCTGCCATCAAGGATCTGCCGCCGGCGGACGGATCGGACGGCGTTTATCTGCCGGGAGAACGTGGTTTCGCGGAGATGGAGAGAAGGTCAGACGCCGGCATACCGCTGGTGCAGGGGACCCTGTCCAGGTTGCTGGTGCTCGCCTCGAATTTGAACGTCGTGGTGCCCGAGGGTCTCGCTTAGCGGAACATGCGCCGTCGACGCCGCCCCAAGGACGACCGCAAAACGGAGCGGGTCCGCTCTTTAGCAGCGATGCATTGCCGATGGAATCATAGTGCGATCAATCTCCTCGCGCTTGCAGACAATGATTGCCTCGCTTATCGCCGTTGGCCTAATCGCCGCATTCGTCATGACCACCGCAAATTTGTGGCGACGTTGGTATGAGGCTTGCCGTCCTCACCCCGCCCAGCACTGTCCTCCGCCGTCGACGCGCAGTACCTGGCCCGAGACAAACGCGCCCAGCGGTCCGGCAAACACCTCCACGACGCGCGCGACTTCGTCGACGGTGGCGATGCGGTCCAGCGTGCCCGTTTCCACCATTCGCTCCTGATCCACCGCGCGCGTGCCCATGAATCGGCCGGTGCGGGTGTCGCCGGGCGCGATGCAGTTCACGGTGACGTCGTAGGAGCGGAGCTGGTCGGCGAGGCAGCGGGTGTAGTGCGTCATGCCCGCCTTCGCGACCGCATAGATCGAGCCATTGGTGCGGCCCTTGAAGGCGGCGACCGAACCGATGGTGACGATGCGGCCCTGACGCCGCGGCATCATTTCCTTGGCGACCGCCTGGCAGGTCAGGATGGTTGAGAGCAGGTTGCGGTCGAGCACCGCGCGCACGTCCTCCTCGCGGATACCGACCGCATCGTTCGGATCCGGCTTGCCACCCTCGGCGGCGATGTCGCCGCCGGCGTTGTGGACGAGAATGTCGATCGGGCCCAATTCTTTCGTCGTGGTCTCGACCACTCGCGCGATGTCGGCGCCCTGGGTGAGATCGCCGAGCACGCGGATGGTGCGCACGCCATGCGCCGTTGCAACGTCCGCGGCGACTGCCGTCAGTGTCGATCCCTCGCCATACTCCGTCGGGCCATGCTCGCGCATGCCGTGGATGGCGACATCGGCGCCGAGGCTCGCGAGCCGTTCGGCGAACGCACGGCCAAGCCCGCGGCCCGCGCCGGTAACCAGCGCAACCTTGCCCTGCAGCGTCCGGGCTGTGTCGTATGTCGGCATGATGTCTTCTCCTGATGTGAAAAGTCAGTCTGCGGCGGAAGCGCCCTGCGCCGGTCGCAGGGCCGTACCCGGTTGAATCGGCTTTGCAATCCGGCCGGGCTTCGATCATAAAGGCGCCTGATCTTCAGCCGGCCGATTTCGCCATCCGGCGACAATAAAAGAGGGAGCAAGTCCGTGGCATATTCCAATACGCAATTGTTCATCAACGGCAAATGGCGGCCGAGCCAGTCGGGCAGGACCATCGCCGTGCTCAACCCGGCGACGGAGGAAACCATCGGCACCGTCGCGCATGCCGACCGTGCCGATCTCGACGAGGCGCTGGAAGCCGCCGCCAAGGGGTTCAAGGTCTGGCGGGCGGTGGCGCCGTTCGAGCGCTGCAGGATCATGCGCAAGGCGGCCCAAATCATGCGCGAGCGTAATGACGAGATCGCGCCGCTGATGACGATGGAGCAGGGCAAGACGCTGGCCGAGGCCAAGATGGAAGCCATGGCCGCCGCCGACGTCATCGAATGGTTCGCCGAGGAAGCCAAGCGCGCCTATGGCAGGGTGATCCCGGCCCGGGGCCCCGGCATCTACCAGATCGCGATCAAAGAGCCGGTCGGCCCGGTCGCGGCCTTTACGCCGTGGAATTTTCCGATCAACCAGGTCGTCAGAAAACTCTCCGCGGCCCTTGCGGCGGGCTGCTCGATCATCGTCAAGGCGCCCGAGGAAACGCCGGCGTCGCCTGCGCAACTGATCAGGGCGTTCGTCGATGCGGGCGTGCCTGACGGCGTGATCAATCTGGTCTACGGCGTGCCGTCGGAGATTTCGGAGTATCTCATTCCGCATCCGGTGATCCGCAAGATCTCCTTCACCGGATCGACCGTCGTGGGCAAGCAGCTCTCCGCGCTGGCGGGCCTGCACATGAAGCGCGCCACCATGGAGCTGGGCGGCCACGCGCCGGCGATCGTGTTCAAGGACGCCGACGTCACGTCGGCAGCGAAGATTCTGGCGGCGGCGAAGTATCGCAACGCCGGCCAGGTCTGCATCTCGCCGACGCGCATGCTGGTGCAGGACGACGTATTCCGTGAGTTCGTCGACAAGTTCGTCGAGGGCGCCAAGTCGACGAAGGTCGGCAACGGCCTCGATCCGGATTCGAAGATGGGTTCGCTCGCCAATCCGCGCCGCGTCACCGCCATCGAAGACATGGTGCAGGACGCCGTGGGCAAAGGCGCAAAACTCGAGACCGGCGGCCACCGCGTCGGCAACAAGGGTTACTTCTACGAGCCGACCGTGGTCAGCGACGTGCCGAAGGATGCGCGCGCGATGAACGAGGAGCCGTTCGGGCCGCTGGCGCTGATCTCCCGCTTCTCGACCTTCGACGAGGTGGCCGAGGAAGCCAACCGCTTGCCGTTCGGTCTGGCGTCCTACGCCTTCACCAGCTCGACCAAGACGGCGACCGCGATCGGCGCCGCCATCGAAGCCGGCATGGTCTCGATCAATAGCTTTGGGCTCGCGCTGCCCGAAGTGCCGTTCGGCGGCGTCAAGGATTCCGGCTACGGTTCGGAGGGCGGCACCGAGGCGATGGACGGGTATTTCAACACCAAGTTCATCACCCAGACCGGGGTGTGAGCCGGATCGCGAAGCCGACGCGGTTGGCTTCGCTCATGTAACATGGCCCGACGCTCCACCGGAGCGTCGGGCTAATGTCGTACCGACCATGCCAGAAGCAGGATGACGAGCACGATCAGGCCTGCGGACAGGCTCTTCCAGAAAACGAGCGGATCGCGGTCGTACAGCGAGCGCCGTGACGTGGCGGCCGGCTTGGCCCACATCGCGCCGTTCTCGAGCTCGTGCGAGAACTCGATGACGTCGCCGTAGCGCTGCACCGGATCGACGTTGAGCGCCTTGCCGACCACCGCATCCAGCCAGGCCGGCAGGTCGGGGCGATAGCGGGAGAGGGAAGCGGGCTTGCCGAAGCGGGGCCGCGAGAACGGCTCGATCTCGCCATAGGGATAGGCGGCAGTGAACGTCCGGTACACGGTGACGCCGAGCGCGTAGAGATCGGAAAACTCGTCGCCGGTCCGCCCGCCAAACAGCTCCGGCGCCATGTAGCTCGGCGTGCCTGGAATGTCCTCGGCCGGGAAATCCTCGAGCAGCGGCACGCGCGCGACGCCGAGGTCGACCAGCCGCAATCCGCCGGCCTTCAGCAGGATCACGTTGTCGGGCTTGATGTCGCGATGGATGATGCCGGCCCGGTGCAAGGTCGCGACCGCGCGCGCCAGCTTGGTCGCGATCCCGATGCCTTCAGACAGCGAAAGTTGCGGCGAGCGGTTGAGCCGCTGTTCCAGCGTCTCGCCTTCGTAAAGCGGCATCACCGAATAGAGGCGGGTCTGCCGTTCGGCAGGCAGTTCGACGATTTCTCCGATCCACAGGCTTCGCACGCGCGCCGCGACCCACGCCTCGCGCACGAAGGCGAGGCGATAGGAGCCCTCGCTGGCCACGCGCGGATGCGGAAACTTCAGCACGAGTTCGCGGCCTTGTCGTTTGTCGATCGCCTTGAACAGCCGACTGTAGCGTCCGTCAGACAAAATTTCGCCGAGCGTGAAATCGTCGATGACGTCGCCGGTTTCGGGCAAGTCCAAAATCGGAAACGTCGCGATCGAGTGGGTGAGTTCGTCGCGGTCGGCGGGCGGCAGGTCGACGACGTCGAGCACCAGGGCGGTCATGTTGTCGCTGGAGCCGGCATCCATCGCCGCGTCGACCAGTGCGCGTGCGGATTCTTCCGGCGAGGTGCGCTCGCTCAACAGCACCTGGAGTCGGTGATCGGCCAATACGCCATGAACGCCGTCGCTGCAGATCAGGAGCCTGTCGTGCTGGCGCAGTCCGACGGTGGCATAGTCGAAGCGGGCAAAATCCTCGAAGCCGATGGCGCGGTTGAGCAGATGCGCGAGATCGCCGCGGCCGGCGATGTGGTCCGTCGTCAGCCGCTCCAGGCGCCCCTCGCTCAGGCGATAGGCGCGGGTGTCGCCGATGTGAATGATGTGGCACTGCCGCCGCGACAGGATGATCGAGGAGAAAGCGCAGCTCATTCCGCTGAGCAGGGGATCGGTGCGGCCTTGCGTGTAGATCCAGCTATTGGCGGCTTCCAGCGAACGCGATGCCCGGCGGCGCACGCCGAGCGTTTCGGGGAGGGAATAATAGGCGTCGATGAAGCAGCGAACCGCGAGCTCGGCGGCTTCGCGCCCGCCCTTGTGTCCGCCGACGCCGTCGGCGACCGCGGCGACGATGTCGCGGTTGCTCACACCGGACCGGCCGAGGCAGGTCGCGACGTAATCCTCATTGGCGGAGCGCTTGCCGGTCTCGCTGACGAAGCCGACGCGAACCCCGAGATTTCGTTGCGAACCGATCGTCACCCGCGCGGCCTGTCAGGTTAGCAGCGCGCGTCGTCAGACCCGCGCTCCCGATGCGGCGCCCCATGTGGTGCGCCAGCGGACCTTGACCATGGCAAGTCCCAGGAAGCCAAGCAACGCCAGCAGGCCGAAAAACAGGAAGCCGGCGCCGAAGCCGCCGGTCATTCCCTTGGCGACGCCGAGCGCCTTGGCAAGGAAGAAACCGCCGATGCCGCCGGCGCAGCCGACCATGCCCGTCATCATGCCGATCTCGTGACGGAAGCGGAGCGGAATGAGCTGGAATACCGCGCCATTACCCATGCCGAGCGCGAGCACGCCGATCGAGAACAGCAGCACTGATACCCACGCAATTCGCGGCAGCTGGGTGAGCCCCCAACCCGCAGGCGTCGATGCGGCCGGCCCTTCCGGCATGAAGGCAATGACGAGGTACGCCGCCACGACGACCCCAAACAATATAGACAATGAACGGATGCCGCCGATGCGATCGGCGATCATGCCGCCGACCGGCCGGAAGCCGGAGCCGAAAGCGACGATCAAGCCCACCAAGAGGCCCGCCGCGACGCCGGACACATGATACTGCACGGTGAAATACAGCGGCAACGCGTTGGCCAGCCCGACAAAACCGCCGAAGGTAATGAAGTAGAAGAACATGAACCAGCGGCTGTCGGGATCGCGCAGCAAGGTGCCATAGGCCTTCAGCGAGATCGGCTTCCGTTCTCCGGGCGCATCCTTGGCGGCGAAAACGTAGTAGGCGAGGATCAGCAGCATCGGAACGAGCAGCACCCCGAACACGGCCTGCCAGCCCCAATGTTCGGCGATCGTCGGTGCGAACAGCGTGTCGAGCACGACACCCATATTGCCGGCGCCGGCGATCCCCATCACCACGCCCTGATATTGCGGCGGATACCAGCGGCTTGCCTGCGGCAGCGCCACCGCGAAAGACGCACCACCGATGCCGAGCCCGAGACCGAAGACCTCGATCGCAAGCTTGCTGTTGAGGCCGAAGTACCAAACCCAGGCCGTTGCAATGATGACGACGACTTGCGCGATGATCCCGGTCCGCTTGGCGCCGATGATATCGGCGAGGATGCCCATCGGAACCCGCAGCAGCGCGCCGGCCAGCACCGGGATGGCGACGAGGGTAAACTTCTCGTCGACGGCCAAGTTCATGTCTTGCGCGATGTAGACGATCAACGGACCGAGCGCGACCCAAGCCATGAAGCTTATGTCGAAATAGAGGAAGGCGGCGAGCAGCGTGGGCCAGTGGCCAGCCTTCTTGAATTCAGCAAACTTCATCGAGCAGCCTCGAACATCGGCGCGTGACACCGCGCAAGCGCGGTGATCTCGGCACAAAGGGATTGAATTTTGGAAAGCGAGAGGTCGTCTCTTCGTTGAGACACACTCTGGTGTCGCAACGTCAGCAATTCGTGTGCCAGAACAACGAGCGCGCCACTTTGCGTGTATTTGCAGTGCCTTGCTGCGGGGGGACAACCGGCCGCGAAGGCGGTCACTGCTCTGTTTGTTGGCAAAAACAGCCGCTCGAACGCGCATTTTGGTGTTTTATTATGCGGTGCCGGTCATCAGCGGAAAAGCGCTCCTGAAAGGCCGCCTGTCCGTGCCGTGACATTTTCGCGGGCAAATGAACGCCCGCTCGTGGTTAAGCATTGGTGCTGTGCACAATGGATAGCCCCCGTAGATGATTTTTTGGGCATTCGCGCGCGCGCAGCTGCCGCCAATTACCGATTCATCGGCTGAAGCCGTGCGTTGCGCCCGGAAAATTACGGGTCTGGTGTTGGCACGCCTCTTGAATACCCAAGATATCAATCGTCATAGTCGACGGTTCTCTGCCCGCCGATGGGCGCTCCCAAATCATCAATACTTCTTGCCAATCGGCGATGCAGAGCTGCGTTGCCGAGTGGGGCCATCGGAACCAGGATTAGTAGGCAGAGCATGCTCGAGAAAGTAATCAAGCAAAAGTTGGTGGTGATCGGCAACGGTATGGCCGGCATCCGCACGGTAGAAGTGCTGTTGGACCGTGCGCCCGATCTCTATGACATCACCGTCTTCGGTTCCGAACCATACGGCAATTACAACCGAATTCTGCTGTCGCCCGTGCTCGCCGGCGAGAAGACCGTCAACGACATCATGCTCAACACGGAGCAGTGGTACGAGGATAACGGCATCACGCTGCGCAAGGGCGAAATGATCGAGATGATCGATCGGCGTACCTGCGAAGTCGTCACTGCGGAAGGCGCGCGGGTCCCTTACGATCGCCTGCTGATCGCTACCGGTTCGAACCCGATCATGTTGCCGCTTCCGGGCAAGGACCTGGCGGGCGTCATCGGCTTTCGCGACATTCAGGACGTCGAGCGCATGGTCCAGGCCTCGACAAGCTACAAGAATGCCGTTGTGATCGGCGGCGGTCTGCTCGGCCTCGAAGCCGCCAACGGATTGATGAAGCGCGGCATGAACGTCACCGTCGTGCATCTGCTCGACACGCTGATGGAACGTCAGCTCGATCAGGTCGCGGGCGGATTGCTGCGCAAGTCGCTGGAAGAGCGCGGCATGGTATTCAAGATGCCCGCGCAGACGGAAGCGATTCTGGGCGAGGATCGCGTGACCGGCGTGCGCTTCGCCGACGGCGAGGAACTGCCCGCCGACCTGGTCGTGATGGCGGTCGGCATCCGCCCGAATGTCGAGCTGGCGCGCAAGGCAGGCCTTTATTGCGAGCGCGGCATCGTCGTCTCCGACACCATGCAGACCTATGACGGGCGAATCTATGCGGTAGGCGAATGCGTGCAGCATCGTCGCCAGACCTACGGCCTCGTCGCTCCCTTGTTCGACCAAGCCAAGGTTTGCGCCAACCACCTCGCCATGAAGGGTTTTGCCACCTATGACGGTTCGGTCGTTTCGACCAAACTGAAGGTGACCGGGATCGACCTGTTCTCCGCCGGCGACTTCGCGCCGGGCGCGGACAAGGAAGAGATCGTCATGCAGGACGCTTCCCGCGGCGTCTACAAGCGGATCATTCTGCGCGACAAGAAAATCATCGGCGCCGTGCTCTATGGCGATACCATCGACGGCCCGTGGTACTTCCAGCATCTGCGCGACGGCACCGACGTTTCGCAAATGCGCGAGCGGCTGGTGTTCGGCGCCGCCAATCTCGGCGATGGCGGTCATAGCGGCAAGAACTCGGTCGCCGCCATGAGCGACGACGCTGAAATCTGCGGATGCAATGGCGTCTGCAAGGGTACGATCGTCAAGGCGATCAGCGAAAAGAAGCTGTTCACGATCGACGACGTGCGTGCCCACACCAAGGCATCATCGTCCTGCGGGTCCTGCACCGGCCTGGTCGAGCAGGTTCTCGCCTTCACGCTCGGCGGCGACTATTCGGCGGCCCCGAAGGTCAAGCCGATGTGCGCGTGCACCGATCACAGCCATGACGACGCGCGGCGCGTCATCATCGAGAACGGATTGAAGACCATTCCCGATGTCATGAAGTTCATGGACTGGAAGACGCCGAACGGGTGCCACTCCTGCCGGCCCGCCCTGAACTATTACCTGCTCGCCACCTGGCCCGGCGAATATCGCGACGATCAGCAGTCGCGCTACATCAATGAACGTGTCCATGCCAACATCCAGAAAGACGGAACCTATTCGGTCGTGCCCCGGATGTGGGGCGGCGTCACGACGCCGGATGAATTGCGCGCCATCGCCGACGTTGCGGACAAGTTCAAGATTCCGACCGTCAAGGTGACCGGTGGGCAGCGCATCGATCTTCTCGGCGTGAAGAAGGAGGATTTGCCCGCGGTCTGGGCGGATCTGAACGATGCGGGCATGGTGTCGGGCCACGCCTATGCCAAAGGATTGCGCACGGTGAAGACCTGCGTCGGTTCGGAATGGTGTCGTTTCGGCACGCAGGATTCGACCGGCCTCGGCATCAAGATCGAAAAATTTATGTGGGGCTCATGGACGCCGGCCAAGGTGAAACTTGCGGTGTCCGGCTGCCCGCGTAATTGCGCGGAGGCGACCTGCAAGGACGTCGGCGTCGTCTGCGTCGATTCCGGTTTCGAGATCCATTTTGCCGGCGCCGCCGGTCTTCACATCAAGGGAACCGAGTTCCTGGGCAAGGTAGCGACCGAGGAAGAGACGCTCGAAGTCATTGCCGCGTTGACACAGCTTTATCGCGAGCAGGGCTGGTATCTGGAGCGTATGTACAAGTGGTGCGATCGGGTCGGCCTCGACGCCATCCGCAAGCAGGTGGTCGACGATGTCGCCAACCGCAAAGCCCTGTTCAGCCGCTTCGCCTATTCGCAGCAATTTTCGCAAAGCGATCCCTGGGCGGCGCGCGCCAAACGCGGCGTCGATCGCAACGAATTCACCCCGCTCGCGGAGCTGGAACTCGCATGACGAAATGGATCGAAATCGGGACGCTGAACGATATTCCCGTTCTCGGCTCGCGCGTCGTGCGAACGGCGTCCGGTGACATTGCGGTATTTCGGACCGCCGACGACGAGGTGTTCGCGCTCGACGATCGCTGTCCGCACAAGGGCGGACCGTTGTCGCAAGGCATCGTTCACAACAAGCGCGTCACCTGTCCGCTGCACAATTTCGTCATTGAGCTCAAGAGCGGTACGGCGGTCGCTCCCGACGAGGGATGTACGCGCGCGCATCCGACCAAGGTGGAGAACAACACTGTCTGGCTTTGCGTCCAGACGGCGGCGGCTGTCCCCGCCGAATGAGGGTGATTGCCCGTGCCAGTGAAGACAAGCTGTCCGTATTGCGGCGTCGGCTGCGGCGTCATCGCTGACAGGGATGCCTCGGGCGCCGTTACCGTTCGGGGCGATCCGCTGCATCCCGCCAATTTCGGACGGCTGTGCGCGAAAGGCTCGGCGCTCGCCGAGACCATCGGCCTCGAGGGCCGGCTGCTGGCTCCCGTCGTCAACGGGCAGGAAACGAGCTGGGATACGGCGCTCGATCATGTCGCGGACGGATTTGCCAGAGTCGTCCGCGAGCACGGTCCGGATTCGGTCGCTTTCTATGTCTCCGGCCAGATTCTGACCGAGGACTATTACGTCATCAACAAGCTCGCCAAGGGCTTCATCGGCACCGCCAACATCGACACCAATTCCCGGCTGTGCATGGCATCGAGCGTGGCGGGTCACAAGCGCGCGTTCGGCAGCGACACCGTTCCGGGCTGCTATGAGGATCTCGAAACCGCCGATTTGCTGGTCCTCGTCGGCTCCAATGCCGCCTGGTGCCATCCGATCCTTTACCAGCGCATGGTGGCCGCCAAGGCCAACAACCCGGCGTGCCGCATCGTCGTCATCGATCCGCGGCGGACCGCGACATGTGACGGCGCCGATCTGCACCTGCCGCTTCGCTCGGGCAGCGATTCGGTGCTGTTCAACGGGTTACTCGCGCATCTTGCGTCGCGCGACGCCATCGACCGCGCGTTCGTGGATGGATCCACCACCGGCGCCGAAGCCGCGCTGCGGCAGGTCGCCGGCCAGACGGTTGCGCAGACTGCCGAAATCTGCGGCCTGACCGAGGGGGCGGTGGCGCTGTTCTTCGACTGGTTCGCCAGAACCGAGCGGGTCGTCACGCTCTATTCGCAGGGCGTCAACCAGTCGAGCAGCGGCGTCGACAAGGTCAATGCGATCATCAACTGTCATTTGTTGACCGGCCGTATCGGGCAGCCCGGCATGGGCCCGTTCTCGCTGACTGGACAACCCAACGCCATGGGTGGCCGGGAAGTCGGCGGGCTGGCCAATCAATTGGCCGCCCACATGGAGATCGAGAACCCGAAACACCGCGATATCGTCCAGCGATTCTGGCAGTCGCCAATTATCGCGGACAAGCAGGGTCTCAAGGCCGTCGACATGTTCGATGCGATCGCCGACCGGCGCATCAAGGCGGTCTGGATCATGTCCACCAATCCGCTGGTCAGCCTGCCGGATGCCGATCGCGTGCGCCGCGCACTCGATGCGTGCGAGCTCGTCGTCGTCTCCGATTGCATGCGCCATACCGACACCACGCGTCATGCCCACGTACTGCTGCCGGCGCTTACCTGGGGCGAAAAGGACGGCACGGTCACCAACTCCGAACGGCGCATCTCCCGGCAGCGGCGCTTCCTGCCGGCGCCCGGCGCTGCAAGGGCCGATTGGCAGACGGTCTGCGACGTCGCGCAACGCATGGGTTTTGCGGGGTTCGACTATCCGAACGCTGCCGCGATCTTCCGCGAGCACGCGAGACTCTCCAGTTTCGAGAATGAAGGGACGCGCGATTTCGATCTGTCTGCCCTCAATACGCTCGATGATCGCGCCTACGATGCGCTCACCCCGATCCAGTGGCCGGTGACGCGCGAATATCCAACCGGCACGCCGCGGATGTTCGAAACCGCAAAATTCTTCACGGCCGATCGCAAGGCGCGTTTCGTGCCGGTGACGCCGCGTGCCGCCGTGAACGCGACCAGCCGCGACTATCCGCTGGTGCTCAATACCGGGCGGGTCCGCGATCAATGGCACACCATGACACGGACAGGAAAATCGGCGCGGCTGCTGGCGCATGTTTTCGAGCCTTGCGCCGAATTCCATCCCGACGATGCACGCATGGCCGGCGTCGAGAATGGCGGGCTGGCGCGATTGACCAGTCCCTGGGGCGAGATGGTGGCGCGCGTTGTCGTCACTGCCGAACAGCGGCGCGGCTGCGTGTTCGTGCCGATGCACTGGAACGGCGAGTATGCCGGCGACGGCCGGGTCAACGCGCTGGTCAATCCGGCGACCGATCCGATCTCCGGACAGCCGGAGTCCAAGCACACGCCGGTCAAGGCGGCAGCTTACTTGCCGAAATGGCATGCCTTCATCCTCAGCCGCCAGGAGATCGCGCGTCCCGAAGCGGGCTACTGGGTCGGCGGGCTTTCAGGGACCTGCTGGCGGATGGAACTCGCCGGTGACGAGCGGCCGACGAGCTGGCGCGATTGGGCACGGGCGCAGCTCCGCGTCGGATATGACGATATCGAGTGGATCGCCTATCGCGATCCGAAGGCCGGCCGTTTCCGCTACGCGGCCGTTCGCGACGGCCGGCTGGAAGGTTGCGTGTTCATCGCACCCGATCACAAGCTGGTCTCGCGGTCGTGGCTGTCAGGGCTATTCGCAGAGCAGGCATTGTCGCCGAATGCGCGGATGTCGCTGCTGACGGGGCAGCCGCTCGATGCAAGCCAGGATGTCGGGCCGATCGTCTGCTCGTGTTTCGGCGTCGGGCAGCATCAGATATCGTCGGAAATCCTTAAAGGGGCGACCAGCGTCGACGAGGTCGGCCGGCGCCTGAAGGCCGGTACCAATTGCGGCGCCTGCAAGCCGGAGATCGGCAAGCTGCTGCGCGGCGCGGCCGTGCGGGATTCGCAGCCTGCATGAGCGGCTAATTCTTGATCGCGTAGAGCGGCGTTCGCAGCGTTAGCTGGTACGACGGCTTCGGCGTCCAGGCGATCTGCGCGGTGATGCCGAACAGCCGATTGTCATCGTCGTCCATGCGGTCGAGGTCGAACCGCATGATCGGCTGCGTGAACGCGGGAAACGGCGTCAGGTTCAAAAGCTGCGCGCCGCCGAAGTGCTGCACGCCGAAACGGCCGGTGAGCTTCCAGTTGTTGTCCCACTGATAATAGCCACCGACATAGCCCATGATATCGGGGCTGACGCGGGCGAGCGGGCTATCGACGAGGATCCTGGCGTACTGCGCGCCAGCGAGTAGCCCGCGTGTCTCATCCGCGTTCAGCGCGTAATCCGCCTCGAGGATGGTGTTGTAGGATGTCGTTGCCAACGGCGCGTCCGAAATCGATCGCGTCGCGTTGGACTGAACGGTGATGGTCGGAAACATTCCACCGTTCTGCTGGTAGATGTCGGCCTGGAATCCGACCGTAAAGGCGTAGATCGAGAAATTCGTCCAGGGATCAGTGCCCGCCTGCGACGTGGCTCCGCTGACGCCGCCGTAGACCGAGAGCCGATCGTTGACATCGACAGTCAAGGGCAGGTCGACCGAGAGGCTTTGGCTGGACGGCGAGGTGAGGGTTCGTAGCGAGGAAAGGTTCGAAAGCCTCGACAACAAAGGCGGCGTGCTGAATCCGATTGAGAGCGAACCGGCCGGCAGCGTCGAGTAGATCGTTCTCATATCGAGATAGAAGTTCGGCAGGGCCGGTTTTGCCTTGGCCGCATCCTCCTCACCGTCGCCATCGTCTTTTCCAAGCGCAAGGCCCGTAACGCAAGACGATACCAGCATGCCGAGCGCTACGCCTCTGACGGATCGCGCTAGCGCGAATTTCAGACGGCGCGGTGCAGTTGATCTGGTGAAGCTCGTGCTCAACTGGCGTTGCCCTTGACTGGATAAGCTAGATCATTTGCCCGTGGCGAATACAAGCGGCGGCTGCCATCCGGGCTCCGGTCTCATGGCGGGTGTTGCGCGTTTGCGCCGCCCTACCGTGAAGCCGGAACTCCGTTCGATCGGCTGAGGGTCGAAAAAAGCAGCGCGGCGACGATGCCGGACAGCAGCGAAGCCGCGAGGACGCCGAGCCGGACCTGTTTCAGCACCACCTCGTCGTCGAAGGCCAGCGTGCCGATGAAGAGGCTCATGGTGAAGCCAATGCCGGTCAGGATGGCGATGGCATAGAGTTTTCCTGTCGTTGCCCCTTCCGGCATCGCAGCCAGGCCCAGCCTGATCGCGAGCAGCGATGAGCCGAAGACCCCGATCTGTTTGCCGACGAAAAGCCCTGCGATAATGCCAAGCGTTATCGGCTCCGCCAGCTTTGACAAGGTCAATCCGTGAAGCGATACGCCGGCATTCGCGAAGGCGAAAATCGGCACGATGGCGAAAATCACCCACGGCCTGAGCGCGTGTTCGGTATCTTCGAGCAGGCTGTGCCCGTCGCGTCTGGTCAGCGGCATCGCAAGACCGACAGCGACGCCGGCCAGCGTCGCATGCACGCCGGATTTGAGCACACAAACCCAGGTGAACAATCCGGCGATGAGATAGAACGACGGTCTGCGCACATCGAGCAGGTTGAGGACCACGAGCGCCCCGACGCCAATGCCGCCGAGCGCCAGCGCCGTGACCGAAAGGTCCGCGGTATAGAAGATCGCGATGACGACGATCGCCATCAGATCGTCGATAATCGCGAGCGCCATTAGAAAGATCTTCAGCGAAGCCGGGACCTTGCGTCCCAGCATGGCGCAAACACCCAGCGCAAAGGCGATGTCGGTCGCCGCCGGGATGGCCCAGCCGCGCAATGCGTGGGCGTCGCCCCAGTTCACCGCGGCAAAGATCGCCGCCGGCGTGACAAAGCCGCCGAACGCGGCGATCACAGGCAATGCCGCCTGCTTTGCGCTCGACAGCGGGCCCTCTAGCGCCTCGCGCTTGATCTCGAGGCCGACCAGCAGAAAGAACATCGCCATCAAGCCGTCATTGATCCAGTGATCGACGGTCTTGCTCAGTCCGATCGATCCGATTCGGACCTCGCCGGTCGTTCGTAGCAGCGCCTCGTATTGCGGCCCCAGCGGTGAGTTTGCGACGATGAGAGCCGCGATGGCGGCAAGCCCGAGAACGACGCCTCCATAGAGGCCACTGTTGTCAAATCCGTCAGATGCCGGCGCCTCGGCCGTCATGAACCGGCCTTGCCGGCCGTATCGATGGCGACCGACAGCGCGAGTTTCGTTTCCTTCACTATGTCCTCGACCAGTTCTTCCCGGCTGACATGGGCAACCTGGCCGGTGAGCAATCCCTGTTCGGCGAGCATGACCACGCCGTGCAGCGAGGCCCAGACCTTCAGGGCACTACGCTCGCGCAACAGCCCCACGGCGGGGGCCTCCAGCGCTTCCACCAGGAGTTCGAAGGTCTCCATTGCCGCGCTCTGCAGCTCGCTGCCTTTCGGTGCGCATGCCATGGTCCGCGACGCGAACATCAGGCGATAGATGCCGTTGCGGCGCAGGCCAAAATCAAGCGTGAGCTGCGCGAAGCGCGACAGCTTCGACTGTTTCGACGGCTTTTCGATCGCCGCACGCATTATCGCGCTGAATTGGCGGAACGCTTCGGCCGTGACAGCGGTCAGCAACGTCTCGCGGTCGGCAAAATGCTTGTAGGGCGCCGGCTGCGAGACGCCGAGTTTTTTCGCAAGCGCGCTGATGCTGATCGCTTCGGGGCCGCCGAGCTCGACTTCGTGCAACGCGGCCTGAACCAGGGCATCACGAAGATCCCCATGGTGATAGGCGTTCAGCGCTTTGCGTGCGGGTCGAGGTGGCATTTCAATGTCATGATCTATAACTTTTGACTTGACAGCACAACGGCGAAGCGAATGTAATACGATATAACTTCGCGAGGTGCCGGCGGGTCTGCGCCGCCGTGTCGACAGAAGAGCAACGATAGAAAAACACAGCGTGCAATGCGCGCTAAAAAGGGAAACGCTGCGATGGCTGGAACGCTCAGAATCCGCGTCGACCAGGACAAATGTCAGGGCCACGCGCGCTGCAAATCACTGGCGCCCGAACTGTTCGACCTCGATGAATTCGGCAACGCGCACGAAGTCGGCGACGGTTCCGTGCCCGCGGGCCTGGAAGACAAGGCCTGGCTCGCCCAGAGCAACTGTCCCGAGATCGCGATCGAAGTGACCGAGGAATAGCCGATCGCGAGATCGATTAATCCACCTGGATCTGAACGAACCAAGCAGAGGAATTGCTCCGATGTCCGATTCCGCCAGCATTATGCCCGAACATCCTCCGGTCACCGACTGGGTCAACGATTTCGACCACACCGATCCGACCTGGACGGAAAACCCGTTTCCGATCTGGGAAAAATTGCGCGCGGCATCAGCCGTCGTTCATACCGAGCGGTTCCTCGGCTGCTACATGCCGACCACCTATCAGGCGGTAAAGGAAATCTCCTACGATACCGAACACTTTTCTTCCCGGCGCGTCATCGTGCGCGACATTCGCCCGGAAATCACGGCGCGGGCGCCGCCGATCACCTCCGATCCGCCGGAGCACAAGCCGGCCAAGCAATTGTTGTTGCCGCCATTCACGCCGGACGCGATGAAGAAGCTCGAGCCGCGGGTGCGCGCCATCTGCAACGAACTGATCGACGAGTTCATTGCCGACGGCAAATGCGACGCCGCCGCGCGCTACACCAAGCACGTTCCGGTCCGCGCCATTGCGCACATGCTCGGTATCCCCGAGAAGGATGGCGATCTCTTCATCAAGTGGATTCACGGCATCCTCGAACTCGGCATCAAGGATGACAACGCGCTGATGGAGGCGGTGAGAGAGATGACCGGCTATTTCGCCGGCCACATCGAGCATCGCAAAAAGCATCCGACCGACGATCTGATCACGACGCTGATGAACGCGCGGGACAAGGACGGCAACCCGCTGGCGGACGAGCATGTGCTGGGTTCGCTGCGGCTGCTTCTGATCGCGGGCATCGACACCACCTGGAGCGCGATCGGCTCCTCGCTGTGGCATCTGGCGAAGACGCCGGCGGACCGCGAGCGCCTTGTCGCGGAGCCCGAACTGATGCCGCTGGCAGTCGAGGAACTGCTGCGCGCCTATTCGCCGGTGACGATGGCGCGCGAGGTGATGAAGGAGACCACCATCAGCGGCTGCCCGGTCAAGCCCGGCAACATGGTGCTGCTGTCCTTCCCCGCCGCGAACCGCGATCCGGCGATGTTTCCCGATGCCGACAAGGTGGTGATCGACCGCAAGGAAAATCGCCACGCCGCGTTCGGCCTCGGCATTCACCGCTGCGTCGGCTCCAACCTGGCGCGCATGGAAATGACGGTCGCGATCGAGGAATGGCTGAAGCGGATTCCGGATTTCAAGCTCGATCCGGCCGGCAAGGTCACTTGGTCGGAAGGTACCGTGCGCGGCCCGCGTCAGTTGCCGATGCTGTTCGGCAAGGCGAGCTGAGCGCTCGAAAGGTTCTGCGGGGAGGGTCGATTGTCTCGACCCTCCCTTTGCGTCTCGTGGCTACCTGACCTCGATCTTCGCGTCACTTGCCACCTTCTTCCAGGCTTCGATGTCGCGCGCGTTGATGTCGCGCTGCTGATCTCCGGCGATGAAATCGGCGGAGATGCCGAGTGCCAGCAGCTTCTCGATGATGTCGGGCTCGGCCAGAGACGCCTTCAGCGCGCCAGAGATTTTTTGCGCAATGGAAGCGGAAACGCCCGCGGGCGCATACATCACCCAGGACAGGCTCCGTTCGAAATCGACGCCTTGCTCCTTGTAGCTCGCCACGTCAGGCAGGCTCGGAGATCGTCCGCCGCAGACCGCAAGCGCCTTCAGCTTGCCATCCTTCACCAGCGGCGTCCCGGTCGCCATGTCGACCAGGCCCACCGAGATGTGCCCGCCCATCAGGTCGTTGGCGAGTTTCGCCGCGCCGCTGAACGGGACATGCTGCAGGCGGACACCCGCCTTCTGGGAAAGGATTTCGCCGCAGAAATGCCCGGTCGAGCCGACGCCCCAGCTTCCATACTGGATCGGCTCACCCTTCTTCGATAGCTCGGTCAGCCCGCGCAGATCGTTGGCGGCAAAATCCTTCGTTGCGATGAGAAGGATGGACGACGTTCCGATGCGGCCGATGGTGGTAAAATCCTTGATCGGATCATAGGACAGGTTCGGATAGACCGCCGGCGCGAGCACATGGGTGGTCATGCCGCCGATCGTGACGGTGTAGCCATCGGGCGGGGAGGTTGCCGCCTGCTGCGCGCCGATGGTGCCTGCGGCGCCGGTGCGGTTTTCGACGTAGATGGTCTGGCCGAGACGGTTGCCCATCCGGTCGGCCAGCAGCCGGCCGAGCACGTCGCCGCCGCCACCAGCCCCGAATGGCAACAGCATCTTGATCTTCTTGGAGGGGTACTCGGCCGCGTCCTCGGCGCGTGCCGAACATGGCAATGACGCGAGCGCAAGCAGCGAAAGCATTATCGCGCGTAACTTCATTTACTCACTCCCTGGGTTTCCCGTTTGCCTTTTTGTTTTGGTCGTTCTTCGCCGGTCGTGGAGATCTCCGTCGCGTGATCAGGGCGCCCGAGGCTTGGCGCAGGAGTGCCGAAGGATGAAACGTGTCGGCAGGTAGACCGGCCGGATCTTGCGGGCCTCATCGCCGCGGCGAATCCGATCGAGCAGGATGTTGGCGGCGACCCGGCCCATCTGGTCCAGATCCCATGTCAACGCCGAGATGCCCGGTGTTGCATATCGGGCGAGATCGGTGTCGCCGATGCACACCAGCGACATGTCGTCGGGATAGCGCAGGCCATTGCTGGCAAGTGCGTCCATCACGCCGGCCAGCATGTGCGTACCTAACGTAATGATTGCGGTCGGACGGTCGGGGCCTTGCAGCAACTGACAGACGTCGCTGAACGCAATGCTGGAGCCTTGCGTCTGCGGCCGGATCAGGTCGGGATCGACCTCGAGCTTCGCCTCAGTATGGGCCTGCCGATAACCGGCTAGGCGCTCCGAACTCGGCAGCAACGCGGCGCGTCCGGTGAGAAGCGCGATGCGGCGATGGCCGAGCCCGATGAGATACCGCGTGATTTCGAGGCCACCGCCGCGATGATCAGCACGCACCGAGGGGACGCCCGGCACCTCGCGATCGATCGCCACGCAGGGCAGGTCCAGGTTTGCGAGCGCGCCGGTGAAGTCGGTATGCGCGTTGTCACCCGCAAACAGCAGCAACCCGTCCATCCGCCGCCGGCGCACCGCTGATACGAACGCCGTCTCGCGGTCTTGCTCGTGCCGGGTAGCCGCAAGCATCAGCACGTAGCCGGCGCGCTGGAATTCCTCCTCCGCGCCGTTGATCATCTCGCTGTAGAGCGGGTTGGACAGGTCGGCGACCATGCAGCCGATCGTCTTGCTCTCGCGCGAACGCAAGGCCTGCGCCGCCGAATGCGGCTCGAAGCGCAGGCGGTTCACCGCCCGCATGATGCGGGCGTGCAATTCCGGGCTGATGTGCGGCTCGCCGTTCATGACGCGGCTGACGCTGCTGACCGATACGCCGGCCTGGGCTGCGACGTCGCGAATTGTGGCACGTGCAGGCTGGGCCTGGCGCAACGACATTGCAGAGTTCCCTTGAGCATCGCCGCTCGGGCGTAGATGGACCAAATCCTAGCGCATTCTGGAAACGATATATAAGCTGAAAACCTATAAAAATCTACCTTGAACAACACTGTTAGACAAAGTATGGAAACGTTTTCAAGAAATGCCGGGGGAGCAAGGCGGGCACGCCGTTGTTCCCGCGCGACACCAAACCGGCCGAATGGCCGCAGGCGGGAAACGGGACCGAGGCATGATGCGGCGTGTCGAAGGAAAAGTCGCTTTGGTGACCGGTGCCGCC